>CAWBNB010000005.1:0-491529 GCA_963789885.1 uncultured beta proteobacterium | reverse complement strand
GCTCGTGATGATGTTCAGGTCGGTGAAGTCGGCGATCACGTTGAGGACGCTGCGGACTTCCACGTTCTGGAAGTTGAGCGAAAGCTTCTCGCCCCGGTAGCCGCCCCGCGTGCCCTGCACGAGCTTGTTGGGGTCGTACTGGATCGGCTTCACCTCGACCACGAACTGCGTGTCGGTCTGGTAGGCGTTGTGCTCCCACAGGCCCTTCGGCTCGATCACCATGCGCACGTTCTCCCCCTGCTGGAACGTGCTGATCGTCGAGACCGGGGTCGCGAAGTCACCGACGTCGAGGCGCTTGCGGAGGTTGTCCGGCAGCGCGGTGCGCAGGAAGTCGACGATGAGCTGCTGGCCCTGCTGGCGGATGTCGATCCCGGTGCTGGCGTCGGCGAGCTCGATCACGACGCGCCCCTCGCCGGTCCGGCCGCGGCGGAAGTCGATGTCGCGGATCGCGTGCTTCTGGTCGGGTGCACCTTCGGCGAAGCGCTCCGCCCGCGGCGACGGCCGCGTCTGCGAGACCGTCACTGGCGTGAGCACGATGTTCACGGTGTTGCCGTCGATCTGCGTCTCGTAGGTCACCATGTTGCGCAGGTTGAGCACCATCCGCGTGCGGTCGCCGACCTGCACGACGTTCATCCCGCGGAGCTCACCCTCGTTGATCTCCTGCGTCGTGCGCCCGAGCCCGTTGGCGGTGCTCGGGAAGTCGAGCGCGATCCGCGCCGGCTGTGTCACCGTGAAGCTCGCCGGGGGTGCCGCCAGCGGCTGCTTGGTCGTGATCCGCACGATCACGCGCCCGCCCTGGGCGGCGACGTTGAACGCCTCGATCGAGTTTTGCTGGGCCGAGACGGCGCATGCGAAGAGCCACGCGCCAAGCGCGACGACGAAGGTCAGGTATTTGTTTGGTCTCATCATTTCCTCGCCTCTTTGGCGTCCGCCTCCTGAAGCAGGAGGGTGCTTTCGCGCTCCGCCCAGTCGCCCCCGGCGTCCTGGAAAAGCTCGCGCAGCGTGATCTCGGCTTCCGAGATCTTCGTGATCACGCCGAAATTCTGTCCCATGTAGTTCCCCACCCGGACGCGATACAGCCCCGCGTCCGCCCGCACGAGCCCGAACGTCTGCTTGGCGCGCTCGAGCGTTCCGACCATCCGGAGCGACTCGAGCGGGTACGCCTCGAGCGGCTCTTTCGGCCGGTTGAGATCGGGCTTGAGCCCGCCCCCGGTTCCCGGCCCGGTGCCCTTTGCCGCCAGCTGGATCTTCGCCGGACCGAACGGATCGGGGAGGTCGTAGGCGGTGTAGGGCACCGGCTCGTACGGCTTCACGACCGGCAGCGGCTGGACCTTGCCGCGCAGGTCCTTGGTCAGGGCCGTGAGCTCGGACCTCAGCTCCTGCTGCTCGCCGCTCTCGCAGCCCGCGACGAGCAGGGCCGCAGCAATGATCAGGACGGGGCGCTTCATTTCTTCGCCGCCTTCGCCGCTTTCGCCGCCGAGCGTTGCGCCGAGAGCTCTTCCTCGTCGAGGTAGCGGAAGGTCTTCGCGGTGGTGTCCATGGTGAGCGTGCCGTCCTTGCCCACGTTGAGCGCGATGTCGTTCAGCGTCACGATCCGCGGCAGCTGCCCGATGTCGCTCGCGAACGCGCCCATGTCGTGGTAGTTGCCGGTCAGCTTGATCGCGATCGGCAGCTCGGCGTAGAACTCGCGCGTCGTCTCGCTTGGGGCCGGGCGGAAGAGCTCGAACTGGAGCCCGCGCCCGAGGCCGGCCTGGTTGATGTCGACGAGCAGCGCCTCCATCTGCGACTTGTTCGGGAGCTGCTTCAGCAGCGTGCCGAAGGAGGTCTCGATCTCGCGCAGCTGGGCGCGGAGGAGATCGAGGTTCACCGCCTGGCGCTTCTTGTCCACGTACTCCTGCTTGAGCTTCGCCTCCTGCTGACGGCCCGCCTCGAGCTCATCGAGCTGGCCCTGCCAGTCGATGAAGTAGGCGATGCCGAGCACACCGGCGAGGATCGCAACCAGCAGCAGCAGCTTGGGCAGCGGCGGCCAGCTGCCCGGATCGCGGGTGTTGAGATTCCTGAACTGGTCAACGACGCCGGCCATGGCTCATCCCTTCTTCGCGGCGCTGCCGGCCTTGCCCGGCTCTTCGACCACCGGTCGCTTGATGTTGAAGTTCATGTTGAACTCCGACAGGCGCCGCTTGTTCACCTCGCTCGCCTTGATCTCGACGAGCTGGGGGGAGGTCGGCGTGATGTCGACGATCGGCGAGCTCTGCAGATTGCGCATCAGGGTCGACACCCGCGCATTCGATTGCGCGTAGCCGCTGATGTTGACCTTCAGACCGTCCTGCTTGACCGATTTGATGTAGACGCCGTCGGGCGTCTGCCGCACCAGCTGGTCGAGGAGTTCGACCGCGCGGGCGCGGTCGGTCTGCAGCGCCTCGATGATCTGCTTGCGGGCGAGAAGCGCGTTGATCTCGTCGCGGAGCTTGCGGATCTCCTCGATCTCCTTGTCGAGCTTCGCGTTTTCCTTCTTGAGGAAGTCGTTGCGGTCGGCCTGTGCGGACACGTACCCGGCGATGATCCCGTGCACGGCGAGCCAGACGGCGCCGCCGAGCGCGGCGAAAACGATTGCCATCACCCCGAGCTGGCGGCGCTGGCGTTTGCGGCGCTCCTCGCGGTGCGCCAGCAGGTTGACGCGGATCATTCGTCGAACCTCCGCATCGCGAGCCCGCAGGCGATCATGAGCGCCGGCGCGTCGGAGATGAGCTTCTTCAGCTGGATCCGGGGCGAGATCGACATGTTGGCGAAGGGATTCGCCACCATGGCATTCACGCGAACGCGCGAGCTGACCATGTCCTCGAGCCCGGGCAGGGTCGAGGTCCCGCCGGTGAGCAGGATGTGATCGATCGCGTTGAACTGGGTGGAGGTGAAGAAGAACTGCATGGCGCGCTGGATCTCCAGCGCGGCGTTCTCCATGAACGGCCGCAGCACCTCGGCTTCGAAGCTGTCGGGGAGCCCGCCGGAGCGCTTGGCGTTCTCGGCCTCCTCGCTCGAGAGCCCGTAGTGCCGCGCGATGTCCTGGGTAAGCTGGTTGCCGCCGAACGCCTGTTCGCGGGTATAGACCGCCTGGTCGTTGCGGAGGACCGTGATGTTCATGATGCTCGCGCCGAGGTCGACGACGGCGACGTTCTGGTCCCGCCCCTCACTCGGCAGCTGCTGGCGGATCAGCTCGAAGGCGGTCTGCATCGCGTAGGACTCGACGTCCATGACCAGGGCCTTGAGCCCCGCGGCCTCGGCGACCGCGACGCGGTCCTCGACCTTTTCCTTCCGGGAGGCGGCGATCAGGACCTCGACCTCCTCCGGCCCCGATGGCGCCGGTCCGAGCACCTGGAAGTCGAGGTTCACCTCGTCGAGGGCGAACGGGATGTACTGGTTTGCCTCGCCCTCGACCTGGACCTCGAGGTCTTCCTCGCGCAGGCCCGCCGGGCAGACGATCTTCTTGGTGATCACCGCCGCCGTCGGCAGCGCCATGGCGACGTTCTTGGTGCGGGTGCCGAGCTTCTTCCACGCGCGGCGGACCGCTTCGGCGACCGACTCGAGGTTGGCGATGTTGCCGTCGAGAACCGAATCCTTCGCGAGCGACTCTATGGCATAGCGCTCGACGCGCTGCGCGCCCTTGCCAGCGTCGGCGAGCTCCACCATCTTGACGGCGGAGGAACTGATGTCCATCCCAAAGAGCGGCGGCGCTTTGGGCTTGAAAATGTCGAGTTGCAACTGCGAATCCTCCCCCCGAAACCCCAAATTCCCCTTTGGTTCCGAACGTTTAGGCGCCTGCTTAAGAATTTAGTTTAAAGCCTAGCAACAAGTACAAGGCTCGTCTAGTCAATTTTTCACGATTGTGTTGGCAAGGGGGGTCCCTATAATGACGCCACCAACTCCCAGAAAGACTCCGCCTTTGAAGTGGTTACGCTGGTTCGCCTTCCCCGTCGCCCTGCTCGCCGGGCTGGCGGTCCTGGGGGCGCTCGCCGGGGCCTTCGTGCTCCTGGTCGCCTACCCCAAAGTCCCGCCGATTGACGCGCTGACCGACTACCAGCCGAAGATCCCGTTGCGCGTTTACACCGCCGACGGGGCCCTGATCGGGGAGTTCGGCGAGGAGCGCCGCGCGGTGGTCCGGATCGCCGAGGTGCCCCCAATACTGAAGCAGGCGGTGCTCGCCGCCGAGGACGAGCGCTTCTACCAGCACCAGGGCGTCGATTATGTCGGCGTCATAAGGGCAGCCTACTCCAACCTCGTTGCCGGAGGCAAGCGCCAGGGGGCGAGCACGATAACAATGCAACTCGCCCGCAACTTTTTCCTCTCGAGCGAGAAAACCCTCACCCGCAAGCTCTACGAGGCGCTCCTCGCCTTCAAGATCGAATCGAGCCTGTCCAAGGACCAGATCCTCGAGATCTACCTGAACCAGATCTACCTCGGCCAGCGGGCATACGGGTTCGCGGCCGCATCCCAGATCTACTTCGGCAAGCCGCTCGCCGACGTGACCGCGGCCGAGGCGGCGATGCTGGCCGGATTGCCCAAGGCGCCGTCGAGCTTCAACCCCGTCGTGAACCCGAAGCGCGCGAAACAGCGGCAGCTGTACGTTCTGCGCCGGATGCACGAACTCGAGTACCTCAACGACGCGCAGTTTGCTGCGGCGCAGAAGGACCCGTTGGTCGTGCGCCGCGACATCGATGGCTTCGCCGTGCACGCCGAGCACGTCGCCGAGATGGTCCGGCAGGTCCTCTACGAACGCTACCCGGACGACGTGTATAGCCGCGGGTTCCGCGTCTACACGACGATCACGAAGCGCGACCAGGAGGCGGCGTATCAATCGCTGCGGCGCGGCGTGCTCGAGTACGACCGCCGGCACGGGTATCGGGGTCCCGAGGGCTACGTAGACCTGCCCAAAGGCGCGCCCGAGGAGCCGCTGGAGGAGGTCTTGCAGGAGTTCCCCGACAGCGAGGATCTGCTCGCGGCGGTAGTGCTCGAGGCGGGCCCGAAGGAGGTCAAGGCCTACCGCCGCGGCGGCGAGATCGTGACGATCGCCGATGCCGGCTTGCGCTTCGCGGCGTCGTCGCTCGCCGAGAAGACGCCCCCGAACCGCCGCATCCGTCGCGGCGCGGTCATCCGCATTCAGAAGGACGAGAAGCTCGGCTGGCAGATCCTCCAGCTCCCCGACGTCGAGGCGGCGTTCGTCGCGCTGGATCCCCAGACCGGCGCGGTGCAGGCGCTCGTGGGCGGTTTCGATTTCTCCCGCAACAAGTACAACCACGTCACCCAGGCGTGGCGCCAGCCGGGCTCGTCGTTCAAACCCTTCATCTACTCGGCCGCGCTCGAGAAGGGATTCACCGCGGCGACGGTCGTCAACGACGCGCCCGTCGTCGTGGACGCCGCACTGACCGGCGGCCAGGTGTGGGAGCCGAAGAACTACGACGGCAAGTACGAAGGCCCGATGCGCCTGCGGATGGCGCTCGCGAAGTCGAAGAACATGGTTTCGGTCCGCGTGCTGCAATCGATCGGCACGCAGTATGCGCAGGACTACGTCACCCGTTTCGGCTTCGACGCCGACAAGCACCCGCCCTATCTCACGCTCGCGCTCGGCGCCGGTTCGGTCACGCCGTGGCAGATGTCGCGCGCCTACGCCGTGTTCGCGAACGGCGGCTACCGGATCGATCCGTACCTGATCGAGAAGATCGTGGACGACCGCGGCAACCTGCTCGCACAGGCGCAGCCGGTGAAGGCGGGCGACCCGACCCTGCGCGCGATCGACGCGCGCAACGCGTTCATCATGGACAGCATGATGCACGACGTCGTACGCATCGGCACCGGGGCGCGCGCGGCTTCGCTCGGGCGGAAGGATCTTGCCGGCAAGACCGGCACGACCAACGATTACATCGATGCCTGGTTCGCGGGCTACCAGCCGGGGCTGGTCGGCATCGCCTGGATCGGGTTCGATCAGCCGAAGAAGCTCGGCACGAACGAGACCGGCGCCGCGGCGGCGCTGCCGATCTGGATGGGCTTCATGCGGACTGCGCTCAAGGGCGTGCCGGAGATGCAGCCCGAGCCGCCGCCCGGCGTGGTCAGCGTGCGGATCGACCCCGAGACCGGCATGCAGTCGCCGGACGGCTTCATCGCCGAGTACTTCTATCGCGAGTTCCTGCCGCCGGCCGACGGCACCGCGACCGCCGAACGCGGCGCCTCGCGCACCGTCGAGGAAGTCCGCAACCAGTTGTTCTAGCCCCGCACGCGGAGCTAGGGGCGCCGCCCCCTTGCAAATCCCCGCCTACGCGCCGTGTATGATTCACGGCGCCGTTATGCGTCGCGTCGTCGCCCTGCTGCTGCTCATCGCCTTCGGTCTCGCCGCGTGCGGCTCCAAGGGCGCGCTGTACCTCCCGCCGCCCGAGGGCCAGGACGTCGTCACCAAGAAGAAATGACGTGACGCCGTTCGCCGTCAGGGACGGCCGGCTGCACGCCGAGTCGGTCCCGCTGGAAGAGCTCGCGCGCCGGTTCGGCACGCCCTGCTTCGTCTACTCGCGCGCCGCGCTGGAGAGCGCGTTTCGCGCGTTCAGCGCTCCGCTCGCCGGCCGCGATCACCTCGTGTGCTACGCGATGAAGGCGAACTCCAACCTCGCGGTGCTCGACGTGTTCGCGCGGCTCGGTGCGGGGTTCGACATCGTTTCCGGCGGCGAGCTCGCGCGGGTGGTCGCCGCGGGCGGCGATCCCGGCAAGGTGGTCTTCTCCGGCGTCGGCAAATCGGTCCCCGAGATCGGGCAGGCGCTCGCCGCGCGCATCCTCTGCTTCAACGTCGAGTCGGAGGGCGAGCTGGAGCGGATCGAGCGCATCGCGGGCGAGACGGGCAGCCGCGCACCGGTGTCGATGCGCGTGAACCCGGATGTCGATCCCAAGACGCATCCGTACATCTCGACCGGGCTCCGGGAGAACAAGTTCGGCGTCGCGAGCGAGGACGCGCTCCGGCTCTACCGCAAGGCCGCCGCGTCGCGGCATCTCCAGGTGGTGGGGATCGATTTCCACGTCGGATCGCAGCTGACCGAGGTGGCGCCGTTCGTCGCTGCGCTCGACAAGGCGCTCGAGCTGATCGATGCCCTGGCGCGGGAGGGTATTGCGCTGCACCACATCGACCTGGGCGGCGGGTTGGGCATTCGCTACCGCGACGAGCGCCCGCCGTCGCCGGAGGAGTACCTCGGGCCGCTGCTCGGCCGCCTCGCGGGTCGGCCGCAGAAGATACTGCTCGAACCGGGACGCACGCTCGTGGGCAACGCCGGCGTCCTGCTGACGCGGGTGGAGCACCTCAAGCACGCGCCCGACCGGAACTTCGCGATCGTGGACGCGGCGATGAACGATCTGCTGCGCCCGGCCCTCTACGACGCGTGGCACGACATCGTGCCGGTCGCGCGCCGCAGCGCGCCCGAACGCGTGTACGAAGTCGTCGGGCCGGTGTGCGAAACCGGGGATTTCCTCGGCCACGCCCGCCCGCTCGCGCTCGCCGAGGGGGATCTCCTCGCCATCCTGTCGGCCGGCGCCTACGGCATGGTCATGAGCTCGAACTACAACAGCCGGCCGAGGGCGCCCGAAGTCATGGTCGACGGCGCGCTCGCGCACCTGGTGCGCGAGCGCGAGTCGGTGTCCTCCCTGTTCGCGACGGAGCATCGCCTCCCCTAGACGCGGCTCATTGACCGCTCCCCGGCGCGGCTGTTAGCGTCCACTTCCCCCGGCGCGGGTCGGCGGACAGACACGGATCCCCACCAGTGAAGAGACTCTCCCTCGCGGTCGCTGCGCTCGCCGCATTCGCCACCGGCTGCGACGACAACCGGGCCGCCACGAAGAGGCAGGCCGGCCCCCAGGCCACCCTCGTTACCGTCGCCAAGGCCGAGGTGCGCACGCTGGAGGTCATCGAGGAGTCGGTCGGTGCGCTCGAGAACTTCATCGACCCGAAGGTCGGCGCGGAGGTCGCAGGCCGCGTGGTCAGCGTCCAGGGTTTCGTCGGCAAGAAGGTGAAGCGGGGCGACCCGCTCGCCGAGATCGACGCTTCGGATCTCGAGATCCAGGCGCGGGCCGACAGCGCCGAGATCGCGCGGCTCGAGGCGCTGGTGGCGAACCAGGACCGGATCATCGCCAACCAGCAGAAGCTCGTCGAGAAGAACTACATCTCCCAGAACGCCCTCGACGAGTCGGTCGCCCAGGGCAAGGCGATCCGCGAGCAGCTCGCCGCCGCGCGCGCGAAGCTCGACGCCAACCGCAACACCCAGCGCAAGACCAGGGTCGTCTCGCCGATCGACGGCGAAGTCGAGGTGCAGATCGTCGCCCCCGGCGACTACGTGAAGCTCGGCGATCCCCTGTTCCAGCTCGTCGGCACGCATCTCGTCCACGCGCATCTGCCGTTCCCCGAGAGCGCCGCGTCGCGGCTGAAGGTCGGCCAGCTGGTGCGGCTCAGCTCGCCGCTCGTGCCCGACCTCGTCGTCGAGGCGAAGATCGACGAGATCCGGCCGACGATCACGGCGACCAGCCGCGCGCTCGACGTCATCGTCAAGTTCGGCACCGACGGGAAGTTCCGCGGCGGCGGCACCGTCAACGCCCAGGTCGTGACCGGGCGGAAGCCGGCCGCGGTCGTCGTACCGGAACAGAGCGTGGTCCTGCGACCGGCCGGGAAGGTCGTCTACCTGGTGGAGGACGGGAAGGCGGTTCAGCGCGTCGTCGAGACCGGCTACCGGCACGGCGGGCTGACCGAGATCACCGCCGGGCTCGCCGGCGGCGAGACGATCGCGGTCGACGGCGCGGGGTTCCTGACCCACAACGCGATCGTCGCGATCTCGCGGCCGCGCGGCGAGAAGTCCGCGCCGCCGTCCGGGCCGGTGCCCACCGCGGAGCGGCCCGGTGCGGCCAAGCCGATCGCCCCGGCGTCGAAGGCTGGCGCGTCGTGACGCTGCCCGAGCTCTCGATCAAGCGCCACGTCCTCGCGGTGATGCTGAACGCCGTGCTGGTGCTGTTCGGCCTGATCGCCTACCAGCGGGTCGGGATGGACAAGCTCCCGTACGTCGAGTTTCCGGTGGTCTCGGTCCAGACCACGCTGAAGGGCGCCAACCCGGACGTCATCGACGCGGCGATCACCGGCGTCGTCGAGGGCTCGGTCAACAGCGTGCCCGGCATCGAGCACATCCAGTCCACCTCGTCGCCGGGCATTTCGCAGATCAACATCACCTTCAACCTCGACAAGCGGATCGACGTCGCCTTCAACGAGGTGCAGGCAAAGGTGAACCAGGTGCTGCGCCGGCTGCCGAAGGACGCCGATCCGCCGGTGGTGGCGAAAGTCGAGACCAACACCACGCCGATCTTCTGGATGGCGATCTCGGGCGATCGTACGCAGCAGCAGCTCAACCAGTACGCGATCAACGTCATCAAGAAGAAGCTCGAGACGATCGACGGCGTGGGCGAGGTCCGCGTCGGCGGCCGGCGCGACCGCACGATCCGCGTGAACCTGCTGCCCGGCCGCATGGCGGCCTTCGGCATCGCGGCGCAGGACGTCCAGGACGCCTTCACCCGCGAGCACCTGCAGGTCGCCGGCGGGTTCATCGTCGGCGGCGCGACCGAGCACCTGGTGAAGCTCGATCTCGAGTTCCACAACATGGACGAGCTCGAGAAGATGATCGTGGGCTTCCGCGACGGCTCGCCGATCCGGCTCAAGGACATCGCCGAAATCGAGGACGGGCTCTCCGATTTCCGCCAGCTCGCGCGCTTCAATGGCCAGACCGCGGTGGGGCTCGGCGCGGTAAAGATCCCGAACACCAACACCGTGGCGATCGTCGAGCGGATTCTGGAGCGACTCGACCACGACATCGTCCCGAGCCTCCCGCCGGGGATCAAGATCGACGTCGTCCAGAACGACGCGGTCTTCATCGGCGAGAGCATCCGGGCGCTGAAGGAGCACCTGCTCGAGGGCACGCTGCTCGCCTCGCTGGTGGTGCTCTTCTTCCTGCGCAGCCTGCGGTCCACCCTGATCATCGCCGTCGCGATCCCGGTGTCGCTGCTCGGATCGGTGGCGGTGATCTACTTCTTCGGCTACACCTTCAACTCGGTGACGATGCTCGCACTGCTGCTGCTGATCGGCGTCGTCGTCGACGATTCGATCGTGGTGCTCGAGAACATCTTTCGCCATCGCGAGCACCTCGATCCCGACCCGATCTCGGCGGCGATGAACGGCAGCCGCGAGGTCACGTTCGCCGTGCTCGCGGCGACGCTGTCGCTCGTTTCGATCTTTGCGCCGGTGATCTTCATCGGCGGCGTCATCGGGCAGTTCTTCAAGTCGTTCGCGGTGGTGGTCACCTTCGGCGTGCTGGTGTCGTGGTTCGTATCGCTGACCCTCACGCCGATGCTGTGCTCGCGGTTCCTGCGCGTTCACAAGCACGAGGGGCGCGTGCACCGCGCGCTCGACCGGTTCTTCGGCGGGATGGAACGGGTGTACCGCCGTCTGCTCGAGCTCGCGCTTCGCCGCCGGTGGACGGTGCTCGCGGCGACGCTCCTCGTGTCGCTCTCGACGGTGTACTTCTACAACAACATCGGCAAGGAGCTCGCCCCGGCGCAGGACGAGGGCCGCTTCCTGATCACGATGCGGACCCCGCTCGGCTCGTCGATCCACTACACCGAGACCCGGCTGCGTCAGGTCGAGGAGATCGTCAAGCAGTTCCCCGAGGTCGTGACCGAATGGGGCATCATCGGGCTCGGTTCGGCGCAGCAGGTGAACCAGGCGACGCTCGTCATCCGCATGCTGCCCAAGGCGGAGCGCCGGGCGAAAGGCATGCGATCACAGCAGCAGGTGCTGGCGACGATCCGGCGCGAGATCGCGCAGGTGCCCGGCGCGCGGGTGTTCGCGCGCGGCTTCGGCGTGTTCCAGGGCCAGCGGACGGAGCCGTTGCAGTTCGTCGTCACCGGCCCGAACCTGGAGGAGATGGGACGCCAGGCGACCGAGCTGCAGCGGAGCCTGCAGGCGAATCCCGCGATCGGGCGCATGGACACCGATCTCCAGCTCGACCTCCCGCAGCTCGTGCTCGCGCCCGACCGCACGCGCTCGCAGGCGTTCGGGCTGAGCGCGAACGACGTCGCGTCCGCGCTGAACATGCTGACCGGCGGGGTCGACATCGCGAAGTACAACGACGAGCCGGGCGACGGTCAGCGCTACGACATCCGGGTCAAGGCGAAGGACGGCGAGTTCCTGCAGCAGGCCGATCTCTCGAAGATCTACCTGCGCAACCGCCAGGGACAGCTGATCCGGCTCGACAGCGTCGCGAAGTTCCAGGAGCTGCTCGGGCCGGCCGTCATCGGGCGATTCGACCTGGAGTACGCGGCCACGTTCTACAACATCCCGGCCGTGTCGCTCGGCGATGCGGTCGACATCGTGCGCGCCGCGGGCGAGAGGCTGCCGCTCGGGTACCGCGTCCAGTTCATCGGCGAGGCCGAAGAGCTCGGCAAGACCACGCGCTACGTGATGTTCGCGTTCGTCGTCGGGTCGATCCTGCTCTTCATGGTGCTCGCGAGCCAGTTCAACTCGTTCGTGCAGCCGCTGATCATCATGCTCGCGGTCCCGCTCGCGATCGTCGGCGGGCTCTTCTCGCTGTGGCTGGCGGTCCCGGCGGTCCAGGTGGCCACCTGGCTCGGTGCGGAGATCCAGCCGCTCACGCTGAACATCTATTCGATGATCGGCCTCGTGCTCCTGATCGGCCTGGTGGCGAAGAACTCGATCCTGCTCGTCGATCTCACCAACCAGCGGCGCGCCGAGGGGCTCGGTATCGACGAAGCGCTGCGCGACGCCTGCCCGATCCGGATGCGGCCGGTGCTGATGACTTCGGCCACGATCGTCCTCGCGCTCGCGCCCGCGGCGCTCGGCCTCGGTGCGGGATCGGAAACGAACCAGCCGCTCGCCGTGGCGGTGATCGGCGGGATGATCACCTCGACGCTGCTGACCCTGGTCGTCGTGCCGGCCGCCTACTCCCTGGTGGAAACCCGCGCCGTCCTGCGGCCCGTCCGCCGGCTCCTGCCGGAACGGCTGAAGCCGCGCGCGCAGTAGGCGGCGCGACCCGTAAGCCCGCCGTCAGGGGCTAGTGCCGCCCGACTAGCCCATCGGGCGGCTTCCACGCGCTGCCGCCGCGGCCTACAGTGGCCGCATGCTCGTCCTCTCGTGCATCCTGATCATGCTGGCCATCGCGCTGCCGCTGCACTGGGCGGTGCAGTACGAGCTCGAGCGTTGGGAGAGCCCGGAGTACTTCCGGCGTTACGGCGTCATCGTCAAGCGTCGGGAAGCGCTCGAGGCCGTGGCCGAGGTGATCGGCACCTATTGCGGCGCGGCCGTCCACCGCAACGTGACGTTCAAGGGAATGACGTACGACTTCGCCGGAGTGGTGCCGCCGGGGTACCAGCGGCGCATCGACGAGAACGAGCTCTACATCGAGCCGGGGCTCCTGTACGTCACCCGTCGGGGCTGACGCTCAGGCGTTCGGCCGCGGCTGGCCGACCGGGCCGCGCGCGACGGCGGCGGTCCTTGAAGCGCGCCCACACCCGGTAGCCGAGCAGCGCGGTGAGGATTGCCGCGTAGATCGCCGGCTCGGTGATGTCGCGCTTCACCATCCACCAGAAGTGCAGCACCCCGAGCGGCGCGATGACGTAGACGAGGCGATGGAGCGCGAGCCAGCGCTTCGCACCCAGCCGCTGCACCATCCGGTTCGTCGACGTGACCGCGAGCGGGGTCATCAGCACGAGGGTGGAGAAGCCGACCGTGATGAACGGCCGCTTGACGATGTCCTTGAGGATCTCCGTCACCTCGAACACGTGGTCGAAGGTGACGTAGCTCGACAGGTGCACGACGCCGTAGAAGAACGCGTACAGGCCGAGCATCCGCCGGAACGCGGCGAGCGAATGCCACCCGAAGAGCTTCCGGAGCGGAGTCACCGCGAGGGTGATGAGCAGGAACCGCAGCGTCCAGTCGCCGGTCGAGCGCGTGATGAACTCGGCCGGGTTCGCACCGAGCCATTCGGGAAAGAAGAACGCGCCGACCGCGAGCCGCCCGAGGGGGACGAGGGCCGCGACGAAGACGAGAGCCTTCAGCGTGCGGAGCGTTTGCGGGGTCAACGTCACGAATCGGTCGTCACGCTACCAGGGGCCGTGCCTCAGTAGAATTTCTTGAGGTCCATCCCGGCGTACAAGCCTGCCACCTGGTCGCCGTAGCCGTTGAAGGCGACCGTCTGGCGGCTGGCGAAGAAGTCGGGGATGCGGCGCTCCCTCTTCTGCGTCCAGCGCGGGTGATCGACCTCCGGGTTCACGTTCGAGTAGAAGCCGTACTCCTGCGGGTTCGCGCGCTCCCACGCGGTCTTCGGCTGCTTCTCCACGAAGCGGATGCGCACGATCGACTTCCCGGACTTGAAGCCGTACTTCCACGGCACGACGAGCCGGATCGGCGCGCCGTTCTGGTTCGGCAGCACCTCGCCGTAGAGCCCGACCGCCATGATCGTGAGCGGGTGCATCGCCTCGTCGATGCGCAGTCCCTCGAGATACGGCCAGTCGAGCACCGGCAGCTTGGCGCCGATCATCGTGTCCGGCTGGTAGGCGGTCACGAACTCGACGAACTTCGCCTTCGAGGTGGGCTCGACGAGCTTCGCGATGCGGTTGAACTCGAAGCCGATCCACGGCACCACCATCGACCACGCCTCGACGCAGCGCAGGCGGTAGATCCGCTCCTCGAGGGGAAACTTGAGCAGCTCCTCGAGGGCGAAGGTGCGCGGCTTCGCGACCTCGCCCTCGACGACCACGTTCCACGGCCGGGCCTTCAGCGCCTTCGCGTAGCGCGCCGGCTCCTCCTTCTCGGTGCCGAACTCGTAGTAGTTGTTGTAGCCGGTGACGTACTTGTATTCGGTCGGCTTCTCGTTGGTGCTGAGCGCGCTCTTCGCGACGTTCTCGAGCTTCTGGAGCCCGAGGGTCTTCGCGGTCTGGGCGCCGGCTCCGGGAGCGAGCAGCCCGGTCGCGCCGAGGATCGAGCCCGCCGCGGCGAGCTTCATGAACTCCCGCCGCCGGGCGTAAACCTCCGGGGGAGTGATCTCGGACGGCAGTACATCGCTGGGACGCTTGATGACCATGGCTATACCTCGACGACCTCGATGATTATCGAATACGAGTCGGATCCGGCGGCGGATTCCTTACGCGTGAACGGCCCTGGATTGCCGTTCCGCCACGATCTGCCGTGCGCTACTGGCGGGTAAGTACCCACTCCACTATCGGCTTCGCGTCGGCGTCGTGGCGCGGGCGCTCAGCTTCGCGACGCGGCGAGACGCCCTGCCGCGTGATTGGAGCCTAGCGACGGAACGACCTGCTTGCAACCGCGCCTTCCCGAGCGCCGAGCGGGCTCCCGCGCCGGCTCGGTCAACGCGCCGCAGGATCAGGGATTTAACTGCCGGTATACCGACGTCGCGATCTCGAGCAGCTCCGGCTTGGGCAGCTCGCCGGAGAGCGCATAACCAAGGCGCCCGTCGATCCAGTAGAACACCGCGACCTTGTCTTCCTGGCTGAAGCGGAACGCGGTGTCGCGATTCTCGGCCGCCAGGCGCGACACGTAGAGCGTCAGCCGCTTGCCCTTCGCGTCCTGGTACATGAACTGCGCGACCGCGCCGCTGTCGCCCGGGAGCAGCCGCCCGCCGACGAGCTCGTAGCCCTCCTTCGTCAGGAGCGGCGTGCGGAGCTTCGCGCCGAGTCGCTTCGACAGCCAGTTGACCAGATGCTCCTGCTCGGCTGCGCCCACCTCGACCGGGTGCCGCACTTCGGGCGAGTACACCGCGTGGGCGACGGCGGCCTGCCGCGCAAGGGTCGGGCGGGACGGCGGAAGATCGCTCGCGAGCTCGTGCGCGAGCCAACCGAGCGCCGCACCGGCGATCAGCCAGCCGGCCGCGATCGCATACCGCGCCCCGCGCCCGCTCGGGCGGAGGTTGCGGAGCCGCTCCGGTACCGGCTCGCCGAGCACCGGATCGTAGAGCGCGTGCAGCGCCGCGGTCTGCTCCCGGTACGCCGCGGCCCGCGCCACGTCCTCGGGCGACTGCGCGAGCTCGGCCTCGACCGCGCGCCGCCGCTCGGGGTCGAGCCGGTCGTCGACGTAGGCGTGGAGGTCGTCTTCGGAGAGCTTCATTTGACGACCTTCAGCCCCGGCAAGGCCGGCGCGCCGGTGAGCATCCCCCGCAGCCGCTCGCGGCCGCGGAAGAGCCGCGACATCACGGTACCGATCGGGATGCCGAGCGCTTCGCTCACCTCGGCATAGGTGAGCTGCTCGAGCCCGACGAGCAGCACCACCGCGCGCTGCTCGGGCGGCAGCGCCGCGAGCGCGGTCTGCAGGTCGCGAATCTCGAGCTGGACGCCGTCCATCGGCGCGACCGACGGCAATGCGTCGTCGTCGAGCGCTTCCTCCGGGTGCGCGCGGCGACTCCGCAGCTGGTTGACGAATACGTTGTGCATGATCGCGAACAGCCAGGCCCGCAAATCGCTCCCCGGGCGCCACAGGTGGCGCTTGTTGATCGCACGCTCGAGCGTGTCCTGCACGAGATCGTCGGCAGCGTACTGGTCGCCGACGAGCGCGCGCGCATAGCGGCGCAACCGCGGGATGTGCTCGGCGATCCGCTCGGGATTCACGTCGGTATCCGCGTCCCCGTTCGAGCGTCAGGGACGCGCCACGCGCCAGACGTTGTCGAAGGCTTCGCCCGTCTGGTCGCCCGGCTTCCGGTCCTTGGCCGAGACGTAGAGCGGCTTGCCCTTGTACGCCCACTGGCGGCGGCCGTCGTCGCGGGCGATGATCGTATAGTCGCCCACCGGCTTCGCGCCAGCCGCCGCCACGAGCGGCGGCCAATTGACCGCACACTGCGCGTTGCACGCGCTGCTCCAGTACGTGTCGCGGTCGAAGGTGTAGAGCGTCATCCCGTCCGCGTCCACGAGCGCGCCGCCTTCGCGCTTCACCGGCACCTGCGACAGCGCGAAGAGCGCGCAACCGCCGAGCAACGTCGCCGACACGCCGAGCGCGATCCGGATCCCCGCGCCGTGCATCTTCGATCCCGTAAACGTGGCCGACGGCGGTGTTATTCCCCGGGCGGCGGCGGGGGTTCGGGCGTGTGACATTGTTCCGCCGCGGACGGGGCGTGCGCGGCGTTCGGTCTAGCGGAGGCCCGCGATGTAGTTCGCAACCGCCTTGATCTCGGCATCCGAGAGCCTGGCTGCGGTCATCCGCATCATCCGGTTCGGGTCGTTCGCGCGCTCACCGCTGCGAAACGCTTTCAGCTGCGCCTCGATGTACTCCGCGTACTGACCGCCGAGCAGCGGGTACTGCGCGGGAACGCCCGTGCCGCTCGGACCGTGGCAACCGGCGCAGGCGGGGACGCTCTTCTCGGCGATGCCGCCGCGGAAAATCCGCTGGCCCTGCTCGATCGTGGTCTTGTCCTGCGCCTTCTCCGGAACGAGCTTCTGACCGGCGTAGTACGCGGCGACGCTGCGCATGTCCTCGGGCGAGAGCGTCGTGGCGAACGCGGCCATGATGTTGTTCGGCCGCTCCGGCGGCTTGTTGTCCTTGCCGGGCCGGAAATTCATGAGCTGCTTGGCGAGGTACTCGGGGATCTGGCTCGCGAGCTTCGGATTCGCCGGGCCGATGCTGTTGCCGTCGGCGCCGTGGCAGGCAGCGCAGACTTCGCTCGCGATTTTTTGTCCCTTCGCGAGATCGGCTTTCGGCTGCGGATCGGCTGCGAGCGCCGCCCCGGCGGCGAAGGTTGCGGCGACGAACGCCGAGCAGAGCTTCATTGACTCCCCTCTTTCGAAATCGGGTTGTTATCCAGCGACAGGACGGTGCGAAAAAGGCTGCTATTCTACCCGGCGTTGCCGCGCCGTTGCGACGCGATGTCCTTGTTTCAGAACGCAACCTACGTCGCCTCCGCTCATCGCCTGCAGGACCTCCCGCCGCCCGGTGCCCCCGAGATCGCCTTCGCCGGCCGCTCGAACGCCGGCAAGTCGAGCGCGATCAACGCATTGGCGAACCGGACCCGGCTCGCGTTCGTCAGCAAGACTCCCGGGCGCACGCAGACCATCAACCTCTTCCGGCTGACGGGCGGCGGCATCCTCGCGGACCTGCCGGGGTACGGCTATGCGAAGGTGCCGGAAGCCATGCGGCGGCACTGGGAGGAGACGCTGAGCGCATATCTGCAGACCAGGTCGAGCCTCTGCGGGCTCGCGCTGGTGATGGACGCACGGCATCCGCTCACCGAACGCGACGAACTCATGCTCGCCTGGTTCCGCCCCACCGGCCGCCCGATTCACGTGCTGCTCACGAAATCGGACAAGCTGGCGCGGAGCGCGGCCGCGGCGACGCTCGCGCGCGTGCGCGAGCGCCTTCGCGCCTTGCGCGGCAACTACACCGCGCAGCTATTCTCGAGTCTCGACCGCACCGGCCTCGAGGAGGCCGAGGCGGTCTTCGCCGGGTGGCTCGGGACCGGGCCCGGCGAAGGGAATAAAAAAGCCCCAGGCCAAAGGGGAGAAGCCAGGGGCTAAATGCCTTAGTTGATTAAGGCACCCGCTCAGGGAGGAGAAGCGGGAGACGATCGAAACCGTCTACCCTTGAGAGTCCGAAAGCGCGGAAAAGGTTCCCGGCACGGCCGCCCAACTTCTACCCGGCCGAACCACCTGGAATCAGATCTCTGATTCGGTGCAGAAAATGGACCTCGGAGCAAACCGATGAAGGTTTACGGCAGCTATCCCAGCGTGCGCATGCGCCGCATGCGCCACGACGATTTCTCGCGGCGGATGATGCGTGAGCATGTGCTCACTAGCAACGATTTCATCTGGCCGGTCTTCGTGATCGAGGGGAAGAACGCCACCCAGCCGGTGCCGTCGATGCCTGGCGTCGAGCGCTATACGCTGGATCGCCTGCTGCCGGTGGCGGAGGAAGCGCTCGAGCTGCGGATCCCCACGCTCGCGCTCTTTCCGGCGATCGAGCCCGCGCTCAAGACGCCCGACGGAAAGGAGGCGACCAACCCGAAAGGGCTGATTCCACGCATCGTGAGCGAGGTGAAGAAGCGGTTCCCGGAGCTCGGCGTGATGACCGACGTCGCGCTCGACCCCTACACCACGCACGGTCAGGACGGCGTCATCGACGAAGCCGGCTACATCCTCAACGACGAAACCGTCGCCATCCTCCAGCAGCAGGCACTCACCCAAGCGGAGGGTGGCGTCGACATCGTTGCGCCCTCCGACATGATGGACGGGCGGATCGGCGCGATCCGCGCGGCACTCGACGCGCGGAGGTTCATCCACACGCGCATCATGGCCTACTCGGCGAAGTACGCGTCGGGCTTCTACGGCCCGTTCCGCGATGCCGTCGGCTCGGCCGGCGCGCTCGGCAAGAGCAACAAGCTCGTCTACCAGATGGACCCGGCGAATTCCGACGAGGCGCTGTGGGAGGTCGGCCTCGATCTCCAGGAAGGCGCCGACATGGTGATGGTGAAGCCGGGCATGCCGTACCTCGATATCGTCCGCAGGGTGAAGGACGAGTTCAAGGCGCCGACGTTCGTGTACCAGGTGAGCGGCGAGTACGCGATGCTCAAGGCCGCGTTCGCGAACGGCTGGCTGGACGAGCCGAAGTGCGTGCTCGAAGCGCTCACGGCGTTCAAGCGCGCGGGCGCCGACGGGATCCTGACTTACTTCGCGAGGGACGCCGCGAAGCTGCTCAAGGCCGGCTGACGGCCGCCGTCTCGACGGTCTCGAGCCGCGCCTCGCTGAGCAACTGGTCGAGCGCGTTGCCGTTGCGATCCACGGTGTAGACCCGCGCCGGGAGCAGGTTGCGGTCCTGGTCGAGCCAGACGTCGATCGTGGTGCCGCCGTCCTCCTCGTGCCGGAAGTGCAGGCTCCGCACGCTGCCCATCGGCGTGGCCAGCGACTCCTCGCCCGCGAGGCGCACCACGTACCGCGAGAGCTTGCGGCTGGTGACGACGTTCACGCTCGCAGCGGCCGGGACCGGTTGCACGAAGTACATCTGGTACATGAGCGACAGCGGATCCAGCGCGCCGGTCGGGAGGTCGACCGTCCGCGCCTCCGTCTTCCACGCGAGAGCGAGCTTGTGCCCGGTCCAGTCGAACCGGGCCGACTCGGGCCGACCGCCGCGGCCGCGGTCGAGCGTGTATCGCTCGGGCACGAGCCCGCCGGCGCCGAGCTGCCCGGTCGACCGCTGCACGAACTTGCCGTCGAAGAAGAGTGCCACCAGGCCGGAGGCCTCGGCCACCGCAGCGGCCTCGTAGCGGACCCCGTCCAGCGACCACGTATGCGTCAGCTGACCGACTCGGGTCGCTCCGTTGCCCGAGTTCACGGTCGCGTAGTAGAGATCGTAGACGAGCCGGGCGCGCCTCAGCGGGTACTCCGCGACCGTCTTCGTCTCGGCGGCCACCTCGGTAGCGGGCTCGACGCTCGGAGCGGCGGCCGTTTCGCCCGTCCCGGCCCCCGTTCCAGCCTCGGCCGCGGCAAGCGGCTCACCGTCAGGCGATGGCGCGTCGAGCAGGCTCGCCGACGTAACCGGCGGCGGCGCCGATTGGCGCGGCATCTCGGAGACGGACACCGCCTTCTTCGGTGCGGCCTTCCTGGTCACCGGATGGCGAACGGGTTCGGGCGCGATCTCCACCGGCGCCTGCGTCAGAATCGTCAGCTCGAGCGGCGCCGGAGCCTCGTAGCGCCAATCAAAATCGAGACGGGGTGTGCCCAAGAGCGCAGCGATGTGCAGGGCGACCGAGAGGCCGATTGCCGCGGCGAGCGTCTTGTCGGTGCGAGTCACGAAGTCGCTAACGCGCGAGGCCCATCAACCGAAGACAAGCGCCACGCCGTGCGCGGCATCCGCCCCGAGGGCGACCGAGCCGTCGGGCATGCGGGCGGGCTCCAGTCCGCCCGCCCTCAGTGCGCGCTCCGCGGCGTCGCGATCGGCGACGCGCACGAAGAGCGCCGCAAACAGCGGCGCCGGCCGCGCGCTGATCCAGAGGTCGGGCAGGCGCTTTGCGAGCGACTGCGCGGTGACGAACGCGATCGGCGTGTCGGCAGTCTCGACCAGCAGGCCTTCGGCGATCGGCTTCGCCTTCGAATCGAACAGCCGCTCGTACGCCTGCGCAGCGCGCGCGACGTCGTCGCAGACGATCGCGACGGCCGCGAGCCCGGTCGCACCGTTCGCGTGCCGCTGGTACTCCGGCCGCCAGACGAGGTCGCGCGTGAGGTGCTCGCACACGAACACTCTTCCACCCGGCGTCGAGCCCGGCCGCGGCTGGACCACCCGGAAGCGCGCCTCGCGCGTGCCCTCGGGCAGCGCGACCGGCCGCGCGAACTCCAGCACGTCGCCCGGCTGGAAACCGGCCCAGAGCAGCTCGGTGTACGCACCCTTCGCGTTCGCCGACTTGAGCGCGATGCCGGCGAGACCCTCGCCGGCGCGAGCGAACTCGGTGTAGTACTGCCGCGACGGGTGCGGATTTTCCGCCGGGCTCATCAGCAGCTCGATGTAATCGTGCCCGAACATCACGCAGTGGTTCTTCGAGCCGAGCGTGTGATCGCCGCGCGGCGTCACCGTGAACCCCATGCGCGCGAACGTGTCGCGCGCGCCGTCGAGCTCGCGCACGACCAGCACGACGTGATCGATCCCCTGGATATTCTGGCGCATCATCCCCAATGTTATCATCGTACGCATGCCGATCATCGAGCGCATCCGCGAGCTGCACGGCGAGATGACCGCGTGGCGGCGCGACATCCACGCGCATCCGGAGACCGCGTTCGAAGAACACCGAACGTCGCAGGTCGTCGCGGGGCTGCTCACCGCATTCGGCCTGGAAGTCCATCGCGGACTGGCGAAGACCGGCGTCGTCGGCAGCCTGCGCGCCGGCAGCGGCGGGCGCGCGATCGGCCTGCGCGCCGATCTGGACGCGCTCCACATCCACGAGCAGAACGCTTTCGCGCACCGCTCCAACTACGATGGCCGGATGCACGCGTGCGGCCACGACGGCCACACGACGATGCTGCTCGGCGCGGCGAAATATCTCGCGGCGACGCGCAACTTCGACGGCACGATCCACTTCATCTTCCAGCCGGCCGAGGAGAACGAAGGCGGCGGGCGCGTGATGGTCGAGGAAGGTCTGTTCGAGAAGTTTCCCTGCGAGGCCGTCTACGGCATGCACAACTGGCCGGGCATGCCGGTCGGGCAGTTCGGCGCGATGCCGGGCCCGGTAATGGCGTCGTTCGACATCTTCGAGATCGGGATCACCGGCCGCGGCGCGCACGGCGCGATGCCGCACACCGGGATCGACCCGGTCGTCGCGGGCGCGGCGCTCGTCCAGGCGCTGCAGACGATCCCGAGCCGCAACGTGAACCCGGTCGACGCCGCGGTGGTGAGCGTCACCCAGTTCCACGCCGGCGACACCTGGAACGTCATTCCCGCCGCGGCGACGCTGCGCGGTACGACGCGCGCATTCCGTCCCGCGGTGCAGGACGCGATCGAGGCGGGCATCCGCCGCATCGTGGCGGGCATCGACGCCGCCTACGGGACGTCGAGCACAGTGCGCTACGAGCGCCGCTATCCGCCGACGATCAACGCCGAGCGCGAGACCTCGATCGCCGCGGAGGCGATCGCGAAGGTGGTGGGCGGCGCGAACCTGTTGACCGACCTCCAGCCGACGATGGGCGCGGAGGATTTCGCGTTCATGCTGCAGGCGAAGCCCGGTTGCTACGTCTTCATCGGCAACGGGCCGGGCGAGGGCGGGTGCATCCTGCACAACCCGCGCTACGACTTCAACGACGAGATCCTCCCGATCGGGGCGAGCTACTGGGCGACGCTCGCCGAGCAGGTGCTCGCGAAGTAATTTCCGTCGACCGCCGCGCGGCAGCGCGGATGGTGAATCCCGCTCGCGTCGACGAGCATTCGACGACCGGTCGCGTCAGCGGTCGCGCCCCGGCCGGACGTGGAGAAAGCAGCACCCCTCTTCGCCGGCGCGCCACGTATCGGCGTGGAATTCGAACCCGGCCGCCTCGAAGGTCCCGTCGTCCACGACGCCCGCGATGCTGCAGAGCTTCGCCACCTTCTCGGCGCTCATCCCGGCTTCGAGCCAGGCCTCCTTCAGCGGGCAGGCGTGGAACTTGATGTCGAGCCCGTCCGCGTCGCAGCGCTTCACCTCGGGCGCGAACGGGCGCCCGCCATCCGGCACGAATGCCATGAACGCCGCGCGCAGGCCCTCGATGTCGCGCGGCCCGAACCGCGCGAACTGCGCACCGATCGCGAGCCCGCGCTTGTGGATCGCGCGCTTCATGATCGCCTCGGCCCGCGCCGCGCCGAGCTCGGCTTCGAGCTCGTCGTACACCGCCGCGTAGACCATCGCGCGCGCCTTCATCGCGTTCTTCAGCTCCGTGCGCAGCCGCTCGACTTCGCTCATCGTTCTTGCTCCGCGTTCGCCGAGCCGAGCATACCGCACCCCTGCTACCATCCCCGAGCCTTGGAGATACCGACGATGCGTTACATCGACCACGGAAGCGGCGGCGCCCCGAGCGTGATGAAGGTCGCCGAAGGACCGAAACCGGCGCTCAAGCCCGGCGAGGTGCTAATCGAGGTGCAGTACGCCGGCGTCAACCGGCCCGACGTCCTCCAGCGCTCCGGCAGCTACCCGCCGCCGCCCGGCGCGTCCCCGCTGCTCGGGCTCGAGGTCGCCGGCCGGATCGTCGAAGTCGCGCCGGACGTGAAGGAATGGAAAGCCGGCGACGTCGTCTGTGCCCTCACGCCCGGTGGCGGCTACGCCGAGCTCTGCGCGACGCCGGCAGCGCACTGCTTGCCGATCCCGAAGGGGCTGTCGGCGAAGGAAGCCGCCTCCCTGCCGGAGAATTGGTTCACCGTCTACGACAACGTGATGACGCGCGGGCGGCTCAAGCCGGGCGAGACGATCCTGATCCACGGCGGCTCGGGCGGCATCGGCTATTCGGCAATCCAGCTGGCGAAGGTGCTCGGCGGCGCCACCGTCTACACGACCGTCGGCAGCGCGGAGAAAGCCGAGTTCTGCCGGAAGATGGGCGCCGACGTCGCGCTGAACTACCGGGAGCAGGACTGGGCGGCGGAAGTGTCGAAGCTGACCGGCAAGCGCGGGGTGGACGTGGTCCTCGACATGGTCGGCGGCGACTACATGATGCGGAACATCCGCTCGCTCGCGCTCGAGGGGCGCCTGGTGCAGATTGCGTTTCTGAAGGAAAACAAGATCGCAGACTTCGACGCGCTGCCGATCATGCTCAAGCGGCTCACGTTCACCGGCTCGACCCTGCGGCCGCGCACGGTCGAGCAGAAGGCGGCGATCGCGAAGCCGCTACGCGAGCACGTCTGGCCGCTGTTCGAGTCCGGCCAGCTCCGGACCTTCGTCTACAAGACCTTCCCGCTCGCCGAGGCGCGCGCCGCGCACGAGCTGATGGAAAGCTCGCAGCACATCGGCAAGATCATGCTGGAGGTGCGAGGCGGCTGAAGCGGCGGCGGCGCACGGAGGCGAATCCCGCGCGCTGCGTGCGCCGGCGGTCCTCGCCGGCGCTGCCGGCCGCGTCCGCCACGCTGCGCCCGCGCTCCGAGCGCAGGAGCTGGCCGACCGTGAGGATAGCGCCCCACACGAGCAGCGCGAGCGATCCGAGCAGCAGCACCTCGGCGACGATGTTCACGATTGCGTCCATGGTCCTCTCCTTCGGACTTGAACCGGCCACTTCGGCCGGCGCACTGCCAGACTAGGAGAAGCGGACCTGCGCGGGTGGCCACAATTGGCCGCCGCGCAGTGCGGTATTCACCTCGGGGGAAAAAAATCGGGCGGCATTGGCGCCGCCCGCCAAGAGGAGCCGGGACGCTAGGAGGGCGTCCCTGCAGGGAGATTCGTGTTGAGCCAGCGGGCGTCGGCGTTGACCGGTTCGCCGGCGTCGAGACCGTGGGTAAGGCACAGCACCATGCCCCAGGCGACGAGGGCGAGCGAGCCGATGAAGCCGGCCGCCGCGACGAGGTTCAGGATCGCGTCCATGGGGGCCGCTAGAACGTCGCGAGGGGCTCTTCCGGCGCGCCCTGGGGCGCCGGGAACTGGGCCGGGAAGTAGCCGCTAGTCCACGCCTCGTCCGCCGTCGCGGGCGCCGGCGGCGCGTCCGCGGCGACCGCGTTCTCGCGGTGCATGCCCGAACCGACCAGGACCGCGCCCGCCATCAGGAGGGCGACGATCGCGCCCTTGACCACGCCGGCGAGCCGGCCGTCCGAGCCTTCGTTGTTCAGCGTGCCGTTGTTCATCGTGTTCATCTCGATCTCCTTGTCCTCGTTCGTCCTAGTCCGGTTCGATCACCCCGATCGACCTGGCTCCAGCGTAGGCTCGCAGCGCGGTCGAAACTGGGGAGGATTGGCCGGCGGCTTGTGACTTATTCACCTCGGCCCCGGGCACCCCTCAGAACGCCTCGATGTGCGGCTCGACCGGGCCTTCGGGGGCGGGGAAATTGGCCGGGAAGTACTCGTACGGGTTGCCCCAGGCGGGTTGCGCCGCAGCGGTCGCCTCGCCCACGACCCCGGCGCCGCCCTGCGTACCGGCAGCGATCAGCAGGATGCCGACCGCGACCGCACCGAGCACCGCGGCCTTCACGGAACGGGCGAATTCCATCTCCGGACCTTCGAATTTGTGGCGGTTGTTCATATCGGTCTCCTTGCGCTCTGGTTTTGGGGTCCGATCACCGTGATCGGCCTGGACCCAATGTAGGCGCGCGGCGACTGCGCGGGTGTCCGCGATTACCGTCGTACGGGTGAGATATTCACCTCGCGCGGGGGACGCGCGAGGGGCTCGCTGCCAGGAGCGCGCTACCAGGCGGGCGGCAGCGGCTTCTTGATAGTGATCAGGCGGTCCTGGACCTCCAGGTAGCCGCCGGTGGTGAGATCCTTGAACAGGCGGCTGATCATCTCGCGCGAGGAGCCGACGCGGTCGGCGATGTCCTGGTGGGTCAGGCGCTCGGGGACCACACGCTGCCCGTCGCGCTCGACCGCGAGCTCGGTGAGCAGGCGTGCGACGCGGCCGTAGACGTCCAGGAGCGCGAGGTTCTTGACGTTCATCGTCGCCCGCCGGGCGCGCCGGATCACCTTCGCCAGCAGATCGAACGCGAAATCCGGGTGCTGGGCGATGTGGTCGCGCAACGTCACGCGGGTCACGACCGAGCACACCATCGGCTCGAGGGTCATGACCGAGGCCGACCGCGGCCCGCCGTCGAGCGACATCTCCCCGATGAACTCACCCGGGCCATGCGTATCGATCACGACCTCGCGGTCGTTGTCGCCGGTCGCGAACACCTTGACCCGGCCGGAGAGGATGATGTGCAGCGTGTCGCCGTAGTCGCCTTCCTGGATGATCACGACGTCCTTGCGGTAGCTCTGGACCCGGCCGCGGGCCGCGAGCTCGCGGAGGTTGGGCGATTCGAGCGCGGCGATGAGGGCGTCCGTGTCGGCGGGCAAGGAAGCAGGCTCCCGGTAGATGCGCGCGTGTAAGTTCGCGCGGATTGTACGCTCGCCGGTGGTAGGATCGTGCGGCCTTTGCGAGCAGCGCGTTCCGTCGGTCCGCATTACACCGCGTCGCTGATGCCCCCCCGCCTGCAGTCCCTGCGCGGCGAGTTCGCCGGCGGCGTCGCGAGCGCCATTCCCGGCCTCGCCCACGCCCTTACTTTGGGCTTACTCGCCTTCGCGGCGCTCGGTCCCGAGCATGCCGACATCGGCCTTCGGGCAGGGTTCGCCGCCGGGATCTTCGGCGGCATCGCAGCGACGGTGCGCTCCGGGACGCCGCTCCCGGCGACCGGCGCACGCGCTTCCACCAGCCTGATCCTCGCCGGCTTCGTCGCCACCCTCGCCACCGACCGGGCCCTCGGCGCGGCGGGCGTGTTCGGGCTCGCGATCCTGTGCGTCGCGGTGTCGGGCGTGCTCCAGATCCTGTTCGGCGTGATGCGCCTGGGGTCGCTCGCCAAGTTCGTTCCCTACCCGGTGCTCGGCGGCTTCATGACCGGCGTGGCGATCCTCATCGCGCTGTCGCAGGTCCCGTATGTCCTCGGCCTTGCGCCAGGCGCGCTGCGCCAGCCCGCGCTGGAATGGCTCGCGGCGGCCCAGCCGCTGACCGCGTGGGTCGGCGTCGCGACCGCGGTGATCATCTGGGTCGTGGCGTGGCGCTGGAAGCGCGCCCCAGCCGCGCTCGTGGGGCTCGCCGCCGGAACCGCGGTCTACTACGCGACCCGGTTCGTCGTACCGGGAGGCGCGCTCGGTCCGGTGGTCGGCACGATCGCCGCCGGCCTGCCGCTGCCCACGGCATTCGCCGGCATCGCCGACCTCGCCGTCCAGCCCGCCGCGGTTCGACACCTGCCGTTGCTCGCTACGACGGCGGCCGTCATCGCGATCATCGGCTCGCTCGACTCGCTGCTCGCCGCGGCGGCGATCGACGCCGCCGCCGGCACGCGCAATCGCGCCAACCGCGAGCTCATCGCGCAAGGCGTCGGCAATATCGTGTCGGCGGCGTTCGGCGGCGTGCCGGTAGCGCTCTCGCCCACGCGCGCGATCCCTGCCTGGCGCGCCGGCGGGCGGACGCGCGCGATCGGGTACATCGCCGCGGGCCTTCTCGCCGCGGTACTGCTCGTCGGAACCGCCGCGCTCGCCTATCTGCCGCTCGCAGTTCTCGGCGGGGTGATGCTGACCGTCGCCTGGGGCCTCGTCGACACCTGGACGCGCGGCATCGTACGGCGGCTCACCGCGGGCGAGCGCGACCGGATGGTGATGTGGAGCGCCGCCGTCGTGGTCCTGGTAGCCGCCATCACGGTGCTCGGAAACTTCGTCATCGCCGTGGTCGTCGGCGTGTTCCTGTCGATGGCGCTGTTCATCGCGACGATGAACCGCTCGCTCGTGCGGGCGGTGTACGACGGCACGGCGCGGAGCTCGCGCCGCATCTACGGGCCGGAGGATGCCCGCCGTCTCGCCGCCGAGCGCGGGCGGATCAAGCTCGTCGAGCTGGAAGGCGCGATCTTCTTCGGCAGCGCCGAACGCCTGGTCATCGAGGCCGAGCGCTGGGCGGACACCGCCGATCACATCGTGCTCGACCTGCGTCGCGTCACCACGATCGACGCGACCGGCGCGCTCGGCCTCGAGCAGCTCGCGAAGCGGCTGCGCGGGCGCAAGGTGAACCTCGCGCTCGCCGGCGTGACGCCCGACGGGCGTCACGGCCTCGCGCTCGTGGCCTACGGCGCGTTCGTCGATCCGTCGACGCGCGAATGGTTCGCCGACGCCGACCAGGCGATGGAATGGGCGGAGCGGCGGCTGCTCGGGTCGATCGACAGCTTCTCGCCGCAGGCGATCCCGCTCGAGCGGCTCGCGTTCGCCGCCGGACTCGACGGCGGGGAGATCGAGGCGCTCCGGCGCTCGCTGCGGCGGAAGGAGCTCGACCCGGGCGAGACGCTGTTCCGCGAGGGCGAGCCGGGCGAGCATCTCTACCTGCTCGCGCGCGGCGCGGTATCGATCACGATCGGCGACGCCGGCCGCACCAGCCGCATCGTCACGTTCGCGCCCGGCTCGATCTTCGGGGAGGCGGCGATGCTCGACGGCGGGCTGCGTTCCGCGACGGCGATCGTCACCGAGGACGCGGTGGTCTACAGCCTGTCGCGGTCGGCGCTCGATCAGCTCGCCTCGAGCTACCCGGCGCTCGCGAACAAGCTTCTCCTCAACCTCGGCCGGCATCTCTCGGGCCGGCTCCGCCAGACCACCGATGCGCTGCGGGAGCTGAGCGACGGGGCGGGGTAGGTGAATACGTCACCGCCGGAACGGCAATAAGTCACCGGCCGCGGAGGCGGCGGACGCGGATCCTTGATGGGCGGCGCGCGATCCGGCGCGCCGCCCCCGATGAGCGACCTCGATCAACCCGTCCCGACTCGCGCATCGCCGCCCCCGCGGGAGCTCCCGATCGAGCAGCTCGCGCTCGCCGCCGGCCTCGAGCCCGAAGAGCTGGAAATCCTCAGGCGCCTCCTGCGCCGGCAGGAGCTCAATGCGACCGACGTGCTGTTCCGCGAGGGCGATGCGGGCGACCGGGTCTACACGCTCGCCGCCGGGGCGATCGCGATCGCGATCCGCGGCGCCGACGGCGAGCGCTGCGTGATGACCTTCACGCCCGGATCGATGTTCGGCGACGCGACCGTCTTCGACGGCACGCCGCGCGCTGCGACGGCCACCGCCGCGGAGGACAGCGTCGTCTACGGGCTCTCCCGTCGCGCGATCGACAAGCTTGCCGTCGCCTATCCCGCGCTCGCGACCAAGGTGCTTCTCAACCTCGGCCGCCATCTCTCCGGCCGGCTCCGGCAGATGCGCGACGCGCTGCAGAAGCTCGGCGGCTCGTCCGCGTGATCGCGTAGCGCGCCGGGGCGCGCGGGCAAAGGCGCCCGCCGCCGGTGAATCGAGCCGCCCGCGAGCGGTAATAGTTCTCACCCGCGCGGGCGCCGATCGCCGAAGATTGAGACATCTTTCCGCTGGCGACGAGGCGCGCTCGCGCATCCGGTGAATGCATCACCGGGTGCGCGGCAATACTCGCCGCCTGCGCGGCGTCGCGTCCCTTACGCTGGAGTCGTGTCGATCAACGACACGTACAGCGAAAGGAGCACGATCATGAGCAAGCCGATCCCGTCCGCGCGCGATCTCTCGATCGAGATTCAGCTGCGCGCCAGCAAGACCATCGGCCCGTGGAAGCTCAACGCCGACGACGCGCAATGGGCGCAGGCCGGCAAGTGGTCCCACGCCGTCGCCATCGGCATCCTCGGCGCCTGGTTCATGGCCGTCGCCGCCCTGACCGGCGGGCCGGTGAACGCGGCCACTCCCGACCTCGCGCCAAGCAGCGAGGCGACCGTCTACGCGCCCGACCCGGTCGAGCCGATGCAGACGGTCGCTGGCCTACCGACCGGGTTCTAGCCCGCGCGCGCGGGCGTAGCGGCTGGCGCCGCAGCGTCCTGACGGCCCCAGCGCTCGAGGATCTTGCCGAGGATCCCGTTCGGCATGTAGATGATGAAGATCACCAGCAGGAAGCCGTAGATGAAGGTGTCGAGGCCGTGCACGTCGTGCCCGACCGCGACCCTGAGCCCCTCGGCGAGCAGCAGCGTGAACACCGCACCGACCGTCGGCCCGAGCTGCACGTACATCCCCCCCGCAATCACCGCGAACACGATCTGCAGCGATATCCCGATTCCCGAAACCGTGTCGGGGTTCACGTACAGCTGGTACTGTCCGTAAAGCGCACCGCCGAGCGCGGTCATCGCCGCCGACAGCACCGTGATCACGAGCTTCGTACGGGTGACGTTGACCCCGACCGAAGCCGCCGCGTCCTCTTCCTGGCTGATCGCGAGCATGGCGTAGCGCGCCATGCTCCGATCGACGCGCCGCCAGACCCACAGCGCGGCGAGCCAGAAGACGAGCGCGATGTAGAAGAACACCGTCTTGTCGGCGAACTGCAGCGCGAAGAGGGAGAACGACTCGCCGCCCGCCAGCGCGGTGGTCGGCGTCACGCCGAGAGAACCGCCGGTCTGGTCGCGGAGCGCGATGATCACCAGCCGCGCAACCTCGGTGAGTGCGAGCGTCACGAGCGCGAAGTAATGGCCGGTGATCCGGAAGCGGAAGCACGGGTAGCCGATCAGCACCGCCACCACGACCGCGAGCGCGACGCCGAGCGGGATCCCGATCCACGGCGTCACGCCGAAGTGGTTCCACAGCATCGTCACGACGTACGCGCCGGTGCCCATGAACGCGCCGTGGCCGAACGACACGAGCCCGAAGCGCCCCATCAGCGACCAGCTGGTGTAGATGAAGCTCCACAGCAGGATCATGATCAGCAGGTGCAGCGGGTACTTGCCGAGGCCGAGCAGCGGTACTGCCGCCAGGACCGCCACCGCGATGACCCATGGCGCCGTGCGCGACATCACTGGTGCCTCACCCCTTCCCCCCGAGCAGCCCCTGCGGCCGCACGAACATCATGACGATGAAGAACACGAACGCCATGACGTAGCCCCACTCGATGTGGAACAGGTACCCGCCCACCGAGATGAACTGGGCGAAGATGAATGCGGCCACGAAGCCGCCGACCATGTTCCCCAGGCCGCCGAGCACGCAGATGAGGAAGGTGATCGGGCCGAAGGTCAGCCCGATCGCCGGGTGCACGTCGTACTGGAGCACGAGCAGGCAGGCCCCCAGCCCCGCGAGCGCGCCGCCGATCGCCGACGTGATGACGTAGATCCGGCCCGGGCTCACGCCCATCAGCGGCATGATCTGGCGGTCCTGGCTGATCGCCCGGATCGCGGTGCCGAGGTAGGTCTTCTTCAGGAAGAGATACAGCACCACCATCGCCACCAGCGCGGTGAGCGCGGCGTAGATGCGCGAGTAGGGAAGGAAGATTTCCCCCAGCTCGAGCGACGGCAGGCTCAGGCCGAGGTTCCGGAATTGCACGCCGAAGGCGAGCGTCGCCGCCGCCTGCAGGAAGAACAGCACGCCGCCGGTGACGAGCAGCTGGTTGATCGGCTCGGTGTTGAGCACCGGGCGAATCACCAGGACATGGAGCAGCACGCCGCAGACCGCGACCACCAGGATCCCCGCGGCAAAGGCGAGCACGAGCGGCAGGTGGTACACGGTGTAGAGGAAATACACCGTGTACATCCCGATCATCATCAGCTCGGCGTAGCAGATCCACACCACGTCGATCACCCCGAACACGAGGTTGAGGCCGAGCGCGAGCAGCGCGAGCACGCCGCCGAAGAGCAGTCCGTTCAGGACCGCTTCGAGGAAGAAGATGTCGAAGATCTGCACGTCAGAGCCCGACGTAGGCGCGCCGGATGTCGGCGCTCGCCGCGAGGTCCGCCGCCGGGCCGCTCGCCTTGATCCGCCCGACCTCGAGGAGATACGCGCGGTCGACGATCTTGAGCACCTGCTGGACGTTCTGCTCCACGATCAGCACCGTGTAGCCCTCGCTGCGGATCCGATGCACGACCTCGAAGATGCGCTGGACGATCACCGGCGCGAGCCCCGCCGAGGGCTCGTCGAGGAGGAGAAGCTTCGGCTTCGACATCAGCCCGCGCGCGATCGCGCACATCTGCTGCTCGCCGCCCGACATCGTCCCCGCGAGCTGGCTGCGCCGCTCCTTCAGGCGCGGGAACAGCGCATACGCGCTCTCCAGCCGTTCGGCGAACTGCGCCCGCGCCGCCGGGACGAACGCGCCCATGCGCAGGTTCTCCTCGACCGTGAGCCGCGGGAAGAGCCGCCGGTTCTCCGGCACGTGTGCGATCCCGAGCTCGATCACCCGGTGCGGCTCGACCTCGTTCAGGCGCCGGCCTTCCATCAGGATCTCGCCCGTCGTGGTGCCGAGGAGCTTCGAGATCACCCGCAGCAGCGTCGTCTTGCCCGCGCCGTTCGGGCCGATCACCGCGACCGCCTCGCCCGCGTCGACCTGGAGCGAGACGTCGAACAGCGCCTGGAAGGTGCCGTAGCCGGCGGAGACGCCCTTCAGCTCGAGCATCGTCAGCCGCGCCCCGCGACCTGGGCCTGCAGCGTCGCCGCGTCGCTGCCGAGGTACACCTCGACCACCTTCGGGTCGTTCGCGACCTCGCGCGGCAGGCCTTCGGCGATCTTCTCGCCGTGGTCGAGCACGACGCAGCGGTCGACGACGCGCATCAGCACGCCCATGATGTGCTCGACCCAGATGATCGTGACGTTCCGCTCCTTGCGGATCCGCGCGAGCATGTCGGCCACCTGCTCCATCTCGTGCTCGTCGAGGCCGCCGAGGCTCTCGTCGGCGAGCAGCAGCTTCGGCTGCGTTGCGAGCGCGCGCGCGAGCTCGAGCTTCTTCAGCGCCGCGGCGCCCAGGCCCTCGACCGGCGCGTCCGGCGCGTGCGGGAGCCCGACGAGCGCAAGCGCCTCCTCGGCCTGCCGCCAGGCCTGCGACCTCGAGACACGCTCCGCCTGTCCGTAGAACGCGGCGACCGCGACGTTCTCCAAGACGGAAAGACGGCGGAAGGGCCGCGGGATCTGGAACGTCCGGCCGATGCCCTTGTGGCAGATCTCCGCCGGCGCGAGGCCGCCGATCTCCTCGCCGCGGAAGCGGATCGAGCCCGCGCTCGGCGCATGGCTGCCCGCAATCAGGTTGAAGGTCGTGCTCTTGCCGGAACCGTTCGGCCCGATCAGGCCGAGGATCTCGCCCTCGCGAAGCGCGAAGTCGACGCTTGCCACGGCGGTGAAGCCGCCGAAGCGCTTGGTGAGTTGCGAGACCTGGAGCATCCCGGCCAACAGAAAGCCCGTTCGCCCCGCGAGCGGCTCAGGACGAACGGGCCTCGGGTATCGGCGCGCGTCCGCGCCTACTGCGCGTACGGATGGCCCTTCGGGAAGGGCAGCACCGCATCCGTAGTGCGGATCGCGGTGGGCCACGCGATGTAGGTGCGGCCGTTCACGTACTGCATCACCACCGGCGACGAGCGCTCGTTCTGCCCGGCCATCTGCGCGCCGGGCGGAAAGAACTTGACGCCGTAGCCCTGGATCGTCCCGCCGAGCGGAATGTCGGTCTCGAGCGAGGCCTTGCGCAGCGCCTCCGAGTCGATGCCGCCGTATTTCTTGATCGCGCGTGGCATGACGTCGGTGAAGAAGATCCACGCCTGGTTGAAGCCCATGCTGGTGTGCGGCGGCACTTCGCCGGGGCCCTTCACCGCCTGGTAGCGCTTCACCATCTCGTTCGTCAGGTCGCCGAGGCCGGGCTTGAGCGTCTTGGGATCGAGCAGCTGCGCGGCGACCGGATCGACGTTGAAGAAGTAGTTCACGTCGGTGCCGAAGGTCTCCATCAGCTTGGAGATCTGGCCGTAGCCGGCGCCGTGGCCGATCACGCCCTTGAACTTGAGCCCCTGCTCGCGCGACTGTCGCAGGAACAGCGTGATGTCGGGGTTGTAGCCGGTGTGCAGCAGGATGTCCGGCTTCGCGCGGCGGAGCTTGGTGACCAGGCTCGACAGATCGGGCGCGGTCGCCGAGTAGCCTTCCTTGAGCACGACCTGCATGCCGTGCTTCTTGCACGCCGACTCGTTCCCGGCCGCGACGCCGGTCCCGTAGGGGCCGTCCTCATAGATGATCGCCACCTTCAGGTTCGCGGGCTTGATGCCCATCTTCTTCTCCGAGTTCTCGTTGAGGAACGCGCAGGACGCCTCGCCGAACTGGTCGGAGTGCACCTGCGGGCGGAACGCGTACTGGAGCTTCTTGTCCTTCAGCACCGCCGAGGCGACGCAGACGTTCATCCAGAAGAACTTCTTCGCGGCGTCGGTCCGCTGCGCCATCGGCACGCAGTGCGCGCTCGAGAAGACCCCCATCAGCACGTCGACGCGTTCCTGGTTGATGAGACGCTCGGTCTCGTTGATGGCGACGTCCGCCTTCGACTGCGCATCGGCGTAGATCGGGCGGATCCGGTAGCCCTCGATCCCGCCCTTTTCGTTGATCATGTCGATCGCGATCTTGTTGCCGAGGTAGGCTGCTTCCGACCCGCCGGCCGCGAACGGTCCGGTGAGGTCGTACAGGACCCCGACCTTGATCTCTTTCTGAGCCACGGCGGGTGCGGCGAGCATGGCCGCAAAGATTGCGCCGGCGCAGAGGCCGGGACGCGCGAACGACCGGAACATGAACCCCTCCTTGAGTGTCACGGGCAAGACCTTGTTCTTCTTCTGACGGGCAGTCTTTCAGGGCGCCCGCAGCCTGTCAAGGCCGGTCCGGTGAATCGGGAAACGCAACGGTCGCGTCAACAGGCCCGCAGGGTATCTTCGCGTGCGGGCCGGTCGGTCGGTACTACAGCCTGCGCGCGAGCGCGAGCGTCTCGAGGAAGCGATCCGCCGGCTGGAAGCCGATCACGCGCAGGCCGGGGATCTCGCGGCCGGACGCGTCGAAGAAGATGATCCCCGGCGGCCCGAACAGGCGGAAGCGCTTGAGCAGCGCCTGGTCGGCCAGGGAGTTCGAGGTGACGTCCGCCTGGAGCAGCAGCATGTTCCCGAGCTCGGCGCGGACCTTGTCGTCCGAGAAGGTGAAGCGTTCCATCTCCTTGCAGGACACGCACCAGTCGGCATAGAAGTCGAGCATCACCGGCCGACCCGCGGTCTTGAGCCGCGCGTCGAGCTCGCCGAGGGAGCGCACGCGCTCGAACCGGACCTCGGAAACCGGCGCAGAGCCGGTGCGCCACCCGGCGAGCGGCTGCAGCGGATCGCGCGCGCCCGAGAGCACGCCGATCACGAGCGCGGCGCCCGCGACCAGCGCAATCACCCCGACGCCCTTCGCGAGACGGGCGTATCCCGGCACGTCGTGCGGCAACGGGTCGAGCGCGTGGAGATACATCGCGCCGATGATCAGGAGCGCCGCCCACGCGAGCATCTGTACCGCGACCGGGACGATCGGCGACACGATCCAGATCGCCACGCCGAGGAGCGCCCAGCCGAAGAACTTCTTCACCGCCGTCATCGCGCGCGCGGACTTCGGGAGCAGCGCCCCTTCGGTGGTGCCGACGACGACGAGCGGCACGCCCATCCCGAGCGCGAGCGAGAAGAGCGCCGCGCCGCCGAGAAGCGCATCGCGCGTCTGGCTGATGTAGAGCAGCGCCCCGGCGAGCGGCGCCGCGACGCACGGGCTCACGATCGCCGCCGAGAGCATTCCCATCAGCGCGACCGCGCCGAGCTCGCCGCCGCGCAGCTTCGCGCTCGCGGCATGGGCCCGCGAATGCAGCGCCGAGGGCAGCTGCAGGTCGTAGAAGCCGAACATCGACAGCGCGAGCACGACGAAGATCGCGGCAAAGGCGGCAAGCACCCACGGGTTCTGTAGCGCCGCGGAGATGAACGCGCCGCTAAGCGCGGCGACCACGCCGATCACCGCGTAAGTCACCGCCATGCCGAGCACGTAGGTCACCGACAGCAAGAACGCGTGCGCCTTGGCGACGGCCCGGTTCTCGCCGACGATGATCCCGGAGAGAATCGGAATCATCGGCAGCACGCACGGCGTGAAGGTGAGCAGGATGCCGGCGCCGAAGAAGATCGCGAGCGTCAGCAGGAAGCCGCCCGAGGCGAGCGCCTGCTCGAAGCGCGTCTCGTCGCTCACGATCGTCGGCTCGCTGCGCACTTCGCGGCCGCCGAACGACGGCATCGAGAGCGGTGCGGTCGAGTCCTGCGGCGCGCCGGCGAGCGGTCCGGCGCTTCCCGACGAAAAGTTCGCGAGCCGGACCTCGACCTTCTGCACCTGCGGCGGGTAGCACACACCGACGTCGGCGCAGCCCTGCGACGTCACCTCGAGCTGCAGCTTCCCGGGCTGGGCGGGAAGGGAAGGGTCCAGCCCGTCCTTCGGGACGGTGACCGGCAGCTTGACCGCGACCTGCTTGCGGTAGGTCTCGACTTCGCCGAAGAACTCGTCCTTCTTCCGCTGCCCCGGCGGGAACTGCGGCTCGCCGAGCTTCGCTTCGCCGCCGCCGCCGGCGATCGCGAAGCGGAATCTGTCGCGGTACATGTAGTAGCCGTCGGCGATCCGGAACTGCACCTCGACCGCGGTCGGGTCGAGCGCGCGCGCCGAGAGCCGGAAGGCCTTCTCCGGCTCGAGCAGGTCGTCGGTGCCCGCCGCCCAGACCGGGGCGGCGAGGAGGGCGAAGACGAGAGGAAGGACGCGGATCATCGGGATCAGGGGGCGGGCCGGGTCTCCGCCTCGACCCAGGCGAGGTAGGCCGGCAGCCCGCCGGCGAGTGGGACCGCGATGATCTCGGGAAGTTCGTAGGGATGGAGCTCCCGGATCACGCGCTCGAGGAGTTCGTACCGGTCGCGCGTGGTCTTGGCGAAGATCGGGTACTCCTCCGCCGTCTCGACCGCCCCCTTCCAACGGTAGGCCGAGAAGCACGGCGACATCACGTTCACGCACGCTGCCGCGCGCCGCTCGATGAGTGCCTTCGCCAGCGTCTCGGCGGAGGCGCGATCGGGGAGGTTGCTGATCACGAGCAGGGCGTCGTTCGCCATGGACTCACCTTACGCGAGCGCGGCCGCGCCGCGCGGCACGCCCTCGAACACGGTCGGGTATCGCAGGGCGATCCCGAGCACGTCCTTCAGCCGCCGGTTGACGAGCCGCCGGGACTCGCGCATGAACGAGAGCAGCGCGGGCGGGATCAGCCGCTCGGCGTCCGCACGCGGGATGCGCGGCGGGCGCGGGAGGCCGTGCCGGTCCGCGACGAGGTCGAACCAGTCGCCCATCTTGAGCTCGCTGTCGTCGGCCGCGTTGTACGTGCCGGCCGGCGCGTCGGGCTCGAGGGCGCGCACGCAGATCGCGGCCAGGTCGTCGGCGTGGATGTGACTGGTGTAGCCGTCGTCCTCGGCGCGCAGCACGGGCGTTCGCTTGCGCAGCCGCTCGAGCGGCAGCCGGTCGGCAGCATAGATTCCGGGGACGCGCAGGCACACGATCTCGACGCCCCGCTCGCGCCCCCACTCGCCGAGGACGCGCTCGGCGTCGACGCGCCGGCGCGCGCGGTCGCTCTGCGGTGCGGGCGGCCGCGACTCGTCCACGCGCGCGCCGCCGCAGTCCCCGTACACGCCGCTCGTGCTGAGATACACCACCCTGCGTGGTAACATCCGCGCGCCCGAGAGCGCTGCGATCAGACTGCGCGTGCGCTCGTCGCGCTCGCCGGCGTCGGCGGGCGGCGCGGCGTGCAGCACGACGTCCGCGATGCCCGCGAGCGGCGCGAGCGAGTCGGGGCGGTCGAGGTCGCCGGCGACGGCGGCGATGCCGGGCACGGCCGAACCGCCGCGGACGAGCGCGGTCGCCGCATAGCGCGCGGCAAGCTCGGGCAGGGCGCGCCGGGCGACATCGCCCGGCCCGATGATGAGCAGCTTTTCCACGGCAGGATTCTACCGCCCGCTCCCGTATGGCCCACCGCGTCACCGTCCAGCCGAGCGGCAGCGCCTTCACGGTGCCCGAGGGGGACACCATCCTCGCGGCCGCGCTGAACGAGGGGTTCCATCTCCCGTACGGCTGCCGGAACGGCGCGTGCGGCTCCTGCAAGGGCAAGCTCGTCGCCGGCGAGATCGACTACGGAAAGTATCAGCACACCGCGCTCTCCGCGGACGAGCGGGCCGCGGGCTACGCGCTCTTCTGCGTCGCGAAACCGCTCAGCGACGTCACGATCGAGAGCCGCGAGATCGGCGCGGTCAAGGACATCGTCGTCAGGAAGCTGCCGTGCCGGGTCCACAAGATCGAGCGCGTGACCGACGACGTGGCGATCCTGCAGCTCAAGCTGCCGGCGAACGAGCGGCTACAGTTCCTCGCCGGACAGTACATCGAGTTCATCCTGAAGGACGGCGCGCGGCGCAGCTTCTCGATGGCCAATGCGCCGCACGACGACGAGTTCCTGCAGCTCCACGTGCGGCACGTGCCCGGCGGCTCGTTCACCGATCACGTCTTCAAGACGATGAAGGAGCGCGACATCCTGCGCTTCGAGGGTCCGCTCGGCTCGTTCTTCCTGCACGAGAGCGAGAAGCCGATCGTGTTCGTCGCGAGCGGCACCGGGTTCGCGCCGATCAAGGCGATCATCGAATCGGCGCTCAAGCACGAAATCGGGCGGCCGATGACGCTCTACTGGGGTGGGCGGCGGCCGAAGGATCTCTATCTCGATGCGCTCGCGCGGCAGTGGGCGGCGGAGTACGCGGCGCTGTTCGAGTACGTCCCGGTGATCTCGGACGCCCTCCCGGAAGATCAGTGGATCGGGCGCACCGGCTTCGTCCACCGCGCGGTGATGGCCGACATGCCCGATCTCTCGGGCGTCCAGGTCTACGCCTGCGGCGTGCCGATCATGGTCGAGTCCGCGCGCCGCGACTTCACGCACGAGTGCGGGCTGCCGATCGACGAGTTCTTCGCCGATTCCTTCACCACCCAGGCCGACCTCGCCGCGGGATGAAGGTCGACCACGCGGCCTAGGGACGCGCGGCCGATGTCGGTCGTCGGGCTAGACGCTCCGGCTGATCCGGCGGCTGCGTCCCCGATCTAGGATGCGAGTACCAGTAAGTCCAGGCCCGCGCCCGGACGGGCAGGTGCCGCGAGGTGCCGGGGTGGTCGCTTCGGTCCCGACCACCCCGGCGGACCGGCCGTTGCGGAAGTCATCGACAAGGCGCTAGGCTCGCGCCGTGACCGCCCCGATGCGCGACCAGGTTCCCGTCCAGATCCCCGCGCGGCTGCGCGCCGATCTCGTCTGCGCGTTCCACGTGCTCGACCTCGACGGCCAGGGCAGCGGGATCGGCGGCCACGTCACCGCGCGCGTACCGGGAACCGACACCTTCCTGTGCCACGGCTTCGGGCTCGCCTTCGACGAGGTCGGGACGGACGATCTGGTGCACGCGAGCTTCGCGCTCGAGCGGCTCGGCGGCCGCGGCAGGATCAATCCGACGCTCACGTTCCACAGCGAGATCTATCGCGCCCGCCCCGACGTCGGCTGCGTCGTGCACACGCACGCCGACCACCTGGTCGCGCTGACCGCGACCGGCGCCCGCTTCGAGCTGGTGACGCAGCTCGCCGCGATTTTGCACGACGACTGGGCGTTCCTCGACGAGTACGACGGGCTCGTGCTCGATTCGACGGAGGGCGAGAAGCTCGCGCGCGCGCTCGGACCGCGCCGCGCGTTGATCCTGAAGAACCACGGCCTGATCTCGGTGGGCGCATCGATCGGGGAAGCGGTGATCGGGGCGGTGGTGATGGAGGCCTGCGCGCGGGTGCAGCTCGAGGCGATGCGCGGCGGCCCGGTCAGCGCGCTTCCGCCCGCGAGCGCGGCGGCCGCGAAGCGGTTCCTCGCCAGCGACACGAACACGCTCGACCGCTGGAACATGCTCAAGCGGCGCGCGCAGCGCGCGCGCCCCGACCGTATCCCGGCATCGCTCGTCGCCGACTGCCAACCGACCTGAGAGGAAAACCGATGCAGACGCCCCGCTGGCTCATCGCCGTCGCCGCAACGCTGGTGCTACCCGCCGTAGCGCAGGAATGGCCGGCGAAGCCGATCCGCGTGATCGTGCCCTACGCCCCCGGCGGCACGGACCAGCAGATCCGCGCGATGGCGCCGACCCTGCAGAAGATCCTCGGCCAGCCGCTCGTCATCGAAAACAAGGCGGGGGGCGGGGCGGCGATCGGCGCGGCGTTCGTCAAGGACGCGGCCCCCGACGGCTACACCGTGCTGTACACCGGCAACGGCGCGCTCACCGTCGTCACCCACATGCGCAAGCAGAGCTACTCGCTCGACGACTTCGTGCCGGTCGGCAACGTGACCGGCACGCCGTTCGTCGTCGCGGCGCGGCCGGGCGCGCCGTTCAAGACCATCCAGGAGATGGTCGCGTACGCGAAGGCGAATCCCGACAAGGTGACTTACGGCTCCGCCGGGCAGGGCACCACCACGCACATGGCGGGCGAAGCCCTCGCATCCGCCGCCGGCATCAAGATCGTGCACGTGCCCTATCAGGGCATCGGCCCGGCAGTGACTTCGATCCTCGGCGGCAACGTGGACACGGTGATCGGGCTGCCGAGCGCAATCATGCCGCAGGTCGCCGCCGGCAAGCTGGTCGCGCTCGCCTCGACCGGACCCGCGCGGACCGACATCCTGAAGGACATGCCGACGCTCCGCGAGTCCGGCATCGACGTCGTCGACGTGACCAAGTTCGGGATGCTCGCGCCGAAGGGCACGCCGCCCGCGGTGGTGCAGAAGCTCACCGCAGCGCTGCGCGAGGCGTCCGCGAGCCCGGAGTTCGCCGAGCTGATGCGCAAGACCTACAACAGCATCATGTTCATGGAGCCGGCGCAGTTCCGCACCACGCTCGACACCGAGGACCGCTACTTCAAGGCGCTCGTCGAGCGGCTCGGGCTCCAGGAAAAGGGCTAGCGCGTCGAGTCAGGCGAGCGTCTCGGACGGCACGAAGCCGCGCCAGTAGTCCGGCCGCAGCGGCTGCGCGCCGAAGCTCCCGATCCGGTCGGCGGCGACCCCGATCAGGGACGCCGCGGCTGCGTTGCGTCCGGCGAGATAGTCTTCGAGCTCGCGGATCGCATCGCGCAGCACGCCGAAACCCCCGGTCATCACCGCGGTGCAGAGCTCGACCGCCGAGGCCCCGGCGAGCATCATCCGCGCCACGTCGAGGCCGCTGCGCGCGCCGTTCGTCCCGATCAACGCAAATGCCGCGCCGAGCTGGCGTCGGCTGCGCGCGAGCCAGTAGCACGCGAGCGGCAGCGCCCAGCGGCCGCCGTACCCGAGGTTGGTGCCGAGCAGCGGGTCGTGGCTGTCCAGGTCGGGCATGAGACCCAGTGATCGCCCGATCATCACCACGGCGGCCGCCCCGCCCTCGCGCGCCGCCGCGGCGAGCGCGGCGACGTTCTCGCTCTGCCCGGTGAGCTTCACCCACACCGGGATGCCGACCGCGTCGCAGACGGCCTTCACCTGCTCGCGCACACGCCCCACCGCGCGCTCGGTCACGATCGCACCGACCGCCGCCTCCTCGCCGTAGGGCGCGCCGATGTTGAACTCGAGCAGGCGGATCCCTGCGGCTTCGACCGCGCGCGCGATCGTCACCGCCTGTCCGAGATCCGCGAGGATGATGCTCGCTGCCACATGGGCATCCCGCGCACGCGCTTCGCGATCGAGCGCGGCGACGGTGGCGATCCATTCGTCGGTCGCGATCGGCTGCAGGCCCGAGCGGCACATCAGGCTCGCGTGGCGCCAGCCCGCTGTCCGCCACGGCTCGCGCTGCCAGTCGGCACCGAGCAGCGCGTAGTCGGTGCGAGCAAGCTGCTCGCGCGCAGCCGGCGTCTCGTTCACGGACTTCGCCACCACCACCGCCGCGCCGGCGGCGATTCCCGCGCGAATGCCGGCGGCGGTCAGCACGTGCTCGCCCGCCGCGCAGATCACCGGATTCTTTAGACGCAAGCTCCCTACCGTCACCGCGAGATCGACGCTCATCAATCGCTCCTTGGCTGGCGTCAATTGTACTGAGCGCATCGACCGTCCGGCCGATCGACCGTCAGGCTAGGCGCTCGGAATGATTCGGCCGCGCGGCGCGGCGCCTAGGATGCGAGTGTCATCAAGGAGGCGACATGGCAACCCGATCCCCGCGGCGCATCCGATGAGCGAGCTCTCGTTCTGGTCGCTCTTCGCGGTCGGCGCGCTCGCCACCTGGCGGGTCGCCCATCTCATCGCCCGCGAGGACGGGCCCGGCGACGTCGTCTTCCGGCTGCGGCTGGCGGCGGGGCAGGGCCTTCTCGGACAGGCGATGGACTGCTTCCACTGCACCGCGCTCTGGGCGGCGGCACCACTCGCGCTCGTGCTGGCCGACTCCGTGGCGACCTGGTTCGCCGCCTGGCTCGCCCTCGCGGGCGCGGCCTCGCTTACCGAACGTCTGGTCGCCGCGCACGAACCATCGTTCAAGGGAGAAACCCACCATGACCTGTTGCGGACAGAAGCGGGCGGCGATCGCCCGCACGGCCTCACCGAAACCTGAAGCACCTCGCGCGCCAGCGCTGCGGCAGGTCGTGCTGCAGTACCTCGGTTCGGTGCGCGTCACATACATCGGCGCCGCCACCAAGCGCCTCTACGCGTTCGCCGCGCCCGGCGCGAGCGCGGTGGTCGACGCGCGCGACGCGGGCGCGCTGATCGCGCTCGGGCTGTTCCGCTGGGTGGGCTGAGGCCTCGCCTGCTATCTTCGGGGCGGTGACCGCCCCGCACGCGACCCGCACCGAACGGCTGCTCGCCGCGCCCATCGTCCCGGCGATCGCACGGCTCGCGGTACCGGGCGTGGTCCTGGTCGCGTTCCAGACCGCGGTCAGCGTCGGCGACACCATCTTCATCGGCCGGCTCGGCACAGCGTCGCTCGCCGGCCTCGCCCTCGTCTTTCCGCTGGTGATGCTGCTGCAGATGGCTTCCGCCGGCGCGATGGGCGGCGGCGTCTCGTCGTCGATCGCGCGCGCGCTCGGCGCCGGACGCGCCGGCCAGGCGCGGCGGCTGGCGGCACACGCGATCGTCCTCGCCGCTGCCTTCGGGCTCGCGTTCACCGCGCTCATGCTCGCCGGGGGCCCGGCGATCTACCGCCTCCTCGGCGGCAAGGACGCGCCGCTCGCCGAAGCCCTCGCGTACTCGAACCTGCTGTTCGCCGGCGCGGCGATGGTGTGGTTCGCCAACACGTTCGCGAGCATCCTGCGCGGGACCGGGAACATGCTCGTGCCGTCGGCCGCGCTCTCCCTCGCCGCGGTGCTGCACGTCCCGCTCTCCGGCGCCCTCGTCCTCGGCGCCGGTCCGTTCCCGCGCCTCGGCATCGCCGGCGCGGCGATCGCTTACATCGTCAACTTCACGTTCGCCGCTGCGGCGATGCTCGCCTGGCTCCTGCGTCCCGGCAGCGCCCTCCGGCCGAAGCGGGCGGATCTGCGCTTCGAGTGGACGCTCTTCGCCGACATCCTGCGCGTCGGCGCGCTCTCGGTCGTGTCCTCGGTGCAGACGGTGCTCACCGCGGTGGTCGTCACCGGTCTGGTCGCGGGCTTCGGCGCCGCGGCGCTCGCGGGCTACGGGGTCGGCGTGCGCCTCGAGCTGCTGCAGATCCCACTGGTGTTCGCCCTGGGGCAGGCGATGGTCGCGCTGGTCGGCACGAACATCGGCGCCGGCCGGCCCGAGCGCGCCAAGCGGATCGCGTTCGTGGGCGCGGCGATGGCGGCGGCGGTCTGTCTCGCGATCGGACTGACGGTAGCGATCGTGCCCGATGCCTGGGTGCACCTCTTCTCGGACGACCCGGCGGTGCGCGCCGCAGGTGCGAGCTACTTGCGGGTCGTCGGGCCGCTCTACCCCCTCTTCGGGGTCGGCATGGCGCTCTACTTCGCCTCGCAGGGTGCGGGCCACGTGCTGTGGCCGGTCCTCGCGGGCACGGTGCGGCTTGCGGTCGTGGTGATCGGCGGAATCGCGGCCGTCAGCCTCGGCGCGCCGCTCGTCGCGCTCTTCGCGCTGATCGCGCTCGGGCTGGCGATCTTCGGGGGGCTCTCCGCGTGGTTCGTGGCGCGGACGGACTGGGGCAAGCGACCGGGCTGACTCGAGGCGGCTCGCAGTCGCGCCGCCCCACGCTCAAGCCGCTTCGCCGCCTAGGTACGCTTCCACCACTTTCGGGTCGTGCGCAAGCGCTTCCGCCGGGCCCGACAGCGTGATCGTCCCGCTCTCCATCACGTAGGCGCGGCTCGCGAGTCCGAGCGCCGCGCGTGCGTTCTGCTCCACCAGCAAACAGGTCACGCCGCCGGCGTTGATCTCCTTGATCACCTCGAAGATCAGCTGCACGACGATCGGCGCGAGCCCCATGCTCGGTTCGTCGAGCAGCAGCAGCTTCGGCCGCGACATGATCGCGCGGCCGATCGCTAGCATCTGCTGCTCGCCGCCGGAAAGCGTGCCGCCGGTCTGCGCGCGGCGCTCGCGCAACCGCGGAAAGAGCCCGAACACCCGCTCGCGGTCGGACGCGACCCCGCCGTCCGAGCGCGCGTAGGCGCCCATCGCGAGGTTCTCTTCGACGGTGAGCTGGGGAAACACGCCGCGACCCTCGGGCACCATCACCAGGCCGGCGCGGACGCGTTCGAACGCGCGCATGCCGGCGAGGTCGCGGCCGGCGTAGCGCACCATTCCCGGGGCCGACGGCATCACGCCCGAGATCGCGCGGAGCGTCGAGGACTTGCCCGCCCCGTTGGCGCCGATCAGGCAGACGAGCTCGCCTTCATCGACCGCGAGGTCAATGCCCTTCACGGCGCGGATGCCGCCGTAGCGAACCTCGAGATGGGTTACCTGCAGCAGACTCATTGGGCAGTGCCGAGGTAGGCCTCGATCACCTTCGGATCGCGCTGCACCTGCGCGGGCAGGCCCTCTGCGATGCGCTCGCCATGGTCGAGCACCAGCACGCGATCGCAGACCCCCATCACCAGCCGGACGTCGTGCTCGATCAGGAGGATCGTCACGCCGTCGCGGCGAATCGCCTCGAGCAGCCCTTTCAGCGCCCGGGTCTCCGAAGCGTTCATTCCGGCCGCCGGCTCGTCGAGCGCGAGGAGCTTCGGCTCGGTCGCGAGCGCCCGCGCGATCTCGAGCCGCCGCTGATCGCCGTAGGGCAGGCTCCCCGCCGGGTCGTTCGCCCGCGCGGCGATCCCGACGTATTCGAGCAGCTCGGCGGCACGCCGCTCGATCGCACGCTCCTCCTCCGCTGCAGCACGATGGCGCAGGATCGCGCCGACGACGCCGGTGCGCGTGCGCACGTGGCGGCCGATCATCACGTTCTCGAGCGCCGACAGGTTGGCGAACAGGCGGATGTTCTGGAACGTGCGCGCGATGCCGCGCGCGGTGACTTCGTGTGCCTTCAGCCCGGCGAGCGGTGCGTCGTCGAAGGTGAAGCTGCCGGTGTCGGGCGCGTAGATTCCGGTGAGGAGGTTGAAGAGCGTGGTCTTGCCCGCGCCGTTCGGGCCGATCAGGCCGTAGATCGCGCCGCGGTCGATCGTGAAGCTGACCTCGGTGAGCGCCTGGACGCCCCCGAAGCGCTTGGCAATGCCGTCCGCCCGGGCGAGAGCGGTCACGGCGGCGCGCCCGTGTTCCGCGCCGCGAGCTCGCGCTTGCGCACCGCGGAGGGCCACAGCCCGCCCGGGCGCAGGATCATGATCAGCACGAGCGCGAACCCGAAGATCAGCATCCGGATCACCTCCGGCTCGATCAGCATGCGGCCGAAGAGCTGCCGCTGCAGCGGCTCGACGGTGAACCGCAGGATCTCCGGGACGAACGAGAGCAGGAGCGCGCCGAGGATGACGCCCCAGATGTTGCCCATGCCGCCGAGCACCACCATCGCGAGCACCATGACCGACTCGACCAGCACGAAGCTCTCCGGGCTGATGAACTGCTGGATGGCGGAGAACATTCCGCCCGCGACGCCCCCGAAGCACGCGCCCATCGCGAACGCGAGGAGCTTCACGCTGGTCGTGTTGATGCCCATCGCGCGCGCGGCGATCTCGTCCTCGCGGATCGCCTCCCACGCCCGGCCGATGCGGGAGTTCTGCAGCCGGACGTTGATGAAGATCACCACGAGCACGAGCGCGAGCAGCAGGTAGTAGTACTTGATCGGGCCGGTGAACGCGAGCCCGCCCACCGTGTCGGTGACGCCGAAGCTCACGCCGTCGATCCGCACCGGGTCGATCCGCGCGATGCCGCGCGGGCCGTTGGTGATGTTGACCGGCTGGTCGAGGTTGTTGAGGAAGATGCGGATGATCTCGCCGAAGCCGAGCGTCACGATCGCGAGGTAGTCGCCGCGGAGCTTGAGCGTCGGCGCGCCGAGCAGGACGCCGAAGAGCGCGGCCACCGCCGCGCCGATCGGCAGGATCGCCCAGAACGGCCAGTGGAGGTTGAAGTGGGGCGAGGCGAGCAAGGCGTAGACGTACGCGCCGACCGCGTAGAAGGCGATGTAGCCGAGGTCGAGCAGCCCGGCGAAGCCGACGACGATGTTCAGGCCGAGCGCGAGAAAGATGTAGAGGATCGCGAGGTTGGTGATCCGCACCCAGGTCGTCCCGAGGTTCGCGGTGAGCACGAACGGGAGCGCCGCGAGCGCGATGGTCAGGAGCCCGATCCCGACCATCAGCGCGGCCGGGTGCTTGCGCCAGCGGGCGAGCGAGTCGCCGGTCATGCGCGGTCGCCGACCCGTTCGCCGAGCAGCCCCTGCGGGCGGAACACGAGCACCAGGATCAGGACGATGAACGCGAACACGTCCTGGTAGTTGGAGCCGAAGACGTTGCCGGTCAGGTCGCCGATGTAGCCCGCGCCGAGCGCCTCGACCACGCCGAGCAGAATGCCGCCGAGCATCGCGCCGGGCAGGTTGCCGATGCCGCCGAGCACCGCCGCGCAGAACGCCTTCAGACCGAGCGGTGCGCCCATGGTGTAGTGCGCGATGCCGTAGTAGTTTGCGACCATGACGCCGGCGACCGCGGCCATCGCCGCGCCGATGACGAACGTCGCGGCAATGATCCGGTTCGAGTCGATGCCCATCAGGCCGGCGATCTGCGCGTTCTGCGCGGTCGCACGCATCGCGGCGCCGAGCTTCGTGCGGTACACCATGAACGCGAGCGCCGCCATCATCGCGGTCGAGATCACGAGGATGCCGATCTGCACGTTGGTGATCGTCGCGCCGCCGACGTCGTAGGACACCGCCTTGATCACCTGCGGGAACGCGAGCGGGTTGCGGCTCCAGATCATCATCGCGACGTGCTGGAGGATGATCGAGATGCCGATGGCGGTGATCAGCGGCGCGAGCCGCGGCGCGCCGCGCAGCGGGCGGTACGCGATCCGCTCCATCGCGTAGCCGAGGATCATGCAGACCGGGACCGCGCACCCGGTCGCGATCAGCACGATCGCGAGCGGCGGCAGCCCGGACGGCGCGAGCGCGACGATCAGACTGAAGGCCACCATGGCGCCGATCATCACCAGCTCGCCGTGCGCGAAGTTGATGAGCTGGATGATGCCGTAGACCATCGTGTAGCCGAGCGCAACGACGGCATACACGGCCCCGAGCGTCAAGCCGTTGATGATCTGCTGGATGAAGATGTCCATCGGCGCTCAACCGGGCGTGCAGCGCGGCCGCGGGTGCGGAGCAGGCCGCGCGGTCCATCGCGCGCCGTTGATGATCTGCTGGATGAAGATGTCCAAGCCGCTCCCCTCCGCCGGGACCGTGGGGAAGGTAACACGGGCGTGGACGGAAAGAAAAAGGCCGGCAGCGCCGGCCTTTCTCCGCATCCCGCGCACCGGGATGCGCTCGCTAGCGCGAGGTCACTTCTTCGCCGCGTCCATCGCCCCCTTCGCGTCGCCGGCCGGCTGGGCCGCGCCGCCGGCGGCCTTCGCCGCCGCGTCCACCGCAGCCTTCGCCGCGTCGCCGGCGGCAGTCACCGCCCCGGTGAGCATCTGCAGGAACTCGTTGTAGGCGATGGTCTTGCCGCCCTTCACGATCGCGATCGGCTCGAGCTTGCCGCCCTTCATGGTGAAGATCGTGATCTCGGCGTCCTTGCGGTCGCCCTTCTCGTCGAAGGCGATCGGGCCGGTCGCGCCGTTGAAGCTGATCTTCTGGAGCTCCGGCAGGTACTTCGCCGGGTCGGGCGAGTTCGCCTTCTTCATCGCCTCGATCAGGAGGTTCGCCGCGTCGTAGGTGAACGGCGCGTAGATGATGGGGTCGACGTTGTACTTCGCCTTGTAAGCGTCGAGGAATTTCTTGCTCGCCGCTTGCGGCGGGATTCCGGCCTGCGAGCAGAGCAGCCCCTCGGCCGCGGCGTCGCCGGCAAGCTTGGGCATCTCGTTGGTGCACGCGCCGTCGCCGAACGCGAACACCGCCTTCAGCCCGAGCTCGCGGCCCTGCTTGAGGAGCGGGCCGCCGGTCGCGTCCATGCCCCCGTAGAACACCGCGTCGGGGTTGCGTCCCTTCAGCTTCGTGAGCACCGCCTTCCAGTCCGTGGTCTTGTCGGTGCCCTTCTCGCGCGGGAGCACCTTCACGCCAGCCGCCTTCAGCGTCTTCTCGACCTCGTCGGCGAGGCCGGCACCGTACGCCGTCGCGTCGTCGATGATCGCGACCGTCTTCGGCTTGTTCATCGAAGCGAGATAGCTCGCGATCGCCGGTCCCTGCTGGTCGTCGCGGCCGACGACGCGGAACTGCTGCTTGAAGCCCTGTTCGGTGAGCTTGGGGTTGGTCGCCGAGCCCGAGATCACCGGGATCCCCGCCTGGTTGTAGATCGGCGAGGCCGGAATCGAGGTGCCGGAGTTCAGATGGCCGACGACGCCGGCGACCTTCGCGTCCACCAGCTTCTGCGCGACCGTCGCGCCCACCTTCGGATCGGCCTGGTCGTCCTCGGCGACGAGCACGAACTTCGCTTCCTTGCCGTCGATCTGGATCTTCGCCGCGTTCGCCTGCTCGATCGCGAGCCGCGCCCCGTTCTCGTTGTCCTTGCCGAGGTGCGCGATGCCGCCGGTGAGCGGACCGACGTGCCCGATCATGATCGTGATGCTCGGCGGGGGCGCAGCGGCCTTCGGCGCTTCGGCGGCCTTCTTCGGCTCTTCCTGGCCGCACGCGACAAGGCCGAGCGCGGCGACGACGACGAGCGCAAGCGGGAGCGTCCGTGTGTTCATGTTGTCCTCCAGGACTGGTTTGGCTTTGTCGGGATCGGGTGCGGCGAGCGAAACGGGAAATTATCCGGACAGGCTCGTCGGCTTGTCAATTTCGTCTTGAAGACCCAATCCCGCGGGATCGGAGAGGGAAGTCTCGAGCGGCGGGAGCTTGCACCGCTCGGTTGCGCGGATTGAGCGTCGCGCAGTCTGCGACCCTCCAATCCGCGCAGTTATTGCGTCATCGAAGATGACGCAATAACGCTATTTCTGGGACAAGATCCACTTCACCATCGCGTTCAGGTCGGCGTCCGGGACGGCCGCGTTCGGCGGCATCGGGATCTGGCCCCACACGCCGACCCCGCCCTTCTTGACCTTCTCGGCGAGCATCTTCTCGGCGCCCGCCTGGCCGCGGTACTTCGCGGCGACTTCCTTGTAGGCCGGCCCGACGAGCTTCTTGTCGACCGCGTGGCACGAGAGACAGGCGTGCTTCTTCAGCAGCTCGTCGACGTTCTGCGCGCGCGCCGGCGTCGCGGCCAAGGCGGCAAGTGCGGCCGCTGCGATAACCGGAAAAAATGCCTTCATTCGTTCTCCTGTGAAGAGGCCTTGCGGAGCCGCGATGCTACTTGATTCCGGCGCCGCCGAGCAGCCGGCGCAACGCCTCCATCTGCGACACCGGCTCGAGACAAGTAACGCCCCGGCAGACGTAGGCGTTGACGCGGCCCGGGGCCGCCGGCTTGTCCAGGGCAGGGGGGAGCCCGCTCTCGGCCCCGTCGATCCCCACGAGCATGCTGTGCGGCCGGAACTCGGGCGCAAGCTCCTTCAGCCAGGGCCGCAGCCGCGGCGTCGGGCCCCGCAGGACGATCACCTCCGGCGGAGCGAGGCATTCCTCCAGCGCAATCGTGAGCGCGCCGAATCCGCCCGGGTAGCGCTGCATCGCGGGGTAGAACGCCGCCACCGCGCGCCGCGCGGCGTCGAGGTAGCGCGGCTCGCCCGCCAGATGTCCGAGCCGCCCGAGCGCGAACGCCGCGACCCCGTTCCCCGACGGCGTGGCGTTGTCGTGCCCCGGCTTCGGTCGGTGGATGAGCTGCTCGTGGTCGTGGCTGGTGAAGAAGAATCCGCCATCGCGGTCCTGGAACCGTGCGAGCAGCGCTTCCGCCAGCTCGAGCGCGAACGCGAGATCGGCGCCGCGGAAGTCCGCCTGCAGCATCTCGAGCTGCGCATCGAGCAGGAACGCGTAGTCGTCGAGATACGCGTTGAGGTGCGCCCGAGCGTCCTTGTAGGTCGCGAGGAGCGCGCCATCCTTCCACATGGTTTGCCGGATGAACTCGAGCGCGCGCCGCGCCGACGCGAGCCAGTCGTCGCGGCCGAACACGGTCGCCGCGCGCGTCATGCCGCGGATCGCGAGCGCGGTCCAGCTCACCAGCACCTTGTCGTCCAGGCCGGGACGCACGCGGGGCGCGCGCGCGGCGAAGAGCTTCTGACGGGCCGTGTCGAGGAGCTCCGCGCATTCCTCCTCGCTCCGCCCGAGCCCGGCGGCAATCACTTTGAGCGGCTGCACGACCGCGAGGTGCCAGTGCTTGCCCTCGAAGTTCGCTTGGCCGTCGAGCCCGTAGTGCGGCGCCGCCACCGCGTATTCCTCCGCGGTGAGGAGCGCCTGCACCTCGCGCGGCGTCCAGACGTAGAACTTCCCTTCCTCGTGCTCGGAGTCGGCATCGAGCGACGAGTAGTAGCCGCCTTCGGGCGACTGCATCTCGCGCATGATCCAGCCCGCCGTCTCCTCCGCGACGCGGGCGAAGAGCGGTTTGCCGGTCGCGGCCCAGGCCTCCGCATAAAGCCGCAGCAGCGGGCCGTTGTCGTAGAGCATCTTCTCGAAGTGCGGGATGGTCCACGTCGCGTCGACCGAGTAGCGGCAGAAGCCCCCGCCGAGCTGGTCGTAGATGCCGCCCTCGGCCATGCGCTCGAGCGTGAGGATCGCGACGTGCAGCGCATGTTTGTCGCCGGTCGCCGCGTAGCGCCGCACGAGCAGCTCGAGATCGGTGGGATGCGGGAACTTCGGCGCGCCGCCGAAGCCGCCGTGCTCCGCATCGAAGCTCTGCTTCAGCGCGCCGATCGCTTCCGCGACGACCTCGCCGGAAAATGCGTCGTCGGCCGACGCGGCGTCCTGGCGCATCCGCTGGAACGCGACGGCGATCGATTCGTTCTGGCGCGCGATGTCGGCCTTGTGCTCGCGGTAGTAGCGCTCGACCCGCTCGAGGAGCTGCGGAAACGCCGGCATCCCGTAGCGCGCGGCCTTCGGGAAATAGGTGCCGACGAAGAACGGCATGTGCTCGCCCGGCGTCAGGAATGCGGTGAGCGGCCAGCCGCCGCCGCGCTGGTTGAACATCTGGTGCGCGGCCTGGTAGATCTGGTCGAGGTCGGGCCGCTCCTCGCGGTCGACCTTGACGTTGACGAAGAGCGCGTTCATGACCGCGGCGACGTCGGGGTCCTCGAACGACTCGTGGGCCATCACGTGGCACCAGTGGCAGGCGGAGTAGCCGATCGAGAGGAGGATCGGCTTGTCCTCGGTGCGGGCGCGGGCAATCGCCTCCTCGCCCCAGGCGTACCAGTCGACCGGGTTGTCGGCGTGCTGGCGGAGGTAGGGGCTCGTTTCCTGCGCGAGGCGGTTCGGCATCCGCCGATTATCCTCGCGCCGCGCGGATCGCGGGCACGTCGACTCAGATCACGATCTTGGTGCCGAGCTCGATGACCCGGTTGGTCGGGATGTTGTAGTAGTCGGCCGCGGTGCGCGCATTGCGCGCCATCGCCGCGAACAGCTTCTCGCGCCACAGCATCATGCCGGTGCCGGGAGTCGGGACCACGGTCGAGCGGCTGAGGAAGAACGAGGTCTCGAGCAGATGGAACTCGAAGCCGCAGCTCTTGCAGAGATCGAGTGTCTGCGAGACGTCGGGGCGATCCATGAAGCCGAAGGCGACCTGGAGGCGGAAGAAGCCGTTCTCCAGCGGTTCTATCCTGACCCGCTCGGCCGGCGGAACCCAGGGCACGTTGCGCACGGCCACGGTGAGGAACACCACCCGCTCGTGCAGCACCTTGTTGTGCGCCAGGTTGTGGAGCAGCGCGTGCGGCACCGAATCCGGGTCGCCGGCCATGAACACCGCCGTGCCGGGTACCCGGTGTGGCGGATCCCAGAGGAGCGACGCGAGGAAAGGCACGATCGGGATCGCATCCCGCTTGTGCGCCACCATCACGATCTCGCGGCCGGTGCGCCAGGTCGTCATGAGGAGGAACACCACCGCGCCGAGCGAGATCGGGAACCAGCCGCCGTCGGCGATCTTCACCAGCGCCGACGAGAAGAACGCCGCGTCGACGATCATGAAGGAGCCGGTCGCGGCGATGCACAGCGCGAGCGGGTAGCCCCAGCCGAACCGGATCACGAAGAACGTTAGGAAGGTGGTCACGAGCATCGTGCCGGTCACCGCTACGCCGTAGGCCGAAGCGAGCTTCGACGACGAGCCGAAGCCGGCGACGACCGCGACGATCACCACGAGCAGGATCCAGTTCGCGCCCGGGATGTAGATCTGGCCGATCTCCTTCGCCGAGGTCTGCAGCACGGCGAGCCGCGGCAGGTAGTCGAGCTGGATCGCCTGCTTGGTGAGCGAGTAGGTGCCCGAGATCGTCGCCTGCGACGCGACCACCGTCGCCGCGGTGGCGAGCGCCACCATGGGATACAGCGCCCACGCCGGCGTGAGCAGGAAGAACGGATTCTCGATCGCCTTCGGCTCGCCGATCAGCAGCGCGCCCTGGCCGAAGTAGTTCAGCACCAGCGCGGGGAACACCAGCCCGAACCACGCGAGCCGGATCGGCGTCTTGCCGAAATGGCCCATGTCGGCGTAGAGCGCCTCGGCGCCGGTGAAGGCGAGCAGGACCGCGCCGAGCACGACGAACGAAGCCACGCCGTGCCCGGTGACAAAATCGATCGCGTACCGCGGGTCGAGCGCGTGCAGCACCTGCGGATTGGCGGCGATGGCGACGAGGCCGAGCGCCGCGATCGCCAGGAACCAGAGCACCGTGATCGGCCCGAAGAGCACACCGATCACCGAGGTGCCCTTGCGCTGCAACGCGAAGAGCGCGATCACCACGCCGACCGCGATCGGCACGACGTACGGCTTGAAGGCCGTCGTCCCGACCTCCAACCCTTCAACCGCCGACAACACGGAGATCGCCGGCGTGAGCACCGCGTCGCCGTAGAAAAGCGACGCGCCGAACACACCGAGGAGCATGATCAGCCGGCGCCATTTCGGCCGGTCCTTCACCGCGGACGAGGCGAGCGCAAGCAGCGCCATGATGCCGCCCTCGCCCTTGTTGTCGGCGCGCATGATGAGGATCACGTACTTCAGCGACACCACAATCATCAGCGCCCAGAAGATCGCCGACAGGCCGCCGAGGACGTTCGCGCCGGTGAGCGGGATGCCGTGGCCGGGGTTGAACGTCTCCTTGACGGCGTAGAGCGGGCTCGTGCCGATGTCGCCGTAAACGACGCCGAGCGCGGCGAGAGTCAGCGCGGGGAGCGATTTTTCCAGCAGCGAGGGATGGGGCGGGAGAGTCGCGGCGGGCGCAACGTCATCCGCCGGGGCAGTTGTGGCCGGCGAGCTCATCGCTGTCCCCCTCCTGGGCCGGTCGAGAGCCATGTACTGTACCCGGACCGGCATCAAGTCCGCATCAAGATTGCGGCCGATCCGGGCCTTCAGCGCCGCCCCGCCTCGCGCAGCGCCCGCCAGACCCGCTCGGCGCTCGCCGGCATGTCCAGGCTCCTGACACCCGCCTGGGCGAGCGCGTCGACGACCGCGTTCATCACCGCCGGCAGCGCGCCGACATTGCCCGCCTCGCCCGCGCCCTTCACGCCGAGCGGGTTGAGCGGCGTCGGCGCGGGATTGCTCTTCACCTCGATCGCGCAGAGGTCGTCGGCGCGCGGCATGCAGTAGTCCATGAACGAAGCCGAGAGCGGCTGGCCCGACTCCGGGTCGTAGACGATTCTCTCCATCAGCGCCTGCCCGGCACCTTGCGCGACGCCGCCGTGGATCTGGCCCTTGAGCGTGAGCGGGTTGATGACGGTGCCGACGTCGTCGACGACCGCGTAGGCGACGAGCGCGGTCGTGCCGGTCTCGGGATCGATCTCGACCTCGCAGACGTGGCAGCCGTTGGGGTAGGTGATGGCGTCCGGCGAGTAGGTTCCGCTGTCGTAGAAGCCGGGCTCGACGCCGGGCGGCAGGCGCTCGGGGACGAACGCCGCCTTCGCCACATCCTTCAGCTCGAGCGAGCGATCGGTGCCCGCGACCCTGAAGCGGCCGGCGGCGAACTCGATGTCGGGCTCGGCCGCCTCCAGGAGGTGCGCCGCGATCCGCTTGCCTTTCGCGATGAGCTTGTCGGTGGCGACGACGAGCGCGCCGCCCCCGATCGCCGCCGAGCGCGAGCCGAACGTGCCGACGCCGAAGGCGACCTTGTCGGTGTCGCCCTGCAGGTAGCGGACGTCCTTAGGGTCGAGCCCGAGCCGCTCGTGCGCGATCTGCTTGAACATCGTCTCGTGGCCCTGCCCCTGGCTCATCGCGCCGGTCAGGATCGTCGCGGTGCCGGCCGCGTCGAAGCGGATCTCCGCGTACTCGAGGCCCGGCGCGGCGGCGCGCTCGATGGCGTTCACGACGGCGAGCCCGCGCAGCCGGCCGCGCTGGCGCGCCGCGTCCCGCCGCGCGGGAAAGCCGGCGTGATCGGCGGCGGCAAGCGCGAGGTCCATGGTCTTCGCGTAGTCGCCGGTGTCGTAGGTCCAGCCGAACGCGTTCTTGTACGGCATCGCCGCAGCGGGGATCAGATTCCGGCGGCGCAGGGCGACCGGATCGAGCTTTAGCTCCCGTGCGGCATCGTCGATCAACCGCTCGATCACGTAGGTCGATTCCGGCCGGCCGTTGCCGCGGTACGGCGCGACCGGGCTCGCGTTCGTCATCACGCAGAGCACCTCCGCGTGCGCGGCGCCGATCGTGTACGTGCCGGCCATCGTGCCGATGTGGCCGAACGTGCCGAGCAGGTTGCGGTCGGAGGAGATGTACGCGCCGACGTTCGCCGTCGTGCGCACGCGCAGGGCCAGAAACCTGCCGTCGGCGTCGAGCGCGAGCTCCGCCTCGCTGATCCGGTCGCGCGCGTGCTCGTCGGCGAGGATCGCCTCGCTCCGCTCGCACGTCCACTTCACCGGCCGGCCGATCCGGCGCGCCGCCCAGAGGACGAGGCGGTGCTCCGCGTACTGTGGCCCCTTCGCGCCGAAACCGCCGCCCACGTCGCCGACGACCACGCGGATCGCCGTCTCCGGGATGCGGAAGATCTCGGTCGCGAGGAGGGTGCGCGCACGATGGGCGTACTGAAGATCCGCGTAGAGCGTGTAGCGTGCCTCGCCGGGGTCGTAGTGCCCGATCGCGCCGCGCGGCTCCATGAACTGCGCGTGGACGCGGCTCACGACGTAGCGCCCGCGCACGACGCGCGCCGCGCGCGCAAAGGCGGCGTCGGTCGCCGCCCGGTCGCCCATCTCGAACACGTTCGACACGTTGTCCGGGCACTCGTCCCATACCGGTGCTGCGCCCGGCCGCGCGGCGTCCGCCGTCGACGTGACCGAAGGCAGCGGCTCGTAGTCGATCGCGACCTGCTCCGCGGCGTCCTTGGCCTGCGCGAGCGTTTCGGCGATCACGAGTGCGACCGGATCGCCGACGTAGCGCACGCGCCCGCGCGCGAGCCCCGGATGCGGCCGCGCGAACATCGGCGCGCCGTCCGGGCGCTTGCGCTTGAAGGAGAGCGCGGTCGTGCCGAACCCCTCGGCGGCGAAGTCGTCGCCGGTCAGCACCGCGACCACGCCCGGGGCCGCCGTTGCCGCGGCGACGTCGATCGAGCGGATGCGCGCGCTGGCGTGCGGCGAGCGCAGCACGACCACGTGTGCCTGTCCGGGCAGGTTCACGTCGTTGATGAACCGTCCCTGCCCGCGCAACAGCCGCGGGTCTTCGAACCGGGGGACGGACTGGCCGATGCCGAACTCGCCCATGCTGCGCCGTGCCTCGTTGGATGTCTGGTTGTAGGATAACCTGCGAAACGGGCGTCGGTCGGCGATGCCGGCGATGCGTTGAGGCTCGACTGAGCGAGGGATAGATGGCGGCGAGATCCGTCGGGGTCATCGGGCTCGGCTCGATGGGCATGGGCGCAGCGCGCTCGCTCCTGCGAGCGGGTTTCGCCACCGCGGCCTGCGACGTGCGCCGCGACGCGCTCGACGCGTTCGCCGCCGCGGGCGGGGTGCCTTGCGCGAACCCGGCCGAGCTCGGTGCGAAGGCGAAGGTGGTCGTGGTCTTCGTCGTCAACGCCGAGCAGACCGAGGCCGTCCTCTTCGGCGCGAACGGCGCGGCGGCCGCGATGGCGCCCGGGAGCGTCGTGATGCTGTGCGTCACCGCGGCGCCCGACTACGCCGAGCGCCTCGGCGAGCGGCTCGCCGAGCGCGGCCTCCTGATGCTCGACACGCCGGTGTCCGGAGGCGCCGCCAAGGCGGCGGCGGGCGAGATGTCGATCATGGCTTCGGGCGCGCCGGCGGCGTTTGCCGCCTGCGAAGACGTGCTGGCGGCGATCGCGACCAGGATCTATCGCCTCGGTGACCGGCCTGGCCAGGGCTCGAAGGTCAAGATGATCAACCAGCTGCTCGCCGGCGTGCACATCGCGGCGATGGCGGAGGCGATGGCGCTCGGCATCCGCGCCGGCTGCGACCCGAACGTCGTGTACGAGGTGATCTCGAACTCCGCCGGCGGCTCGTGGATGTTCCAGAACCGCGCGCCCCACATCCTCGCGGGCGACTACACCCCGCTGTCCGCGGTGAACATTTTCGTCAAGGATCTCGGCATCGTCCTCGATTCCGCGCGCAAGCTCACGTTTCCGCTGCCGCTCACCGCTGCCGCGCACCAGATGTTCCTCGCCACCAGCGCGCACGGACACGGCGGCGAGGACGATTCGGCGGTGATCAAGATGTTCCAGGCGCTGACCGGGATCGAGCTGCCGCGGGGCGCGAAGAAGTGAGCGCGCTGCTCGGCTGCATCGCGGACGATTTCACCGGCGCGACCGACCTCGCGAGCATGCTGGTCCGCGCCGGGATGCGCACCGTGCAGACCATCGGCGTCCCCGAGGATGCGCGGGTCGCGGCCGGCGCGGACGCAGTCGTCGTCGCGCTCAAGTCGCGCACGATTCCGGCGGCCGAAGCCGTGTCGCAGTCGCTCGCCGCGCTCGCCTGGCTGCGGAGCGCAGGCGCCCGCCAGATCTACTTCAAGTACTGCTCGACGTTCGACTCCACGCCCGCCGGCAACATCGGCCCGGTCGGCGACGCGCTGCTCGACGCGCTCGGCGCCGACTTCACGATCGCCTGCCCCGCGTTCCCCGAGAACGGCCGCACGATCTACAAGGGCCATCTCTTCGTCGGCGACCTGCTGCTCTCGGATTCGCCGATGAAGGACCACCCGCTCACGCCGATGCGGGACTCGAGCCTGGTCCGCGTGCTCGCAGGGCAGACGAAGCGCCCGGTCGGGCTCGTCGAGCACAAGACCGTGCGGCGCGGCGCGAATGCGATCCGCGCGCGCTTCGACGAGCTCCGCACGAAGGGGACGGTCTACGCGGTCGTGGACGCGCTCGCCGACGAGGACCTGATGGCGATCGGTGCCGCGTGCGCGGGCCTCGCCCTGGTGACTGCCGGCTCCGGCGTCGCGCTCGGGCTGCCGCAGAACTTCTTCGCCGCCGGTCTGATGCAGCCTCGCACCGACGCGGCCCGGCTTCCGGCCGCCGGGGGGAAGCCGGCCGTGCTCGCGGGCAGTTGCTCGGCGGCCACGCGCCAGCAGGTCGCGCAGATGGCCGCGCGGCACCCGGCGCACGCCCTCGACCCGATCGCCGAGCACGATGCCGCCCGGCTTGCGGCAAAGGCGCTTTCCGCGATCGCGCCAGCGCTCGAGGCGGGGAAGCCGTTCCTCGTTTACTCGACCGCCGAGCCGTCGCAGGTCGCTGCAGTGCAGGCAAGGCTCGGGGCGGAGCGCGCAGCAGCCCTCATCGAGGACGCGCTCGCGATCGTCGCGGAGCGGATCGTCGCGAGCGGCGTGCGGCGCATGGTGGTCGCCGGCGGCGAAACTTCCGGTGCAGTGGTGAAGGCGCTGGGCGTGAAGGCGCTCGCGATCGGCCCGCAGATCGATCCCGGCGTGCCGTGGACGACGAGCGTCGGCAGCGAGCCGCGCATCGCGCTCGCGCTCAAGAGCGGCAACTTCGGCACGCCGGACTTCTTCGAGAAGGCGCTGGCGCAGTCGTCATGATGCAACGCCTAACCTGGGGGATCTACAAGGGGGCGTTACCCCCTTGTACCCGTGCGTCATGACGGAAGCGAAACTCCGCGAAGAGATCGCGCTCCTCGGCCGCTCGATCTACGAGCGCGGCCTGACTCACGGCTCGACCGGCAACATCAGTGCGAAGCTCGACGAGGGCTGGCTCCTGACGCCGACCGGCTCGAACCTCGGCCGGCTCGACCCGGCGCGGCTCTCGAAGCTCGATTGGAACGGCAAGCTCGTCTCGGGCGACGCGCCGTCGAAGGAGAACTTCCTGCATCTTGCGATGTACCAGGAGCGCGAGGCAACGGCCGCGGTCGTGCACCTGCACTCGACGCACTCGGTCGCCGTCTCGGTGCTCGCGGACGTCGACCCCGCCGACGTGTTGCCGGCGCTGACCGCGTACTACGTGATGCGGATCGGCCGGCTGCCGCTCGTCCCCTACTACGCGCCCGGCGACATGAAACTCGCGGACGCGGTGCGGGGCTTCGCCGGGAAGCATCACGCGGTGCTGCTCGCGAACCACGGCCCGGTCGTCGCCGGGAGCACGCTCGCCGCGGCGGCCGACGCGGTCGAGGAGCTGGAGGCGACTGCGAAGCTGTTCCTCATGCTCCGCGGCGAGAAGGTGCGCCTGCTCACGCCGGAGCAGATCGCGGACCTGCGGGCGAGATTTCCGTCCTGAGCACGCAAGCGGGGCCGGGGCGGGCGTGAGGACGAGCACCGACCGCATCCTCGTCACGCACGTCGGCTCGTTGCCGCGGCCGCAGAACGTCGTCGACCTGCTCGCACGGAAGGAGGCCGGCGAACCGTTCGACCGCGCGGCGTTCGACGCCGTGATGAGCGAAGCCGTAGTCGAGATCGTGCGGAAGCAGCGCGCCGCGGGCGTCGACGTCGTCAGCGACGGCGAGCAGTCGAAACCGAGCTACGCGACGTACATCAAGGATCGCCTCAGCGGCTTTTCGGGCGACAGCCCCGGGATGCGCGGTGCCGACCTGGACGATTTCCCGGGCTTCTTCCGCAAGCTGGTGTCCCGCCGCGCCGGCGCGATCCGGCTCGCCCGTCCGTGCTGCACCGGACCGATCGCGGTGAAGGACCGCGCGCCGCTCGAAGCGGATCTCGCGCGATTTCGCACCGCGCTTGCCGGTAGCGGTGCGATCGAAGGCTTCGTGAATGCGGCGTCGCCGGGCGTGATCGCCGTGTTCCAGTCGAACCGGCACTACGGGACGCAGGGCGAGTACCTCGCGGCGCTCGCCGATGCGATGCGCGACGAGTACCGCGCGATCGTCGAGGCGGGTTTCCTGCTGCAGGTGGACTGTCCGGACCTCGCGATGGGCCGTCACCTGGCGTACAAGGCCGGAAGTGACGATGACTTCATCGGTCACGCAGAGGAACAGGTCGAAGCACTGAACCATGCGCTCGCAGGCATCCCCGCCGACCGCGTCCGCGTGCACCTATGCTGGGGCAACTACGAAGGGCCGCACCATCGCGACATCCCGCTCGCGGCGATCTTCGGCACTGTCATGAAGGTGAGGGCCGGCGCGCTGCTGTTCGAGGCCGCGAACCCGCGCCACGCGCACGAGTGGGCGGTGTTCGCCGAGCGGAAGCGCGAGATCCCGCAGGACCTGATCCTCGTTCCGGGCGTGATCCAGTCGACCTCGAACTACGTGGAGCACCCGGAGCTCGTCGCCGAGCGGCTCGTGCGCTTTGCCGACATCGTCGGACGCGAGCGGGTGATGGCCGGCTCGGACTGCGGGTTCTCCACCTTCGCCGGCGACGCGCTGGTCGATCCGGAGGTCTGCTTCGCGAAGCTCGCGGCGATGGCGGAGGGAGCGGTGCTCGCCAGCCGGCGGTTGTGGCCGCGGATTTGACGGAAGCATGCGTGATGCAGTAGCATCTGATGCGTGCGCACCACTCTCGACATCGATGAGGACGTCCTGCAGGCGGCCAAGGAGCTCGCCCGGCGGGAGAAGAAGACCGCCGGTCAGGTGATCTCGGCGCTCGCGCGGAGCGCGCTCACCGCCCCGCGCGCGACTGCGGCGGTCCGGGAACCGCGCGCCGTGTACGGCTTCCGGCCGTTCCCACCGCGCGGCGGCATCGTGACCAACGAGCTGATCGACTCACTGCGCGAGGACGACGTGTACTGATGCGTGCGCTGCTCGACGTCAACGTGCTCATCGCGCTGTTGGACGCCGACCACGCATCGCACGATCGTGCACGGGAGTGGTTTCACGACAACGCGCCCGGCGGCTGGGCATCCTCCCCCATCACTCAGAATGGTTGCATCCGGATCATGTCGCACCAGGGCTATCCGAACGCTTTGCCGGTGCGCGGCGTGATCGAGCGGCTGCGGGAAGCCACGGCGAGCGCTCATCACGCATTCTGGCCGGACGAGTTGAGCCTTCTCGACGAGGACGTCGCGGACGCGACGCGCATCCACGGCCCTCGCCAGCTGACCGACCTCTATCTGCTTGCGCTAGCCGTCCGCCGCGGTGGACGCTTCGTCACGTTCGACCGCGCGATCGCGCTGAGTGCGATTCGAGGGGCCGAAGCGAGGCACCTGTTCGCTCTGTGACCGGGTTCACCGGTCGCCGCACTCGCTCGCGAAGAAATCCCGCATCTCCGCACCGAGCGTGTCTTCCTCGGTGTTGACGTGCGCGATGATCGAGATGTGGTTGTGGCGCGGCAGGCGAAGGAACCGCGGTGCGCGGCCGCGCGCGACCGCGATGTGGTGCAGGGTTTCCGCGCCGTAGACGTCGAGCAGCGGATTCTCGTGCTCCGCGATCGCCAGGAAGACCGGCAGCTGCGAAGCGCCGGCGTAGGTCACCGGCGAGCGCGCTTCGTACAACGATTCGTCGTCGCCGAAGTACGCGCGCACGCCCGCGGCATTCGGGTTGTCGGGTCGCGCATCGGCGCGCAGCCGGCCGCTGATGAGCACGATCCCCTTCACCGCCGGGTCGACGCGCACCGGCATGTTCGGATCCCACGCGTAGCCCGCGACGTGCGTCGAGCCCGCCGAGTGGCCGACGAGCAGGAGACGCTGCGGCTCGCCGCCGAAGTCGCGCGCGCTGCGCTTCGCCCACGCGATCGCGCCGGCGAGATCCTCCGCACCGCCCGGGAATCTCGACTCGGGCGCAAGCCGGTACTCGATGTTGACCGCGAGGTAGCCGTGCCGCGCGAAGTAGTAGCAGACGTTGGCGTAGACCTCGTCGGTGACGTCCTTGTCGCCGCGCACGAACGCGCCACCGTGCACGAAGAGCACGACCGGCACGTTCGCCGCGCTCGTGTGCCGGTACACGTCCAGGATCTGCCGCCGGTGAGCGCCGTAGGCGATGCCCCGCGTCACCTCGACGCCGGCTTTCGGCGCGGCAGCGAGCAGCGGCCGATAGATCTGCAACACGAGGTCCCGGTGCCGCTGGATGTCGGCGCCCCAGACCGGCCCGATCTCGGCGAGCGTGCGGCGCGCCGCCTCCGGCAAGTTGGCGAGGGGTTCCAGCGTCACTCCTCCTGCACCCAGTCGACGATCGGCTTCCAGAACGGCGTCTCGCGCTCCGACTGCCAGTTGGGCAGATCGAAGATCGACATCCCCATGAACGCCGCGTTCGCGTAGAGCTGCGTGTCGCGCAGCCAACCGACGAGCGGCATGTCGTGCTCGCGGACGTAGGTGATGAGCTGGGTCGCGGCGCGCGTGCGTGGGTCGACGCGGTTGCCGATCACGCCGACGAAGGTCTTGTGCTTGCGAACCGCTTTCTCCTGCGCGAGCTCGGCCAGGAAGTCGCGCGTCGCGGCGATGTCGAACACCGACGGCATGATCGGCACCAGCACGCGGTTCGCCTCCTTCACCAGCTCGCCGAGGCGCTTGCCGTGCAACCCGGCGGGCGAATCGAGGACGAGCCAGCTCGCTCGGCGCGGCGCCGACTCCCGCTCGTCGAGGCGGATGATGCGCGGCAGGTGCTCGGGCCGGAGCTTCAGCCACTCGAGCGCCGAGTGCTGGCGATCGAGGTCCCAGAGGCAGACGGTTTCGCCGGCGTGCGCGAGCGCCCCCGCCAGATTCGTCGACAGCGTGGTCTTGCCGCTGCCGCCTTTCGGATTGGCGATCAGTATCGACCGCATGCTCCCCTCCCCGCGTGGGCCGCGACCGGTCCACGCGGGGATTGTTCCAGCTTTCGCCGCGCGACGGTAGCCGGACGCGGCGCGACATGCGGCATCCGACCGCTCGCTTCCGACGGCGTCGCCGCCGGAAGCCTGCCGCTACTCGCCGTCGGTGATGGCGCCCTTGCTCGCGGTCGAGACCAGCTTCATGTACTTCGCCATGAGGCCCTTCGTGTAGCGCGGCTTGGGCTGCTTCCACTTCTTGCGGCGCGCGGCGAGCTCTTTCGCCGGCACGTTGAGCTGGAGGAGGCGCTTGGCGGCGTCGATCGTGATCGAGTCGCCTTCCTTCACGAGCCCGATCGGGCCGCCGACGTACGCCTCGGGCGCGACGTGGCCGACGACCATCCCCCAGGTGCCGCCGGAGAAACGGCCGTCGGTGATGAGGCCCACCGACTCGCCGAGCCCCTGGCCGATGAGCGCCGAGGTCGGCGCGAGCATCTCCTGCATGCCCGGCCCGCCCTTCGGTCCCTCGTAGCGGATCACGATCACGTCGCCCGCCTTGATCTTGCGCGCCATGATCGCCTTCATGCACGCCCCTTCGGAGTCGAAGACGCGCGCGGGACCGGTGATCGACGTCTTCTTCAGGCCGGTGATCTTCGCGACGCAGCCCTCGGGCGCGAGGTTGCCCTTCAGGATGGCGAGGTGGCCCTGCGCATACATCGGCCTGTCCCACGGACGGATGACGTCCTGGTCCGCACGCGGCGAATCCGGAACCTCTTTCAGCTCCTCGGCGAGGGTGCGGCCGGTGATGGTCCTGCAATCGCCGTGGATGAGGCCATGCACGAGCAGCATCTTGAGCACCTGCGGCACGCCGCCTGCCTTGTGGAAGTCCGTCGCGACGTACGGCCCCGAGGGTTTGAGGTTGCAGAGCACCGGCACCTTGCGCCGCACGCGCTCGAAATCGTCGATCGTCCACTTCACGCCGGCCGCCGCGGCGATCGCCAAGTAGTGCAGGACGGCGTTGGTCGAGCCGCCGGTCGCCATAACGACCGCAATCGCGTTCTCGATCGACTTCCGGGTGATGATGTCGCGCGGCCGGATCTGCTTGTGGATCGCGTTCACGAGCACCCGCGCCGATTCGGCCGCAGAGTCGGCTTTCTCCGCGTCGGGCGAGGCCATCTGCGAGGAGCCGAGCAGGCTCATCCCCAGCGCCTCGAACGACGACGACATCGTGTTCGCGGTGTACTGGCCGCCGCACGCGCCGACCGATGGGCAGGCGTTGCGCTCGATCCCGTCGAAGTCTTCCTGCGCCATCTTGCCCGCAGTGAACGCGCCGACCGCCTCGAACGGGCTGACGATCGTGAGCGTCTGGCCCTTCCACGTCCCCGGCTTGATGGTCCCGGCGTAGACGAACAGCCCCGGCACGTTGATGCGTGCCATCGCCATCATCGCTCCGGGCATGTTCTTGTCGCAGCCGCCGATCGAGAGCACGCCGTCCATCATCTGCCCGTTGACCGAGGTCTCGATCGCGTCGGCGATCACCTCGCGCGAGACGAGCGAGTACTTCATGCCTTCGGTGCCCATGCCGATGCCGTCGGTCACGGTCGGGAAGCCGAACACCTGCGGCATCGCGCCGGCCTGCTTCAGCGCCGCCATCGCCCGGTCGACGAGCGGCTGGATGCCGGCGTTGCACGGGTTCATCGTCGAGTGCCCGTTCGCGACGCCGACGATCGGTTTCTCGAAGTCGCCGTCGGTGAACCCGACCGCGCGCAGCATCGCGCGGTTCGGCGAGCGCGCCACGCCGCCGGTGATGGTTTTGGAACGCCAGTTGTCCGCCATGGAAACTCCTCCTTTGGGTCGTGAAGTCTAGCCGGGCCGCCAGGCCTTGCTCAAGGCGCCGAGCGCGCCGTTGGACGCCGCGATTCCGGCGAGGATGAATGCGAAGCCGGCGAGATGGTAGAGCCCGAGCCGCTCGCCGAGCAGGGTGACGCCGAGCGCCGCGCCGAAGACCGGCACGAGATGGGTGAAGAACGACGCGCGCGTCGCCCCGACGCGATCGACGCCGTAGTTGAGGGTGACCGTGGTCATGATCGATGCGCAGACGGCGCAGTAGGCGATGCCCGCAACCACTTCCGGCGTGACCGCGAACGCGCCGCGCCCGGTAGCCAGCTCCCAGGCGTAGAGCGGCGCGAGGCCGGCGAGCCCGAAGGCCCCGGTCAGGAAGATGTAGGCGAACGTCGACAGCTCGAGCGGCCGGCGCGGCAGCAGCAGCGTGTAGGTCGACCAGACCACCATCGCGACCAGCACCAGCAGATCGCCGGCGTTCAGCTCGAGCGCCGCGAGCCGCCGCCACTCGCCGTGCCCGAGGATCGCCGCCACGCCGACGAACGACACCACGAACCCGAGCCATTCGCGCCCGCCCGGCCGCGCGCCGAAGGCGAGCCAGCCGATGAGCATCACCCCCAGCGGGATCGTGGAGTTGAGCAGCTGGGCGTTGATCGCGGTCGTGTAGTGCAGCGCCCAGTAGACGAGCGCGTGGTAGAGGGCGGTGCTCATGAGGCCGAGCACGGCGAGCATCCGCCACGACCGGCGGATCAACGGCCAACGCCGCGCGAGCTCGCCGCGCACGAGCGGCGCCAGGAGCACGAGGATCAAGGCCCAGCGCCAGAACGCGAACGCGGCCGGCGGGATGGCGTCGGCGAGCGCGCGGCCGGCGATGGTGTTGCCCGACCAGACGAGCGACGTGAACGCGAGCGCGGCGTAGGCAAGGGCGTAGCGGGGCGCCATGGGAACGCGCGATTCTCGCCCCGACTGGTGATACCGTCCAATACATTAGAATCGCCGCTCTGATACCCGCCAGGCATCAATGGAGCTGCGGCATCTCCGCTACTTCGTCGCCGTGGCCGAGGCGCTCGGCTTCGCCCGCGCGGCGCGCTCGCTCAACATCTCCCAGCCGCCGCTCTCGCGCCAGATCCGGGCGCTGGAGGACGAGCTCGGGACCGCGCTCTTCGCGCGCACCAGGCGCTCGGTGCAGCTGACACCCGCGGGTGCTGCACTCCTGCCGGAGGCGCGCCGCCTGCTGCGCGAGGCCGATGGGCTCAAGGCGGGCGCCCAGCGGCTCGTCGCCGGGGAGGTCGGCACGCTCGCGCTCGGGTTCATCAGCGTGGCCGCGTACAACCTGCTGCCCGAGCTCGCACCGGAGTTCCGCCGGCGCCATCCGGGCGTGACAGCTCGTCCTGCAGGAAGCGACCAGCGACCTGCTGCTCGCCGCGCTCCGCCAGGGCGAGCTCGACGTCGGCCTCGTGCTGCCGCCGGTCGACGCCGCGGGCCTCGAGTACGCGCCGCTCGTCCACGACGTGCTGATCGCGGCGCTGCCCGCGGGATCCGCGCACGCGCGCGGGAAGGGTCCGCTCGCGCTCGCGTCGCTCGCGGCAGAGTCCTTCATCCTGTTCCCGCGCAAGGTCGGTACCTCGCTCTACGACGCGATCGTCGGCGCCTGCCGGCGTGCCGGCTTCGCGCCGCGCATCGAGCAGGAAGCGATCCAGATGCAGACGATCGTGAGCCTCGTCGCCGCGCGGATGGGCGTCGCGCTGGTCCCGGCGTCGCTCCAGCATCTGCGGCGGACCGGTGTCGTCTACCGGCCGCTCGCGGAAGCGCGCACGCGGGTGGAGATCGGGATCGCGTGGCGCAGCGCCGACGCGGCGCCGGCGGTGCGCGCCTTCGTCGCGCTCGCGCGCGAGCGGCACCGGCGGCGGTAGACTCCGGGCTCACGCGAGGAGACATCGACGATGACGCACGCCGCCGCAGCGCAGCAGACCACCGGCAGGGAGCACTGGACCCGCAAGGGCGACGTGAAGCTCTTTCTCTGGCAGAAGCCGCAGGCGGCCGGAACGGCGAAGCAGGGTACGGTGCTCTTCGTGCACGGGTCGTCGATGGGCTCGCAGCCCACGTTCGACCTGCAGGTGCCCGGACGCTCCGATTCGTCGGTGATGGACTGGTTCGCGGCGCGCGGCTTCGACACCTGGTGCATGGACAACGAGGGTTACGGCCGCTCGGACAAGCAGCGCCCGATCAATGCCGACATCTCGAACGGCGCGGACGACCTCGAAGCCGGCACGCGCTACATCCTGGAGAAGACCGGCGCGAAGCAGCTGCTGATCTACGGCATCTCCTCGGGTGCGCTCAAGGCCGCGCTCTTCGCCCAGCGCCACCCCGAGCGGGTCGCGCGGCTCGCGCTCGATGCGTTCGTGTGGACCGGCGAAGGCAGCCCGACGCTCGCCGATCGGCGCAAGAAGCTGCCCGAGTACGCGTCGAAGAACCGCCGGCCGATCGACCGCGCGTTCGTGCACAGCATCTTCAACCGCGACCATCCGGGCACCGCCGACGAGGCTACCGTCAACGCCTTTGCCGACGCGATTCTCGCGCTCGACGACTCGGTCCCGACCGGGACCTACGTCGACATGTGCTCGAAGCTGCCGCTCGTCGATCCGGCGAAGATCACCGCGCCGACCATCGTGATGCGCGGCCAGTGGGACGGGATCGCCGGCTTCGACGACCTCCTCGAGTTCTACAAGCGCCTGCCGAACCCGGACAAGCAGTTCGCGGTGATGCCCGGCATCGCGCACGCGAGCTTCCAGCAGAAGAACTACCGCATCCCGTACCACATCCTGTACGCGTTCTTCACCCAGCCCGAGCCCGTCTACCGGGGCGGATGAAGCGGGAGGTGGCGGTGGGTCGCGACGTGCGTGGGCGGGTCCTCGCGGCGGTCCTGCTCGCGTTCAGCGCCGCTGCGTTCGGACAGTCCTGGCCCAATCGCCCGATCCGGATGGTGGTGCCGCTGTCCCCGGGCGGGTTTGCCGACGTGCCGGCGCGGATCGTCGCGCCGCGCCTCTCGAACGCGCTCGGCTACCAGGTGTTCGTCGAGAACAGGCCGGGCGCCGGCGGGACGATCGGCGCGGACTTCGTCGCCAAGTCCAGGCCCGACGGCTACACGCTCCTCTGGACCGGGACGCCGCACGTGATCAGCGCGTGGCTGTACAAGAACCTGCCGTACGACACGCTGAAGGATTTCGCCCCGATCTCGCTGGTCGCCGCGGGGCCCGTACGTGGTCGTGGTGAACCCGCAGCTCCCGGTCGGCTCGGTACGCGAGCTGATCGCCGCAGCGAAAGCGCAGCCCGGCAAGATCGACTTCGCGAGCTCGGGCAACGGCAGCGCCCAGCATCTCGTGGGCGCGCTGTTCAACATGATGGCCGGCGTCGAGCTGAACCACGTCCCGTACAAGGGCAGCGGCCCGGCGATGCAGGACCTGCTGTCGGGGCAGGTGAAGGTGTCGTTCGCCGGCATTCCGAACGTCATGCCGCACGTGAAGGCAGGGCGCCTGCGCGCGCTCGCCGTCACCACGCCCCAGCGCGCCGCGGATCTGCCGGACGTGCCGACGGTCGCCGAAGCAGGCGTTCCGGGCTACGAAGCGACGCTGTGGCTCAACATCTCCGCGCCCGCAGGGACGCCAGCGGACATCGTGCAGCGCGTGTATGCCGAGACCGCGAAGGTGCTCCAGGACCCGGAGGTGCAGCAGGGATTCCGCGCCGCCGGCGTCGAGCCGAGCGTTCTCGACCCGCAGGCACTCGGCGCGTTCTTGCGCGCCGAGCACGAAAAGTGGGGAAAGGTCGTCCGCGAAACCGGCGCGACGGTGAACTAGCGCGCGTCGCCGGCAAAACCGTGAGCTGAGGCCCCGCCTCACCGTCCGAGCCGCCCGAGCGCCTGCAGCCCGGGGAAGAGCCGCAGTGCACCGAGCACGAACGCGATCGTCGCCGCGCCGCCGAGCACCACCGTCGGCACCGGACCGATCAGTGCGGCGACGAGCCCGGACTCGAACGCACCCAGCTCGTTCGACGAGCTGATGAAGACGCGGTTCACTGCCGAAACGCGGCCGCGCAGCTCGTCGGGCGTATGGAGCTGCACCACCGTCCCGCGGATCACCACGCTGACGTTGTCGAGCGCCCCCGCGACCACGAGCGCCGCGAGCGACAGCCAGAGCCACGTCGACAGCCCGAACACGATGATCGCCAGGCCGAAGCCGGCGACCGACCACACGAACACCAGGCCCGCTCTGCGGTACGCCGGGAGAAAGCCGTGCCCGACCGCCATCACCAGCGCGCCGATCGCCGGCGCCGCGGTGAGCCAGCCGAGGGCGGCGGGACCCGCGTGGAGGATGTCCTTGGCGAAGATCGGCAGCAGTGCGACGGCGCCGCCGAACAGCACCGCGAAGAGGTCGAGCGTGATCACGCCGAGAATCGTCTTCGTGCGCCAGACGTGCTCGAGCCCGGCGAGCAGCTCGCGCGGCGAGCGCGGTCGCCCCGACCGCTCGATCGCCCGGCGCCGGATCGCGACCGAAGCGGTCGCTGCGACGCCGATCAGCACCAGGTCCACGACGTACACCGCTGCAGCGCCGTGGGTGGCGGCGATGAGCGCACCCGCCGCGACCGGGGCGGTGATCGAGGCCACCTGGTGCAGGCTCGCGTTCCACGTGACGGCGCGGCCCAGGTCGTCGCGAGCGAGAATCTGCGCGAGCAGTGCATCACGCGACGGGCGCGTGATCACCTGCGCCGTCCCCAACCCGAGCGCGGCGACATAGATCCAGCCCGCCGCCGCGCCCGATAAGCGCGGCAGCGGCGAGTGTCGCGGCGGCCGTGAGCCAGACGGTAAACCCCGCCAGCATCACCCGCCGCCGATCGAACCGGTCGGCGAGGTGGCCGGCCGGCAGGAAAAGCAGGATGACCGGGACGAACTGCGCGAGCCCGACCCAGCCGAGCGCGAGCGCCGACCCGGTGCGCTCGTAAAGATCCCAGCCGATCGCGACGACCTGCGAGCGCTCAACCAGCGCGGCAGCGAAGGTCTGGACGCAATAGAGCCGGTAGTCCCGCGAGCGGAAGAGCGCGAGCACGTCGGCGCGGGATCGGAACGAGGAAAACACGGGCCGGGGATTCTATCGGCTCGACACGATACGGGGTCCCGCTCGACCGCGGGCCGCCGTTCGGGCATCCTCGCCCCGCATGCTCGTCCATCCCGACTTCAACCCGGTCGCAATCAAGATCGGCCCGCTCGCGATCCGCTGGTACGGGCTGATGTATCTCGTGGGCTTCGCGGTCTCGTACTGGCTCGGTCGGCTGCGGATCGCCCGCGGCGGCGCGGGCCGGGTCACCGTCGCCCTGCTCGACGATCTGCTCTTCTACGGCGTGCTCGGCGTCATCCTCGGCGGCCGGCTCGGATACGTGCTCTTCTACAAGCCCGCCTATTACCTCCACCACCCGCTCGAGATCGTCGCGGTCTGGCAGGGCGGGATGGCGTTCCACGGCGGCTTTCTCGGCGTGCTGGTCGCGGTCTGGTGGGTCGCGCGGAAGCACGAGTTGCGCTGGCTCGAAGTCACCGACTTCCTCGCCCCGCTCGCGCCGCTCGCATTCGCCGCGGGCCGGCTCGGCAACTTCATCAACGGCGAGCTGTGGGGACGCGTCACGGACGTCCCCTGGGGCATGGTGTTCCAGGGCGCGGGGGCCGGGCCCGCGCCGCGTCACCCGTCGCAGCTCTACCAGTTCGCGCTGGAGGGCGTCCTGCTGTTCGCGCTGCTGTGGCTGTACTCGGCGAAACCGCGCCCGACCGGCGCGGTCAGCGGCGCGTTCCTGATCGGCTATGGCGCGTTCCGCTTCACCGCCGAGTTCTTCCGCGAGCCGGACGATTTCCTCGGGCTGCTCGCGTTGAACCTCAGCATGGGTCAGTGGCTGTCGCTGCCGATGATCGCCGCCGGGATCGCGCTCTACGCCTGGGCCGTACGGCGGCGCTAGAATGGCTCGCATGGAGGAGGACGGGCCGGATGGACGAAGTCGAGCGCGCCATGCTCGAGCAGCGGATCCTGCAGCTCAAGATCGAGCACCGCGATCTTGACGACGTGATCAAGCGCCTCGCCGACCAGCCCGGCTACGATCAGGTCCAGCTTCAGCGCCTGAAGCGCCGCAAGCTTCTTCTCAAGGATCAGATGGCCTGGCTCGAGCGCCAGGTCGATCCGGACATTCCGGCCTGACGCGGGGCGTTAGAGCGGTTCGGTTCCCTTGCTAAGGGTATCGAGATAGCGCCCGTACGCAAAGGCGCGGTTCCGCTGTCTGCCCGTCACTTCGCGAACGATCTCCAGTTCCATCAAGGCCTCGAGCGCCTTCCCGATGGTCGGTGCGGAAAGTTCGGTGGCCGCAACCAGCGCAGCGACGTTGGACAAGGGCCGCCGCTGCAGTTCGTGGTGCACTTGAAGCGCGGAGAGGGATCTTCGGCCCAGGGCGCGGATGCGCTCGCGGTCCGCACGAAACACGTCGGCTAGCGACCGCGCCGTGTCGGTGGCCGCCCCGGCGGTCTCGCGGACGGCATCTGCAAAGAACCCGAGCCAAGCTTCCCAGTCCCCATCCTGACGAACCGTGTTGAGGAGCTCGTAGTACCGATCGCGGTGTTGCTTCAGATACAGGCTGAGATAGAGAAGCGGCTCTCGCAGAACGCCTTCCGCGCAGAGCAGCAACGTGATCAGCAGCCGACCGACGCGACCGTTGCCGTCGAGGAACGGATGGATCGTCTCGAACTGGACGTGCGATAGCGCTGCCTTCACCAGGGTTGGGACACGCGCGGGTTCGTCGTGCAGGAACCTTTCCAGCGCGCCCATGCAATCGGCGACCTGGTCCGCTGGTGGCGGAACGAAGACTGCGTTCCCGGGTCGCGTGCCGCCGATCCAGTTCTGCGAGCGCCGAAACTCACCGGGCTGTTTGTCGGCACCGCGCCCTCTCGCAAGGAGTCTTTCGTGGATCTCCCGAACGAGGCGATTGGATAGCGGAAACCCCTCTCGGATGCGGCTCAACCCGTGCTCGAGTGCGGCGACGTAATTCGAAACCTCGACTACGTCTTCGATCGGCACGCCGGGGGCCTCTTCGAGTTCGAACAGCAGGAGGTCGGAGAGCGATGACTGAGTGCCCTCGATTTGGGACGACAGCACCGCCTCCTTCCTGACGTAGCTATAAAGAAAAAGTTCGGTATCCGGCAGCAAGGTCGAAACGCTGTCGAGACGGCCGAGCGCAACCAGTGCCCGATCGAGGACCTCGCGCAGATCCGCTGAGGGGGCGAGCGGAGGCTCGGGCGGAAGCGCCACCGGGATGAATGCCCGAACCGTCTCACCCCCGACGTCGGAGATCGTCTGATACCTGCCGCTCTGTCCCCGGTCCATTCCCGTTAGCCTAATTAAGTTTGCTTCACAGTCGGCTGCGTTAGTTAAGCTAACGGACTTTAGCTTTAATAGCCGGCAGGGTCAATCAGGCTACTTCGTTAAGACTCTGATCCAAAGCGATAATTCAAGCCTGAATCCCAGAGCCCCCGGGTGTAAGCGAGGAGGCCCCAGCGAGAAAAGGGTTGCGCTGCGAACCCGAGCCCCCGCAGGGGCGCTGGGACCGCCGTCAGGCGAGCGCCCGCGCGACGAGCGAGGCCCCGGTCGCGAGCAGCACCAGCCCGACGAGGCGCGCCAGCGCCTCGCGGGAGATCCGCCTGAAGATCCGCGTCGCCACCGTGATGCCGGCGAGCGCAGCCGGGATGGCGATCGCGGCCGCAATCCAGGCTCGCAGGTCGAGCAGCAACCCGGTCACGATGAAAGCGAGCACCCGCAGCCCGATGCTGAAGACCGAAGTGAAGGTCAGCGTCGCCCGGAATTCTTCCTTCGTGAGCGGTCGGTGCGAGAGGTAGATCGCGTACGGCGGCCCGCCGGCGCCGAAGAGCGCGCCGGTGAGCCCGCCTCCCACGCCTGCCACGTACGCCCAGCGCCGGCTGACCGTCCCCATGCTCGCGCGGCGCGTGAGCGAGTACAGCGCGTACGCCGCGATGAAGACCCCGAGTGCCAGCATGCCGGTCTTGCGCGGCAGGTTCACGAGCAGCGTGACGCCGATCGCGAGGCCGACCACGATCATCGGCGCCATGCGGACGACCTCCGCCTTCACCGCGTGGCGCGGGTTCTCGAGCCCGACGCGCAGCGAGTTGGCGAGATCGACGACCGAGAACATCGCGAGCGCGAACGTCAGCGGCACGAGGTGCGTCGCGAGCGGGATGGTGATGAGCGCCGAGCCGAACCCGGTGATCCCGTACATCACCGCGCCGGCGAAGGCGACCGCCGCAAGCGCGGCGAGCATGCCGTAGTCGTCGATCACGCCCCGCGTGCCCGGTCAGCAGGGGCGAGCGGTCGCGATCACTTCCGCGGCTCGTTGCGGGATGGCGCGGTCGGCCGCGACGGCGCGGGGGCATCGCCCGTCCCGCCGCTGTCGCGCATGCCGCTCGGCGGTTCCACGTAGAGGACGGTCGGACGCTTTCCCGGCCCCTGCGGATAGAGGTCCATCAGTGCATAGACCTCCCTCGGCATGTCGGTGTTGACCTTGAGCCCGAGCTCGCGCGCGGTCTTCGCCGTGATCGGGAAATCGTGCGTCCACCGCCCGTCGGTGAGCGTCTTCGCGGTCTGAACCGCCTTGTCCGCCGGCATCTGCCCGGAGTCGGCGAGCAGCTCGTTGACGAGCGCCTGGACCTGCGCCTGTGCCTTGCGCGAGATGTCGGCGAGGATCAGCGTCTCGTCCGACACGCGCTCGACCGGCTTCTGTTCCACCGCCTTGATGATCGACGCCGCGGGCGCGCCGCCGATCTGCGGATCGACCGGTCCGAGCACCGCGTTCGGATCCATCACGATCTCGTCGGCGGCGAGTGCGATCAACGTGCCGCCGCTCATCGCGTAGTGCGGGACGAACACCGTCACCTTGCCCTTGTGCTCGACGAGCGCGCGCGCGATCTGCTCGGACGCCAGCACCAGGCCGCCGGGCGTGTGCAGGATGACGTCGATCGGCTGGTCGTCGGGGGTGAGCCGGATCGCGCGCAGCACCGCCTCGGAGTCGTCGATGTTGATGTAGCTCGCGACCGGGATGCCGAGGAAGTTGACCCGGTCCTGGCGGTGAATCAGCGCGATCGCCCGCGACTTGCGCGACTCCTGGAACTTCTCGAGCGCCGTGGCGCGCTCCGCCTCGACCGCCCCGCGGCCGAGGAACGTCATCACCAGGATCAGGATGAGCAGCCCCCAGAAGACGAAACGGAGGAAGCCCGCGAGACGGTTGAAAAGAGTGGGCTTGGGCGCGTCCATGGCGGCGCGAGCTTACTGCAAAACCGGCGGGCGACGTTTAGCCGAGCGCCCGCTCGAGCACTCGCGCGACGTGCAGCGCCTCCCGGTGCGCGCCGTCGGCAATCTGATGTCGGCAGCTCGTGCCATCGGCGACGACGAGCGTCGCGGCGTCCGCCGCGCGCACCTTCGGCAGCAGCGACGCTCTCCGCCATCTTCATCGACACGTCGTAGTGCTTCGCCTCGTAGCCGAACGCCCCCGCCATGCCGCAGCAGCTCGACTCGATCGTTTCCACCGCCAGGCCGGGCACGAGCTTGAGCGTGCGCTCGACCGCCGGCATCGCGCCGAACGCCTTCTGATGGCAATGTCCGTGGAGGAGCGCCTTGACGCCCGGCAGCGCGTTCAACTCCAGCGCGAACCGCCCGGCATCCGCCTCGCGCGCGAGGAACTCCTCGAAGAGGAGCGCGTTCGCGCCGAGTTTCACCGCTTCGTCGCCGGGGAGCATCGCGCCGAGCTCGTCGCGCAGCGTCAGCAGGCACGAGGGTTCGAGCCCGACGATCGGTACGCCGCGCGCGGCGTAAGGCGACAGCGCATCGAGCAGCCGGCGCGCCTCGTAGCGCGCCTCGTTCACCATACCGACCGAAAGGAAGGTGCGGCCGCAGCAGAGCGGCCGGCTCGCGTCCGCCGCACGCGCGACGTGAACGCGATAACCCGCGGCCTCGAGCACGCGCAGCGCGGCGATCGCGTTCTCCGGCTCGAAGTAATTGTTGAACGTGTCGGCGAACAGGACGACGTCGCAGTCCTCCGGCGCACGCACCTGATAGCGTCCGGCGGCCGATTGCAGGAACGGGCGGGTCTGCCACTTCGGCAGGCTGCGCTTCGCCGAGAACCCGACCAGCTTCTCGCCGAGCGTCGCGAGGACCGGTACGCGGTCGCGCAGGTTGACGAGCGGCGCCAGACGCGCGGCGATCGGCGCATAGCGCGGGAGGAAGGCGACGAGCCGGTCCTTCAGTCCCCAGCCGTGGCGGCCGTGGTAGTGATGGAGAAACTCGATCTTCATCCGCGCCATGTCGACGCCGGTCGGGCATTCGCGCTTGCAGCCCTTGCAGCCGACGCAGAGATCGAGCGTCTCGTAGAGCGCGTCGGAGGCGAGTCCATCCGGTCCGAGTTGCCCGGAGACCGCGAGCCGCAGCGTATTCGCGCGGCCGCGCGTGAGATGCTGCTCGTCGCCGGTCGCACGGAACGACGGACACATCGTCCCGGCGTCGAACTTGCGGCAGTGGCCGTTGTTGTTGCACATCTCGACCGCCGCCGCGAACCCCTGGCTCGCCGCGCCGGGGACGTTCCACTCGGACCAGTCGAGCGCGGTGTCCAGGCGCGACGTCCCGTACCCCGGCTTGAAGCGGAAGAGGGACCGGTCGTCCATCTTCGTCGGCCGCACGATCTTGCCGGGGTTCATCAGCCCCTTCGGATCGAAGAGATCCTTGATCTCGGCGAGCGCGCGGGCGAGCTGCCGGCCGATGACCGGCTCGATCCACTCCGACCGGACCAGTCCGTCGCCGTGCTCGCCCGAGAACGCGGCGCCCTTGTACTCGCGCACCATCGCGCAGGCTTCCTCGGCGATGGCGCGCATCTTCTTCGCGCCGTCGGCCTTCATGTTGAGCACCGGGCGGACGTGCAGCGTCCCGACCGAGGCGTGCGCATACCAGGTGCCGCGGGTCCCGTGCTTCTCGAAGACCCGGGTGAGCCGCTCGGTGTAGTCGGCGAGATGCTCGAGCGGCACCGCGCAGTCCTCGATGAACGACACCGGCTTCCCGTCGCCCTTCATCGACATCATGATGTTGAGCCCGGCCTTGCGGACTTCCCAGACGTCCTTCTGCAGCTTCGGGTCGGTGATCTCGACCACGCTCCCGGGCAGGCCGAGATCGCCCGTCAGCTCGACGAGCCGCGCGAGCTTCGCGTGCTGGGCATCCCGGTCGTCGCCCGCGAACTCGACGAGCAGGATCGCTTCCGGCTCGCCGCGGATGAAACGCGCGACGATGGGCGCGAACGCCGCGTTGTCGCGAGCGAGCCCGATCATCGTGCTGTCGACCAGCTCGACCGCGTCCGGATCGAGCTTCACGATGTGCTGCGCGGACTCCATCGCGCGGCGGAAGGTCGGGAAATGGCAGACGCCGAGCGTCTTGTGGCGCGGGATCGGCGAGAGCTTCAGCGTCAGCTGCCGCGAATAGGCGAGGGTGCCCTCGGAGCCGACGAGGAGGCTGGCGAGGTTGTGCGGCAGCATGCCGGCGCCCGTGTCGGCGTCCACGGGGCCGGGCTGCACCATGTCGATGTTGTAACCCTGTACCCGCCGCAGCACCTTCGGCCACCGCGCGGCGATTTCCGCGGCCTCGCGCCGGACGATCGCGTGGACTTTCTCGACGAGCGCGCGGTAGCCGGGCGGCCCGCCCGCGATCTCGCCGCTCGGCCCGAAGCGGTACTCGGAACCGTCGGCGAGCACCGCGTCGATCGCGAGCACGTTGTGCACCATGTTGCCGTAGCGGATCGAGCGCGAGCCGCAGGAGTTGTTGCCGGCCATCCCGCCGATCGTCGCCTGGGCCGAGGTCGAGACGTCGACCGGGAACCAGAGGCCGTGCGGCCGCAGGAACGCGTTCAGCCGGTCGAGCGCGATGCCGGGCTGGACCGTCACCGTCGCGCCGGCGGCATCGAACGAGATCACCTCGGCGAGGTGTTTGGAGTTGTCGATCACCAGCGCGGCGCCGACCGTCTGTCCGCACTGCGAAGTGCCGGCGCCGCGCGGGAGCACCGGCACGCCGGCCTCCGCTGCGATCCGGATCGCGCGCAGGGCGTCGGCTTCGGTCCGCGGCACGACGACGCCGACCGGCTCGATCTGGTAGATCGACGCATCGGTCGAGTAGCGGCCGCGGCTCGCGCGGTCGAAGAGGACGTCGCCCTCCACCTCGCGCTTCAGCCGTGCGGCGAGACTCGAGCCGCCCGCGCCCGGCTGGAACTCGAGCTTGAAGACGTTCACGCCGCGCTCTCGGCCTGCTTCATCGCGTCGAGGAGGACTTCCGCGGGCTGCGCACCCGACACGCCGAGACGTCCGTTGAAGATGAAGAACGGCACGCCCTCGATGCCGATCTCGCGCGCACGCGCGTCTTCGGCCGCGACCGCGTCGCGTGCCTCGGCGTTGTCGAGCCACTCCTCGACGGCGGCGCGGTCGAGGCCGGTGGAGGTCGCGATCGAAACGAGGCTCGCGCGCGCGGTCAGATCGACGCCATCGAGGAAATAGGCGCGGAGGAACGCTTCCTTCGTGGCGTCCTGGCGGCCCTGGGCGCCCGCGAGCCCGATCAGGCTGTGCGCCGCGAGCGTGTTCGGCTGGCGGGTGATGCGATCGAACGCGAAGTCGATGCCGACCTCCCGCCCCACCGCGGACACGCGGTCGTAGACCGCCCCGCCCCGCGGGCCGAACTTGCGCGCGATGTAGTCCGCGCGCGCCATGCCCTCGGCAGGCAGGCCCGGGTTCAGCTGGAACGGCCGCCAGATCACCGTCGGCGACGGTGCGTCGGGATGTTCTTTCGCGTACAGCGCGAGCGCGCCCTCGAGCCGGCGCTTGCCGATGAAGCACCACGGGCACACGACATCGGAGACGACGTCAATCGTAAGCGGCATCGCTCGCTCCTTCCGTGGACTGGACCGCGGCCAGGACGGCCATCATCTTCGCGCCGAGGTGCTCGGACAGCAACCGCTGCAGCCGTTCGCCGTCGCGCGCCGAGAGCGCGTTCAGCATCGCGTCGTGCTCGGCCACGGCGCGGTCCCAGCGCTCGCGCGAGAGGTTCGCCATGTACCGGGCGCGCAGCACGTGGGCGTTCAGGTGACGGTAGGTCGCAGCGAGCGTGCCGTTGCCGCCGGCCGCGACGATCGCGAGGTGGATCGCCTGGTTGCACCGGAAGTAACCGGCGAGGTCGCCGCGCGCGTGGCACGCCAGCATCTCGAAATGAAGCGCCCGGATCTCGGCGAGCTGCGCGTCGGTGATGTTGCGGCATGCGAGCTGCCCGGCGAGCGCTTCGAGCGCACCCATCACCGCGAAGGTCTCGCGCACCTGTTCGAGGGTGAGCAGCGTGACGATCGCACCCCGGTTCGGCTGCAGCGCGACGAGCCCTTCGGACGCGAGGCGCTTGATCGCTTCGCGCAATGGCGTGCGGGAAACGCCGAGCCGTTCGCAGAGCACGCGCTCGACGAGCTTGGCGCCGGGCGCGAGATCGCCTTGCACGATCATGTCGCGCAACCGCTCGGTCGCGTCCTCGTGGAGAAGCCGCGGCGTAAGGGCGAGGTCGTTCACGGCCGAAATTGTATGCATTTTATGTCATGGGTTGCAACCTATTATCATAGGGTTGCTAACCAATTATGCCGCGACGCATCATTTTGCATACAAAAATTGGTTGGACGCAGAAAGCCGGAAAGGCTAGCATTCGGCATCCGTCGCCCCCGGAGGGACCCCGATGAGCTACCGCAGCGGCCGCCACTTTCTCCAGATCCCCGGACCGACCAACGTGCCCGACCGCGTGCTGCGGGCGATCGACATGCCGACGATGGACCACCGCGGTCCCGAGTTCGGCGTGCTCGGCCTCGAGGTGCTCGACGGGCTGAAGCACGTGTTCCAGACGAAGCAGCACGTGGTGATCTACCCCGCGTCGGGAACCGGTGCCTGGGAAGCGGCGCTCGTCAACACGCTCTCGCCCGGCGACAAGGTGCTGATGTTCGAGACCGGGCACTTCGCGACGCTGTGGAACAAGATGGCGACGAAGCTCGGCCTGCAGCCGGAGTTCGTCGCGACCGACTGGCGCCGCGGCGCAGATCCGGCGATCGTCGAGGCGAAGCTGAAGGAGGACAAGGCGCACACGATCAAGGCGGTGTGCGTGGTGCACAACGAGACCTCCACCGGGGTCACGAGCCGCATCGGTGCGGTGCGCAAGGCGATCGACGCGGCGAACCACCCGGCGCTCCTCATGGTCGACACGATCAGCTCGCTCGCCTCGATCGACTACCGGCACGACGAGTGGGGTGTCGACGTCACGGTGGCCGGGTCGCAGAAGGGCCTGATGTTGCCGCCCGGCCTCTCGTTCAACGCGGTCAGCGAGAAAGCGCGCAAGCACGCGCAGACCTCGAAGCTGCCGAAGTCGTACTGGGGCTGGGAAGAGATGATCGCGAACAACAAGACCGGCTATTTCCCGTACACGCCCGCAACGAACCTGCTCTACGGACTGCGCGAGGCGCTGCGGATGCTGCGGGAAGAAGGGCTCGAGAACGTCTTCGCCCGTCACGACCGGCACGCGGAGGCGACGCGGCGCGCGGCGCGGGCGTGGGGCCTCGAGATCCTCTGCGCGGTCCCCGAGGAGTACTCGAGCTCGCTCACGGCATTGATGACGCCGGCCGGCCACGACGCCGACAAGCTGCGCAAGACCATCCTGGAGGCGTTCGACATGTCGCTCGGGACCGGGCTCGGCAAGCTCGCCGGGAAGGTGTTCCGTATCGGCCATCTCGGCGACTTCAACGACCTGACGCTGGCGGGCACGCTCGCCGGCGTGGAGATGGGGCTCGAGCTCGCGGGCGTGCCGCACAAGAAGGGCGGCGCGCAGGCGGCGATGGACTACCTCGTCGAGAGCGCGCGCAAGCCCGCGCGGAAGGCGGCGTGACGCGCATGCCCCGGCGGAAAGAGCTTACGGACAGTCCGTTCCCACGCGCCCAGGCGGGCGCGCTCGACGCGAACATCCGTGGCGAGTAGCGCGCCTGCAGTGGGCGGGGAGACCGTCCTCGTCGCCCGCGATGGCGACATCGCGACCGTCACGCTGAACAAGCCCGAGCGTCTCAACGCGCTCGATCTCGGCATGTGGCGCGCGCTCGGCGAAATCTTCGCCGCGTTCGACGCCGACGAGTCGCTCCGCTGCGTGATCCTGCGCGGTGCGGGGGAGAAAGCGTTCGCGGCGGGCGCGGACATCGCCGAGTTCGAGACCGAGCGGGCGAATGCCGCGCAGGCCCGCGAGTACGGCCGCATCGTCGAGGTCACGATGCGCGCCCTGACCCACTGCCGCCACCCGGTGCTGGCGATGATCCGCGGCGCGTGCGTCGGGGGCGGACTCGAGATCGCCACGGTGTGCGACCTGCGCATCTGCGGCGAGTCGAGCCGCTTCGGCGTCCCGGTCAAGAACCTGGGGCTGGTCGTGGCCTACGCCGAGATGAAGCCGCTGATCGCCCTCGTCGGGCCCGCGGTGGCGCTCGAGATCGTCCTGGAGGGCCGGGTGTTCGGGGCGCAGGAGGCGCGCGACAAGGGCCTGGTGAACCGGGTGGTCCCGGACGAGCAGGTCGAGGCGGAGACCCTCGCGGCCGCCCGGCGGATCGCCGAGGGCGCCCCGCTCGTCGCGCGCTGGCACAAGCGGTTCGCCCGCCGGCTCGCCGACCCTCGACCCCTCTCGCCCGAGGAGAACGACGAGAGCTACGCCTGCTTCGACACCGAAGATTTCCGCATCGGATACCGGGCATTTCTCGCTAAAGAGAAGCCCCGGTTTCGTGGGAAGTGACGGAAGTCCGCGGCATGGGCGGGGTCCCATGCCACCATTCCACGTGGCGAAAAAGGCAAAAAGCCACGTCGCCAGAATCGACATGCTCAAACGTCTCCTCCTGGCCGCCCTGGTCGCGGCGTCGGTTTCGCTCCCTGCGCTCGCCGCGGACGAGCCCGAGCTGGTCTGGGTGTTCGCCTCCCGCGGGCACATCCCGAAGGGCTCGCTGGCGGTCGGGAAAGGCATCAACGGGGACTCCCTGTACGCCTGCCGGGCACGGCTCGCGAACGGCAGCGAGCAGCCGGGCCGGATCCGCCAGCCGATGCTCGGCTGCACGGTCACCTACGGCGGGCTCGAATGGTCGATCGGGGCCTATCAGGTGCTCCGCGACGACGGCCCGAAGCTGATCAAGTGGGTGAACGCGAAGGAGTCGCCGAAAGGCGCCTACCCCGTGGGCCGCGAGGCCGACGGCACCGTGCTCCACCTCTGCCGGGCGACGCTCGGCGACGGTAGCGTCCAGATCGGCAAGCTCGCTACGGGAAGCTGCCTCTATGGCGTCGGCGGCAAGGAACAGAACACTGCCGACTTCGAAGTGCTGGTCAAGCCTTAGGCGCTCCCGCCTCTCGCCTCTCGCCTCTCGCCTCTCGCCTCTCCCGCCTCTCCCGCCTCGCGCCGCAAGGTTGACGTGCCCGCCGGCCGTGGCAGACTAGCGCCCGCGCGAGCCGGCAGCGCTACACATGAAAACCGGTATCCACCGTCGAGAGGAGCAGTCATGAAGTACTCGTTCCGCGGGCTCACGCTCGCACTTTGCGCGGTCGCGCTCGTCGCTGGGGCGACCGACGTCTCGGCACAGGCCTGGCCGCAGAAACCGATCCGGATCATCAACCCGTTCCCGCCGGGCGGCGGCACCGACGTGTTCGCCCGACCGCTCGCGCTCAAGCTGTCGGTCGCGCTGGGCCAGCAGGTGATCATCGAGAACATGGCCGGGGCCGGCGGCACGGTCGGCGCCGCGCGCGCCGCAAAGGAGCCGCCGGACGGCTACGTCTGGTTCATGGGCGCGGTGCACCACACGATCGCCGAGACGCTCTACACGAAGCTGCCGTACAGCCTCGAGCGCGACTTCGCGCCGGTGACGGTCGCGGCGTTCGTGCCGAACGTCGTCGTCATCCATCCGAAGCACGATTTCAAGTCGATCCAGGACCTGATCGCGTACGCGAAGGCGAATCCCGGGAAGCTCAACTACGGCTCCGCGGGGAACGGCACGACGCACCATCTGTCGGTCGAGCTGTTCAAGACGATGACCGGCACGCAGCTCACCCACGTCCCGTACAAGGGTGCGGGACCGCTCGTCCCCGCGCTGCTCGCCGGCGAGGTCGATCTCGCCTTTGACGGGATGGGCACGGCGTCCACCCAGATCAAGGCCGGCAAGCTCCGTCCGCTCGCGGTGACGACGACGGCGCGGTCGCCGCTGGTTCCCGATGTCCCCACGATGCAGGAGGCAGGGATCGCGGGCTACGAGGTGACGACCTGGTACGCGCTCTGGGCGATCCGCGGCACGCCGCAGCCGATCATCGACCGGATGTACACCGAAGTAGTGAAAGCGATGCAGGCGCCCGACATGAAAGAGATCTGGGCGAGCCAGGGCGCCACGATTGGCGGCATGCCGCCAGCCGAATTCGAGAAGCTGGTGAAGTCCGAGATCGCGAAGTGGGGCAAGGTCGTCAAGGACGCCGGGATCAGGATCGACCTGTAGCCGCGCAGCATCGAGTCGTCGCCGTTCCAGGGGAGCCACGGTCCGCCGTGGCTTCTTCGTTTGGGTCGACCCTTCGTCCAGCCGGCGTCTTCGATTAGAGTTGCACCCCGAGAGGTACCCATCATGTCCGGTCCCCTGTCCCATGTCCGCGTCCTCGATCTGTCGCGCGTCCTCGCCGCGCCGTGGACCGGGCAGAACCTGGCCGACCTCGGTGCGGAAGTCATCAAGGTCGAGCGCCCGAAGAAGGGCGACGACTCGCGTGCCTTCGGCCCGCCGTGGCTGAAGGACCCGAGCGGCAAGGAGACGACCGAGTCGGCGTACTTCGCCTGCGCCAACCGCGGGAAGAAGTCGATCACCCTCGATCTCTCGACGCCCGCCGGGCAGCGCATCGTCCGGGAGCTCGCCGCCCGGAGCGACGTGCTGCTCGAGAACTACAAGTTCGGCGACCTCGCCCGCTACGGACTCGGGTACGACGATCTGAAGAAGGTCAACCCGCGGCTCATCTACTGCTCGGTGACCGGCTTCGGCCAGACCGGGCCGTATCGCGAGCGCCCCGGCTACGACTTCATGATCCAGGGGATGGCCGGTCTGATGAGCGTCACCGGCGAGCGCGACGACCTCCCGGGCGGCGGACCGCAGAAGGCGGGCATCCCGATCGCCGACATCATGACCGGCATGTACGCCACGATCGCGGTGTGCGCCGCGCTGGCGCATCGCGCCGAGACCGGCGTCGGCCAGCATCTCGACCTCGCCCTGTTCGACGCGCTCACCGCCGTGCTCGCCAACCAGGGCGCGAACTACCTCGCCACCGGCAAGTCGCCCGGGCGGCTCGGCAACGCGCACCCGAACATCGTCCCGTACCAGACGTTCAAGACCGCCGACGGCGCGGTGATCCTCGCCTGCGGCAATGACAATCTGTTCCGGAAGTTCTGCGAGGTCGCGAGCTGCGCGCACCTCGCCGACGACCCGCGCTACGCGATCAACGGCAAGCGCGTCGAGAACCGCGTCGAGCTGACGCGGATCCTCGACGAGATCTTCGCGCGGCGCACGACGCGCGAATGGGTCGATGCGCTCGAGGCGCGCCGGCGTGCCGAACGGTCCGATCAACACGATCGAGCAGGTGTTCGCCGAGCCGCAGGCGATCGCGCGCGGCCTGCGCATGGAACTGCCCCACCCCGCGGCCGGCAAGGTCTCGCTCGTGCGCAGTCCGATGCGCTTTTCCGCGACGCCGGTCGAGCACGAGCGCCCGCCGCCCCTGCTCGGCGAGCACACCGACGAGGTCCTGCGCGGACTGCTCGGAATGGGGGACGAAGAGATCGCGAAGCTGCGCGCCGACGCCGTCGTCTAGCTCACCAGAGCGTCACGAGCAGGCGGGTCGCGAGACTGAACATCAGCACCGCGAAGATCCGGCGCAGGAGCTTCGTCGGCAGCCGGTGCGCGACCATCGCGCCGACCGGCGCGAGCGACATGCTCGCCACGGTGACCCCGGCGAGCGCGGGCAGATACACGTAACCCACGCTCCATTCCGGCAGCCCCGGCTGATTCAGGCCGGTCGCGACGTAGCCGATGGTGCCGGCGGCGGCGATCGGGAACCCGATCGCCGCCGCGGTGCCGATCGCCTGCAGCAGCGGCAGGTTGCACCAGACCATGAACGGCACCGTCAGGAAGGCGCCGCCGACCGCGGCGAAGGCCGAGATCCCGCTGATCGCGGCGCCGACCGCGAACAGGCCCAGCGGTACCGGGCAGCGTGCGCGAAGGGTTGGGCTTGCGCTCGAGGAACAGGTTCAGCGCCGCCGCGTAGACGGTCGCGACGAAGATCGCGGCAAAGGCGAACCGTGGTAGCGAGGAAGCGATGGCGGAGCCCGCGAGCCCGCCGGCGAGGATGCCCGGGGTGATGCGCTTCACGACGTCCCAGCGCACGACGCCGCGCCTCGCATGCGCACGCGTGCTCGACACCGAGGTGAACAGGATCGTCGCCATCCCGGTGCCGACGGCGAGGTGGAGCAGGTGCTCGCGCGGCAGGCCCTGCGCCTCGAAGAGCCACACCAGCAGCGGGATCATCAGCGCTCCGCCGCCGATGCCGAGCATCCCGGCGAAGAAGCCGGCCGCCGCGCCGACGGCGAGGTAGCCCGCGGTCCATAGCGCGGCGTCGGGCACCGCGGTCACGCGCGGCGCGCCTGCAGCAGCCGCTCCGCCAGCTCGACGAACCCGGCGCCGCTCGCGGCATCGGTCACGTACGCCGGCGGATGCTCGAGGCGGTGCGCCGCCGCGCGGACGTTCGCGACCCCGACCGAGCCCGGAAAGTACGCGAACATCGGTGCGTCGTTGGGCGAATCGCCCGCGAACACGTACGCCGCGCGCTGCGCGTCGAGGTCGACCCCGCAGCGCTCCGTCATGAAGCGCTTCGTCATCCCGAGCTTGTCGTAGTCGCCGAACCAGCCGTTCACGTGAATCGAGCTGACTTTCGCGGTCATGCCCGCCTCGCGCATGATGGCGACGATCCGGTCGACGTCGGGCTCGGGGAGGCGCGGCACGTCCTCGCAGAAATCGATCGCGAGATCGGCCTCGCGGTAGAGCTGGTCGGAGGCGAGCGCTGCGCCAGGTACCTCCGCGAGGATCCGATCCCGTACCGCGACCAGCCGCGCGCGGTTGGCAGCGCGCGTCGGGGCGTCGTCGCGGAAGCGCTTGACGAGGCGGTGCCCGGCCCGATCGTAGGCAAAATAGAACGCACCGTTTTCGCCGATCACGCCATCGACCGGCCACATGCGCGCAATGTGGTCGCACCACCCCGCGGGACGGCCGGTGATCGGGGCCACGAGCAGCCCGGCGTCGTGCAGACGTTCGAGCGCCGCGTACGCCGCCGCCGTGAGACGCCCTTCGGTGGTGAGCGTGTCGTCGATGTCGAAGAAGAACCCGCGAAGGCCTCCGACGGGTCCACTCGGCGAGCGGTTTCACGCTTCCGGCCCCCTTCCGACCGTGATCCGTCCGCTCATGCGTGCGCGCCCATGAAGTCCGCGACGCGCTCGCGCTCGGCCGGCGTCATGTGCAGCCCGCATTTCGTCCGCCGCCAGAGCGCGTCCTCGGGCTCGCGCGCCCACTCGCGTTCGATGAGGTAGACGAGCTCCCGCTCGTACAGTCCGCCGCCGAAGGCTTCGCCGAGGTCCGCGGTCTCGCGCACGCCACCCAGGATTTCCGCGGCGCAGAGGCCGTGCCGCCGCAGCAGCCGCTCGAGCCATTGCGGGTCGAGTTTCGGGTAGCGCGCGCGATACGCGGCGGCGACGTCGGCGAAGCCCGCGCCGCCGAAGTCGCCTCCGGGCAGCGGGACGTTCGCCGTCCAGGGCCGGCGGCCCGGAAACCAGCGCTCAAGGCGCTCGAGTACGTGCTCGGCGAGCTTGCGGTAGGTCGTGAGCTTGCCGCCGAAGATCGAGAGGAGCGGCGGGCCGTCCTCGTCGAGCACGAAGTGGTAGTCGCGCGTGATGTCGGACGGGTCGGCCGAGCCGTCGTCGTACAGCGGTCGCACGCCGCTCCAGCTCCACACGACGTCGGCGGGCGTCACCGTCCGCGCCGCGTAGCGGCTCGCCGCGGCGCAGAGGTACTCGGTCTCGTCGCGCGAGATGCGCGGCGGCTCGTCGGGATCGGCGACGACGACGTCGGTGGTGCCGATCGCGGTAAACCGCCCCTCGTACGGAATCATGAAGACTACGCGCTTGTCGGGGTTCTGCAGGATGTACGCGTGCGCGCGGTCGTGCAGCCGCGGCACGACGATGTGGCTGCCCTTGACGAGCCGCACCGCGCCGGGCGTCCGCACCCGGAGCTCGCGATCGAGGAAGCTCCGCACCCATGGACCGGCGGCGTTCACCAGCGCGCGCGCCTCGATCTCGGAAGGCGTGTCGCCGGCCGCGAGCTTGAGACGCCAACGCTCGCCGTCGCGACGACCCCCGACACAGCGCGTGCGCGGCAGAATGCGCGCACCCTTCTCGGCGGCGCCGCGCGCGTTCAGTACCACGAGGCGGGCGTCGTCGACCCAGCAGTCCGCGTAGGCGAACCCGCGCCGGAACTCCGGTTTCAGGCCGGCGCCATAGCCCCCGGCGCGCAGCGGGACGCCGCGGGAGCGAGCGAGCGACGGCTTGCCGCCGCCAAGCGCGAATGCGCGCCGCCCCAGGGTGTCGTAGAGGAACAAGCCGGCGCGGATCATCCATCGGGGTCGCAGGTGCGGCTCGTGGGGCAGCACGAACTCGAGCGGCGAGACGACGTGCGGGGCAATCCGGAGCAGCACCTCGCGCTCGGCGAGCGCTTCGGCGACGAGCCGGAACTCGAACTGCTCGAGATAGCGCAGGCCCCCGTGGATCAGCTTGGTGCTCGCCGAGGAGGTCGCGCCGCCGAGGTCGCCCTGCTCGACCAGCGCGACCTTGAGGCCGCGGCCGGCCGCGTCGCGGGCAATGCCGACGCCGTTGATCCCGCCGCCGACGACGGCGAGGTCGAAGACTTCAGCCAAGCGCAGCCTTCGTCCGCTCGAGGAGGCGACCGACGAATGCGTCGTCGTGATAGACGCCGAAGCCGAAGCGGATCCGCCGGCCGCGCCGGTCGGCGAGGATGCCGCGCGCAGCGAGCCGGCGCTCGACGTCCTCGGCGCGGTCCAGATCGAACGCCAGGAAGTTGCCGCGCCGAAAGCGCTCGGGCGGCGTCAGCGCGTCGGCCGGAAGCAGCGAGAGATTCGCGTCCGCGAGTCCGGCGAGGAACCTCCGCTCCAGCCCCGCGACGTGCGCGTGGATCTCCCGCGGCGTGATGCCTAGGTCGTGCAGCCACCGCATCACCGCGTTGAACCGGTACAGACCCGAGGCATCGAACGTCGACCCCCAGAACCGCATGGCAGCATCGCCGTACCCGGTTGCTTCGCCCTGCGTACCGCTTAGCCGCCCGAAGTCGGAGAACCAGCCCGTGTACACGGGCCGCAGCGCGCACTCCGCGGGGATCGACATGAAGCACGCACCCTCGCCGGCCTGCGCGTACTTGTAGCCGCCCGCCATGTAGAAGATTCGCGGGCCCAGGCGGGCAAGGTCGACCGGGATCGCCATGAACGCGTGATAACCGTCGATCGCCACGATCGCCTCGGGCGACGCGCGCGACAGGAGCTCCTCCAACCCCTCGACGACGAACCCGGAGTCGAAGAAGACATGGGACACGAACACCATGTCGTACCGGTGTGTCGGTGTGGCGTGAAAGCGCTCGCGGAAGCTCGCGTACGGCTCGGCCGGGATACGGGTGACCGCCAGCCGGCCGGTTTCCTCGAGCCGGCGCGTCTGCCGGCTGAAGCTATGGAACTCGTTGCCCGTGGTGAGTACGTGCGGGGTGCGCGACCAGTCGAGGCAGGAGTAGAGCCGCGCGACGAACTCGTGGGTGTTGGGCGCGAATGCGATCAGCCGCGGGTCCGCCAGGGCGAGCAGCCGCGCGACGTGCGCCTGCGCTTCGGGAACTGCTTCGCCGAAGACCTTCTCCTGCCACTTGCGGTTGGTGAGCCGCGCCGAGTCCTCCCAGTACTGGAGCTGTGCGGTGCGCGTCACGTCCGGCCACGGGTGGTGGCTGTGCGCAGTGACGTGCAGCGCATCGCCTAGCGACGAAAGGAACGTGCCGTAGTGCGCGCTAAGCATTCCAGCGGAAGCCGAGCTGCTCGCGGACCTCGGCCGGCAGCGCCGGGAGCAGCGAGCGCGGGATGAGGTATGTCGAGAGGCTGAAGAAATCGAGGAACACGCGGTGCGCATCGACGGTGCGCCGCAGATAGTCCTGCCCGCTCGACCCGCCGGTGCCGATCTTCATGCCGATCATCCGGTGAACCATCAGCGCGTGGCGGTAACGCCAGAGCGAGAGATTCTCGTCGATCTCGACGAGCGCGGTCAGGAGGCGGAACGGGCCCTGGAGGATCGGCTCGTCGCGGTAGAGCATGATCATCAGCGCGGCGAGGAACGCCGGATACGAGAGCCGCCGCTGCCCCGCGGCGCGGAGCCGCTCGTACTTCGACGGATCGAACACCGTCTCGAACGTCTCGCGCGTACGGTCGAGCTCTTCCAGCTGGGCGCGGCGGGCACTTTCGGGCAGCTGCGCCTTGCGCTCGATCGTGTCGCGGTCCTCGTCGAGCATGCGCGTGACGTTCGCACGATATTCGCGCCAGAAGTCGAACTCGGGCGAGCGCACGAACGGCATCCGCGCGAGCCATGCCTCGACGACGTCGAAGAGACCCGGCTCGCGCTCGGCGGCGCCGACGACCCTGCGGTCCGGCGCGTCCAGCGCCGCCTCGTAATCGGCCTCGTTGTAGCGCAATCGCTGGGTGCGCTCGAGGCCGAGCCGGTTCTCGAGGCGGCGGAACTGCGCGCTCTGGAAGCCGGAGGAAGGGGTCAGCAGGTTGCGGAAGTCGAGGAAGTCGAGCGGCGTCATCGTCTCCAGGATGTCGATCTGGTCGAGGAGCACGCCCTGGATCCGGATCACCCGCTCGAGGTAGTGCAGCGCGCGCCCGACGTCGCGCTCGTTCACGAACGCTGCGCCCATGATCGCGATCACCGCGTCGAGCTCGTGCAGGCACTGCTTGAACCAGAGCTCGTACGCCTGGTGGGTGACGATGAACAGCAGCTCGTCGTGCGCCGGCCGGCCGGTCTTCGCGCTCTCGAGCGCCTGGCACGCGAGCAGCTCCTTCAGCTTGAGGTACTTGCCGTAGGAGAGCGCGCCCATCGCGCGAGCATAAAGGAAAACGGCCGCGCCCCGGTGCCCCGGCGGGCGCGGCCGTGCCGAAGGACGGCGTCCCCGCTAGCAGCAGCGCGCGCCGCGTCCCGCGTGGCGCCGTTCGACCGCCCAGGCGAAGAACTCGCCGCGCCCGAGCGGGGCCTCTCCCGGATGCGTCGCGCGCATGTGCGCAAGGTAGGCATCGTAGTCGGGGATGCCGAACACGCCTTGCCACGCCTCGCGCCCGCGCTCGCCGAGCGCGCGGAAGCGACCGAACACCCCCGCCAGGGTACCGCCCGACTCAGGCATACGCAGCGCCTTCCTCGCGCGGCGTCTCTTTCACCGTCGGGTGCGTAGCCCGCAGCGCCTTCAGCGAGATCAACAGCGCGTAGACGCACATTGCGGCGACGAGCACGACGAAGAACCCGCAGACCGCCGCGTCGAGGTAGTTGTTGAACGCGACGCGCTGCATCTCCGCGACGCTCTTCGCCGGCGCGATCAGCGTCCCGTTCGCTGCCGCCTCGGCGAACCGGCGCCCCTGCGCGATGAAGCCGATGGCAGGCGTCGGATGGAAGATCTTCTGCCAGCCCGCGGTCAGCGTCGTGACGAGGAGCCACGCGGTCGGTACGAGCGTCACCCAGACGTAGCGCTCGCGCTTCATCTTCATTAGGACGACCGTGCACAGGAGCAGCGCGATCCCGGCGAGCATCTGGTTGCCGATACCGAACAGCGGCCACAGCGTGTTGATGCCGCCGAGCGGGTCGACGACCCCCTGGTAGAGGAAATAGCCCCAGAGTGCGACGCAGAGACCGGTGCAGAGCAGGTTGGCGGGCAGGAACTCGGTGTTCCCGAGGGGCGCCCAGACGTGCCCGAGCATGTCCTGCAGCATGAAGCGACCGACCCGCGTCCCGGCGTCGACCGCGGTGAGGATGAACAGCGCCTCGAACAGGATCGCGAAGTGGTACCAGAAGGCCTCCATCGACTTCCCGCCGAGCGCCTGCGCGAGGATCTGTGCCATCCCCACGGCGAGCGTCGGCGCGCCCCCGGCGCGCGAGAGGATGGTGGTCTCGCCGATGTCCTTCGCCGTCTGGCTGATCACCTCGGGGGTGATGATGAAGCCCCAGCTCGACACCACCTGCGCCGCCTTGTCCGCCGTGGTGCCGATGATTGCCGCAGGGCTGTTCATGACGAAGTAGATGCCCGGGTCGAGCACGCAGGCGGCAGTCAGCGCCATGATCGCCACGAACGACTCCATCAGCATGCCGCCGTAGCCGATCATGCGGATGTGGCCCTCGCTCTCGATCATCTTCGGCGTCGTGCCCGAGGAGATGAGCGAGTGGAAGCCCGAGACCGCGCCGCATGCGATGGTGATGAAGAGGAACGGGAAGAGGCTCCCGGAGAAGACCGGCCCGGTGCCATCGATGAACTTGGTGACGTCGGGCATGCTCAGCCGCGGCGCCACGACGTAGATGCCGATCGCGAGCGCGACGATGGTGCCGATCTTCAGGAACGTCGACAGGTAGTCGCGCGGGGCGAGCATCAGCCACACCGGCAGGCTGGAAGCGACCGCGCCGTAGATGATGATCGCCCAGGCGATGTCGGTGCCGCCGAGCGTGAACGCGGGACCCCAGCTCGCGTGCTCGGCGACCGCCCGGCCCAGCCAGATCGAGCTGAGCAGCAGCACGACGCCGAACGCCGAGGCCTCCCCGACGCGCCCCGGGCGGATGAAGCGCATGTAGACGCCCATGGCGAGCGCGATCGGGATCGTCGCCGCAATCGTGAACGTGCCCCACGGGCTCTCGGCGAGCGCCTTGACGACCACCAGCGACAGCACCGCGAGGATGATGATCATGATCGCCAGCACCCCGACGAGCGCGAGCGTGCCCGGCACGTTGCCGAGCTCCATCTTGACCATCTCGCCGAGGGACCGGCCGTCGCGCCGCACCGAGATGAACAGCACGATCATGTCCTGGACGGCGCCGGCCAACACGACACCTGCGAGGATCCACAGCGTGCCGGGCAGGTAGCCCATCTGCGCCGCGAGCACCGGCCCGACGAGCGGCCCGGCGCCGGCGATGGCCGCGAAGTGATGACCGTAGAGCACCCATTTGTTCGTCGGGACGTAGTCCATCCCGTCGTTGTGGCGCACCGCCGGTGTCACCCGGCGCGGGTCGATCTCCAGCACCCGGGCGGCGATGTACATGCTGTAGTAGCGGTAAGCGAGGAAGTAGACCGCGAGGGCGGCCGTCACGAGCCAGACGGCGCTCACGGATTCCCCGCGGTTGAGCGCGATGGCGGCGAATGCGAAACCGCCGACGATTGCGACCGCACTCCAGATCAGGATCGACACGAGCCGGTTCACGTCGCCTCCTTTGGTGGTGGACACCGCCGCTTCGTCGACGGCTGACCAAATTATAGGCAGCCGACGGGAAAGCGCCACGCCGGAAGGGGATGCGACCGATTAACGAACGGGACGGATCCTGACGACCGCGTCAGGTCAGGTTGGGGGCGCCGGGCGCGTGACAGCGCTACCGGCGCGCAAGAGCGGGCGCAGCCGAGGGCGCCGTGGTGCGGTTATTTCCGCTTGCGGAGCCTGGAGATCGCCTGCAGCTGCGCCACCGACGCGGCGAGCTCGGCCTGGGCCTTCGCGATCTCCTCCGCCGAGAGCTTGCTCCGCATCGCGTCCTCGGCCTTGGCCTTCGCTTCCAGCGCCTTCGCCTCGTCGAGGTCGTGCGCGCGGATCGCGGTGTCGGCGAGCACCGTCACCACGTTCGGCTGCACCTCGAGGAAGCCGCCCTGGACGAAGACGAGCGTCTCCTCGGTTTCGTTGGGCACCTTGATCCGCACCGCGCCGGGCCTGATCTGCGTGAGCAGCGGCGTGTGCCTCGGGTAGATCCCGAGCTCGCCCGCGACCCCCGGAAGCACGACGAACTCCGCTTCGCCGGAGTAGATCGACTCTTCGGCGCTTACGACGTCTACGTGAATTGTGTGGGCCATTTGCTTTCCGCCTGACGACCCGCGGTACGCGGGTCGGGAAATCCGCCTTTTACGTTCTCTACGTTGCCGTTATTGCAGTTGCTTCGCCTTTTCGATGGCTTCCTCGATCGGGCCGACCATGTAGAACGCCTGCTCGGGGAGATTGTCGCACTCGCCGTTGATGATCATCTTGAAGCCCTTGATCGTCTCCTTGAGCGGCACGAACTTGCCGGGCGAGCCGGTGAACACCTCGGCGACGTGGAACGGCTGCGACAGGAAGCGCTGGATCTTGCGCGCGCGCGCGACCGCGAGCTTGTCCTCCGGCGCGAGCTCGTCCATGCCGAGGATCGCGATGATGTCGCGCAGCTCCTTGTAGCGCTGCAGGATCGCCTGTACCGAGCGCGTCGTCGTGTAGTGCTCCTCGCCGATGATGTTCGGGTCCACCTGGCGCGAAGTCGAATCGAGCGGGTCGACCGCAGGATAGATGCCGAGCGAGGCAATGTCGCGCGAGAGCACGAGCGTCGCGTCGAGGTGGCCGAACGTCGTCGCCGGCGACGGATCGGTCAGGTCGTCCGCCGGCACGTACACCGCCTGCACCGACGTGATCGAGCCGACCTTGGTCGAGGTGATTCGCTCCTGGAGCCGGCCCATCTCCTCGGCAAGCGTCGGCTGATAGCCGACCGCCGAGGGCATCCGCCCGAGCAGGGCCGACACTTCCGTGCCCGCGAGCGTGAAGCGGTAGATGTTGTCGATGAAGAGCAGAATGTCGCGGCCGTCGTCGCGGAAGCGCTCGGCCATGGTGAGGCCGGTGAGGCCGACGCGGAGGCGGTTGCCCGGCGGCTCGTTCATCTGCCCGAACACCATCGCCACCTTGTCGAGCACCTTCGACTCCTTCATCTCGTGATAGAAGTCGTTGCCCTCGCGCGTGCGCTCGCCGACGCCCGCGAACACCGAGAGCCCCGAGTGCTGCTTGGCGATGTTGTTGATCAGCTCCATCATGTTGACGGTCTTGCCGACGCCGGCGCCGCCGAAGAGGCCGATCTTCCCGCCCTTGGCGAACGGGCAGATGAGGTCGATCACCTTGATGCCGGTCTCGAGCGGCTCGACCGACGGCGAGAGCTCGTCGAATTTCGGCGCGAGCTGGTGGATCGCGCGGCGCTCGTCGGTCTTGATCGGGCCGGCCTCGTCGATCGGGCGCCCGAGCACGTCCATGATCCGGCCGAGGGTGGCCTCGCCGACCGGCACCGAGATCGGGCTGCCGGTGTTCTTCACCGTCATGCCGCGCCGCAGGCCGTCCGATGAACCGAGCGCGATGCAGCGCACGACGCCGTCGCCGAGCTGCTGCTCGACCTCGAACGTGAGGCCCTTCTCCGCTAGCCCGCTGTCACCGGTCGACTCGAGCACGAGCGCGTCGTAGATCCGCGGCATCTGCTCGCGCGGGAACTCGATGTCGGTCACCGCGCCGATGCACTGGACGATGGTTCCCTGTACCTGCTGTGCTTGTGCCATGTCAGTCCCTAAGCCTGTTTGACGAATTCGAATTCTTCGGTCAGACCGCCGCTGCGCCGCCCACGATCTCGGCCAGCTCCTTGGTGATCGCCGCCTGGCGCGTCTTGTTCAGGACGAGCGTCAGCTCGTCGATGATGTCGGCTGCATTGTCGGACGCGGCCTTCATCGCCACCATCCGGGCCGACTGCTCCGAGGCCATGTTCTCGACCACCGCCTGGTAGATCAGCGCCTCGATGTAGCGCGTCAGCAGGCCGTCGAGCACCTCTTTCGCGTCCGGCTCGTAGATGTAGTCCCACGAGTGGCCCTCGCTTATCGCGGTGTCGATGATCGTCTGGGCGGGGGGCTGCGCGAAGTGGAGCGGCAGCGCCTGCAGCGCAAGCGGCTCCTGCTTCATCGTGTTGACGAACCGCGTGGTCAGCACGAACAGCTGGTCGATCTTGCCGTCGCGGTACGCGTCGAGCTGGACCTTCACCGGGCCGACGAGCTTGTCGATCTGCGGCCGGTCGCCGAGCTGCACCAGCTGCGAGACCACGTTCGCCCCCAGCCGCTGCATGAAGCCAAGGCCTTTGGTGCCGATCGCGGTGACGATCACGCCCTTGCCTTCGCCCTGCCACTCGCGCATGCGGGTCAGCGCCACCCGCAGGGCGTTGGTGTTCAGCCCGCCGCATAGGCCCTTGTCGGTCGTGATCACGATCAGGCCGACGTTCTTCGCGGTCTCGCGCTTGACGATGAACGGATGCTTGTACTCCGGGTTCGCCTTCGACAGATGTCCGGCGATCTGCCAGATGCGCCCCACGTACGGCCGCGTCTGGCGCATCCGCTCCTGCGCCTTCTTCATCTTCGACGCCGCGACCATCTCCATGGCCTTGGTGATCTTGCGCGTGCTCTGCACGCTCTTGATCTTGTTGCGGATTTCCTTCGTTCCCGCCATGGTGGCCGCGCTCCGCGCTCAATACGCTCCGGACTTCTTGAACTCTTCGATCGCGGCCGCGAGCGCTTTCTCGTCGTCGGCGGTCAGGTCCTTGGTGCTCTCGATCCGGTCCATCAGCGCCTGCTGCTTCTGGTGGAGGAACGCCTTCAGCGCGCCCTCGAAGGCAAGCGCCTTCTTCACGTCGACGTCGTCGAGATAGCCGCGGTTCACCGCGAACAGCGTGACCGCCTGGTCGGCGACCGACAGCGGCGCGTACTGCGGCTGTTTCATCAGCTCGGTCACGAGCCGCCCGCGGTCGAGCTGCTTGCGGGTGGCCTCGTCGAGGTCGGAGGCGAACTGCGCGAACGCCGCGAGCTCGCGGTACTGCGCGAGCGCGAGGCGGACGCCGCCGCCGAGCTTCTTGATGACCTTGGTCTGCGCCGCGCCGCCGACTCGCGACACGGAGATCCCCGCATTGATCGCCGGCCGGATGCCCGCGTTGAACAGGTCGGTCTCGAGGAAGATCTGGCCGTCGGTGATCGAGATCACGTTGGTCGGGACGAACGCGGTCACGTCGCCGGCCTGCGTTTCGATGATAGGCAGCGCGGTGAGCGACCCGGTCTTGCCCTTGACCTTGCCCTTGGTCTCCCGCTCGACGTACTCCGGGCTCACGCGCGCAGCGCGCTCGAGCAGGCGCGAATGGAGGTAGAACACGTCGCCCGGGTACGCCTCGCGGCCCGGCGGCCGGCGGAGCAGGAGCGAGATCTGCCGGTACGCCCACGCCTGCTTGGTCAGATCGTCGTAGATGATCAGCGCATCCTGCCCGCGGTCGCGGAAGTACTCGCCCATCGTGCAGCCGGAGTACGGCGCGATGTACTGCATGGCGGCGGACTCGGACGCGGTCGCGGCCACGACGATCGTGTACGCCATCGCCCCGTGCTCCTCGAGCTTGCGCACGACGTTCGCGATCGTGGAGGCCTTCTGCCCGATCGCGACGTAGACGCAGAAGAGGTCCTTGCCCTTCTGGTTGATGATCGTGTCGACCGCGACCGCCGTCTTGCCGGTCTGCCGGTCGCCGATGATCAGCTCGCGCTGCCCGCGACCGATCGGCACCATCGCGTCGATCGCCTTGAGTCCGGTCTGCACCGGCTGCGACACCGACTGCCGCCAGATCACGCCCGGCGCCACCTTCTCGATGACGTCGGTCTGCTTGGCGTTGATCGGGCCCTTGCCGTCGATCGGCTCGCCGAGCGCGTTCACCACGCGCCCGATCAGCGCCTCGCCGACCGGCACCGACAGGATCTTGCCGGTGCACTTGACGGTGTCGCCCTCGGAGATGTGCTCGTACGCGCCCATGACCACCGCGCCGACCGAGTCGCGCTCGAGGTTGAGCGCGAGGCCGAAGGTGTTCTGCGGGAACTCGAGCATCTCGCCCTGCATCACGTCCGAGAGGCCGTGGATGCGGCAGATGCCGTCGGTCACCGAGACGATCGTGCCCTGGGTGCGGACGTCCGCGCCGAGCGCGAGGCTCTGGATCTTGCTCTTGATGAGATCGCTGATCTCGGCGGGGCTGAGTTGTTGCATGGTCACTCCCGATCCTTGGAATCCTTGGACTGTCAAACCTTGGCGAGCGCGGCAGCCATCACCGCGAGCTTGCCGCGCACCGAACCGTCGATCACCTCGTCGCCCACGACGACCTTGATCCCGCCGATGAGCTCCTTGTCGACGGCCACGTTCGGCTTCACCTTACGCTTGAACCGCGCTTCTAGCTCGTTCACGAGCGTCGCGAGCTGCGCGTCGTCGAGCGGGAAGGCGCTGGCGATATCGGCGTCGACGACGCCCTCGCGCTCATGCTTGAGCGCGACGAACAGGTCGCGCACCTCGGGCAGCACCCCGACGCGGCCGTTCTCGATCAGCACGCGCACCAGGTTCTGCGCCTCGGCCGGGAGATCGCCCGCCGCGCCGGCGATCACGCCGTACAGCTGGTCGGGCGTCACGTTGGGATCGCCGAGCAGCTCGTGGACCGCGGCGTTCTCGGCGACCGCGGCGAGCCGGTCGAGCACATCCGCCCACGCGGCGAGCTTCCCCTCGCCGTCGGCCACCTTGAAGACGGCCTCGGCGTACGGCCGCGCGATGGTCGCGATCTCGGCCATCGTTTTCCCCTTACTTCAGCTCGCTCTTGAGGCCCGCCAGCATCTGCGCGTGCGCCTTGGCGTCGACCTCGCGGCGGAGGATCTTCTCGGCGCCGGCGACCGCGAGCGCGGCGACCTGCTCGCGGAGAGTCTCCTTGGCGCGCGCGACTTCCTGCGTGATCTCGGCCTTCGCGCCGGCGACGAGCCGATCGCCCTCGGCCTTCGCAGTGGTCTTGGCCTCGTCGACCATCTGCACGGCGCGCTTCTCGGCCGCGGTGATGATCTCCTGCGCGCGCGCGCGCGCTTCCGCTAGCGCCGCCTCGGATTTCTTCGCCGCCTCGGCGAGCTCGCTGCGTCCGCGCTCGGCGGCGGCGAGCCCGTCGGCGATCGTCTTCTGGCGCTCGGCGATGATCTTCTGGAAGTACGGCCAGATAAGCTTCATCACGAACCAGATGAACAGCAGGAACCAGATCATCTGGCCGATCAGGGTGGCGTTGATGTTCAAGTGCGTCCTCCTCGGAGGAAGCGCCGGCGTCGACCGGTCGCGCTTACTTCACCAGGCTGGCGAGCGGGTTGGCGTAGAGGAGCAGCACCGCGATCGCGGTCGCGATGGCGGTGAACGCGTCGAGCAGGCCGGCCACGATGAACATCTTCACCTGCAGCGTCGGGATCATCTCGGGCTGGCGCGCCGAGCCCTCGAGGAAGCGGCCGCCGAGGATGCCGAAGCCGATGGCAGTGCCGAGCGCGCCCATGCCGATCAGGATCGCCGCGGCGAGCTGCGTGTTGCCGTAAAAAATCGCGAGTTCCATTTTTTCTCCCAGAGGAACGGTTTCGAGGCGTTGCGAACCTTAGTGCGACTCGCTCGCCAGCGACATGTAGACGATGGTGAGCATCATGAAGATGAAGGCCTGCAGGGTGACGATCAGGATGTGGAAGATCCCCCAGCCGAGCGAGAGCAGGACGTGGCCGATCATCGACAGGCCGCTGGTCCCGACGCTGGACCAGCTCCACGCCCCGGCGAGCAGCACCATGAGGATGAACAGCACCTCGCCGGCGAACATGTTGCCGAAGAGACGCAGCGCGAGCGAGACCGGCTTCGCGAGCTCCTCGATGAACCGCAGCACCAGGTTCACCGGCGCGAGCAGGATCTGCATGGCGATGTTGTCGCTTTGGAACGGCGCGGTGAAGATCTCGTGCAGGAGCCCGCCGAACCCCTTGAACTTCAGGTTGAAGATGATGATCAGCGCGAACACGGTGAGCGACATCGCGAAGGTCGCGTTGGGGTCCGTGGTCGGCACCGACTTCCAGTGCTCGACGCCGAAGACGTGCTCCATGAACCACGGGATGAAGTCGACCGGGATGAGGTCGAGCGCGTTCATGCAGAACACCCAGACGAACACCGTGATCGCGAGCGGGGTGACGAGCGCGCTCTTGCCGTGAAAGGTGTCGCGGACCTGCTGGTCCACCATGCCGACGACGATCTCGACGAACGCCTGGAGCTTGCCGGGGACCCCCGCCGTGGCTTTGCGCGCGACCCAGGCCATGAGACCGAACACGACGATCCCGACCAGCCCCGACATGATCAGGGTGTCGAGGTGGAAGGACCAGAAGCCGTGGCCGACGTGCAGGTTGATGAGGTGGTGCGAGATGTACTCGTTGGCGGTCGGGCCGACGCTTTCGGATGCCATGGCGGCTTCTTCAAAAAACGATCAGTAGGGCGACCCAGTACACGACCAGCGTCGCGATAAACGTCAACAGCAGCGGCAGCGTGGCGACGCCCTTGTAGAGGACCAGCACGGCCACAAAGAGGATCACCGTCAGCGCGAGCTTTTGCACCTCGCCCACGAGGTGCGCGCGCATCAGCGCCCTTGGATCCGCCGCCGCCCTTCCACCATTATCCGCGCCGCCGGTACTGCGGCTCTGCGAGCCGGCGATCTTCCACGCGTAAGCGAGGCTGCCGAGAAACCCGATCGCGCCGCCGAGGAACGCCGACACCGCGGCATTCGCCCCGTAGAACACGAGGCACGCTAGGGCGATCACCACGCTTACCGCGACCTGGAGGCCGATGATCCGGCCGAGCTGCGCGCGCAAAAAGCGCCTCCCCGCCCCCCGCAAAACCGTCGGATTCTAGAGGGGAATGGCGCGCTGCGTCAAACCGTCGGTGGGATGCGCCCCGCTGCGCGCGCGGCGAGTGGACAGCCGCGCCACGCCGGACTAGATTGGTCGCCCGCCACCCGGAGACCCGCATGCCCAGCGCGCATCGAAACGGCACCTGCCCGTCGGGCGACGTCACGCTCTTCTACCGCCGGTTCAGCGGCGCCGCGGGCGCGCCGGCCGAGCGCACGCCGATCCTCATCGTGCACGGGCTCTCGTACTTCTCGTACGACTGGATCGGTGTCGCGTCCGAGCTCGCCGGCGAGCGCGAAGTCGTCGCGATGGACATGCGCGGGTTCGGCGACTCGACCTGGAGCCCGTCGCGCGACTACGGCGTGCCGACGATGGCGGGCGACCTCGTCGCGCTCCTCGACCATCTCGGCTGGCAGCGCGCGATCCTCGTCGGCCATTCGATGGGCGGGCGGAATTGCGCCTATTGCGCGGCGCGGAACCCGGCGCGCGTCGCCGGCCTGGTGCTCGTCGATTACTCGCCCGAGAACGCGCCCGCCGGCGCGAAGCGCGTGACCGATGTCGTCGCCGGGCAACCCGACGTGTTCGCGAGCATCGACGAGGCGATGCGCTACTTCGGCGTCCCGAAGGACTCGCCGAAGCGCGCGCGGTTCGAGGCGTATCTGCGGCCGGTCCCCGGCGGCGTGCAGGTGAAGCGCGACCTGCACTTCCGCGACCAGTTCCGGCGCGTGAAGGAGACGGGCGAACGGCCGAAGCAGGGCGTCGACATGTGGCAGACGCTCGGCGAGCTCGCGTGCCCCACGCTCGTCGTGCGCGGCGCACAATCCGATATGTTCGCGCCGGAAACGGTCGCGAAGGTGAAGGCCGCGAATTCCCGGATCGGCGTCGTAGAAGTCGACGGGGGCCACAACGTCGCCGGCGACAACCCGCAGGGGTTCGTGGCGGCGATCCGTCCGTTCCTCGTCGGACTGGAGGGCTGATCGAACAAGGGGGCACGCCCTTGTAGATCCCCCAAGACAGCGGAGAGCATTTCTATCATGACCAAGCTCGCACCCGTCGCCACGCGCGGCATCGATCATCTCGCCTTCGTCACCGACGATCTGCCGGCGACGATGGACTTCTACACCCGGGTCGTCGGCATGCAGCTCGTGCACGTGCGGCGCGTGCCCTACGAGCGCGATCGCGGTCAGCCACCGTACGACAACCTGCGGCACTACTTCTTCAACATGGGCGGGGACTCCCTGCTCGCGTTCTTCGAGTACCCGAAGGGACTTGCGCGGCAGAACCGCGACCTGCCCGGGGGCATGCAGCACGTCGCCTTCCACGTGCCGCAGGAGCGCTTCGACGCGATCGTCGACCGCGTGCGCTCGCACGGCGTGAACGTGATCGGCCCGGTGCCGCTCGGCGGCCGCTTCTGGTCGGCGTACTTCTTCGACCCGAACGGCATCCGTCTCGAGCTCGCGACGAGCCGCGCGCCGGCCGAGCTCGGCGTCGTGGAATCCGTGCTCCAGACCGAGGACGAAGCGCGCGCCGAGCTCGCGACGCTCTTCGACGACCCGGCGGTCGTCGACGCGTGGCTGGCGAAGATGCCGCTCAAGAAGGAAGCCCACGCTCCGGCGTGACGAATCCGCTTCGCGCGCCGCCCCTATAATCCGGCGCGAGCACCACCCCGAGGAGGAAGACGATGAGGTTCCCGTTGGTACGCCCGTTCGCCGTCGCGGCCGCACTCGCACTCGCCGCCGGCGCCCAGGCGCAGGAGAAGATCGAGCTCAAGCTCGCCTATTTCGTCGGCGATCAGCACGCGATGTCGCAGTGGCTGATCAAGTGGTCCGGCGAGCTCGAGAAGGGCTCGAACGGCCGCATCGTCGTCAAGCGCTTCCCCGGCGCGCAGATGGGGCCGACCCCGCAGCACTACGACTTCGCGCGCACCGGCCAGGCCGACGTGGCGTGGTTCCTGCACGGCGGCACGCCGGGCCGCTTCCCGCTCACCGAGATCATCAGCCTGCCGTTCATGGTCGGCAGCTCCGAGATCGGCACCAAGACGCTGAACGACCCGGAGCTGCGCGCGAAATACCTCGATGCCGAGCACAAGGGCGTGAAGGTCCTGATGCTGCTCACTCATCAGCCCGGCGGTCCGCACACGACGAAAAAAGCGATCCGCACGATGGACGACTTCAAGGGCCTGCGCCTGCGCTTCGCCTCGCCGCCCATCCGCGATCTGGTGCAGGGGCTCGGTGCGACGCCGGTGGGCGTGCCGCCGACCGAGATCGCCGAGCAGCTGCAGAAGGGCACGATCGACGGCGCGTTCATCGACTACGGCGGCGCCGGGATCGCGTTCAAGCTGGGCGGCACGATCAAGTACTCGACCGAGCTCTACGCCTACGTGGCGAGCTTCGGCGTGGCGATGAACGAGGAGTTCTGGAACAAGCTCCCGCCCGATCTCAAGAAGCTCGTCACCGACCACCATGACCGGCCGCGAGAAGGAGGTCGGCGAGGCGTGGGACGGGCTGGACGTGCCCGGCAAGAAGGCGCTGATCGACGGTGGCGCGGAGGCGATCAAGTTCTCGGCCGCCGACAACGCCAAGGTCCGCCAGATCGGCGAGCAGGTATCCGAGGCGAAGATCAAGGAGCTCGAAGGCAAGGGGCTGCCGGCGCGCGCGGTCTACAACCAGATGCGCAGCCTCGCGGAGAAGAACGCGAAGACGTCGAAGAACTTCTGGAACTAGGGCACGAGGCTCCGCCTATGAGTTCCCCGAGGGCGGCGGAAGAGACGCCCGCCGCCCTCGTCGGGGTGGCGGGCTGATGCCCGCGGCGAACTCATGACCCGCTGGCGCGGCCTCGCGGCCAACCTCTGCGGCTGGGTATCGGCCGCCTTCCTCGCGGCGATGATGCTGCTCACGGTCGCCGACGTCGTGCTGCGCAAGGTCGGGAACAACCCGATTCACGGCACGTTCGAGCTGGTCGAGCTCCTGCTCGTCTGCACGTTCTTCTTCGCGCTCCCCGCCACGTTCCTGCGCGACGAGAACATCGTCGTCGACATGATCGACGGCTGGCGGCCGCGCTGGGTGCCGCTCCTCAAGCGCCTCTCGTCCGTGCTCGCGGCGGTGATGCTCGCGACGATCGCCTGGCAGTCGTGGCTGCAGGCGCGCGACGCGATGTCGTTCGGCGACGTCACCTCGGACCTCTCGCTGCCGAGGATCCTGTACTGGGCGCCGCTCGTCTTCGGCATCGCGGGCGGCGCGCTCGCCGCAGTCGCGATGGCGTTCGAAGCGCAGCCGCGAAGAATGAGCGCCGCGCTCATCGGCATCATCGGGGTCGCCGCGCTGCTCGCGGCGCTCCTCGTGCGGGTGCCGATCGGGCTCGCCCTTGCCACCACCGGCTTTCTCGGCTACGCCGCGATCGACGGCTGGTCGAAGGCGCTGAAGATGCTCGGCAGCGTCCCGTTCAACCTCGCGACCGCGTACTCGCTGTCGGTGATTCCGCTCTTCATCCTGATGGGCGCGGTCGCCTCGCGCGCCGCGATGTCGCGCGAGCTGTTCGACGCGGCGAACGCGCTCTTCTCCGGCTTCCGCGGCGCCCTGACCCACGCCACGATCGGCGCCTGCGCTGCGTTCGGCGCGATCTGCGGGTCGTCGATCGCCACCGCCGCCACCTTTTCCAAAGTGTCGATCCCGGAGATGCGCCGCCACGGCTACGACCCGGGCTTCGCCGCCGGCGCCGTCGCGTCCGCCGGGCACGCTCGGCATCATCATCCCGCCGTCGGTGATCCTCGCGATCTACTCGATCGTCGCCGAGCAGTCGCTGCCGAAGCTCTTCGCGGCGGCGTTCATTCCCGGCGTGATCCTCGCCGTGCTGTACGTGATCACGGTGGCGATCGTCGCGCGCCTGCGCCCCGAGCTGATGCCGCGCACCGCGTCGATGCCGCTCGGCGAGCGGCTGCGCGCCGCGATCGGCATGTGGAAGCTCGCGCTCCTCTTCCTCCTCGCGGTGGTCGGGCATCTACCTCGGCTGGTACTCGCCGACCGAGGCGGCGGCGGTGAGCGCCTTCGCGGCGATCGTGATCGCGTTCGCCACCGGCCACATGCGCTGGCGTGGCCTGCGTCGACGCTTTCCTGGAAACCGCGTACGCGACCGCGATGCTGTTCTTCATCGTGATCGGCGCGTTCATCTTCGCCCGGTTCATCGTCCTGACGCAGTTCCCGACCGCGCTCGTCGGCTGGGTGACGGCGTGGGGCCTGTCGCCGCTGATGGTCATCCTCGCGGTGATGATGCTGTACTTCCTGCTCGGCACGTTCCTCGAGGAGGTGAGCACGATCCTGATCTCGGTGCCGGTCACGCTCCCGCTCGTGCTGGCGCTCGGCTACGACGGCGTCTGGTTCGGCATCTTCGTCACCGTGATGGCGACGATCGGGCTGATCAGCCCGCCGACCGGGATGACGGTGTTCGTCATCCAGGCGCAGAATCCCGACATCCCGGCCGCACGCATCTACCGCGGCACGCTCGCCTTTCCTCGCCGCCGACTTCGTGCTCGTCGGGATGCTGATCGCGTGGCCGCAGCTCGCCTCCTGGCTGCCCGCGGTCCTCAAGATGTAGGAGCAGGCGATGGCTGGGAACCCCGAGATCCTGGTCGCCGGCGGCGGCATCGGCGGCCTGTCGGCGGCGCTCGCGCTCGCGCTCAAGGGGCGCCGGGTGCGGGTGCTCGAGAAGGCGGCCGAGTTCGGCGAGATCGGGTACGGCATCCAGATGGGCCCGAACGTCTATCCGATCCTCGAGCGCCTCGGCGTCTTCGAGCGCATGGCGCCGCACGTCGTGTATCCGGACGCGCTGATCCTCGCCGATGCGATCACCGGCAACGAGCTCGCGCGCATCGACCTCGACGCGAAGTTCCGGGCGCGGTACACGCACCCCTACTTCGTCGTGCACCGGCGCGACCTTCATGGCTCCATCCTCGAGGCCTGCCGCAGCCGCAGCGAGATCGCGCTCGAGGCGTCGAAGGGCCTCGCGCGCTTCGCCGAGCGCGGCGATCGCGTCGTCGTCACGTGCGAGGACGGCGTCGGAGTACGAGGGCGCGGCGCTCGTCGGCGCCGACGGCCTGTGGTCTCCGACCCGGAGCGTGGTGGTCGGCGACGGCGCGCCGCGGCTGGCGGGGCACTACGTGTACCGCGGCCTGGTGCCGACCGAGGAAATCATCGATCGCAGTCACGTCGACTCGATGACGATCTACATCGGCCACAACCTGCACCTCGTGCAGTACCGCCTGCGCGGCGGAACGGTGATGAACAACGTCGCGACGATCGAGAGCGTCCGCTTCAAGCGCGGCGCGCCGAATCCGGGCGACCCCGGGGAGCTCGAGGAGATCTTCGCCCAGTGCACGCCGCGCGTGCACGAAATGCTCCGCTACGTCTCGCGCGAACGGAACTGGGTGCTGCACGACCGGGATCCGGTCACCAACTGGACGAAAGGGCGGGTCACCCTGCTCGGCGATGCGGCGCACCCCACGCTCCAGTACCTCGCGCAGGGCGCGTGCATGGCGATCGAGGACGCCGCGGTGCTCGCCGCCGAGGTGGCGCGCCACGGCGACGACTTCAACGCCGCGTTCCTCGCCTATCAGGCGCAGCGCATGAACCGGACCGCACGGGTGGTGCTCTCGGCGCGGTTCTTCGGGGCGTACATCCACGCGGGCGGCGGCGCGCGGATGCTGCGGAACGATCTGCTCGCGCAGCGCCCGCGGGACGATCCGTGGGAGATCGACTGGCTGTACCGCGGCATCCGGGTGCCAGAGTGAGCGCGGCGGCGATCTGCTATCGGATCCCCGAGTGAGCGCGTCCCCGGGCTATCACGAGTACTTCGAGTACCGGCGGTATCCGCTCGAACTGCCGCGACTCGACAACGGCGTCGACCCGGCCCGCCATGCGGTCGCGATCGTCGGCGGCGGGCCGATCGGTCTCACGCTAGCGCTCGGGCTCGCGCGCCACGGCGTCCGCTCGGTCGTGATCGAGGCCGACGACGCGGTGTCCTACGGCAGCCGCGCCGCCTGCATCTCGCGCCGCAGCCTGGAGATCTTCGACCGCCTCGGCGTCGCGGGCGACGTGCTCGGCGAGGCGCTGCCCTGGACCGCAGGGACGAGCTACTACCGGGACGTCCCGGTGTATCGGCTGCAGATGCCGATGGACGGGAACCAACGGTTCGCGCCGATGGTGAACCTGGAGCAGTGCATCTGCGAGCAGCTCCTCGCCGACCGTGCCGCCGCGCTGCCCGAGCTCGTCGAGATCCGCTGGCAGACGAAGCTCGGTGGCCTGACGCACGGCAACGACGGGGTCGAGCTCGAGCTCGAGACGGCGCGCGGCGCATATCGCCTTCGCGCCGACTGGCTGGTCGCGTGCGACGGCGCGCGTTCGGCGGTGCGCCAGGCGCTCGGCCTGCGGTTCTCCGGGTCGACCTACGACGGCACCTACATCATCGTCGACGTGCACCTCAAGTCGGATCACCCGACCGAGCGCCGCGCCTGGTTCGATCCGCCGACCAATCCCGGCTCGACGATCCTGGTGCACAAGCAGCCGCGCGACATCTGGCGCGTCGACTATCAGCTGCGCGACGACGAGGATCCGGAGGAGGCGGTCAAGCCCGAGAACGTGCTGCCGCGCGTGCGCAGCCACCTGCAGTGGATCGGCGAGCGCGACGACTGGACGCCGGTGTGGATCAGCGCCTACCGGGCGAACTGCCTCACCCTCGACAGCTACCGTCACGGGCGGGTGCTGTTCGCCGGCGATGCCGCGCACCTCGTGCCGATCTTCGGCGTCCGCGGAATGAACTCCGGCATCGACGACACGCACAACCTGGCGTGGAAGCTCGCGTGGGTCGTGCAGGGCCGCTCGTCCGCCGCAGTGCTCGACTCGTACTCCACCGAGCGCGTGTTCGCCGCGCGCGAGAACATCCGCCACGCGTCGAAGTCGACCGAGTTCATGGCCCCGCCGTCGGGCGCGTTCAAGCTGATGCGCGAGGCGGCGCTCGGGCTCGCCACCCGGGACCCGTTCTTCGCGACGCTGATCAACCCGCGCCAGTCGAGTGCGATCACGTTCGCCGACTCGCCGCTCAACGCCGCCGATTCGGACGCGCTCCCCGCCGGGCCGGTGCCCGGTGCGGTGCTCCCGGAGTGTCCGGTCGAAACCGCGTCCGGCCGGCGGCATGTCACCGAGTTGCTCGGCACCGGCTACACCGCACTCTGCCTCACCGCAGACGATCCGCGTGCGGTGCTCTCGGGGCTCGACGATCTGCCGCTCACGGTCGTCTGGATCTCGCCGCGGAGCACTGCCGGCGCCGAGGCATGGGACGCGACCGGTCATCTCTTTCCGCTCTACGGTGCCGCGCCCGCGGCGTGCTACCTCGTGCGCCCGGATGGCCACGTCGCCGGATGCTGGCGCGAGCCGCGGGCCGATTCGCTCCGCAGGGCCGTCCGGCGTGCACTGCAATAGGGCCTAGCCGATGCTTACCGACCAGGAACTGGACGACGTCTACACGAGCGCCTGTTACGCGATGACCGACCTCGGGGAGGCGAGGCAGCCGCTGTTCCTCGCGCGGCTGACCCTGCTTCTCATGAAGGAAGTCGGCGACGCGGCCCGCATCCGCGCCGCGATCGAGTCGGCGCGCGCACTGGACAAGGGCGGTTAACTGGTCTGTAATGCCGCACCGGTGCGCCAGACACCGGGCGGTTGAGGTTGGTCCCACCATGATGGAGGAGAAGAGAATGAAGCGGTTTTTCGGCTTGGCCGCGGCGTCTGTGGCCGCGTTCGCCCTGTCCGGCGCGACGCTCGCGCAGGCCCCTCAGAAAGTCCGTTTGCAGCTCGCGAGCGCGTTCCCGACCAGCCTGACGCTGATCGGCGAAGCGCCGGTCAAGCTGTCGAAGAAGCTCGAGCGGGTCTCGGCCGGCACGCTCGAACTCAAGGTGAACGAACCCGGCGCGCTGGTGCCGGCGCTCCAGGCGATCCAGGCGGTCTCGCAGGGTTCGGTCGACGCGGCGTGGTCGAACGCCGGTTTCTTCGCCGGCACCGACAGCGCCTTCAACATGTTCGCGACCGTGCCGTTCGGTCCGGGCATGGGCGAATACCTCGCGTGGATCCACCATGGCGGCGGCCTGCAGCTGTCGCGCGAGATGTTCGCCAAGCACGGCATCCACAACATCCCGTGCGCGCTCATTCCGCCGGAGGCCTCGGGTTGGTTCCGCAAGGAGATCAAGACGGCCAGCGACCTCAAGGGCCTGAAGATGCGCTTCTTCGGGCTGGGCGCCAAGGTCATGGCCAAGCTCGGCGTCGCCACCCAGCTGCTCGCGCCCGGCGACATTTTCCAGGCGTTGCAGCTCGGCACCATCGACGCGACCGAATTTTCGCTCCCGTCGATGGACCAGAAGTTCGGCTTCTACCAGGTGGCGAAGTTCTACTACTTCCCCGGCTGGCACCAGCAGGCCACCTTCCTCGAGCTGTACATCAACCAGAAGAAGTGGGATTCGCTGTCGGACCAGCACAAGGCGATGATCGAGCAGGCCTGCGGCGACCTGACGCGCGACGTGATGGCCGAGGGCGAGGCGACCCAGTTCAAGGCGATGCGCGAGATGCAGGACAAGTACGGCGTGCAGATCAAGAAGTGGTCGCCCGAGATCATGGCCGCGTACGAGAAGGCCTGGAACGAGGTCGTGGCCGAGGAATCTGCATCGAACCCCAACTTCAAGCGCGTCTGGGAATCGTACGCGAAGTTTCGCGGCGACTACGCGATCTGGCGTGACGCCGGCTACCTGAAGTAGCGCACTCCCGCGGCGGGGAGCGACGCCGGGGGACACCGGGCGCGCTCCCCGTCCGCCGACGGCCCCGGGGAGGACCATGGAACGCCTGCTCACAGCGAGCGACGCGATCAATCGCGTGCTGTACCGGATCGCCATGGCGGTAGGGTGGCTGTTCGTCGTCTGCACCGTCGTCATCTGCTTCGACGTCCTGTCGCGCAAGTTCGGCTATCAGATCCCGGGGATGGGATCGACGCGGCTGCAGGAACTCGAGTGGCATCTGCACGCCGCGCTCTTCTGCTTCTGGCTCGGCGCGGCCTACGTCAAGAACGCGCACGTGCGGATCGACATCGCTATCGCGGCCGCGACGCCGCGCACCCAGGCGTGGATCGAGCTCCTCGGGTGCGTGCTCTTCGCGATCCCCTACTGCCTGATCGCGATCTACTTCAGCGCTGATTTCACCTGGATCGCCTGGCACTTCAACGAGTCGTCCGACTCGGCGACCGGGCTGCCCTGGCGGTGGATCCCAAAGGCGTTCATCACGATCGGACTCGTCCTGCTGCTCGCGGCGGTGATCTCGGTGCTGATGCGTCTGCTCGTCTTCCTGTACGGGCCAGTGGCCCTGCGCGCGCGCAGCGCGTTCGCCGGCGCGAAGGCCGAGCACCAGGAGGGGGCGGCGTAATGGACTGGCTCATCCACCACCTCGCGCTGATCCTCTTCTTCGTCCTCGCGGCCGCGCTCTTCTGCGGCTACCCGGTGGCGTTCGTGCTCGGCGGGATCGGGATCTTCTTCGGCGGGCCTGGGCATCCTGTTCGGCGTGTTCGAGCCGGTGCAGTTCTTCAATCTGCTCCCGCGCATCTGGGGCGGCGTCGCCGCCAACCCGATCCTCGTCGCGGTGCCGATGTTCATCTTCATGGGCACGGTCCTCGAGCGGAGCGGCGTTGCGAACGACCTGCTGCACGCGTTGCAGATGCTCACGCGCCGCATTCCGGGCGGGCTCGCCATGTCCGTGACGCTGATGGGGACGATCATGGCGGCGACGACCGGCATCGTCGGCGCGTCGGTCGTCATGCTGACGCTCGTTGCGCTGCCGACGATGCTCGAGCGCGGCTACCAAAAGGAGCTGACGGTCGGCACGATCGCGTCCGCCGGCACGCTCGGCATCCTCATCCCGCCGTCGATCATGCTGGTGATCATGGGCGATCTGCTCGCCGTATCGGTGGGGACGCTCTTCGCGGCCGCGGTGATTCCCGGACTCATCCTGTCCGGGATCTACCTCCTCTACATCGGCGTACTGTCGTTCCTGAAGCCGCAGTTGGCACCGCCGCTTCCGGCGGACATCGGACCGAAGTCGGCGCCGAGTTCTGGAAGATGATCGGCAAGAGCTTCTTCCCGCCCGACGCTGCTCATCACGCTTGTCCTCGGATCGATCTTCGGCGGCTGGGCGACGCCGACCGAAGCCGCGGGCGTCGGCTCCGCCGGCGCGATCTTCCTCGCGTGGATGAACGGTCGACTAAGCGTGAAGATCCTTGCGCGAGACGATCGAGAGCGCCGCGCTCACGAACGCGCTCGTGTTCTTCATCTTCTTCGGTGCGACGCTGTTCTCGTTCGTGTTCCGCGCGCTCGGCGGCGACGAGATCGTGACCGAGGTGCTCAAGGCCGCCGGCCTGCACACCGGCTGGTCGATCCTGATCTTCCTGATGGTGCTCGTCTTCATCCTCGGCTTCTTCTTCGACTGGATCGAGATCTGCCTGATCGTGCTGCCGGTGTTCGCCCCGATCCTGAAGGCCGTGGACTTCGGGCCGCACATCGGCGGCGGCGGGCCGATCGTGTTCCTCACCTGGTTCATCATCATGATGTCGGTGAACCTGCAGACGGCGTTCCTCACGCCACCGTTCGGCTTCACGCTGTTCTACATGAAGGGGACGGTGCCGCCGTCGGTGACGATGGGCCACATCTATCGCGGCATCATCCCGTTCGTGATCCTGCAGGTCGTGGGGCTGGTGCTCGTGATCGCGTTCCCCGAACTCGCGCTCTGGCTGCCTCGGTCGGTGGGGTTCCTCAACTGACACCGTGAATCGCGGGGCTTGCCCGGTCGAGCGCGCTCCGCCGCCGGCCCTAGCTGCCGTAGAGATACGCCGGCAGCCACAACGTCATCCCCGGCCACAGGTACATGATGACCATGCACAGGATGACGATCAGCATGTAAGGCATCATGCCGGCGAAAATCTGGTTGAGCGTCACGTGCGGCGGGGAGACGCCCTTCAGGTAGAACGCCGACATCGCCACCGGCGGCGACAGGAAAGCGGCTTGCAGGTTGACGAACACCAGCGTGCCCCAGAGCACCGGGTCGATGTCGAAGTGCTTCAGGATCGGCAGGAAGATCGGGACGAAGATCACGATGATCTCCGTCCACTCGAGCGGCCAGCCGAGGACGAAGATGATCGCCTGCGACACGATCATGAACTGCACCGGCGACAGGTTGAGGGACAGCACCCACTTCTCGACCAGCTGCTGGCCGCCGAGCAGCGCGAACACCGCCGAGAAGAGCGCCGAGCCGACGAACAGCCAGCACACCATCGCCGTGGTCTTCGCGGTCAGGAACATCGCCTCCTTCACGCGCGACCACGTGAGCGTTCCGGCGTGGAGCGCGAGGATGAAGGCCCCCGCAGCGCCGACACCGGCGCTCTCGGTCGCGGTCGTGATCCCGAACAGGATCACCGCCAGTACGAGCACGGTGAGAATGCCGAGCGGCATCACCGATTCGGTAAGCAGCTTCAGGATCACGAACTGCTCGGGACCGAGCGTCCGGTAGTAGAACGCGAGTAGCGCAGCGCAGAGCGCCAGGGCAACCCAGAACCAGGTGTAGAACTCCGGCGGGGGACCGGCGTCCCCGGGCGCCGCGGCGCCCGCATCGGCCTCGATCCGCCCGACCAAACCCTGGTCCTGCTCCGGCGCAGGCACCGCCTGCGGCCTCGGCTGCCCCGCTGCCTAGCTCCTTTGGCGTCTCGTCGTCGGCCGGCGGGGGAACCGCGACGCGTGGCGCCGACTGTTCGATCTGCGGCGGCGGGCTTGCCTCGGCGAGCGACGCGGGGCGATGGATCGTGACGTACCACCAGATGCCGGCAAGCGTCGCGGTGGCGAGGAGCAGCGGCGCGAGCGCCACGAGCAGGTTCTTCGCGAGCGCGCGATAGCGGATCGGCGCGCCGTCCTGCTCGATCCGAGCGCCCGCGTCGGCCGCACGACGGCGAGCGCGAGCGCCGCGAGCAGGTTGCGCGAGTACCGCTGCGCGAGCCCGGTCACCCAACCGGGTACCGGCGCGTGGAGCTCGCTCTCCGGCAGCGGCGGCGCCACTTTCCGGTCGACGAGCGCCCAGCCGATGATATAGACCAGGTAGAGGAACGAGAGGAAGAAGCCGGGCAGCATCGCCGAGGCGTACAGCTTCACCACCGACTGGCCGGCCACCGCAGCGTAGACGATGATCATCACCGACGGCGGGATCAGGATCCCGAGGGTCCCGCCGGCGGTGATCACGCCCGCGGCGAGCCGCACGTCGTAGCCCGCCTTCAGCATCGGCCGCATCGCGATCACGCCCATCAGCACGACCACCGCGCCGACGAGGCCGCTCGCGATGCCCCAGAAGGTGCAGACGATCAGCGTCGCGACGGCGAGCGACGCCGGCACGCGGCGGAACGCGAGCTGGATGCTGTAGAACATCTTGTCCACCAGCGCGCCGCGCTCCATCACATAGCCCATCAGCACGAACAGCGGAATCGACAGCAGCGTGTCGTTGGTCATCGCGCCGTAGGTGCGCTCGACCATCAGGTCGAACACGCGGTTGTCGAAGAACGGGGCCGACGGGTCGTAGAACGCGACGTAGCCGAACATCATCCCGAGGCCCATGAGCGTGAAGGCGGTCGGGAAGCCGAGCATGATCACGACCACGATCAGGCCGAGCATCGTGAGACCGAGGGCGGCGTCGGTCACACCCGGTCCTTCCCGATGCGGTGGTGAGCGGCCTCGTCGATCGCCTCGATGCCTTCGATCGCCTGGCGCTTCGCTTCCTCGTCGACGTGGGTGCTGGCGGCGAGCTGCTGCTCGACGACGTCGGTCTCCTCGGCGTCCTTCAGGCGTCCGGGCCACTGCCCCGTCTTGAGGCAGACGATGCAGCGCATGATTTCCGCCAGACCCTGCGCGAGGACGAGCGCCCCGGCGATCGGGATCAGCGTCTTGAAGTGGTAGACGGGCGGGCCTTCGGCGGTGATGTTCGAGTGCTCGCCGATCCGCCACGAGTCGGCGGCGTAGTCCCAGCCCGCGAACACCAGTGCGAGGATCCCCGGGACAAAGAAGAGCAGGTAGAGCGCAAGATCGAGCGTCGCCTGCATGCGCGGGCGCATCGAGCCGTAGAGGAAATCGCCGCGGACATGCGCACCCTGGGCGAGGGTGTAGGCGCCGCACATCATGAAGGCGGCGCCATAGAGCATCGACGAGGCGTCGAACACCCACGCCGTCGGCATGTTCAGGATGTAGCGCTTCAGCACCTCGACGCAGACCAGCACCATGAGCAGGCCGATGAGCCAGGCGAAAGCCTTGCCCACGAACGTGCTGAGCTGGTCGGCGAGGAAGATGAGGCGCTGCATCCGGCGCCGGGGATGGTAGCCAGCGCGGGATGCGGCGATCTACTGGGGGGATCCCTAGTTTCGGCCGCGGTTTGTTGGCGGGGGGTAAGGGGACGGGGCGCGGCAACCGAATGCCGGCGATCGTCGACACTCGGATCCAAGAGACCGGCGGTCGATCTGACGTGCCTGGGCCAAGTGGCCCGACCTCGACAGGGCCTATCGCCGCAGCAACGATAGCCCCAACGGATGATGGCGGAGCAGTCGCCCTCGGCGAGAGAATGGGTCGAGCGCTTCGGGCGAGCGCGGGTCCGCACGGGGTAGTCCTCGCGCTTGGACGGATCGCCGCAGGTCCTCGGGGGAGGTGCCGCAATGGCGCATGGTTCCGGCCTGAAGTTCGAAGTGGAGGCGTCCCGCTCGGAGTCCTTCCACGGGGCGTATGGACGGATCGGTCCGAAGGCGGACCCGTGGAAGCCGTCGCTCGAGGACGGGCAGACGCTCGAGGATGCCTTGCTGAAAATCGCTGATCGGATGACCGAGGCTCCGAGCGTGGCCCCGGACGCGAACGAGCGGACGCGTCTCGAAGCGGTCATCCGTGAGGGCGGCTCCAAGATCCCTGCGGGATACACGTACTTCGGCCAGTTCATCGACCACGACGTGACCTTCGACCCGGCGTCGTCGCAGATGCGGCATCGCGACCCGAGCGGGGCTCGTAACTTCCGCACGCCGCGGCTCGACCTCGACAGCGTGTACGGCCGGGGACCGGAGGATCAGCCTTACCTCTACGATCAGAGAGACGGCGAGCAGGGGAAGCTGATCATCGGGGAGGTCGAGGGCTCCGGGTTACGGGACCTCCCGCGCAACGACCGCGCTCAGGGACGCGCTTTGATCGGCGACCCGCGCAACGACGAGAACGCGATCGTCAGCCAGCTGCACCTCGCATTCCTGCTCGCGCACAACACCCTCGTGGAGCGAGCGAAAGAACAGGGCACGCCCGAGCCGTTCGAGGCTGCCCGTTGCACGCTACGCTTTCTCTACCAGTACGTCGTCTGGCACGACTTTCTCGCGCGGGTGACGACCGAAGCGGTGCGTTGCCGCGCGCTACAGCCTGCGGGGTCCGGCTGGACGCTCGGCTTCGACAAGCTGTACGACTGGGAGCGGCAGCAGTTCATGCCGGTGGAGTTCTCGGCCGCGGCCTATCGTTTCGGACATTCGATGGTGCGGAACGAATACCGGACCAACGCGCTCAGGGGAGCCTTCGAGTTCGTGCCGCTCTTCGACCCGCGCAACCGGGACGACCTGCGCGGGCGCCGACCGATGACGAAGGACAACGTGATCCAGTGGGGGTGGTTCCTGGACATAGGGCTGCCGCAGCCGGAGCTCGGGTTTCCGCAGCAGGCCCGGAGAATCGACACCAAGCTCGCCAACGCGCTCGCGCGTCTGCCCCAGGAGAGCGCACCGCGGAACGTGCTTGCGTTCCGTAATCTGGAGCGGAGCACGAGCTTCGCACTGCCGACCGGCACGGCGATGGCCGAAGCCGTGGCGAAAACGTACCCGGATTCCGGCATCGCGCCGATGCGGCTCGACGATGAACCCGATGCGCTGTGGTACTACATCCTGCTGGAAGCCGAGCGCACCTCAGACCCCGGCGACCGGAGCAGGCTCGGGCCGCTCGGCTCCGCAATCGTGTGCGCGACCTTCGCGAGCCTCCTCAAGAGCGATCCCGACTCCTACCTCAATGCCCGCCCGCCCTGGACGCCCGGCAAAGACCTGCTGCTCTTCGCGGGCGAAGACAACATCGACGGCGAGAAGGCGAGCGAACAAAGCGACCGCGACCGCTCCTGGACCCTGGCCTCGATCATCCGGATCTCGGGACTTCCGGTCGACTCAGCGGACATCCACCAACAACACCGCGGCGAGTTCAGAAACCCCGCACGCCACCGCTAAGCGCGGCGAACGGTGTGCCCCTTCTCGCCCCCGCCTCCGGGTTCTACATGCCGTAGCTGTCGTTGACAGCGTGGTAGTGAGCGGTAAACCAGGTCTGCATCTCGTCATAGAGCTTCTTGGCATCCGGTTCAGCGGGGCTCCTGCGGGGCGATGGCGGAAGCACGAGCGCGTAGAAGTCCACGCTCGCCGCGCCGGCATTGAAACCGTTCGCCTTCGCGTTGAGAATGTCAACGATCAGAATCCGGACGCCCGGATCGACCGGGATGCCGTTCTCTGAGAGGAGTCTCCGCAGTTCGTCCTGGTCCGTGGTGTCGATCAGCTTCGTCCGCAGCGCATCCCCCTCGGGGCCCCAGAGCTTCTTCAGGAACGTGGCGTTGATCTGGGTGTATTCGAGGATCTTGTGGGTGTAATCCGTCTTCCTTGGTCCTGGCATCACTGCTCTCCCGATCGGTTGGCTTCGCTTCCGGTCCGGCGCTCCGCGCCGGACCGCCTGCCGAGCGCCCGGTCGACGAGCGGACGCTCGGATACTGTCCATGCCGCGCGAGGCATCCATGGGAACGCCCGCCGCGCAGCGGCCCCGATGTCCCGCTATGCGACGGCCTCGCGCTCGACTGCGCCGGCGCCGGGGCCGCGGGGTAGCTCGATCCCGGCCGCTCGGAGCCGCCGACCGATCTCCTCGTCCGACAGCACCTGATCCATCACCGGTTGGCGCGCCAGCATCTCCGCGGTCTCGTGCACCGTCCGGACGACCGTCGTCAGCTCCGCGTCGGTAAGCGACTCGAAGAACGCCAGCTGCTCGTACACGTGGCCGCTGTCGCTCCCGATCGTGCTGTGCACCTTGAGGAACCGGTACGCACGGATCCCCGGCGGGCAGACCGCTTCGACTTTCCGGATGAACGCGCGATCGCGCTCGACGGCCATCCGCTCGAGGCAGTAGCTGAACCCGAAGAGGGCGATGGGTTGATCCGACTCGACGCAGGCGCGAAACCGGTCGGCGAACGCGTTCGCGCTCGGCGGTTCGAGGAGCCGGACCACCTCCGCCGCCGGCATGCCGAGCGCCTCGAGATCGCGATAGGCAAGCTCGGCATGGCCCGATTCCTCGTCGGCCTTCTGGCGGGCGAACTCCGCGAGATCCGGTCGTCCCGATGCCTCCAGCCGCTCGGCGCCGCGGCGGAACAGCCCGGGTGTCCGCCCGGCGAAGACGTAGTTCCCCACCAGCCAGCGGATGTAGCGGGACAGCGTGTACGGCCCGGTCGAGGGTGCGTGTTCGGCCTGGGCAAACCCGGCAGAGACGGCACCCTCGATCAGGCTCGCAGCGAGGGTAGAGCGTTCGGCCGCCAACTTCGAGACCGGGAGCGGGATCAGCGCCGGGGAGCCGCTCGTGGCCTGCCAGCAGCGACCATCCGGCATCGCGATCAGCAGCATCTGCGGGGAGACCTGAACGCACTGCGTTTGAAGCGAATCCGTCATCGCCTTCCTCTCAGCCCATCCCCCGGGGGATCCGCGGCCTGGCCATCCGCCCGGGCGCGCCAACCTAACTTGCGCTCCAGGGACCGCGGCGTCAAGCGCACGCTGCCGATGGCAGAAGTCTCACGAAGTCGCCCGCCGCGGGGAATCGGCCGTTCGGATTAGGAGCGCCCAGTCCCTTCCGCCTATGGGGTTCCGTGGTGCGCTCGCCGTCCGGTATGGCTTGTGATCAGGCAAACCGCACGCGAGAATACGCCGCGATCCAATGGGCTGCTTCGCGCGCGCCGAAAGGCCGCGGCGAGCGACGCCAAGCCCGCGCTGTTCGGGGAACGGGAGACTGTAGGTTGCGTGACGTAGCGACATGGCTGCAGGGGCTCGGTCTCGGCAAGTACGCGAAAGCGTTCGAGGACCACGAGATCGACCTCGAGGCGCTCCCCTTTCTCACCGAGAAGATGCTCGAGCAGCTCGGGCTCCCGATCGGCCCGAGGGCGAAGCTGCTCGCTGCCATCTCCCGCCTGGCGCCGACCGCGCCCGGCGCGACCGGGTCGCCCGAAACCAAAACACCACCCGAGCCGGCCGTCCCGCTCCGGCACGCCGAACGCCGTCAGATCACCATCATGTTCTGCGACCTCGTCGACTCGACGAAGCTGTCGCGGGAGCTCGATCCCGAGGACTACAAGGCGGTGATGCAGGCCTATCAGTCGGCATGCGGGCCGGTGATCGCGCGCCACGAGGGTCACATATCCCAGTATCGCGGCGACGGCATCGAGGTGTACTTCGGCTGGCCCGCAGCGCAGGAAGACGCGGCCGAGCGCGCCGTGCGGGCCGGGCTCGAGATCGTCGAGGCGGTAAAGGCGTTACGGGGTCCGAAGACCCTCTCGGTCCGGGTCGGGATCAGCACCGGCATCGTGGTCATCAGCGAGGCAGGCAGCGGTGATCCGTCGATCCCCTCGGGCGCGGTCGGCGATACGCCCAACATCGCGGCGCGGCTCCAGGGGCTCGCAGGGCCCGGCTCCGTCATCATCGCCGAGGCCACCAGCCGGCTGATTTCGGCGCGTTTCGAGCAGGAGCCGCTCGGACCGCAGCAGCTCAAGGGCATCGCCGAGTCGATCCGCGCGTTCCGCGTCCGTGAGGTCAGGGAGGACTCGAGCCGCTTCCACGTGACGCACGCCGCCGCGCTGACGCCGCTGGTCGGGCGGCGGACGGAGCTCGCGTTGCTGCAGCAGCGCTGGCGCGACGCGATGGAGGGAGAAGGGCAGGTCGTCTACATCTCGGGGGTGCCCGGCATCGGAAAGTCCCGGATCGTCCACGAGCTCGAGCAATGGATCGGGAGCGAGCCGCACTTCAGCCTGCGCTTCCAGTGCCTGCCCCACCACACGCAGAGCGCGCTCTTCCCAGTGATCCAGCAGATGCAGCGGCTCGGAAAGCTCTCGCCCGAGGACTCCGGCGAGGCGAAGCTCGCCAAGCTCCAGACGCTGCTCGCGCTGACCACCGACCGGGTCGACAAGGCGCTGCCGCTCATCGCGGAGCTGCTGTCGATCCCGACCGGATCGCGATACGCGCCGCTCGGGCTTACCCCGCTGCAGGTGAAGATCCAGACGCTGTTCGTGCTCGTCGACCTGTTGCTCGACCTGTCGACGCGCAGGCCGGTCTTCTGCCTAGTCGAGGACGCGCAATGGATCGACCCGTCGACGCAGGAGCTCCTCGACCTGCTGCTCGACCGGACTGCAAGGGCGCGCGTCCTCCTTGTGGTGACACATCGACCCGAGAATCAGCGGCGCGCGGGCGTCCACAGCAACGTCAGCGCGCTGAACCTGTCGCGCCTTCGGCGGAGCGACGTGGCCGAGATGGCGCAGCTCGCGCTGCGCGAGCACGCCGCGTCGACCGCCCTGGTGCAACGGGTCATCGACGAGAGCGACTCGATCCCGCTGTTCGTCGAGGAGCTCGCGCGCGGCGTCGTCGAGTCGGCCGCGGTCGGCGAGCGCGGCGCGTACGGCGAGCCCGGGTCGCCGGCGGCGTCGTGGTCGGTCCCGGACTCGCTGCGCGACTCGCTCATGGCGCGCCTCGACCGGGCGCCACAGGCGCGGAGCGTGGCGCAGATGGCCGCCGTCGTGGGCCGTGAGTTCTCCTACGACATGCTCCTGCACGTCTCGTCGCTGAGCCGTTCGGAGCTCGATTCCGCGCTCGCGCACCTGCAGCGAAGCGAGATCGTCCAGCAGATCGACGCCGATCCGTCCGCGCGCTACGCGTTCAAGCACGCGCTGCTGCGCGACACGGCGTACGAGTCGCTGCTGAAGTCGACCCGGCGGGAGATCCACGCGAGCGTCGCCGCGGCAATCGAGAAAGAGTTGCCGGAGATGGTCGCGGCGCAGCCGGAGCTGCTCGCCTATCACTACAGCCTCGCGGGGGATGCGGCGTCCGCAGTGCGCTTCTGGCTGCTGGGCGGGCAGCGCGCCCGGAGCCGGTCGGCCAACCTCGAAGCGGCGGGTCAGTTCCAGAAGGCCCTCGAGTACCTGGAGACGCTGCCGGAGACGCCGGAGCGCGGGCGCTCGGAGCTCGAGATCCAGCTCGCCCTCGGCCTGTGCTTCATCGCGCTGCGCGGCTACTCCGCGGATGACACGCGCGGTCCGTTCGAGCGCGCGTGCACCTTGAGCGCCCAGCTCGGCGAGCCGCAGAAGGAAATCCGCGCGCTCTTCGGCCTGTGGGGCCACTACTGGATGCGGGCGCAGCACGACCGGGCGATCGAGCTCGCGGAGACGCTGCTCGCCAGGGCCGATCTGCTCCGCGATCCCGTGGCGGTGATCGTGGGACATCGCGCGATCGGCAGCACGCTCTTCACGCGCGGCGAATTCGTCCGCGCGCGGGAGCACCTCGAGCGCGCGATCTCGCTGCCAGGGCAGGCGGACGGCCAGGGTCTGTCGCTCGCCTACGCGGTGGATCCGCGCATCGCCGCGCAGCTCCTGCTGGCCTGGGACCTGTGGATCCTCGGCTACCCACAGCAGGCGCTGGACACCGTCCAGCAAGCCCTCGCGCAGGCGATCCAGCGTTCCGACCCCTACACCGTCGCCTTCGCCTATTACGTGACATCCGCCGTGCAGCTGCTGCGCGGCGAACCGCGGGACTCCCTCGCACACGCCGACCGGAGCCTGACGCTGTCGGGCGAGCACCGGATCAGGCTCTACGCGCTCTATTCGCGCTTCGGACGGGGTTGTGCGCTCGCGCAGATGGGACAGGCGCAGCAGGCGCTGCCCGAGATCCGCGGCGGGATCGAGGAAGCGGCCCGCAGCAATCTGGGATACCTCCGCGGCTTCATGCTCGGATGGCTGGCGACCGTGCAGGCGGAGACGGGCGACCCGGAGAGCGCGCTGTGGACGCTCGACGAAGCGTTCCGGCACATCAACGACGTCGCAGGGCACGCCTGGGAGGCGGAGCTTCGCAGGTTGCGCGGGGATATCCTGCTCGCCGCCCGGCCCGACGCAGTCGGCGAAACTGAACGCAGCTACCGGGACGCGATCGCCCTCGCGCAACGCCAGAGCGCGCGCTCGCTCGAGCTGCGCGCGTCCACCGCGCTGGCACGGCTGCTGCGCAGCCAGGGCAAAGGCGCGGACGCGCTCCAGGCGCTCGCCCCGATCTACGACTGGTTCCGCGAAGGACTCGACACCGCGGATCTCCGCGAGGCGAAGGCGCTCCTCGATGAGCTGCGATAGCGCGAACGCGCCGGAGCGCGCGGCTACGCCGCGCCCGCGGCCTCGACCTTGACGTCGAACCGCCCGACCCGCTCGATCTCGGCGGTGATGATGTCGCCGGGCTGCACCGGCCCGACGCCCTCCGGCGTCCCCGAGAAGATCAGGTCCCCGGGGTAGAGCGTGTACATGCTGGTCGCGTACTCGATCAGCTTGTGCACGTTGTAGACCATCCGCGCGGTCGTGCTGTCCTGCCGGGTCTCGCCGTTCACCTTGAGCGAGAGCCGCAGGTTGTTCGGGTCGGGCACCTCGTCCTTCGTCGTCAGCCACGGCCCGCACACCGCATACGTGTCGACCGACTTCCGCCACGACGGCATCTCGGGCCCGCGGATCGTCATGTCGAGCCCGATCGCGTAGCCGGCGACGAAGTCGAGCGCATTTTCGAGCGTCGCCTTGCGGCACTCGCGTCCGATCACCACTGCGAGTTCAACCTCGTGGTCGTTCCGCCGGTCGGTCATCCGCAGCCGGATCGGCTCCCCCGGCCCGATCAGCGCGCTCGTCGCCTTCAGGAACAGCCCCCAGTCGGTGATGTGGTTGAGCTTGCGCCCGCCGCCGAGCTTCGGGTCGGCCTTCGCCTCGTCGATGTGCGCCTGGTAGTTGATCGGCGCGTTCACGATCTTGGTCGGGCTGGCGACCGGCGACCTGAGCTTGACGCCGGCGAGCTTGCGGCGCGGCGCACCCGCCTCGAGCGCGCGCACGCGCTCGAGCACGCGCCCGAGGTTCGCGATCAGCGGATCACCCGGCGCGAGCGGCCAGCGCTGCTGCGGGATGACCTCGAGCGCCGCGGTCACGTCCAGCACCTCCTCGCCTTTCACCAGGCCGAGGCGGTCGTCGTCGAAGCGGCAGATCCTCATGCGGGCTCCTCCAGCAGCACCGCGCCGTTCTCGACCTTCACCGGATAGACGCGGATGTCGACGGTGCACGGCGCGCCGACCGCCTTGCCGGTCGCGATCTGGAACAGTCCCTGGTGCAGCGGACACTCGATCTTGTCGTCGTCGATGAAGCCGTCGGCGAGGCTCGCCTGCCCGTGGGTACAGGTGTCGTGGGTCGCGTAGATCGTGCCGCCGAGGTTGTACAGGCACACCGGCTCGTCGCCGAGGAACGTCCGGAACGTCCCGTCCTCGGGGACCTCGGCGACCTTCGCGACTTCCACCCATCGCGCCATGGCGATCAGCCCCCGCGCCCGCCGCGCTCGGCCCAGTACGCCGGCAGCTTCGTGCAGTCGGCCGCGCCGAAGCCGTCGCCCGCCGCGCGATCGAAGCACTCCAGCGCGCGCGACGCCACCGGCAGCGCGACGCCGAGTGACTGCCCCTCGTCGATCATCGTGCGCAGGTCCTTGCGCACGTTGTCGACGTCGACCGTCGGCGGGACGTTGCCGCCGGCGAGCTGCGTCGCGATCGAGGCGGCGCGGTTCTTGAGCATGTTCGGCGCGCCGGAGGTATCGGCGAAGATGTCCATCACGCGCGCCGGATCGAGGCCGAGCGGCCGCGCAAGCGAGAGCGCCTCGCCGAGCGCCTGGTAGTAGACGAGGAGCGGCAGGTTGATCGCGAGCTTCATGCTCGCCCCGGCGCCGACCGGGCCGACGTGCTCGATCCGGCGGCACATCTGCTCGAGGAGCGGTTTGGCCCGCGCGAAATCGGCGTCGGTCGCACCGACGAAGCCGAGGAGCTTGCCCTCCTTCGCCGGCCCGGTCGTCCCGCCGACCGGGCATTCGACCATCGCAGCGCCCTTCGCGCGGATCTTCCCGGCGAGCCCCTGCGCCGTCCCGGGTCGCACGGTGCTCATCTCGACGAAGAGCTTTCCCTTCACGTCCCCCGTCAGCAGCCCCGACGGCCCGCCGTAGGTCGCGTCGATTGCCGCGGCGTCGGTGAGGATCGTGATGATCGCCTCCGCTGCGGCCGCGAGCGCAGCGGGCGTCTCCGCGGCCTTCGCGCCCGCCGCGACGAGCGGCGCGAGCTTCGCCGGGGTGCGGTTCCAGACGATGACCGCATGCCCCTGTCCGAGCAGACGCGTGGCGATGGCCGCGCCCATGCGGCCGGTTCCGGCGATTCCGACGTTCACGATGCGCCTCCTTTGGACCGACCGGCGAATGCTAGCTCACCGCGCCGCGCGCGGCACCATTCGGCGCGGACATGGTGCCCATGCTTAAAAGGCATCGCCCGCCCGCGGCGCACGGGTCTCACGGAGTGTGCGCTACACTCAGCGCCCCGCCGGACAGAACCACGCGAGAGATCGGCGAGGGAACGGCGGTGGAGGAGGATGCGATGGGCGAACCGCGGAGCGAGATCCGCGACGGGATGCGCATCGAGTGGGACGTCCCGATCGCGATGGACGACGGCCTCGTATTGCGCGCCGACGTCTTCCGGCCGGTCACCGACGGGCGCCACCCGGTCATCCTCGCCTACGGCCCCTACGCCAAGGGGCTCGCGTTCCAGGACGGCTACCCGAGCGCGTGGCAGCGCATGGTCGCCGAGCACCCCGACGTCCCGCACGGCTCCTCGAACAAGTACCAGAGCTGGGAGGTCGTCGACCCGGAGAAGTGGGTGCCCGACGGCTACGTCTGCGTGCGCGTCGACTCGCGCGGCGCCGGCCGCTCGCCGGGCTACATCGACCACTTCTCGCCGCGCGAGACGAAGGACTTCTACGACTGCATCGAGTGGGCCGGCGTGCAGCCCTGGTCGAACGGCAAGATCGGGCTGAACGGAATCTCCTACTACGGCATCAACCAGTGGCATGTCGCCTCGCTGCAGCCGCCGCATCTCGCGGCGATGTGCGTCTGGGAAGGCGCGGCGGACTGGTACCGCGACATGACCCACCACGGCGGCATCCTCTCCACGTTCTGGGCGAACTGGTACGACATGCAGGTGAAGACCGTCCAGTACGGGCTCGGCGAGCGCGGGCCGCGGAGCCGCGTGACCGGCGAGCTCGTGTGCGGCGACGAGACGCTGCCGGAGAAGCAGCTCTACGCCAATCGCTGCGACTTCGGCGACGAGATCCTCGCCCATCCGCTCGACGACGCGTACCACAAGGCGCGCTCGCCGGTGTGGGAGAAGATCACCGCGCCGCTGCTGACCGCGGCGAACTGGGGCGGGCAGGGCCTGCATCCGCGCGGCAACTTCGAGGGCTTCGTCCGCGCGGCGTCGAAGGAGAAGTGGCTCGAGGCGCACGGCATCGAGCACTGGACCCACTTCTACACCGACTACGGCCGCCTGCTGCAGAAGCGCTTCTTCGACTACTTCCTCAAGGGCGAGAAGAACGGCTGGGACCGGCAACCGCGCGTGCAGCTCCAGGTGCGCCGCCCCGAGCAGTTCGTCGAGCGGCACGAGGGCGAATGGCCGATCGCGCGCACGCAGTGGACGAAGTTCCATCTCGACCCGGCCGGCCAGGCGTTGGGCCGCGAGCCGGCGAAAGCGGCGGCGACCATCGCCTTCGACGCGCTCGGCGACGGCCTGACCTTCCTCTCGCCGCCGTTCGAGCGCGAGACCGAGATCACCGGCCCGCTCGCGGCGAGGCTCTCCGTCTCGTCGACGACGAATGACGCGGATCTCTTCCTCGTGTTCCGCGTGTTCACGCCGGACCTGCGCGAGATCACGTTCATGGGCGCGATCGATCCGCACACGCCGATCGCCCAAGGATGGCTCCGGGCCTCGCACCGCAAGCTCGACCCGAAGCTCTCGACCGAGTACCGGCCGTACCACACCCACGATCAGGTCCAGCCGCTGACGCCCGGCGAGCCGGTCGCGCTCGACGTCGAGCTGTGGCCGACGTCGATCGTCGTGCCGGCCGGCCACCGGATCGCGCTCAGCGTGCGCGGCCGCGACTACGAGTGGCAGAAGTCGACCGGCGCGCGCCTCTCGAACTTCAAGAACGAGCTGCGCGGCTGCGGGCCGTTCCTCCACGACGACCCGCGCGACCGGCCCGCTGCCGTCTTCGGCGGCCGGACCACGCTGCACGTCGGGCCCGACCGGCCGGCCTACGTGCTGGTGCCGATCATTCCACCGAAGTGAGGCCCGCCCCATGAAGCTCTACGGTTTCTGGCGCTCGCTCGCGAGCTTCCGCGTCCGGATCGCGCTCAACCTGAAGGGGATCGCGTTCGACGAGACGGTGGTCGACCTCCTCGCCGGCCAGCAGTTCGCCGACGGCTATCGCGGCGTCAACCCGCAGGCGGTCGTCCCGGCGCTCCTCGACGGCGACGGGGCGCCGCTCTTCCAGTCGCTCGCGATCATCGAGTACCTCGACGAGACCCACCCCGAGCCGCCGCTCCTGCCGGCGAGTGCGCGCGAGCGCGCCCGCGTGCGCGGCCTGGCGATGATCACCGCGTGCGACGTGCATCCACTGATCGTGCCGAGGGTCCGCAACTATCTCGGGAACGAGCTCAAGCTCGACGAGCCGACGAAGCTCAAGTGGATCCGGCACTGGTTCAACGAGGGCTCGCGCGCGATCGAGTCGCACCTCGCGGGCGAGAAGGAGACCGGGCGGTTCTGCCACGGCGACCGGATCACCCTCGCCGACGTCTGCGTCGTCTCGCACGCGGTCGGCTCGAAGCTGTTCGAGTGCGACCCGACGCCGTTCCCGACCCTCCACCGCATCGTCGACGAGTGCTTCAAGATCGACGCCTTCGCCCGCGCGCATCCGCTCAAGCAGCCGGGCGCATCCCAAAAGCACTGAGCAGGCAACACTTTTCGAGGAGGAAGAGACCATGACCATCAGCCGTAGGAAGTTTCTGCAAGGCCTCGGCGCTGGCGTCGCCGCGGCAAACGCGCCGTGGGCCGCCGCCCAGAGCGAGCCGATCCGCATCGGCCTCATGACGGTGAAGACCGGCCCGCTCGCGTCGGGAGGCCTCGACATGGAGCGGGCACTCGTCATGTACCTGCGCGAGCGGAACTACACGCTCGCCGGTCGCAAGGTCACGCTGAGCGTCGGCGACAGCGCGGGCGTGCCGGCACAGGCGCGCACCAAGCTGCAGGAGCTCGTCGAGAAGGACCGGATCCAGGTGCTGATCGGACCGCTCGCGGCCGCCGAGGCGCTCGCGAGCGACGACTACATCCGGAGCCAGCAACTGCCCACGCTGTCCGTGGCGGCCGCCGAGGACCTGACCCAGCGCAAGCCGAACCCCTGGTTCGTGCGCCCCACCTCGACCTCCTCGCAGTGCGCGCAGCCGCTGGCCGATTACTGCGCGAAAACGCTGAAGTACCGGCGCATGGCGGTGATCGCGGACGACTTCGCCTACGGTCACGAGATGTGCGCCGGGTTCCAGCGCGTGTTCGAGGAGGCGGGCGGCAAGATCGTGCAGAAGATGTTCCCGCCGCTCACGGTGCCCGACTACGCCACCTACCTGGCACAGCTCAAGCCGAACATCGACGCCATCTTCCTCGGCTTCGCCGGATCGAATGGCTTCCGCTACCTCCGGCAGTTCAACGAGTACGGCCTGCGCGGCAAGATCAACGTGGTAGGCGGGATGACCGCGCTCGACGAGGCGGTACTGCGGAACATGGGCGACGAGGCGCTCGGCATCGTCACGGCCTGCTGGTACTCGGCCGAGCTCGACAACCCGGTGAACCGCAAATTCGCGCCGGCGTTCCGCGCCGAGGCGAAGTACGACCCCGGCTTCTACGCCGCGGCAACCTATACGGACGCTGCGGTGCTGGAGGCAGCGCTGAACGCCGTGCAGGGCAAGATCGAAGACAAGAAGGCGTTCATGGCCGCGCTCCGGAACACGAAGGTCCTCGCCTGCCGCGGCCCGGTGTCGTTCGACGACTACGGCAATGTGGTCGGCAACGTGTACATCCGGCAGGTCGAGCGCAAGGACGGACGGCTCGTGAACTCGGTGATCTACACCTATCCGGCCGTCAGCCAGTTCTGGACCTACGATCCGAAGGCGTTCCTCGCGAATCCAGTCTACTCGCGCGACTGGCCGCCGGCGAAGAATCTCGAGCCCTGATCCGCCACCCCGGCGAACGCCGGGCGCTCGGGCCGACGGCCCGGCGCCCGGCGCGCGCCTGACTGACGCCCGTCACCGATGCAGTTCTGGGCCATCCAGACGCTGAACAGCCTCGCCCTCGGCGGGCTGCTGTTCCTGCTGTCGTCGGGGTTCTCGCTGATCTTCGGGCTGATGCGGATCGCGAACCTGACCCACGGCGCCCTGTTCATGCTTGGCGCCTACCTCGGCGCGAGCATCCTCAAGGTCGTCCCCAACCTCTGGCTCTCGGCGCTCCTGGGCGGCCTCGTCGTTGCGGCGTTCGGCGGGCTCGTCGAGCGCTTCATCCTGCGCAAGCTCGCCGGCAACGTGCTCGGCCAGGTGCTGGTCACCCTCGGCATCGCATTCATGATCGCGGACTTCTGCCTGATCGTCTGGGGCGGCGACCCGATCCCGGTGCCGACCCCGGCGTACCTGCAGCAGCCGCTGCGCTTTGCCGGGCTCGCGTTCCCGACCTATCGGCTGGTGGTCATCGTGATCGCCGTCGCGGTGGCGATCGGCCTGTACCTCCTGATGGAGCGGACGCGCCTCGGCGCGATGATCCGCGCCGGCGTCGACGACATGCAGATGGCGCGTGCGGTCGGGATCCCGGTGTCGAAGCTTTTCACCACCGTGTTCTGCCTCGGCGCACTGCTCGCCGGCGCCGGCGGGATCATCGGCGGGCCGATGCTCTCGGCCTACCCCGGGCTCGACGCGGACATGCTGCCGCTCGCACTGATCGTCGTCATCCTCGGCGGCGTGGGGAGCCTCGTCGGGGCGTTCGTCGGCAGCTTCATCATCGGCTTCGTCTACACGTTCGGCGTCGCGCTGCTGCCCGACCTCGCGTACGTGATCCTGTTCCTGCCGATGATCTTCGTGATCGCCTTCCGGCCGCGCGGGCTGTTCGGGAAGTTCGCGGCATGAGCCGCAACGCCTGGCTCGCTGCGCTCGGCATCGCGCTCGTCGTGCTGCCCTGGCTCGCCGGCGAGTTCTACGTCAACCTCGCCAGCCAGGTGCTGATCGCGGCGATCTTCGCGGCGAGCATCAACCTGCTGCTCGGGTACGGCGGGTTGCCGACGCTGGGCCACGCGTCCTACGTCGGCGTAGCCGCGTACGTCTCCGCGTGGCTGTACCTCAAGCTCGGCCTCGGGCACTGGCTCACCGCGCCGATCGCGCTTGCCGCCACGACGCTCATGGCGTGTTTCTTCGGCCTGATCGCGCTCCGCGCCACCGGGCTCGGCTTCCTGATGCTGACGCTCGCGCTGTCCCAGGTGCTCTGGGGCACGGCCTACCGCTGGGTGTCGGTCACCGACGGCGACAACGGCCTGCGCGGCCTCACGCGGCCGGCGCCGTTCGGGATCAGCCTCGACGACTCGATCGCGTTCTACTACTTCGCGCTGATCGTGACCGCGCTCTCGATCTGGCTGATGGCGCGCTTCGTCGACTCGCCGTTCGGCGCGGCGCTGCGCGGGACGCGCGACCAGCCCCGGCGAATGGCGGCGCTCGGCCACAACGTCGCGAGCATCCGGTGGCTGACATTCATCTACGCCGGCTTCTGGGGCGCGGTGTCGGGGCTGCTCTTCGTCTACTACCACAAGTACATCCACCCGATCTCGCTCTCGCTCCAGAGCTCGGCCGAGGGCCTGCTCGCGGTGATCGCCGGCGGGTCGGGCACGCTCGCCGGGCCGATCGTCGGCGCCGCGATCGTCGTGATCCTCAAGAACTACGTCTCGGCCTACATCGAGCGGTGGAACATGCTGCTCGGCTTCGTCTTCGTGCTGATCGTCGTGTTCATGCCCGACGGGCTCGTGCCGGGGCTGCGGCGCTGGTGGGCGGCCTGGAAGGCGCGGCCGAAGTGACCCCCGCGCTCGAGATCGCCGGGCTGAGAAAGGCGTTCGGCGGGCTGCCGGCGACGAACGATGTGTCGCTCGCCGTGATGCCGGGCGAGCGGCGCCTCATCATCGGTCCGAACGGCGCCGGCAAGACGACCTTGTTCAATCTCATCACCGGCGATCTCGCGGCCGACGCCGGCACGATCCGGATCTTCGGGGAGGAAGCCTCGCGCCTCCTGCCCTACCAGCGCGCGCACCTCGGGATGGCGCGCACCTATCAGATCATCACGCTGTTCGGGAAGGACACGCTCGAGCACAACGTCGTGCTGTCGCTGCTCGGGCTCTCGCCCGCGCGCTGGAACACGTTCCGCCCGCTCGCCGCCTTCGGCCAACTGCGCGAGGAGGCGCGCCGCGTCCTCGCGCGCGTCGGGCTCGAGCGGCTCGCCGCGCGGCCGATCGGCGAGGTGTCGTACGGCGAGCGCCGCCGGGTGGAGATCGCGATGGCGCTCGCGCAGAACCCGCGCCTGCTGCTCCTCGACGAGCCGTTCGCCGGGCTTTCGCGCGAAGAGCGGGCGCAACTCAAGGCGCTCGTCACCGGCATCCCGCGCGAGGTGACCGTCGTCCTGATCGAGCACGACATGGACACCGCGCTCGACCTCGCCGAGCGGATCACGGTCCTTCACTACGGCAGCGTGATCGTCGAAGGCACGCGCGCCGAGGTCGTGGCCGACCCGAAGACGCGCGAGGTCTACCTCGGGGATACGTGACCGCAATGACCGAAGCCCTCGCCCTCGATGCCGTCGATGCGCTCTACGGCGACAGCCACGTCCTGCACGGCGTCTCGTTCGCGCTGCAGGCCGGGCGGGTGCTGGCGCTTCTCGGCCGCAACGGCGCCGGGAAGACGACCTGCATGAACACCGTCATCGGCTTCCTCCAGCCGCGCGCGGGCACGATCCGGCTGTTCGGGGAGGACGTTGCCCATCTGCCGACCGAGACGATCGCGCACAAGGGCGTGGGACTCGTACCGCAGGGCCGGCGGGTGTTTCCGACGCTGACGGTCCGCGAGAACCTGATCGTCGCTCAGCGCGCGCGCGCGGAGAGCGCCCGGCCGTGGACGCTCGAGCGCGTGTTCGACGTCTTCCCGCGCCTGAAGGAGCGCCAGAATCAGGCCGCCGGGTCGCTCTCGGGCGGCGAGCAGCAGATGCTCGCCATCGGCCGCGCGCTGATGGGCAACCCGCGCGTGCTGCTGATGGACGAACCGTCGGAAGGCCTCGCGCCGCTGATCGTCGCCGAGGTCGGGCGCACGATCGCGCGCCTGAAGGAGGAGGGCCAGTCGATCGTGCTCGTCGAGCAGAACATCAAGCTCGCGTTCGGGCTCGCCGACGAGGTGGTGATCCTGAATACCGGCCGCGTGGTCTTCGTCGGCAGCGCGGGTGACGTGCGCGAGGAGATGATCACCCAGCACCTCGGGGTGGTCTAGCGGCCGCTCGCAGCGCGCTCGCGGAACCGCCGCCGCCGCGCAGGGTAACCGCCGCCCTCAGCGCTTGCGGGCGGCCAGCAGGCGCGCGAGCTCGGCTTCCTCCTCGGGCTTCATGCCGTAGGAGTGCTCGGCGTCGGGGAACCGGCCGCCGCGCACTTCGGCCGCGTAGCGCGTCAGCGCGTCCACCGCGACGTCCGAGATCTGCGCGTAGCGCTTGGTGAACTTCGGCTTGAACTGGTCGAACACGCCGAGGAGATCGAACGCGAGCAGCAGCTGGCCGCAGCTCGCCGGCCCGGCGCCGATGGCGAAGGTGAAGATCTTCACCGCGTCGTCGACCGCCTTGGCGACCGGCGCGGGCACCGCTTCGATCTCGAAGCCCACCGCGCCGGCGTCCTCGATCGCGATGCCGTCCTCGACGATCCGCATCGCCTCGGCCGCGGTGCGGCCCTGGAGCTTGAAGCCGCCGTACTGGTGGACGAAGTGCGGACACATCCCGACGTGGCTCATGACGGGCACGCCGGCGTCGGCGATCGCCTTGATCACCGGCACCTTCTCCCTGCCGCCCTGCATCTTGACGACGTCCGCGCCGCCTTCCTTCATCAGGCGCAGCGCATTCGCCACGCCGATCTCCGGCGTGGCGTAGCTGCCGTAGGTCATCGCGACCAGGATCATGCAGTTCGGCGCACCACGACGCACCGCCTGCGCGTGCGCGATCATCATGTCGATCGTCACCGGCAGCGTATTGGGGAAGCCGTAGCTGACCATCCCGAGGCTGTCGCCGACCGCCGCGATGTCGATTCCGGCGCGCTCGGCCCATACCGCGGACGGGTAGTCGGGAATCGAAGCCATCACGACCTTCTCGCCCGCCTTCTTCTTCAGGGCGAGATCGGGCACGGTGAGCTTCTTGCGTTCCTCCGCCATCATCGTCCCCGGTGGCCGGCGTCGCGCCTCAAGCGCGGAACGCAGTCTTGTCGGTGCCCTGATAGAGCGCCTTGACTTGCCGTCCGACGGCATCGGCATGCGCGGCGAGCGCGGTGGCGTCAAGATCGGCGGCGGGGCGGGGCTCGTGGTCGAAGTGGTTGTAGCGATCGACACCGCGCACGAGGGTCGCGGAGTCGCGGACCTTCACCTGCTTCACGTAGGTCGGGATGTAGCGGATCGCGAATCCGATCCGGCGGTCGTTCGAGCGGTTCGGCTCGGACCCGTGCACCAGCTTGATGTGGTGGAGCGACATCTCGCCCGGCTCGAGCAGGATCGGCACGGCCTTCGACTGATCGACGTCGACCGCGATCTCCTGTCCGCGCGAGAGCAGGTTGTCCTTGTGGAAGGTATCGACGTGAGCCAGCTGGTCCCCGGTGTGCGTGCCCGGGATGACCTTCATGCAGCCGCTGACGAGATCGCTGCGGGTGAACGCGACCCAGGCGGTGATCACGTCGTGCGGCTCGAGCCCCCAGTAGGTCGAGTCCTGATGCCAGGAGATGAACCCGGGATTGGTCGCCTCCTTGATGAAGAAGTTGGTCGTCCAGCACAGGATGTCCGGGCCGATCACGTCCTCGATCGCGTCGAGGATCTTCGGGTGATGAACCAGCTCGTCCGCCCAGGTGAAGAGGAGATGCGTCTTGTGGCGCCAATTGCCCTGGAGCGGCTCGCCTTTGACGGCCTCGTGCGCTTCGAGCGCCACGCGGTAATGCTGCGCCTCCGCCGCGGACATGACGCGCACCGGCGAGTAGTAGCCGTCGCGGTTGTAAGCCGCGACGGCGTCGCTGGAGAGAAGCTTCGGCATGGCGCCGTCTCAGGAAACCGGGACGACGCATGATATCGGTTGCGCCGTGCGCGCTCAATCCGGCAATGCAGCAAGCGACCGGGCTTGACGCGGGCGGTGCGCCGGGTGCAACGTTCCGGGCCTTGCGGTGTTCAGCGTAAAGGAGGGAGGACCATGACTGCATCGAGAAGAAAATTCCTGAAGACGGCCGCCGTAGCCGGCGCGGGTAGCGCGATCACCGGCGCGCCCGCCGTCGTGAAGGCGCAGCAGGTGACGACGTGGCGCTGCCAGACGCTGTGGAGCGCGGCGGAGCTCACCCAGAAATGCTTCGAAGATTTCTGCACGCGCGTGAAGGCCGCGTCGAACGGCAGGCTGGTCATCCAGCCCTTTGCCGCCGGTGCGGTCACCGGACCGTTCGAGACGCTGGACGCGGTCACGGCCGGCGTGCTGCAGGCGCAGGCGTCGTGGCCCGGCTACTGGACCGGCAAGGACGCCGGCCTCGCGGTCATCAGCGATTTCGTGTTCGGCTATCAACATCCCTGGCAGGCCGAGGCCTGGTTCTATCACAAGGGTGGCCTGCAGATGCTCCGCCAGGCCTACGCCAAGTACAACGTCTATCCGGTGGGCGTGAGCTGGTGGGGCGTCGAATCGATCGTGTCGAAGAAGCAGATCGCGCGGATGGAGGACTTCAAGGGCGTCAAGTTCCGCTCGCCGCAGGGCATGACCGCGGAGATCCTGACCAAGCTCGGGGCGTCCATCGTCGTGCTGCCGGGCGGCGAGGTCTACTCGGCGCTCGACAAGGGCGTCGTCGATGCGGCCGACTGGGCGACAGTGTCGATGAACCAGCGCATGGGGTTCCACGAGATCGCCAAATATCCGACCAAGCTCTATCACTCGATGCCGATCCAGGAATTCACCGTCAACATGGACGCCTGGAACAAGCTGCCGGACGATCTCAAGGCGCTGCTTTCCACGGCCGTGCGCGAATGGACCTGGGACCAGGTGCAGCGCGTCGCCGTCGATGACATTCGCGTGGCGAAGGAGCTGCAGGCGAAGGGCGTATCGGCGGCGGTGTGGCCGGAGTCCGAGATGGTGAAGATTCGCCCGCTCGCCCAGAAGACCTGGGAGGAGTGGTCGAAGAAGACCCCGCTCGCCAAAGCGGCGTATGACTCGCAGCTCGCCTGGCTGAAGGATCTCGGGGTCGTTGCTTGACCGGAGAGGATCGCGCGTCCGGGGGGCAGGGCGACCCTCCCCCGGCGCGCGCACGGCTCGCCGATCGTTTCTGCGACGGCGTCGATCGCATCAACAGCTGGGTTGGGCGCTTCTGGGCGCTCGCCATCTTCGTCGTCACGCTCGCCGTCCTCTACGAAGTCGTCTCTCGCACGGCGTTCGGCCAGGCGACGCTGTGGAGCAACGAAACGACGATCTACCTCTCCGCCGTCGCGTATCTCGTCGGCGGCGGTTATGCGCTCGTGCACCGCCGCCATGTGCGCATCGACCTGATCTACGACCGCCTGTCGCGCTGGAACGCGCGCAAAGCTCGACCTCTTTACCTTCCTGTTCTTCGTCGTCTACGTCGGCGGCCTTGATCTGGGTCGGTATCACCATGGCCTGGACGTCGTTCCAGCAAGGCGAAGGAACCGGCACGCCGTGGAACCCGGCGATCTGGCCGGTCAAGTTCGCGATCCCGATCGCGGGCGTGCTGCTGCTACTGCAGGGCATCGCCAACCTGCTGCGCGACCTCGGCGTGGCTCGCCGCGACAGCCGCGCCTCATGAGCCCGCGGGCCCGCCAGGGCGAATGCCGGGCGCGGTACGCGCGGGGGTAGTCCAGTGAGCATTGAGCTCCTGAGCGTCCTGTTCGTGGCGGCTGTTCGCCGTCCTGCTGCTCACCGGATTGCCGCTCGCGTTCGCCACCGGCGCGGTGGCGGTCGTGTTCGCCGTTGCGCTGTTCGGCTGGCCCGGCCTCACGCTGATCGTGAGCCGCGTGTTCACGCTGATGGGCAACTACGTGCTCGTCTCGGTGCCGCTCTTCATCTTCATGGCATGCGTGCTCGAGCGCGCCGGAATCGCCGAGGCGATCTTTCGCGCCGCGCACGTCCTGGGCCGGGCGCATCCGCGGTGGGCTCGCGGTGGCGGTGATCATCTCGTGCGCGCTGATGGCGGCGATGGTGGGCGTGATCGGCGCCGAGATCGTCACCATGGGCGTGGTCGCGCTGCCCGCGATGCTCGCGCGCGGCTACAAGAAGGAGCTGGCGCTCGGCTGCATCTGCGCCGGCGGCGGCCTCGCGACGCTGATTCCCCCGAGCGTCGTGTTCATCATGTACGGGCTCACCGCCGGGGTGTCGATCGGGCAGCTCTACGTCGCCGGCGTCGTCCCCGGACTGATGCTCGCTGCGATGTACATCGCCTACATCGTGATCCGCTGCCGGCAGCGGCCCGATTTCGCGCCGCCGGCGAGCGATGCCGAGCTGGCGATCCCGCTGCGCGAGAAGATCGGCCTGCTGCGCGAGCTGATCCTTCCCGGGCTGGTCGCCTTCAGCGTGCTCGGATCGCTGTACCTCGGCTGGGCGACGCCCACCGAAGCGGCAGGCGTCGGCGTGCTCGGCGCCATCGTCGCGATGTGGTGGAACGGCAAGCTCAGCTGGGACAAGCTGCGCCGGGCGGCCGAGGACACGGCGAAGGTCACGGTGATGCTCTACTGGCTGTTCTTCGGTTCCTCGGCGCTAATCGGCGTGTACACGCTCGCCGGCGGTACCAAGCTGATCCAGGACGCACTGACCGCGCTGCCGGTCGGTCCGATCGGCGTCGTGATCCTCATCCAGATCATCTGGATCATTCTCGGCTGCTTCATCGACTGGATCGGGATCCTGCTGCTGACCGCGCCGATCTTCATCCCGGTGGTGATCAAGCTCGGGTTCGACCCGGTGTGGATGGGCGTGCTGTTCTGCATGAACATGCAGATCTCCTACATCTCGCCGCCGTTCGGCCCGGCGGCGTTCTACCTCAAGGGGGTCACGCCACCCGGCATCACGCTCGCCGACATCTTCGGCTCGATCTGGCCATACATGGCGCTGCAGATGCTTCGCGCTCGGCCTGGTGATCGCGTTCCCGCAGATCGCCCTCTGGCTGCCCGGCACGATGACGCGATAAGGTGCGCGCGATGGAACGCTCGCTCGCGGAGGTCGTCGATGTCATGCGGGTGCCGGCGACCGGTGATCCCGGGGCCGCGGTGCTGGCGGTCGGGCCGCTCGACCGGGCGCGCGACGAACCCTGCGAGATCCTGATCGCCGGTGGCGGCACCGGCGGCGTCGCCGCCGCGCTCGCCGCGGCACGCGCCGGCCGGCGAGTGGTGCTGCTCGAGGAAACCGACTGGCTCGGCGGGCAGATGACCTCGCAGGGCGTCTCGGCACTCGACGAGCACGAGCACATCGAGGCGTTCGGCGGCACGGCGAGCTACTACCGGTTCCGCGAGATGCTCCGCGACCACTATCGCGCCCGCGCGGAAACGGAGGCCGGACGTCCGGATTTCAATCCCGGCGACTGCTGGGTCACGCGGCTCGCGTTCGAGCCGGCGGTCGCCGTCGGCGTCATCGAGCGGATGCTGCAGCCGCACGTGGCCGCGGGTCGCCTGGTGATCCACCGCCGGACGAAAGTGGTCGCCGCGACGACCGAAGGTGATCGCGTGACGGCGGTTGTCGCGCGCGGGCTCGACGACGACCGCCTGGTCCGCTTCCATCCCGAACTCGTGATCGATGCGACCGAGCTCGGCGACCTGCTCCCGCTGTGCGGCGCCGAGCACGTCGTCGGCGCCGAGACCATCGACCAGACGGGCGAGCGGCAGGCGCAGCCGAAGGAACCGAAGCCGCACTGCGTGCAGAGCTTCACCTACACGTTCGCCTGCGAACGCCGCGATGACGGCGAAAGCCACGTCATTCCCCGCCCCGAGAAGTACGAGCACTACCGATCCGCGCAACCGTACAGCCTCCGCATCGAGGTCCACGGCGGCGAGATCTACGGGGAGCAGAGCGGCTGGCTCGAGTACCGGCTCTACGACCGCATGCCGGGTACGAAGGGCGGACTCTGGACGTACCGCCGCCTGCTCGACCGGGCGCGGTTCGCACGCTCGATCGGCCACGACGTGACGATGTTCAACTGGCCGGGCAACGACTACCGCGATCGGAGCATCCTCGATTGCGCGCCGATCGACGCGGCGCGGGCGTTGCAGGACGCGAAGCGCGTGAGCCTGGGCTTTCTTCACTGGCTGCAAACCGAAGCGCCTGCGACCGGGGAGCGGCGCGGCGCACCGGAGATCCGGCTGCGGCCCGACGTGATGGGCACGATCGATGGCCTCTCGAAGCATCCGTATATCCGCGAGTCGCGCCGCATCAAGGCGCTCAAGACGATCGTCGAGCAGGAAGTGTCAGCCCATCACCAGCAGGGGCCGCGCGGGGCGCACTTCCCGGACTCGGTCGGCATCGGCTGGTATCCGATCGACATCCACCGCTCCGGCCCGGAGGACGTCGGCGCGAGCTGCCGCACCAAGCCGTTCCAGATCCCGCTCGGGGCGCTGCTGCCGGTCCGGATCGCCAACCTGATCGCGGGCGGCAAGAATCTCGGCACGACGCACATCACCAACGGCTGCTACCGCCTCCATCCGGTCGAATGGAACGTCGGCGAGGCGGCCGGTGCGCTGGCGGCCCTCGCGCTCGACGAGCGGGTTGCCCCCGCCGCCGTGCGCGAGCGCCCGGAGGTCCTCAGGCGATTCCAGCGCCGCCTGGTCGGGGAGGGCGTGCCGCTCGCCTGGCTCGTCGACGTCGGGGTCCATCACCCGGCGTTCGTCGGGAGCCAGCTCCTGTACATGAGCGGCCGGCTCGCCGGCGAACGTGATCTTCTGTTCCGGCCGGAAGCGTCGCTCTCCGACGCGGAGTGGCGGACGCTTGGCGGCTCCGGTAACGCCCCACCCACGCGCGCGCTCGCGGCTCAGCGTCTCGCCGGGACGTGGTAGCTTTGCCGCGCGCCGCTCCGCTCGCGGCTTCGACGACGTCAAAAAGGGAGAAACCCCCATGATGTTCACCTGCGCGCCGCTGTGCGCCGATCCTGCCCACGGCCACGCACGCCTGCGCCGCACGCCCAAGTCGGCGGCCTCGAAGGTGGTAAAGAACCGCCGCGGGAAGCTTGTCTGCGTCGACCTGCACTGCCACTACCTGAACCGCGACGTGGCGGCGAAGGTCGCGCACCTCAACCCGGCGCAGTACGAGCCGAGCGTGCAGTTCGCCAACCAGCTGACACGCGACGTCAACGTGAAGCAGATGCAGGACCGCGGGGCGAAGCTCTCGACGATCGACGTGCGGCTGAAGGACATGGACCGCATGGGGATCGACGTCCAGGCGGTGTCGCCGGCGCCCAACCAGACCTACTACTGGACCGAGGCGGGCCTCGGGCTCGAGCTCGCCCGCGGCGTGAACGATCGGCTCGCGGAGATCGTCGCCACCTGGCCCGACCGGTTCGTGGCGCTCGGCACGGTGCCGCTGCAGAACGTCGAGCTCGCGGTCGGCGAGCTCGAACGCTGCGTCAAGCAGCTAGGGTTACGCGGGGTCGAGATCAATCCCAGCGTCAACGGAATGGATCTCACCGACTCCCGCCTCAACCTGGAGAAGTTCTTCGCCAAGGTGCAGGAGCTGGACGTGGTGATCTTCATGCACCCGATCGGCTACACCCAGGGCGAGCGGCTGGTGGATCACTACTTCAACAACGTGATCGGCAACCCGCTCGAGACCACCGTGGCCACGGCCCACCTGATCTTCGACGGCGTAATGGAGCGGTATCCGAAGCTCAAGGTCGTGTTGCCGCACGCCGGCGGCTATCTCGCGCACTATTGGGCGCGGATGGATCACGCGCACCGCGCGCGGCCCGACTGCCGCACGGTGATCAAGAAGCCGCCGACGAGCTACCTCAAGAAGTTCTACTTCGACACGATCACCTTCGATGCGACGATGCTCCGGCAGCTGATCGACAAATATGGGGCGCGCCAGGTGGTGCTCGGCACCGACTATCCGTACGACATGGGGATGTACGAGCCGGTCCGCCACGTCCGCAGCGTCCCCCGGCTGAGCGCCGCGGACCGAGCGCTCGTCCTGGGCGGCAACGCCGCGCGCCTGTTGAAGATCAAGCGGTGAGCGAGCGGTTCAAGCTGAAGGTCAACGGCGCCGACCGCGAAGTCGCGGCCGAGCCGAACACGCCGCTCGTCTACCTCCTCCGCAACGACCTCGACCTCAAGGGGACGCGGTTCGGCTGCGGCAGCGGCCATTGCGGCGCCTGCACCGTGCTCGTCGACGGCAACGCCGTGCAGTCGTGCGACACGCCGCTCTGGTCGGCGGCGGGGCGCGAGATCACGACGATCGAGGGCCTCGGCTCGATCGAGCATCCGCACCTGCTGCAGCAGGCGTTTCTCGACGAGCAGGCGGCGCAGTGCGGCTATTGCATCAACGGCATCCTGATGTCGGCCGCGGCGCTGCTGCGGAAGAATCCGGATCCGGGTGACGCGGAGATCGCCGCCGCGCTCGACCGCAACCTCTGCCGCTGCGGCACGCACGTCCGGATCCTGCGCGCGATCCGCCGCGCCGCCACCGCATTGCGGGAGGCGCCGGCGAAATGAGCGCGCCACCGCTGCCGGCGAATCTCAAGGCCAACCCGCGTCTCGACCGCTGGGTGCGGTTCGACGACGATCGGACGGTCACCATCCTCTCCGGGAAGGTCGAGATCGGGCAGGGCATCGTCACCGCGATCGCCCAGGTCGCCGCCGAGGAGCTCGACGTCGCGCTCGAGCGGGTGGTCACCCGACCGACCGACACCTCGGCGTCGCCGAACGAGGGCTTCACCGCCGGCAGCATGTCGGTCGAAATGGGTGCCTCGGCGATGCGCATGGCGTGCGCCGAGGTGCGGGAGCTCTTCCTCGAGGCCGCCGCACGGCGGCTGGAGGTGAGCGCCGCCGAGCTGACGGTGCGCGACGGCGCGATCGAAGTCCCCGGCACCGACCTCCGCACGAGCTACTGGGCGCTCGCGGGCGAGGTCAGCCTCGCGCGCGACGCGACCGGCGAGGCGACGCCCAAACCGGCCGCGAGCTACGCCGTCGTCGGTCGCAGCGCCCCGCGGCGCGATCTGCCCGCGAAGCTCACGGGCGCGGCCTACGTCCACGACATGGCGCTGCCCGGGATGGTGCACGGCCGGGTCCTCCGGCCGCCGTCGTACTCGGCCCGGCTCGCGAGCTTCGACGCGGACGCGGTGCGGGCGGCGCCCGGTGTAGTCGCGGTGGTCGTGAACGGCAGCTTCGTGGGTGTCTGCACCGAGCGCGAAGAGCAGGCGGTGAAGGCACTCGAAGTCGCTCGCCGCGCCGCGCGCTGGGAGGAGACCGCGTCGATGCCCGACGCGGCCGAGATCCGCGAGCTGCTGCCGCGGATGAAGGCCGAGACGAAGACGGTGACCTCCAGGCAGAAGGCGGGTGCGCCCGCCGCCAAGCGCCTCGAGGCGACCTATTCGCGGCCGTACCTCGCGCACGCGTCGATCGGTCCGTCGTGCGCCGCTGCGCAATTCCAGGGCGGCAAGCTCACCGTGTGGTCGCACGCGCAGGGACCGTTTCCGCTGCGCGGCCAGATCGCCCGCGTCATGGGCATGAAGGACGAGGACGTCACCGTCGTCCACCGCGACGGCGCGGGCTGCTACGGCCACAACGGCGCCGACGATGCGGCGCTCGACGCGGCCCTGCTCGCGCGCGCGTGCGGGCGGCCGGTGCTCCTGCAGTGGACGCGCGAGGACGAGCTCGCGTGGTCGCCGTTCGGCTCGGCGATGGTGGTGAAGCTGGCGGGCGGCCTCGACGCCGCCGGGACGATCGTCGAGTGGCGGCACGAGCTCTGGAGCCATTCGCACGTGCGCCGCCCGGGCGCCGGTGAGGGCGTCAATCTGCTCGCCGCCTGGCATCTCGACCCGCCCCTCGCCGCCTCGACGCCGCGCGACGCGCCCTGGCCGCCCGGCGCCGGCGATCGCAACTCGCCGCCGATCTACGACATTCCGCACGAGGTCGTGTATCACTTCGTGCCGGAGATGCCGCTCCGGGTGTCCGCGCTGCGCACGCTCGGCGCGTTCGCCAACGTGTTCGCGATCGAGTCCTTCATGGACGAGCTCGCCGCCGCGGCCAGCGAGGATCCGGTCGCGTTCCGCCTGAAGCATCTCGCGGATCCGCGCGCCCGCGCGGTGATCGAAGCGGCGGCGCGCGCCGCGGAATGGCAAGCCGGCGCGGTCGGCAACGGGACTCGCGGCCGCGGGATCGGCTTCGCGCGCTACAAGAACGCGAGCGCCTACTGCGCAGTCATCGCCGAGGTCGAGGTGGCCGAGACGATCCGCGTGCGGCGCGCGGTCGCGGCGGTCGACGCGGGCGGCACGATCAATCCCGACGGGTTGCGCAACCAGGTCGAAGGCGGGATCGTCCAGGCGGCGAGCTGGACGCTGAAGGAGGCGGTGCGCTGGGACGCGACGCGCGTGCTGACGCGCTCGTGGGAGGACTACCCGATCCTGCGGTTCGACGAGATCCCGGCGATCGAGGTCGTTATCGTCGACCGCCCCGGTGAGCCCGGCCTGGGCGCAGGCGAGTGCGCAGCCGGTCCGACGGGCGCGGCGATCGCGAACGCGCTCGCGCACGCGCTCGGCGTTCGCGCCCGCGACCTGCCGCTGACGCCGGAGCGCGTCGCGCAGGCGATGGGGTGAGGACTAGAATTCCGCGCGCGCACGTCGCGCGCGGAAAGGAGTCCCTCATGCGCAAGTCGGCAGCGGCACCCGACATGCCCCAGCAACGGATTTCGATGCACCGCCGGCAACTGGTCGGCGCGATCGGCGCCGCCGCCACCGGCGCATGGCTCGGCGGCTGCGCGACGGCGCCGATGCTTCCGCCGCGGCCGGTGGATCCGGCGGTCTCGCCGCGCGTCGGCGATACCTGGGTGTACCAGTACTCGAGCATCTTCCGGGCCGTCCCGCCGCGCAACCTGGAGGTCCGGCTGCAGGAAGTCGGCGCGGCGGGATTGCGCGACCGCATCGCGATCGTCGGCGAGCCGGACGGCGAAGAGCACACGTTCACCTCCGCGCTGGAAATGGCCGAGCGGCCCCTCGCCGGGATCGTGCTCTACGATCTCTCCCCCTACCTGCAGGCGTTCGGCCCGCTCCCGGCCGAAGGCGCGGTCGCCGTGCCGGTCCCGAACTGGGGACCGCGTTTCTACGGCCTCGCGAAGCGCCGCGGGAACGGGCGCGTGACCGTTCCGGCCGGCACCTTCGACGCGACCCGGATCGACTACGACATCTCCCGGCCGCCGGGCGGTACGTTGCAGCCGCGGAGCGACCCGGTTTTCACCCTCGCTACGGCCTGGTACGCGCCGGCGGTGAAGCGGGCCGTGCAGTGGCAGGTCACGACCCGCGGCGGCGCGCTCAACATTCTCGTCGGCGATACGTACCAGCTCGCGGGCTACCGCGCTGCCTAGTAGATGCGCCGATCCTTGGACCCTTTCCCGGTGCAGCGCCGGCGCCTGATCGGCGCGCTCGGCGCCGGCGCCCTCGGCGCTTTGCTCGGCGGCTGTGCGGCACCGCCGCCCCCGCCGCCGCTACGTCCGATCGACGCGGCCAAGGCGCCGCGGGTCGGCGACCTCTGGCGGTACGAGTTCAGGAGCGTCTTCAGGGTCCCTACCGCGCGCCTGCTCGAGGTGCGGGTTCTCGAAGTCGGCTCGGACAACCTGCGCGATCGGGTCGCCACGGTGAACGAGCCGGAGGCCGACGAGCACGCCTTCGATTCGTCCCTCCAGATGGTCGAGCGCCCCCTCGCCGTTGATCGTTCGCCGGTACAGCGGTTCCTCCGGAGGCTGACGGTGTTCGAGTTCTCGCCGTACCTTCAGGCGTTCGGCCCGTTGCCCGACGAGGGTTCGGTCGCGGCCCCCACCCCCGCGTTCGGCGGTCCGTTCACCGGGCGGGCCCGCTTGCGCGGCGCTGAACGGGTAAGCGTCCCGGCGGGAAGCTTCGACGCCGTGCGCATGGATTACGAGCTCTCACGGCCCACGACGGTCACCATGCGGCCGGAGTTCGATCCCGCTTTCATCCTCGCGACGGTCTGGTACGTGGCCGCCGTGAAACGTCCCGTCCGGTGGACGATCGTCGCGCGCGCGGGCGACCGGAACGTCCTCGTCGACGACACCTACGAGCTTGCGAGTTACCGCCCGGCCTGATCGCCGGCGGGCTTTGTCCTCAGCATCCCGACCGCGTCGAACAGCGCCGTCGCCGCCCGCTCGTCGATCCCGCGGGTGATGAACACGAGCCGCGAGCGCCGGTCGTCGGACGGCCATGCGGCAAGCGTCACCGGCGGATGGAAGACGTGCTGCACGCCCTGCACGACGACCGGTCCCGGGTTCGCCCTCGACGTTCACCAGCCCCTTCACGCGCAGCAGGTCAGGCCCGCGGAGCGACGTCAGCAGCTCCATCGCCGCGGTGAACACCTGCCACGCGAACGGGCGGTCGAACCAGAGCGTGAACGTCGTGATGCTGCGATCGTGGCGCGGCGCCACCGTGCCGAGGTAGGCGCCTTCGCCCGACCCCGAGCCGAGCCAGCGCCCGATCTGCGCGGCGCCCGCGCGCGCGCTCGCGAGGCCAATCCCGGTGAGGAACGTCGGATCGATCTCGCCCTGCACGACGTCGGCGACCTCGGCGCGCGGGTTGAGCGCGTGCAACCGCTCGCGCACCGCCGCGGCGTCGGCGAGATCGGTCTTGGTGATGAGCAGCCGGTCGGCGAGCGCGGCCTGCTTCACCGCCTCCGCTTCGCGGTCGAGCTGGCCGGGCCCGTTCACGGCGTCGACCAGCGTCACGACGCCGTCGAGCCGGTAATGCGACGCGAGCAGCGTATCGGTCGCGAGCGTCTGGATCACCGGCGCCGGGTCGGCGAGGCCGCTCGTCTCGAGGAGCACGCGGTCGAAGTCGATCACCTCGCCCGCCCGGCGCTGCGCGAAGAGCGTGCGCAAGGTTTCCTGCAGGTCGGTCCGGACGACGCAGCAGAGGCAGCCATTCGAGAGCAGGGTGACGTTCTCGGACGACGCGGCGATCAGATCGTGGTCGATGCCGACCTCGCCGAACTCGTTGACGATCACCGCCGCGCGGTTCATGCCCGGATGGGCGAGGAGGCGGCGGATGAGCGTCGTCTTGCCGCTGCCGAGAAAGCCGGTGACTACGGTGACCGGCAGCCTCCCGGCCAGGGGATCGCGGCCGGCGGCGCTAGAGGGTGAGCTCAAGGATGTACAGGCCGCCCGCGAACCGGTCGACGGTGAACACGATCCCGCGATCGTCGACGTACACGTCGTTCAGCTGGATCGCGCCCGCGGGCGAGAGCTTCGGCGCGCCGGGAACGAAGTAGGCGACCTCCTGCGGCTGGAACGGGTCCGATACGTCGTACGCGCGCACGCCGGCGTTGAAGAACGTACCGACGACGATCGTGTCGGAGCGCCACGACGTCGGCACCGGCAGGTTCTCGTGCAGGTTGTGCGCCCCGAACCTGCCGCCGCGCTTCGCGAACGTGGCGGGCGGCGGTGCCGGGAAGGTGGCGATCGGCACGAGGTTGGTTTCGAGCCGCGCGTCGACCACCCGCACGAGCTTCGGCCAGTCCTTGCCGTCGTCCTGGACACATTCGTCGCTGACGATCAGCAGCTGCGGGCCGAAGAGCGGCAGGACGGTATGGGCGAAGCCGTTGAAGGGCGGCGAGTAGCTCCATCTCGACACCAGCTTCGGGCGCGACTTGTCCGCGATGTCGAGGATGATCGCGCCGCCGTCGATGTAGCCGATGTACGCGCGGTCAGGACGCGCCGGAAAGGCGTTGGTGTTGTGCGCACGGAAGCCGGTGTCGAACTGCGGCGCGAGCCGCGCCGGCGGCGGCGCATCGTCGCCGTCGCGCGTGCCGGGCAGCCACCAGCGCCCCGCTTCGACCGGCTTCGACGGGTTGCGGACGTCGACGATGCGGTAGAACTGGTCGTCCTTCGGGTTGCGCGGCTTGAAGTCCGCGGCGCCGCTCGCCATGTGCACGTACTCGCCGTCGACGAACCACACCGCGTGCACGCCGCGCGAGTGCGGGCCCGAGGCGTCGAAATGCGCGATCCGCTGCGGCGCTCCGGGGGTCGAGATGTCGAAGAGGTCGAACCCGGCGGGCTGCGTGTTCACCGCGCTCGTCTGATAGGCGACCGCCATCACGTCGCCGACGACGTCGAGCGAGTTGGAGCGCATCTTCGCGTGCGGGAGGTCGGTCTGCACCACGACCTTCGGCGCGCGCGGATCGGTGACGTCGACGGCGGTGAAGTTCTTCGGCGCGGATTCGTGCGCGAGCCAGAGGATGCGCCGCCCGTCGCGCGCCGCCTGCATCGCCATGCCTTCGCCCATCCCGCCGAAGCCCTGCAGCTCGTGGTGCGCGAGCAGGTTCATGTTCCAGGCGAGCGTCTGGTCGGCGCGCGCGCCGGGGCCGAGCGTTGCGGCAGGTTTCATCGGGGCGGGGTCAGCGAGCGAAAGGCGCGATTCTGGAGTCTGGCGCGGGCCGATTGCAATGCCCGAACGCAACGCATTGCCGCCCGGGTCCGACTAGCATACGCGTTCCCGTCTGCGCCGGACGCCACGCCAAGAAGGTCGCCGCGCCGCAGCAAACGACCACAGGAGGAAGATCGATGCACCTCAACCGAGCGTTCTGCGGCGTCCTCGCGATCGTCGCGGTCCTTTGTGCCGGCAGCGTCCCCGCGCAGACCTATCCGTCCAAGCCGGTCCGGCTGATCGTCACCTATCCGCCGGGCGGATCGTCCGACCTCATGGGTCGCGTGCTCGGGCAGAAGCTCGCCGAGCTGTGGGGCCAGCAGGTGATCATCGAGTCGAAGCCGGGTGCCGCCGGCTCGATCGGGATGGAGTTCGCCGCGCGCCAGCCGGCCGATGGCTACAGCTTCGTCATCGGCAACTTCGGTCCGGTGGCGGTGAACCCGGTGCTGTCGAAGGTGCCCTACGACATGCAGAAGGACTTCCTGCCGGTGTCGATGATCTGCACCGGGCCGAACATCCTGGTGGTGAACGTGGCCATGCCCGAGAAGAGCGTCCAGGAGCTGGTTGCCGCCGCCAAGATGTCGCCCGGCAAGTTCAATTTCGGCACCAGCGGGCCGGGGAGCATGTCGCACCTCGTCGGCGAGATGTTCAAGCGCTCGGCGGCGATCGACATCGTGGGCGTGCAGTACAAGGGCGGCGTGCTCGCGGTGCAGGACCTGATCGGCGGCCAGGTGCAGATGATCTTCTCCGACGCGCTGCCGGTGATGGCGCACATCCGCGCCGGCAAGCTGCGGCCGATCGGGATCACGAGCAAGGACCGCTCGCCGCTCTCGCCGGACATCCCGACCATGGCCGAGCAGGGCTTCCCGGACCTGGTGGCGGTGAACTGGTGGGGCGTGCTGGTGCCCACCGGGACGGCACGGCCGGTGGTCGAGAAGCTGAATGCGGATCTCGTGAAGGTGCTCGCGGATCCCGATCTCAAGACGCGCTACGCGCAGCTCGGCGTCGAGCCGGTGTCGAGCACGCCCGAGTTCTTCGGCGAGTTCATCCGCACCGAGCAGGCGCGCTACGCCAAGGTCATCAAGGACGCCGGCATCACGGCGAACTGACGCCGGTCGCCTGCCCGGGCGACCGCGACCGGCGCGCCTACCGCCGCCGACGCTTCGGCGCGAGACCCGCCATCTCGCCGAGCACGGCACCTACCGCCGCGGTGTCGTCCTTCGCGTGGCCGGAGGCGATCGCGGCGGTGTAGAACGGCGCGGAGGCGGCAAAGAGCGGCGTCGGGCAGCCGAGATCGCGCGCGAACTCGCCGATGATCTTCATGTCCTTCTGCCACACGTCGATCTTGATCATCGCGTCGGAATAATCGTCCTTCACGATCATCGGACCGCGCACCTGCAGCATGCGGGAGCCGCCGGCGCCGTCGGCCACGACGCGCAGCGTGACCGCCGGGTCGAGCCCGCACTTCTTCGTGAGCACCAGCGCCTCGGCGGCGGCGACGTTGTGGATCGCCACCAGGAGATTGGCGATGTACTTCGTCTTGGAGCCGTTGCCGAACTTGCCGAGGTAGTGGTGCCCGCGCGCGAAGCCCTCGAACACCGGGGTGCAGTGCTTGTATGCCGCGCGCGGCCCGCTCGCGTAGACGAGGAGGTCCTTCGCCCGCGCCTGCGCGCCCGTGCCGCTCAGCGGGCAGTCGAGCATCGTCACACCGGCCTGCGCGAGGTGCCGCTGCGCGGCGTGCTTGACGTCGAGCGGCAGCGTGCTCGTTTCCACCACGACGAGGTCGCGTGGCCTGGCGCGCGCGATCTCCTCGACCACCGCCTCGAGCGCGTCGGCGGACGGCAGCGAAGTGACGACGATCGGCGCGCGGCGCGCGACGTCGCCGTTCGACCGCGCGACGATGCCCCCGGCACGCCGGTGCGCAGCACGCGCTTTCGGTACCACGTCGTGGCCGACGACGCGGAAACCCGCCTTCATCAGGTTCGACGCCATCGCCGAGCCCATGATGCCGAGCCCGATCATGCCCACCGCGTTCTTCATGCCGTCCGTCCTCCCGGGTTTGCCTGCAGGGTTGCCTGCGCCCGCGATCTTCGGCATCCTCGCGCGTGAGGTCAAGGACGCCGCGAAAGGACGTACGATGCCCGCGTACTGGGTGGCACGGAGCAAGGTGAACGACCCGGTCGAGTACAAGAAGTACACCGACCGGGTACCGGCCGTCATCGCCAGCCACGGCGGCAGGGTGCTTGCCCGCGGCGGGCGGTACCGGATCATGGAAGGCCCCGAAACCTTCGGGCGCTTCATCGTGATCGAGTTCCCGACGTTCGAGCAGGCGGTGGCGTGCTTCGAATCGAAGGAGTACCAGGAAGCGTCGAAATTCCGGCGCGGCGGCGCCGGCATCGTCGAGAACGTTATCGTGGACGGCGGCGACGCGACGCCGCGCTAGAGGAGAGTGCCGTGGCGCTTACCCAGGTCGATCATTTCCTGATCCAGACGGCGGATCTCGGCAAGACGCGCGACTGGTACGTCGGCGCGCTCGGCATGACCGAGGGCTGGCATCCGGACTTCAAGTTCCCCGTGGTCTGGCTTTACATTGGCGAGAAAGACGTGCTGCATCTCACCGAAGGCGGCGCGAACGTTTCCGAGAACCGCAGGAAGTACCTCGGGCAGCAGTCGGAAGCGACCTCTGGCAGCGGCGTGGTCGACCACATCGCCTTCCGCGCCCGCGGGCTGGCGGACACGATGGCGCACCTGCGCTCGCTCCACATCGACTTCAAGGAGCGGATGGTGAGCGACCAGGGGCTCTATCAGCTCTTCATGTTCGATCCGAACGGCGTGAAGATCGAGCTGAACTTCGACAACGCCGAGGCGACGGCGCTCGGCATCAAGCCCGAGGTGATGGCGTCCGAGCTGCCCGGCCGCTGAGCACTGCGTGGAACCCTGACCCCCGAGCGGAGCCTACCGACATGCGGCCGACCACGAAGCTACGCCAACTGATCGCGCGACCGGGTGTGCTGATGGCCCCCGGCGTGGCGGACGCATTGAACGCGCGGCTGGTACCGCGGCACGGGTTCGAAGCGATCTACATGACGGGCGCCGGCACAACCGCCGTGCGGCTGGGCATGCCGGACGTCGGGCTGCTCACGATGACGGAGATGGTCGACAACGCTGCCCGCATCGCCGATTCGAGCGGCCTGCCGCTGATCGCGGACGCGGATAACGGCTACGGCGGGGTGCTCAACGTTCGCCGCACGGTCCAGGCTTACGAGCGGGCCGGTGTCGCCGCGATCCACCTCGAGGACCAGGTCATGCCGAAGCGCTGCGGACACCTGATGGGCAAGCAGCTGGTGCCGACCGCGGAGATGGTGGCCAAGATCCGCGCCGCGACGGACGCGCGGACGGATCCCGACTTCGTCCTCATCGCGCGCACCGACGCGATTGCCGTCGAGGGATTCGAGGCGGCGCTCGAGCGCGCCGAGCGTTACCGGGAGGCGGGCGCCGATGTGCTGTTCGTCGAAGCCCCGAACGCCGGGCAGCTCCCGCTCATCGCGCCGCGGCTCAAGGCGCCGCTGCTCTACAACATGGCGACCAGCGGCAAGACGCCCTTTCTCGGCCGGGAAGAGATCGAGCGCCTGGGGTTCAAGATCGTCATCTATCCGAACTGGGTCATCCTGGCGGCGATCCGCGCGGCCAACCACGTGCTCGCGACGCTGAAGGAGACGGGCACGATCGCCGGCATCGCCGGCGAAGTGGCGAACTTCAAGGAGTTTTTCGACCTGCTGGGCATGCCCGAGGTTCAGGAGCTCGAGGCACGGTACGGCGTCGACGACACCGCCCGCGTGCGCTATTGAGCCCTGGCGCTTGACCGCTCAGGCCGCGAAATAGGGGGCGTTGCCTTTCACCGTCGTGCGGTGCATGTGCCGCCGCATGTGCTCGGGATACTCGGTGGCGTGGTGCATCACCCGGCGGTTGTCCCAGAACACGAGATCGTGCAGGCGCCATCGGTGCCGGTACACGTAGGCGGGCTGCGTCGACCAGCTCTCCAGCCAGTCGAGCAGCGTTTCGGCCTCCTCCCGCGGGAGCTGCGCGACCCCGACGGCGAAGCCGCCGGCGTACAGCGCCGGGTCGCCGGTCTCGGGATGAGTGCGAATCATCGGATGCTCGACCGGCGGGTTGCGGTCCTGCTCGTCTTTCGTCTGCGCGGGGCGCAGGCCGGATTTCTTCGCTTCGCGCGCCCAGCGGCTGGCAAAGTGGTGCACCGCCGACAACCGCATCAGCTTGCCCCGCATGTCCGGCGCGAGATCGCGGCACGCCGCCGTCATGTCGCAGAACATCGTGTCGCCGCCCTCAGCGGGGACGGCGCGCGCGTAGAGGAGCGACCCGAGCGCGGGCTCCTTCATGTACGACATGTCGGTGTGCCAGTAGCGTCCGGCGTCCGCGATGCCGACCGGCCGGCCGTCGACGTGCCGGTCGTTCGAGACCAGCAGGATCTCCGGCGCGCCTTCGAGGTTGAACTGGCCCATCGGGTGGACCTGCAGAGGGCCGAAGCGCCGCGAGAACGCGATGTGCTGTTCGGGCGTGAGCCGCTGGTCCCGGAAGACCAGCACGCCGTGCTCGAGATGGGCCGCCTTGACCCTGGCGAAGGTCGCGTCGTCGAGCGGCCGGGCGAGATCGAGGCCGACGACTTCGGCGAAGAACGTCTGCCCCAGCCTGCGCACCTCGAACCGATCGCCCATGCGGCCGATTATCATCCAACCAGGAGGAGACTGACATGGTGGTGGATTTCCGCGCTTACACGCTCAAGACCGGCACCGTCGCAGCGTTCCTCGAGCTCTTCCAGAGCGAGGGGCTCGAGCCGCAGCAGCGCATCCTCGGCAACTTCATGGGCCTCTACCGCACCGAGTTCGGTGACATCAACCAGATCGTGATGATGTTCGGCTACGCCGACGCCGGCGAGCGCGAGCGGCGCCGGGCCGCCCTGTACCGCGACCCGGCCTTCGCCGCCTACCTCAAGAAAGCGCGCGAGCTGATCGTCGCGCAGGAAGTCCGCCTGCTCGTTCCGGCCCCCTGCAATCCGCGGATCGACGGGGTCGAAGTCTGACGGAGACGACGGTGGCAGTGCTGCCAGCGGAAGACGCGAAGTTCGAATACGCCGTCCCCGTCGTCGTCATCGGCGCGGGGGCGTGCGGCTTGACGGCCGCGCTGGCGGCGCGGGAAGCCGGCGCGGAGGTGCTCGTTCTCGAGCGCGACGCCAAGCCCGCCGGCAGCACCGCGCTCTCGACCGGCCTCATCCCCGCGGCCGGCACGCGCTTCCAGCGCGAGCTCGGCATCGAAGATTCGCCCGAGCTGCTCGCCGCGGACATCTGGCGCAAGGCGAAGGGCGCGACCGACCGCGCGATCGTCGACACCGTAGCGCGCACTTCGGGACCGGCGATCGAGTGGCTCGCCGACCGCCACGGCGTCGAGTTCAAGCTCGTCGAGGGGTTCCTGTACCCGGGACACTCGGTGCTGCGCATGCACGGGACCCCGCACCGCACCGGCGAGGAGCTCGAAGGCGCGCTGCTCGCCTCCGCGGGACGGCTCGGCGTCGACATCGTGACGAGCGCGGCGGCGACCGATCTCTACGCGCGGAGCGACGGCCGCGTGGTGGCGGTGCGCTTCGCCCGCCCGGACGGAACGGCGGAAACCGTCGGCTGCGAGGCGCTCGTGCTCGGCTGCTGCGGCTTCGGCGGCGACAAGGACATGGTCCGCCAGCACATCCCCGAGATCGCCGACGCGGAGTTCTGGGGACACGTCGGCAACAAAGGCGACGCGATCAAGTGGGGGCTCGCGCTCGGCGCGGCCGTCGCCGATCTGGGCAGCTACCAGGGGCATGGCGCCGTCGCCACCCCGTACGGCAACCCGGTCAACTGGGGGCTCCTGACGAACGGTGGCTATCAGGTGAACGCCCTCGGCCGGCGCTTCTCGAACGAGGTGCGCGGATACTCGGAGCAGGCGGTGGAGGTGATCGCGCAGCCCGGACGGGTCGCGTGGAACGTCTACGACGAGATCCGCGAGCAGCCGATCCTCGGCTTCGCCGACTACCAGGAGATCCGGGCGCTCGGCGGGATCAAGAAAGCGCCGTCCCTGAGCGCGCTCGCCGCGCTCGTCGGGCTGCCGCGCGACTGCGCTCGAGCAGACGAACGCCGAGGTGGACAACCTGCGCACGGGCGCGCGGGAGGATCGCTGGGGTCGGGACTTCCGCGGGAGCCGTCCGCTCGTCCCGCCGTTCTGTGCCGTGAAGGTCACCGGCGCGCTGTTCCACACGCAGGGCGGTTTGGTCATCGACACGGTGGCCCGCGTGCTCCGCGCGGATCGGACGCCGCTGCCGAACCTCTTCGCCGGCGGCGGCGCGGCGCGTGGACTGTCGGGTCCGTCGAACTGGGGTTACTTCTCGGGCGGCGGCCTGCTGACCGCGACCACGCTCGGACGGCTCGCCGGTGCGAGCGCAGCGCGGTGCGCGAAGTCCGCACGCCCGCGCGGCTAGCCGGTCTTCTTCCCGCCTTCGTGCGCGGCCGCCGCGGCGAGCATCGCATGCAGCATCGGGAGCTTCGGCACCTGCGGCTTTGGATAGCACGCACGACTGTGCGTGAGCTTCAGTGCGAGTAGCGCCTCGACCAGCTTGTAGGTGAGCGGTCCCGGGTTGACGAGCGGCACCGGCAGGCGTGCGGCGAGCCATTCCGCGGCCTGGTGCATCGTCGTCGAACCGAGGCAGACGACGTCCGCGCCGTCCTCCTCGACGCAGCGCATGCACACCGCGAGCATCTTGGGGAACGCGCTTTCCTGCTTGCCGTCCAGCAGCGCGTCGAAGTCCGGCGGGATGTCGAAGGAGCGGACCGAGGCGCAATGCTGCGCGAGCCCGGCCTCGGCGATCGCCTTGCGGTAGCGCACGATCGCCGGCGGCCACTGCGCGAGGATCGAGAACTTCGAGCCGAGGGTCAGCGCGAACAGCATCGACGCCCGGCCCGGCGACACCACCGGGATGTCGAGCACCGAGCGCAGCGCGGCCATGCCCGAATCGCTCATCGTGTCGATGCACACCGCGTCGTAGCCCTCGGCCTGCGCCTCGGCACCCGCCTCGAAGATCGCGAGGTCCATCAGCGTCCAGTCGTGCGGGCTCATGAACGAGGTCGGGCCGGCGGTGACCGGGCGGAAATGGAACTCGCTCGCCGGGTCGAGCCGCACGGCCTTCAGCTGCTCGCGCCGGCGCGCGACGCCGTGCTCGTCGAGCGCGAACGGCACGATGACGAGGATCTTTGGCATGGCTAGATTCCTGTTCCGGTTGCCTGCGCGGCGCCGAGCATGGCGTCGATCATGTCGATACGCGGCGCGACGGGCTGCGGGAACGCCCGGCGGCTGTGCTGCAGGCCGAGCGCGAGCGCCGCTTCCGCGAGCTTGTAGGTGAGCGGTCCGGGGTTGATCACCGGGACCGGCAGGCGCGACGCGAGGTAGCCGTGCGCCTGGTGCATCGTCGTGGAGCCGAGGAGGATCACCTCGGCGCCGTCCTGCTCGATGCACGCGCGGGCCGCCCCGAGGAGGAGCGGAAACACCCGGTCTTCCTTGCCGGCGAGCAGCGCCTGGTTGTCGGGCGTCACGCCGATCGAGCGGACCGAGGCGCAGCGCGCGCCGAGCCCAAGCTCGGCGATCGTCTTGCGGTAGAGATGCCGCCAGCGGTCCCACATGATGAGGATCGAGAAGCGCTCGCCCAGCATCAGCGCCACGAGCATCGAGGCACGCCCTGGCCCGATCACCGGGATGTCGAGGACCGAGCGCGCCGCGGCGAGCCCCGAGTCGCTCATCGTGTCGATGCACACCGCGTCGTAGCCCTCGGCCTGCGCGGACTTGCAGGCGTCGAGGATCGAAACGTCCGCGAGGACCGAATCGTGCTCGCTCGTATAATTGGCGGGCGCGGCACGCACCGGCCGGAAATGGAACTCGATGCCGGGCCCGAGCTGCACGGTCTCGAGCTGCGCCGCCCGGGCGAGGCGATTCTCCTCGCTCATCGGAAACGGAACGACGACCAGCACCTTAGTCATGGGCTTTGTCCCGAATTCTGTCCCGCGCGGATCGTATGAGCACTGACCGGCCCCGCACGCTGTTCGAGAAGATCTGGGACCGGCACGTCGTGCTGCGTCGCGACGACCATTGCCTGCTCTACGTCGACCGGCACATTATCCACGACGGCTCGTTTCACGCCTTCGGCAACCTCGCCCGGCGCGGCGTACCGCTGCGCCGGCCGCAGCTAGCCTTCGCCACGCCGGATCACTATGTGCCGACGATCAGCCGTTCGCCGGCCGACGCGCCCACGCCCGAGATACGGCGCATGGTGGAGACGTTCGCCGACAACGTCGGCAAGCACGGCGTGACGTCGTTCGGCCTTGGCGACGAACGCCAAGGGATCGTGCACATCATCGGGCCGGAGCAGGGCATCACGCTACCCGGACTGCTGCTGGTGTGCGGCGACAGCCATACGTCGACACACGGGGCGCTCGGCGCGTTCGCCTTCGGCATCGGGCAGTCCGAGAACGAGCACGTGCTCGCCACGCAGACGCTCTGGCAGGGGCCGCAGCGGACGATGCGCATCGCGGTCGAGGGCCACCGGCCCGAAGGCGTCAGCGCGAAGGACGTGATCCTCGCGATCATCGCCAAGATCGGCGCCGGCGGCGCGGTCGGCCACGTCATCGAGTACGCCGGACCGGTGCTCCGCGCGATGAGCATCGAGGAGCGGCTCACCGTGTGCAACATGTCGATCGAGGCGGGCGCGCGCGCCGGCATGGTGGCCCCCGACGACACCACGTTCGCCTACCTCGCCGGTCGGCCGTTCGCGCCGCAGGGCAGGCTCTGGGACGCGGCGCTTGCGGACTGGCGGGCGCTGCCGAGCGATCCCGCGGCGCGCTTCGACCGGGAGGTGAGCCTCGACGCCGCCGTACTCGAACCGATGGTCACCTGGGGCACGAGCCCGGAACATGCGCTGCCGATCGGCGCGGCGGTGCCTGATCCCGCGGGCACGAGCGATGCGGCGCGGCGGCAGACGATGACGCGGGCGCTCGAATACATGGACCTTGCGCCCGGCACGAAGCTGGAGGGATTGCCGGTGGACCGGGTGTTCATCGGTTCCTGCACCAACAGCCGGATCGAAGACCTGCGCGCCGCAGCGACGGTCCTCCGCGGGCGGAAGGCGCGCGTCCCTGCGATCGTCGTGCCGGGCTCGGGCCTGGTCAGGAAGCAGGCCGAAGCCGAGGGCCTGGACACGGTGTTCCGCGAGGCCGGCTTGGAATGGCGCTACGCCGGATGCTCGATGTGCGTCGGGATCAACGGCGACCTCGGCCGGTCCGGGGAGCGCATCGCCTCGACGTCGAACCGCAACTTCGAGGGGCGGCAGGGCAAGGGGGTGCGCACGCACCTCATGAGTCCCGCGATGGCGGCCGCTGCGGCGGTCGCCGGACACCTCGCCGACGTGCGCAAGCTGGGACACTGAGCGATGGCCGCGCAGTTCACCTCGCTCACCGCCGTCGCAGCGCCGTACGCAGGCGTGAACGTCGACACCGACCAGATCATCCCCGCGCGCTTCCTCAAGGTCCCGCGCGGCGAAGGCTACGGGCGGCTCCTTTTTCACGACCTGCGCTTCCGCGAGGACGGGACGGAGAATCCGGACTTCGTGCTGAACCGCGCGCCTTACCGCGCCGCGAGGATCCTCGTCGCCGATGCCAACTTCGGCTGCGGATCGTCACGCGAAGCGGCCGCCTACGCGTTCCACCACCAGGGATTCCGCAGCGTCATCGCGCCGAGCTTCGGGGACATCTTCTACGGCAACTGCCTGCAGAACGGCATCGTGCCGGTGCGGCTGCCCGCTGCGACTTGCGCACGGCTGCGCCGGGAGCTGACGGAACGGCCCGGTACGCAACTCACCGTGGACCTCGTGCGGCTGCGCGTCGTGGAGGCGGACGGCCAGGAGCACGAGTTCGCCGTCGGCGCCTTCTTCCGCGAGCTGCTGCTGCAGGGAACCGACGAGATCGGCCTCACCCTCTCGCTCGTCGGCGAGATCGAGGCCTTCGAGCGCGCCTACGCCGCAGCGGTGCCCTGGGCGGTGCGCTGAGCCGTCCAGGCGTCGAGGATCTCGGCGCCGGTCGCGGGCCATACGCCCGGGTGCTCCATGATGTGCGCGAGCGCGCGCTCCAGCGCGCCGATGCGGTACGGCTGCCCGATGATCCAGGGATGGAGCGAGATCGCCATGATCCGCCCGCCCTGCGCAGCGGCCTCCCCGTAGAGCGCGTCGAACTGGTCGACCAGCTGGTCGCGGAACTCGTCTTCGTCGTGGTGATTGTTGACGAGGATCGCGTAGTCGTCGATGTCCGAGGGATGCGGCATCGAGTGGATCGTCCGGCCGCCGGCGCGGACCGGGTAGGGCATGTCGTCGTTCACCCAGTCGCAGACGTAGTCGAGCCCGGCTTCCGCGAGCAGGTCGGACGTCGCATTCGACTCTGACTTGGCGGGCGAGAGCCATCCCCGCACCCGCTGTCCGGAGACCTCGCGCAGCACCGCGAGGCTCTTCGCGACGAGTGCTTGCTCTTCGGCGACCGGCAGACCCCCGTGGTGCAGGTGGTCCATGTCGAGGCCGTGCCCGACGATCTCCCACCCGCGCGCCGTGCATTCCTTGACCAGCGCCGGGTAGCGGGCCGCGACCGCGGCGTTCACGGCGACGCTCGCGCGGATGCCGTGCCGATCAAGTGTCTTCATCACGCGGAAGATGCCCACGCGGTTGCCGTAGTCGCGCAGCGTGTAGTGCCGCAGGTCGGGATACGCGGTGGCGAGCGCGCCCGGCGGCTTGAACGGCTGTCCCTTCATGTCGAGCGGAAACCACTCGAGCGCCGGAACCACCCACAGCGCGATTCGCGCGTCGCCCGGCCAGGCGACCTTGCCGCGTCGCGGCAGGATCGACCAGTCGTAGCGATCGTGGTCCATGCCATAGCGGCGCCGCGGGTACTTCAGATAATCGTCCGCAACAGCCATGCTTCCTTTCCCGTCCGGCTTACGGCGCCGCGCCGACCGGATGCGCCGCCGCCGCGAAGGCGTCGTAGGAATGATCGATGAAATGCCGCGCGATCTCACGGCCGGTGGCGAGCCACACTTTCTCGTGCGAGGTGATGTAGCGCAGCGCCTCCTCGAAGGCCTTGATGCGGTAGGGCGAGCCGACGAGGTAGGGGTGCAGCGGGATGCACATCACCGTCCCGGACTCCGCGCCTTCGGCGTACAGGCGATCGAACTGCCGCCTGAGGATTTCGCCGTAGTGGCGCGGCGACACGAGGTTGACGTTGTAGGCGATGACGTCGTTCATCTCGAGCGAGTAGGGAATGCTCGCGAGCCGGCCCTTGCTCGTCTTCACCGGCCCCGGCTGGTCGTCGTGGAAAAGATCGCAGACGTAGCTGAGGCCCATCTCGGCCACGAGGTCGAGCGTGCGCTCGGTATAGGTGAGCGCCGGCGCGAGCCATCCGTCGAGCTTCTGCCCGGTGTGCTTGCGGATGGTGTCGATCGAGTCCTGGATGAGCGAGCGCTCCTGGTCCTCGCTCATGTTGAAGACGTAGCGCGTGTTGTAGGTGCCGTGGGAGTAGAACTCCCAGCCACGCTTCGCGCACGCCTCGATGACCTCGGGATGGTGGTCGCACACGGCGACGTTGAGGGACACGCTGCCGCGCACGCCGCAGCGGTCCATCGCCTCCAGCATGCGCCAGAAGCCGGCGCGGTTGCCGTAGTCGCGGGCCGAATAATTGAGCACGTCCGGCACCGGGCGGGGCCACGCCGTTCGCACCGGGTTCGGCGGCGGCTCCAGCTCGTAGAACTCGATGTTGGGTGCCACCCAGAATGCGACCCGCGCGCCGCCGGGCCACTCGATCCGCGGCCGCCGCGCGTACGGCAGATAGTCGTAGAGGCCCGGGTCCCGCTTCATCGCGGGGCGGGTTCGTACGCGCGCATGAACTCGAGCACCTCCGCGACCGGGATTACATCCGCGTACTTCAGCGCCATGTCGTAGAGGTTGGCGAAATGCGGGCTCTCGTGCTTGTCCGCCACGCATTCCTCGGGGACGACGGTCCGGTAGCTGCGCGACAGGCTGTCGACCACGGTCGCGCGCACGCAGCCCGAGGTCGAGCCGCCCGTGACCACCACCGTGTCGACGCGATGGAAGTTGAACACCGACCCGAGGTTGGTCTCGTGGAACGCCGAGGCCATGCGCTTGTTGACGATGATGTCGCGGCGGCGGTCGATCTCGAGCCGGTCGTCGAACTCGGCGCGGCGGGAGCCGACCTTGACGTTCTGCAGCGAGTCCGGCGTGTTCGAGCGGGTGCCCCACACACCGCAGTCCTCCCCGGACTCCATGTACGCCACGTAGGTCCACACCACCGGGCGGCCCTTTTCGCGGAACAGACGCGCGAGCTGGTTCACGTAGTCCATCTGCCGCGGATCGGTTTCGTAGGCGGTGGCGAACTCCCCGACTGCCGTGTACGCCTTCTGCAGATCGACGTTGATGAGTGCGGGCCGCGTGCCGAATCCGAAGCGCTTGCGCGTCGGATTCGCTTTGACCTCCGCGAACAGCTGCCGCGCCGACTTGTTCGAGAGCTCCATGGCGTCCCTCAGGCGGTGTCCTGGATCTGCTTGAACGTGCCGGGCCCGAGGATCTCGTTCGCGAGCCGCTCCGCGGTCGGCTGGGTCAGCTTGCGCAGCTCAGCCTCGTCGAGCTGCACCACCGAATCGGCGCCGTTGATCTCGGCCCATTTCTTGTGGTCGCCGTCCAGCCGCTCCTTGAGCACCGGATACCACTTCGTCGCCTCGAGCTCGAGGAACAGCGCCTGCATCATCTTCTGCTGCTCCGGCTTGAAGCGATTCCAGGTGCGCTGCGCGATGACGACCTTGTCGAAGCCGAGGCCGAAATCGTTCTTCACCCAGAATTTGACGACCTCGAAGTACTTCATCGTGATGACCAGGGTATTGAGGTTCACCTGGCCGTCGACCACGCCCTGCTGCAGCGCCGTGTAGACCTCGTTGAAGGCCATCGGCACCGGGTTCGCGCCCACCGCCTTGATGCTCTCGATGATGCCCTCGATGGGTCCGCCGCGGATCTTCTTGTTCTTCACGTCGGCCCATCCGGCGGGCTTGGTCTTGACCTGCAGCCCGAACGAGCCGGCACGCCCCAGGCCGAGCATCTGCACCTTGTACTTGGCTTCGAGCGCCTGGGCGAGCTTGGGTCGCAACGGCCCGTTGATCACGCGCGCGGCATGCTCGTAGTCCCGGAAGAGGTTCGCCGCGTAGAAGAGGTCGAACTCGCGCATCCCGGTGTAGGCGCCGTGGTAGCCGTCGAGCGTTCCCAGCGCCACCCCGTTCAGCAGCGTCTGCTCGCCGCCGAGCGTGCCCCAGAACGTCTCGCACACGATCTCGCCGTTGGTGCGCTTGCGCACCTCGTCCCAGAACTCCTGCATGACGATGTTCGCCAGGTAGCCGGCGTTGCTCGCGTTGGCATAGCGCAGCTTGACCTGCGCACGGGCGGGCCTGGAGAGCCCGACCTGGGAGACGATCGCCGCGGCCCCCATCGCTTTGACTGCCGTTCTTCGCTTCAGATCAACCGACATGCGAGAACTCCTTTCATTTTGCGGGGTAGAAGAGCTGGGGGATGAACAGTGTAAGCGGGGGAATGTACGTGATCAGGAACAGCACGACCAGGAGGGCCCAGACGTAGGGCACCGCAGCGCGGAAGATGCGCATCACCTCCACCCCGGTGATCGCCGAAAGCACCATCAGGTTCAGCCCGATCGGCGGCGTGATCATCCCGATCATCAGATTCAGCACCATGACGACGCCGAACTGCACCTCGCTCACGCCCATTCCGGCCAGCCAAGGAAACACGATGGGCGCCAGGATGAACATGATCGGCACGAGCTCCATGAACATCCCGAGCACGAGCATCAGGAGATTGACCAGCGCGAGCACCACGTAAACATTGTTCGACAGCGCGAGCATCCCGTTCGTGAGGAGCTCGCCCAGCCGCTCCTGCACCGCGAGCCAGGCGAAGATCTGCGAGGCGGCGACGGTGAGCATCACCAGCGCCGAAGACATCGCCGCGCTGCCGGCGGCGTGGACGATCGCCGCGACGGAGGTGTTCCGATACACGGCCAGGCCCAGAACCAGCGTGTACCCGACCGCGATCGCCGCCGATTCGGTCGGGGTGGCGATGCCCCCCACGATGCTGCCGACGATCACGAGCGGCGCGATGAGCGCCAGCACGCCGTCGCGCATCGCCTCGGCCCGTTCTCCGGACGTGGCCTTCGGTTCCCGCGGATAGTCGCGCCGCTTGCACAGCCACCACGTCACGACGAACATCGCCACGAACATCAGCGTGCCGGGAACGATGCCGGCGAGGAACAGCTGTCCGACCGAGATGTTGATGATCGAGGCGAGCAGCAGGAACGCGATCGAGGGCGGGATGATCGGCCCAACCGTGGCCGCCGCGGCGATCACCGCGCACGAGAAGTCTTCCGGGAACCGGCGCCGCTTCATCTCGGGCACGAGCACCGTGCCGGTCGCCGCCGCGTCCGCGACGGCCGAGCCGGACACTCCGGACATCAGGAAGTTGGCCACCACGCCGACGTTGGCCAGCCCGCCGTGCATGTGGCCGACGACCACGGCGGCGACGCGCACCAGGCGCTGGGTCACCCCGCAGACGTTCATCAGCTCGCCCGCGAAGATGAACAGCGGCACCGACACCAGAACGAAACCGTCCAGGCCGACAGTCATCTGCTGCGCGAAGAGCGCGAACGACGTCGGCGTGTCGGTGAGCTGCGACAGCGCGATATAGGCGAAGCAGGCGAGCGCGATGGCCCACGCGATCTCCATGCCGAGCAGCGTGAAGACGAGCAGCATCACCAGCATCGCGGCGAGCATCATGCCGCGTGCCTCCGCGCGGCGCGGAACTCCGCGAGCGAGCGCAGCACCAGGCGCAGCTGGTAGAAGCCGATCAGGACGCAGCCGATCGACAGCGGCCAGAACCGGACCGCGTCGGACCACTGCGTCGCGAGCATGCGCGACCCGCGGTTCAGCTCGATCACCGGCGCGTTGTGCCAGACCAGGAATCCGAGCATCACGAAGATCGACGCGTGCATGAACATCTCGAGCCACACCCGCACGAGCGGCGGCAGTCGCTCGAGGAGGAACGTGACGCGCAGGCTCTGGCCGCGCTTCACCGCGACCGCGATCGCCAGATAGGTGACCCACAGGAATACCACGCGAGGCACCTCCTCCGACCAGCTCGGCGCGGCGTTGAGGAAGTAGCGCAACACCACGGCGTAGAGGATCGCGCCGGTCAGCGCGAGCATCAGCAGCGCCGACGCGTAATAGATGAGCAGTTCCAGCGCGCGGTCCGCGCGCTCGACCAGCCGCCCTCGGGGCACGCCTGTCCTCCCTTCCTCCGCGGCGGCGATCCGCCGCGCGTTCACCGTCCGCCGGAGACGTCGATGATCGCGCCGTGCAGATAGGACGCGCCGTCCGAAGCAAGCCAGAGCACCGCCTCGGCAACCTCCGCCGGCTGGCCGACCCGGCCGATCGGAACCGTCGGCCCGACCGCGCGCGCGGTCGCTTCACCCCCATGCGCCTCGTGGATGGCGGTGAGGATGAAGCCGGGGCGGACGGCATTCACCCGCACGCCCTCCGTCCCGACCTCCTTCGCGAGCCCGATAGTGAAGCTGTCGAGCGCGCCCTTGCTCGCCGCGTAGTGCGACTCCATCGGAATGCCGCCGGTTCGTGCCGCGACCGAGGAGACGGTCACGATCGCGCCACCCTTGCCGCCATGCCTGGTCGACATCCGTCGCAAGGCTTCGCGCGTGCAATAGAACACGCTGTACACGTTCGCCGCGAACACATCGGCGAGAAGCTTCGCGTCCATCTCGTCGACCCGGCACTGGCGGCCGATGATGCCGGCATTGTTCACCAGCACGTCGACCCGGCCTAGCGCGCGGTCGACCTCGGCGAACAGCCGTTTCGCTTCGCCGTCGACCGACACGTCGGCCTGGATCGCCACCGCCTTGCCGCCGTTCTTGTTGATGCCGGCGACGAGCGTTTCCGCCGCGTCGCGACTGCGCGCGTAGTTGACGCAGACGGCATACCCGCGCTTGCCGGCCAGCCCGGCGATCGCGGCGCCGATCCCGCGACTCGCGCCGGTCACCACCATCACCTTCGCACTCATCTGAGCTTCGAATAGCTGGTGGGTTGCAGGATGTAGTTCGTGGTGTGGGCCAGGATTGGGCCGTCCTTCTCCGACTCGGCGCGCGCGGCGATCCACTCGGGATCGCTCATGAAGGTGTTCCACTTCTGCTCGCGCTCGGCGAGGCTCTCCCACTCGAGGAGGTAGTAGAGATCGTGGTTGGTGGCGCCGATCGCCACTGTCCAGAAACCGACCTGGCGGATGCCGTGCTTCTCCCACATCTTGAGGGTCTTGGTCTCGAAGCGCTTGTTGAGCGCAGCGAGGCGCCCAGGGGCGCAGCGATAGATGCGAAGCTCGTGGAGCACGTCTCTCTCCTTGTTGAGGGTCAGACTTGTCAGACTTTGTTGAGCGCCTTCAGGATGCGCTCCGGCGTGAACGGCTGCGCGGTCACCCGCGCGCCGAACGGCGCGAGGGCATCGTTGATCGCGTTCATCACCGCGCCGGGCGCGCCCGCGGTACCCGCCTCGCCTGCGCCCTTCGCGCCGAGCTGCGACTGCTTCGTCGGCGTCTCGACGTGCGCGCAGACGATGTCGGGCATTTCGCCCGACATCGGTACGAGGTAGTCGGCGAGCGTGCCGTTCAGGAGTTGGCCCGCGTCGTCGTACACGCACTCCTCGAATAGCGCCGCGCCGATGCCCTGCACGACGCCGCCGCGGATCTGCTCGTCCACGAGCATCGGATTGATCACCGTGCCGCAGTCCTCGACGCACCAGTGCTTGAGGAGCTTCACGAAGCCGGTGTCCGAATCGACCTCGACGTACGACGCCTGGATGCCGTTGGTGAACGTGAAGCCGTACTCGCGCGGCGTGTAGTGGCGGGTGACCGTCAGCTCCGACTGGAACTTGGGCGGCAGCGTGTCGGGGCGGAAGTAGGCAATCCGCCCGAGCTCGGCAAGCGCGAGCTTCGACTCGAGCGAGAGCCGGTTCACGATCTCGTTGTTGACGATGTCGAGCTCGGCCTTGTCCATCTCGAGAACGACCGCCGCGATATCGAGGATGTTCGACCGCAGCGCGCGGCCGGCCTGCAGCACCGCCTCGCCGCCGATGCCCGCGCCGCGCGAGGCCCACGTCCCGCCGCCGTAGGGCGTCACCGCGGTGTCGCCGGTGATGACTCGCACCTTGTCCATCGTCACCCCGAGCGCGCTCGCCGCGATCTGCGCGAAGATCCCGTCGGTCCCCTGGCCCTGCTCGGTCACGCTGCAGAGGACGGTGACCATGCCGGTCGGCTCGAGGCGCAAGGTGGCGCCGTCCTGCGCCGAGATGCGCGCCCCGCCGACGCCGTAGAACGCGGGCGAAGGGTTGGTCACCTCGATCATCGCGGCGAGCCCGATCCCGCGCTGGACGCCCTTCTGCCGGAGCTCGGCCTGCTCGGCGCGCAGCCTCTTGTAGTCCATCAGCGCGAGCAGCCGGTCGAGGCACTTGTGGTGCGAGAGCTTCTCGAACTTGATCCCCGAGGGGAAGGTGTACGGATAGGCGTCGTCGGCGATGAGGTTCCGGCGCCGGAACTCGGCCGGATCCATCCCGATCTTCGCCGCGGCGAGGTCGACGATGCCCTCGGTCAGCGCGACTGCGATCGGATGGCCGACCGCGCGGTACTGGCAGGTGACGTTCTTGTTGGTGAAGACGACGTGCATCTTCGCCCGGTATTGTTGATGCTTGTACGGCCCGCCGGTGAGATTGACGACCTGGTTGCCTTCGATCCCGCTGGTGCGCGGGTAGACCGAGTACGGACCGATCGCGGTGAGGTCGTCGAGATCGAATGCCAGGATCTCGCCCGACTTGGTGCAGGCGAGCCGGACCTTGGCCTTGTGCTCGCGCGCGTGGATGTCGGTCAGGAACGATTCGAGCCGGTCGGCGATGAACTTCACCGGCCGGCGCAGCATGACCGAGATCGCGGCGGTGGCCATCTCGTCCGCATACACGTGCACCTTGATGCCGTACGACCCGCCGACGTCCTTGCAGATCACCCGCACGTTGGCCTCGGGGATCCCGAGGTGGCGCGAGAAGATGTCCTGCATCATGTTCGGTGCCTGCGTCGAGTGGTACACGGTCAGCGAGTGCTCGGCGGCGTTGTAGTCGGCGAGGATCGCGCGCGGCTCGAGGCAGACGCCGGTGTGGCGGCCGAAAACGTAGGTCTCCTCGACGACCACGTCGGCCTTCGCGAACGCATCGTCGACACCGCCGGTGTCGAACTCGCGCTTGAAGCAAATGTTGTCGCCGAGGTCCGGGTGGATGACGTAGCGGTTGGAGAGCGCATCCTCCATGTCGGTCACGACCGGCAGCTCTTCCCATTCGGCGACGACGTGGGCGAGCGCGTCCTCGCCCTGCTCGCGCGTTTCCGCGACGACCGCGGCGACCGCTTCGCCCTGCCAGCACGCGCGCTCGATCGCGATCGCGTACTGCGCCGCCGACTTGATGCCCTTCAGGTGCCCGAGCACCGCCACCCAGGGCGTGCAGTACTCGGCCACCGCGCGGCCGTCGAAGCAGGCGATCACGCCCGGCTGGCGCGCCGCCTTGGTGAGGTCGAGCTTCTTCACTTTCGCGTGCGCATACGGACTGCGGAAGAACACCACGTGGGCGAGGCGCGGAAAGCGCAGGTCGTCGACGAAGGCGCCGCGGCCCTGCAGCAGGCGCTTCGCGTTCGGGCGCGGGACGCTCTGGCCGATGTAGCCCTTGTCGACCTGGGTTCCCGGTGCGTGGAGCGGCAGCTCGGCGCGGGCGTTCATTTCTTCGCTCCCGCGCGCGCGAGCGCCGCTTGGCCCTGGCGCGCGAGCGCCTCTTCGACCGCGTCTACGATCGCGTGGTAACCGGTGCAGCGGCAGTAGTTGCCGGCCATGTACTCGCGGATCTCGTCGCGCGTCGCGCGCGGCTTCGTACGCATGAGGTCGTGCGCCGCCAGCAGCATGCCCGGGGTGCAGAAACCGCACTGGAGCGCGTTGTGCTGGTGGAAGCACTCCTGCAGGTCGGCGAGCTCGCCCGAGTCGGAGAGGCCCTCGATCGTGTCGACCTTGCGGCCGTGCGCCTGCACCGCGAGCATCAGGCAGCCGCGCACGATCTCGCCGTCGACGCGGATCGTGCACGCGCCGCACACGCCGTGCTCGCAGCCGACGTGCGAGCCGGTCAGCCCGAGCGTCTCGCGCAGGAAGTCGATCAGGTGCTGGCGCGCCGGCACCGCGCGGGTGACGGCGGCGCCGTTGACGGTGATGGTGGTCTGGATCGTCGCTTCCATCGTCGCCCTCCCTAGGCCGCGAGCTGGGCGAGCGCGCGCCCGCAGAGCACGCGCGCGAGGTGGAGCTTCGTGGCCGGCGCGGCGTTCAGGTCGCCGATCGGCGCGAGGTCCTGGTCGAGCGCGCCCTGGACCGCGGCGATCACCTCGGCCGACGCCTTCTTCCCTTCCGCCGCCGTCATCGCATTCCGGGCGAGGATCGGCGTCGCGCCGGCGCCGAGGAACGCGAGCCGCAGGTCCGACAGCGCGCCGCCCGCCGGCTTGGCGGCCGCGGCCACGCCGACGATCGCGTAATCGCCGCTGCGCCGCGCGAGCTCCAGGAACACGCTGCGATACCCCCCGCCGAGGAGCGGAAATTCCACTGCAGCGATGAGCTCGCCCTCCCCGAGCGCGGTCTCGAACAGCCCCTTGAAAAAGTCGCGCGCCTTGACCCGGCGCTCGCCCGAGCGCGAGGCGATCACGATGTCCGCGTCGAGCGCGAGGCAGCACGCGGGCCACTCCGCCGCCGGGTCGGCGTGGGCGAGGCTGCCGCCGATCGTGCCGGCGTTGCGGATCGCCACGTGCGCGATGTGCGGCGCGGCCAGCGCGAGCAGCGGCGCGTGCTCGGCCACCTCGGGCGAGCGTTCGATCTCGCGGTGCCGCGTCAGCGCGCCGATCCGGAGCGCGTTCCCCCGGACCGCGATCCCGGCGAGCCCGGGCACGCCGGTGATGTCCACCAGGAGCGCGGGCGAGGAGAGCCGCATGTTGAGCGTCGCAAGGAGCGTCTGGCCGCCGGCGAGCACCTTCGCATCGTCGGTGCGCCGGAGCAGCACGAGCACCTCCTCGAGCGAGCGCGGTTTGGCATAGGCAAAGGACGGGGCTTTCACTTTGGCCGGCCTCCTGTTGCGGACGCGGCGCTGTCAGCGCCGTCGGCGGGGGTTGTTCTGGGTGGTAGTTTGCCACCGGCCGCCGTTCGCGGGGAAGGACTACGATCGGGGCGATGGCGGGTGAAACGCTGCTGCTGGTGGGCGAGATGCTCGGAAAGTACGGCTTTCCGGACGGACATCCGCTGGGCATCGATCGCCAGGGCGCGTTCATGGCGGAAGCGGTGAGACGCGGCCTCGACCGGCGCGTCGTGATCGCGACGCCCCGCCTGGCGACGGCGACGGAGCTCGAGCGCTTCCACACGGCCGGAGCACGTGGGCTGGGTGAAACTGCGCTCGTCGGTCGGCGAGGGCTACCTCGACAACGGCGACACGCCGGCGTTCCCCGGCGTCTACGACCGCGGCGCGGTCGTCGCCGGCACCGCGCTGGAGGGCCTGGAGCGGATCATGGCCGGCGACGCGGTGCGCAGCTTCCAGCCGATCGGCGGCCTGCATCACGCCCGCCGGGGCTGCTCGGCCGGGTTCTGCGTGTTCAACGACCTCGGTGTGGTCATCGACAGCTTGCGGACGCGCTTCGGCATCAAGCGCGTCGGCTACGTCGACATCGACGTCCACCACGGCGACGGCATCTACTACCCGTACGAGGCCGACCCGGAGCTGATCGTCGTCGACATCCACGAGGACGGCCGCTTCCTGTATCCCGGCACCGGCCACGCGCGCGAGACCGGCAAGGGCGACGCGACGGGCACGAAGCTCAACCTGCCGCTGCCGCCCGGAGCCGGGGACGAAGCGTTCTTCGCCGCGTGGGAGGCGGGGATGGCGCACTCTGCGACGTTTCAAACCGCAATTCCTGATCCTGCAGGCCGGCGCCGACGGCCTCGCCGGCGATCCCCTCGCCGACCTGCGCCTCACGCCGGCCGTGCACGCGCGCGTCGCGCGCGATCTGCGCAGGCTCGCCGAGGAGCTCTGCGGCGGCCGTCTCATGGCGTTCGGCGGCGGGGGCTACGAGCTACGGAATGTCGCCACGGCGTGGACCGCGGTGCTCGGCGAGCTGGCGTGAGCCTGCAGGGCCGCCCCGAGGGCGAACCCCGAGCGCAGTCCTGGCGCGAGGGGAGTCCGACGAGCCGCTAGCGCTTTCCAGTGCCGATCGGCTTCGCCTTCGTCTTCACCTTCTCCGCCTTCTCCGGCCAGATGCCGGCGCGCTCGAGCTCGGCCATCGACTCGGCGGTGAACTCGGCCTTCGGCCCGTTGCCGCCGATGACGAACATCAGGATCGAGTGCTTGTTCTTCGGCCCCTTCGTGACGTTCATGAAGCGGCGGTTCGCGCCGGGCGGGAACGAGATGACGTCGAGCGGCTTCAGGTCGACGTGCTCGAGCTTGCCCTTTTCGTTCTCCCAGCTCGCGCGCCAGGTCCCGGTCATGGCGATGAACGTCTCGTTGGTGTCGTGGTTGTGCAGCATCGGCCCCTTGCCGGGCAGCGCGCGGCAATACCCGAGGTTGAAGCCCTCGGTAATCTTGATCGCCGAGAGGCGGGCCGCCTGGGCGCCGACCGGCGACTGCAGCCCCTCGCCTTCGCCCGGCGGCGGCTGGAAGCCGATGACGTTGTAGAGGATGCGCTCGCAGCCGGGCATCTTGCTGTCCGGCAGTCCGCCGTCGAAGCCCTTGAGCTTCGAGAAGCGCGCGACCCGCTTCAACATGTCCTTCCGCGATACGCGGATTCTGGGCAGGGTTTCGTCGTAGGCCATCGCTTACTCCTTACGCGCTCTTCGCCGGTGCAATCTAGCGAACGCGGCGCGAAGCGTCAATCGCGCGGCGCCGCATCTTGACGCGGGCCACGCCGCGCGCCTAGATTGCGCGACCCCCACCACGCGAGGAAGCAATGCCACGCATCCGTTTCATCGAGGAGCACGAGCAGACGCCCGAGACGCGCACGCTGATCACCTCGGCGACCCGCACCGGCGCGCCCGACCCGCGCGTGGTGAGCATCATGACGCGCAGCCCCGCCGGACGCGCCTGGGTACGGTACTGGAGCGCGCTCCTCTACGAGGGCCTGCTGCCGCACAAGCTCAAGGAGATGTGCCGGATCCGTATCTCGGTTGGCCACCAGTGCGGCTACTGCTCCACGGTCCGGTCCAACGTCGCCATCGAGCAGGGCCTCACCGAGGCGCTCGTCGCCGAAGCACTCGACTGGCAGACGAGCACGCAGCTGACCGAGCGCGAGAAGGCCGCGCTCCGCTACGCCGATCTCTTCAAGTCGGGCGACGATGCGATCGACTCGGACGCGGTGTACGAGGAGCTGCGGCGCCACTTCTCGGAGGAGGAGATCATCGAGCTCGGGCTGCTCTGCGGCGAGACGGTCGGCGCCGGGCGGCTGGTCCGCTCGATGAGCATCGTGAGCTGGGGCGAAGCCTGCGAGCTGAATCCGCTGCTCGCCAGGTCCGCGGGTACGCCGAAGGCCGCCTGACCGATGATCCGCGTCGCGGTCGTCGGCCTCGGCTGGTGGGGCCGCATCATCGTCGGGCTGCTCAAGGGCAGTTCCAAGCTCACGGCGGTAAAGGGCATCGACCCCGATCCGCGTGGAGCGGAATTCGCCCGCGCGCAGGGCCTCGCACACTCGGCGGACCTGCAGGACGCGCTGCGCGATCCCGCCGTCGACGCGGTCGTGCTCTGCACGCCGCATTCGCTGCACTCCGGACAGATCATCGCCGCGGCGGGCGCGCGCAAGCACGTCTTTCTGCGAGAAGCCGCTCTCGCTCTCCCGCGCCGAGGTCCTGCAGGCGATCGACGCGGTCAAGGCGAACGGCGTTGCGCTCGCAGTCGGTCACGAGAAGCGGTTCGAGCCGCCTTTGGTGGAGGTCGCGCGGCTCGCGCAGAGCGGCGGGCTCGGGACGCTGCTGCAGATCGAGGCCAACTTCAGCCAGGACAAGTTCCTCACGCTCGCCGCCGACAATTGGCGTCTCTCGGCGAAGGAAGCGCCGGCTGGCCCGCTCACCGCTACCGGCATCCACCTCGTCGACCTGTCGGTCAGCCTGATGGGACCGGCGGAAAGCGCGTATGCGAGCGTCAAGCAGCTCGGCAGCCCGCTCGCGAACGGCGATACGCTCGCGGTCCTGCTGCGGTTCCGGAGCGGCGGGCACGCCCTGATCAGCGCGATCCTCGCCACGCCGTTCGACGGCCGCGTCGCCGTGTACGGGTCGAAGGGCTGGGCCGAGGTGCGCGACAAGGCGCACCCGGAATCGCCGCAGGGCTGGACGCTGACGACCGCGCTGCGCGGCGAGGCGAAGCGCTCGATCGACTACGCGCCGGCGCCCGCGGTGCTCGCCAATCTGGAGTCGTTCGCCGACGCGATCGAGGGCCGCGCGCGCTATCCGGTGCCGCACGACCAGATGATCGCCACCGTCAGCGCGCTCGAGGCGATCGTGAAGTCGACGCGGAGCGGTACGGTCGAGGCAGTCGGCTGAGCCGCGCCCGGCGTCGTTGTCGCAAGCTTGTCACCCCGCCGGGACGGGGCTATCCTGTTTGCCGCGCTTGGGAGGCGCCGGACGGTAACAACAAGATATTCGACATAAGACATTCAACTTCAGGCTGGAGACCCTCATGAGACTTGTGAAAGCTGCTGCCGCCGTCCTGTTCCTTCTCGCCGTCGCGGGATGCGCTTCTTCCCCACCGCCCAGCGGTTCGGCCACGCCCTGGATCACCGCCTACGGCTGCGACCCCCTCATCGCAATGCGGCACGGCAAGTCCTGCTAAGCGCTTGCGCGCTTTGGGGCGGCGGGATCGTAAGCCCGCCGCCTGTCGTCCTCACTCGGTCGGGGCGCCCGATTCGTGCCTGAACGCCACTCGGGCGGTCAGGGCGGCCCGCCCTTCCCGAAACCGACCGGAGTTCTGGTTCCAGAAGGTGGGGGTCAGCCAGGCGCGGTGCGGCTGGTAGTAGTACGCCGGGTCGGTCGCGGACGGAAACTTTCCCGCGGCGAGATCCTGCCGCACGAAGAACGCGTTCGAGCCGGTGATGTTGCACGCCACCAGCCGGTAACCCTTCCGCTCGCCGAGGGCCGTGAGCGCCGCAAGCGACGCACCGTACTGATCGGTGCGATCCCACGCGTGATGCGGGTCGTACCGCATGACCCACTGCGTCGGCGGCGGCAGCTTGGGGTTGTACTCGATGACGACCGCGCGCGGTGCCAGCGCGTCGAGCGCATCCCACACGTGAAAATCATTGCCGTCGATGTCGATGCTGAGGAGATCGAGCTCGCGCGGCAGCCCGAGCTCGCGCGCGAGCGCGTTGACGTTGTCTCGATCTACCAGCGCCTCGCGCACCGTCAGGCGCCCGTCCGCGATCGGCGTCGCGAACCGCTCGCGGATCTTCGCGACGTCCGCCGCGGCGCCTTCGATCCACGCCCCGCGCCAGCCGTCGACCAGGCGATACAGGGTGTTGTTCTCGGTGCCGTCCTGGACGCCGAACTCCCAGAAGGTCCGGTTGGCGACCCCGATCCGCCGGAACAACTCGTTCAGGATCCCGTCCTCCTCGTTCTGCGAGTAGACCTTGAAGCCGTGGCGCTCGAGCCGCAACGGGTCGTCGTAACGCGGATCGGCGAGGATGCGGCTCGCGCTCGGCTTCGCCCATCAGATACAGCTGCTGGATGCCGATGCGCTGCAGCTGCTGCACGCGCTTCGCAGGAGATCGAACTGCGCGCGCAGTTCGCGCTCGCCATGTCCGGTACCGCCGTCTCGCTTCCGGCGATCGCCGCCGAAAGGCTACGCAGCATTCGGATCGCCTCCCGGGGGCGCCTCGGTCGCTACGGTGCCTCGGTCGTCATGGTCCGCAGATTATAGTCGCCGGCCGTGCGCCCGTCCGGCGCTCACTCTCCCGTTAGCCCGGTCCGACACGCGCCGCCATCACCGCCTTCACCGCCGCATCCACGATCGCCGCCTGGCGCGCCGGGTCGGCTGGGCCGCAGATCGCTTCGCAGCGCGCGGTAGTCGAGTCCTCGAAGTCGCAGTGCGACGCTGCGTCGACGCGCAGATCGGTGCGCAGGTTCGCGAACCAGCCGGCGATCCGCTTCGCACTGCCGCCCGCGTTGCAGGGATTGCTCGGTCCACGGAGCACGACTGCCGGCGCCTTCAGGCCGCGGGCGGCCGCCGCCGAGACGCCCCAGGTATCCACCGGGTCGAGACCCACCCAGAGCGCAAGCCGGGGCACACGGTCGGTGGCGAGGAGCGACGCGAGGCCACCCGCGGAGGTTCCGATCAGCACGACCGGCCGGGCGTCCAGCCCGCGCTCGGTCTCGACTGCCCTGACGAGGTCCACGATCGCATCGGCGTTCCCGTGCGCACGCATCCAGTACGGCAGGTCCGGGACTGCCACGACAAACCCTTCCTCTGCGAGCCGGTGAGCGAGGACGACGTGCCGGGCGCGCGATCGGGTGAAACCGTGGGCGATCACTGCGAGCCCGCGCGGCGGCGACGCATCAGGCAGGTAGAGGTCGACTGCAGTCGCCTGATCGGCGAGGGTCAGCTGACGCGTCTGCGCCGGCGGCGCCGCGTGAGCGATCGTCGACGACAGGAGCACCACCGCCAGCAGCCGCATCACGACCGCAGGTTACGCGTCCGGCGCCGGGACTTGCGTCAGGTACCAGTCCAGGATCCTCTCCCCGGTCCAGAACGCCACGCCCGGCTTCGACCTGATGTGCGCGTACAGGCGCTCGAGGTAGCCGATCCGGTGCGGTACGCCGGAGATGTACGGATGCACGCTGATCGCCATGACGCGCGTGATCTTCGCGCTCTCCTCGTACAGCCGGTCGAAGTGGTCGACGCCGCGCTTCAGCATCTCCTCGGCGCCGTGATGCTGGATCAGCATCATCGGGATGTCGTTCGTCTCGACGGTGTAGGGGATCGACACGACCGGCCCGTGCGCGGTCGAGACGTACACCGGCTGATCGTCGAGCACCCAGTCGGCCACGTACTCGATCCCCTCCGCCGCGAGGAAGTCGATCGTCTCGTTCGTCTCGGTGAGTCCCGGGCTCTCCCAGCCGCGCGGCGCCTTGCCGGTGAATTCGCGGATGGCCGCGATCGTGTCGCGGATTGCGGCGCGCTGGTCGTCGACCTTGTGCATCGGGCCCTGGACGTAGCCGTGCGCCATGAACTCCCAGCCGGCATCCTTCGCCGCCTCCGCGATGCGCGGATGGCTCCTGCAGACGATTCCGTTCAGCGCGAGCGTCGGCGTGATGCCGAACTTCTGCATGCAGTCGTACAGGCGCCAGAACCCCACCCGGTTGCCGTACTCGTGCCAGGCCCAGTTCGGGAGGTCGGGCAGGAGCGGCTGCCCCATCGGCGGCGGCAGGACGGTACGCGGCATCGCCCGCTCGATCGACCAGTCCTCGACATTGACGATCGTCCACACCACCATCCTGGCGCCGTCGGGGAGCTTCAGCGGCGCTCGATCGACGATCGCGGAGTACTCGACGCGGTCGCTCAGGGCACGGGGCGTGCTCGTCATGGGGTCCTCCGATTGGCGCAGCCAGCGGGCGCTCAGACGCCGAGGTAGAGCTTCCGGATCATCTCGTTGTCCCGCAGCGCCTCGCGCGAGGCCCCCTTCGAACTCGATGTGCCCGTGCACGATAACGTAGCCGCGATCGGCGATCTTGATCGCCTGCGTGAAGTTCTGCTCCGCCATCAGCACCGTCAGCCCGAACCTGCGCTTCAGCTCGGCGATCTTGTCGATCGTGTGCGCGACGAGGATCGGCGCGAGCCCGACCGACGGCTCGTCGATCAGCAGGATCTTCGGCGCGGTCATCAGCGAGCGGGCGAGCGCGAGCATCTGCTGCTCGCCGCCGGACATGCTGCCGGCGAGTTGCCGGCGGCGTTCCGCGAGCCGCGGGAACACTTCGTAGCAGTACTTCAGGTTGTCGCGCGATGCGGCTGCGCGCAGCGGGGCGGTAGGCGCCGAGGAACAGGTTCTCCTCGACGGTCAGGCGCGGGAACAGCCGGCGGCCCTCGGGCACAAGCGCAATGCCGAGTTCGACGATCGCCTCCGGCTCCTGGCCGACGAGATCGTGGGTGGTGCCGTCGATCTCGGCGACGATCGTGCCGGCGGTCGGCCGCACGATGCCCATGATCGCCTTGATGAGCGTGCTCTTGCCATTGCCGTTGGTGCCGAGGAGCACGACGCTCTCACCGTCGCCCACACGGAGCGAGATGCCCTCGAGCACCTGCACCGACCCGTAGCCGGCGCGCAGTCCCTCGACCGTGATGCTATTCGCCAAGGTACGCCCTCTGGACCTCGGGGTCGGCGCACACGGCCTCGGGGTCGCCGTCGGCGATCTTCCGGCCCGCGACGAGCACCGCGACGCGCTCGGAGAATTTCATGACCGCCCGCATGATGTGCTCGATCATGATGACGGCGATGCCGCGGTCCTTCATCCTGAGCAGCAGCGCGATGATGTCGTCGACCTCGCTCGACGACAGGCCGGCCATCGCCTCGTCGGAGATCAGCAGCTTCGGCCGGGACGCGATCGCGCGCGCGAGCTCGAGCTTGCGCATGTCGACCTGGGTCAGGCCACCCGAGCGCTCGTCCGCCTTCGCGTCGAGCCCTACCTCGCGCAGGATGGCCATCGCCTCGTCGCGCGACCGCGAATCGGAGATGCGCTGCGCGCCCGCGTGCGCGCTCGCCGCGTACAGTAGCGGCACGCGCAGATTGTCGAGCACGCTCATCGACACGAACGGCTTCGGGATCTGGAAGCTCCGTGCAAGCCCGAGGCGGATCCGCCGATGGGTCGGGAGTCCCGTGATGTCGCGACCGTCGAACCGTATCGCGCCGGCATCGTTGCGCAGCGTGCCGGTGATGCAGCTCACGAGCGTCGTCTTGCCGGAGCCGTTCGGGCCGATCAGACCGAGGCGCTCGCCCGGCTGCACCTCGAGGTCGACCAGCTCGAGCGCGTAGAAGCCGCCGAACCGCTTCGTCACCCCGCTCGCCTGCAGCAGCGCGTCGGTCATCAGCGCCGCCGCCGCTTCCAGGCGTCGACCCAGCCGAGAATGCCGTTCGGCGCCAGCGTCACGAACACCACCAGCAGCAGCCCGGTGATGAGCAGATTCAGGTTCGAGGAGATCGTGACCTGGATGATCTGCTGGAGCGAGCCGAGCAGCAGCGCGCCGATTAGCGGGCCGGTCCAGCTCGTCATCCCGCCGATCATCGGCATGGCTATGCTGTTCACGGCGTACGATAGGTTGAACACCGACGTCGGTTCGACGTACGCGTAGAAGTAGGGATAGGTCGTGCCGGCCATGCCCATCAGGCCGCCGCTCGCAGTCGCCGACAGGAGCTTGAGCCGCAGCGTCGGCACGCCCGCGCATTCGGCGGCGAGCTCGTCGTCGCGAATCGCCGCCAGTCCGCGGCCGATCTTGGAGTGCTCGAGCGTGCGCGCGACAACCAGCGCGATCGTCGACAAGATCATGATCACGACATAGAGATAGTGCTTCCAGGATTCGAGGCCGAGGGGCGCAGGTTCCCGCGTGATGACGTAGGCCCCCCGCGAGCCGCCGACGTAATCCCAGTTCACCACGAACGTCAGCAGCACGACCGCCAGCGCGAGCGTTGCGATGGCGAAGAACACCCCGCGCAGTCGCAGGGTGAGATAGCCGACGGCGAGCCCGGCGAGCCCCGCCATCGCGGTGCCGCAGAGGATGTCGACGATGAGTGGCGCCTGGAACGCGTTGTAGAGAAATATAGTCGTGTACGCCCCGATCGCGAAGAACGCCGGCGTCCCGAAATTCACGTACCCGGTGTAGCCGCCCAGGATGTTCCACGCGGTCGAGAGGATCACGAACACCAACACCCCGTACGCGGCGGTGAAGAAATAGTTGTTCTCGATGAAGAGGCTCGACGCGGTCAGTACGATCGCGACGACGAACGCGACGGCGGCGAAGACCCGGTTGCTCATCGGCCGAACAGCCCGGTTGGCCGGAAGGCGAGCGTGAAGAGCAGCAGCCCGAACGAGACCGCGGGCGCCCACGAGGGCCCGAAATAGGTCGCGGTGAAGCTCTCGGCGACGCCCAGGATCACCGCGGCGACCAGGGTGCCGTAGATCGATCCGAGTCCGCCGAGGACGCAGATCGCGAACGCGAGGCCGATGAACTCGCGGCCGATCGCCGGCTGCACGGGCTGGATCACTATCAGGAACGCCCCTGCGACCCCCGCGGTCGCAATCGAAATCGCGAATGCGTACTGCTTCACCCGCACCGGGTTCACCCCCATGATCCGCAGCGCGAGCTGGTCCTGCGCCACCGCGAGCACCGCGCGGCCGAAAAATGTGTGGCTCAGGAAGAGCTGAAGCCCGACCACCATCGCCACCGACACGAGGCAGGGCACGAGCAGGCGCAGCGGGAAGCCGACCTCGCCCAGTTTCAGGGTCGTCTCGCTATAGGCGGTCTGCACCAGCTGATAGTCGACGCCGAAGGCGAGAATCAGGCACACCTCGGTGATGAAGAGGATGCCGAAGAAGAAGGCAAGCCCGCGCAGCGACTCCTGGCCGCGTCGCTCGAACGCGAGGTAGTAGATGCGGTACAGCACGATGCCGAGCAGGAAGAACACCGGCGAGAGCACGACGGAGACGAGGATCGGATCGATCCCCAGCCACTGATTGATCATCAGCGCGATGTACGACCCGAGAATGATGAACCCGGGATGCGCGATGTTCACCACGTCGAGCATCCCGAACGCGATCGAGATGCCGACCGCGACCGCCGCGTAGAAGCCGGCGAGCAGCAAGCCGGACACGACGGCGTTGAGGAACAACGCCGAGGAAAACTCCATCCCTGGTATCTCTTCGGACGTCCAGTATCAGGCGAACGGGGGCGCGGTTCGCGCCCCCCGCCGGACGGCCTGGCTACTTGCGCATATCGAACGGTGTCAGCGATCCGTTCTTGTATTCGGCCGGCCACAGGATCTTGTTGACGCCCGGCTTGGAGAACTCGTCGAGCTGGTTGCCCTTGATGCCGCTGTACTGGACCGCCATCACGCGCGGGTGCGCCCACTCGCCGTTCTTGGCGAAACGCACCTTGCCGACGACCGTGTCGAATTCGTTGGCGTGGATGTAGTCCGCGAGCTTCTTCTGGTCGAAGCCCTTGGTCGCCGTGACGGCTTGTCCGACCACTTCCATCATCGCGTACGAGTAGGGCGGCAGGTAGTAGCCGAGGGGGTCCACCTTGTCCTTGGCGGCACGCTCCTGGTACCGGACGAGGAACTTCGACACGAAGGGCAGCTTGCCCGCCGCTTCCGGCGTCCAGAATTCGTAGCTGACGACGCCGTTGAGGAGCGGGCCGAGCTGGGTCTTGAACGCCGCGTACTGGGTCCCCACCAGGCCGCCGCCGAACATCTTGGTCTTGAGCCCGACCTCGTTCGCCGCGCGCACCATGCCCGCGGAGTCCGGCGGATAGGAGGCGACGAACACGATGTCGGGGTTGGTCGCCTGGATCGCGCGCACGATCGGCGAGTAGTCGACGGTATTCGGCGGATAGGTCTTGTCGTAGACCACCTTGAGGCCGAGTTCCTTGGCGTGCTTGCGCGCGCCGACCATCGCCGCCGCTGGGTATTCGGCGTCAGCGCCGACGATTGCGATGGTCGTCGGTTTCGGCGTGAGGGTCATCGCGGCGTCGAAGTAGCCCTGCGACCAGCCGTACGCCGGATCGGGGCCCGCGGGCATGATCTGGAAGTAGCGGTCGTACTTGAACTTCGAGTTGACGTCCAGCCCGAACAGCGTCATGAACATGAGGTTCTTCTGCATGACGATCGGCATCGCCGGGGCAATCATGTTCGTGCCGTACCCGGACACGACGAGATCCACCTTGTCGACGTCGAGCAGCTTCGAGTAGATGCCCGGAATCGTGGCCGGGTTGGTCTGATCGTCGTAATAGATCAGCTTCACCGGACGGCCGAGCAGGCCACCTTTTGCGTTGACGTCTTCGGCCCAGATCTCCATCGCGATCAGCGCCGCCTTGCCGTTGCCGGCCAGGCCGCCGGTGAGCGCCATGCCGAAGCCGATCTTTATCGGCTCCTGGGCGGACGCTGCTCCGACCGCCGCCGTGAGCGCGAATGCGCCGGCTACGCGCACGAGTGCGCGGACGAGTTTCGTGATCATTTTGCTTCCTCCTCCAGAGATTACGTGGTCGATGCTGCCACGGGCGCCGGAGCAGCGTCAACGATGGGCGCCGTCAGCCGGCCTTTGCGGACCCGCCCCGAACTCTTCGACGCACCGCACCACGTCGATCGGGTCGGGCGATTATGTTGCCCCGCCCACGGTTGTCAAGCGGAACGTCGGCCGCGCTCCGCGTCAGCGCAGGTCGAGCTCGATGTCGCGCAGCACCTCGTCGCCTTCGCGGGCGATCTCGTTTTCGATCAGCGCCCCGCAGCCCGGGCAGAAAAACTGCCGGAACACCGGCCGCTCGTCAATATAGCGGCGCCAGTCGCCCACGTTGGGGTTGGAGGCGGTGATCTCCTGGTCCATCCGCTCGCAGGCGTCCTTGTAGTTGGCGCGGACAGGGCCGAGGTCGGCGGCGCACTTTGCACAACAAGTGTGCAGGCTGCCATTCGCCTTGCGGACCTCCAGATTGTCGGAGATCCGCGCCACCACCTTCCCGTCCAGTGTCCTGACCGTACCGGTCTTGCGCCGTCGCGCGTCGCGCCGCTCGGCGCGGAGCCGCCGGGTCGCCTCGAGGTCCAGCCGCTCGTCCGCCGCGACCACCACGCCGTAGATCTCGCGCGCCGCCTCCCGCGAGACCGCCCGATTCTCGACGACGTCCCGCCAGACCCGCTCCGGATCGCGCTCCGTCGGATCGCCGAAGCCGCCGGCCGCGGTCCAGATCACCGAATACACGTCGGTCGGGTGCTGGAGGAAGTTTTCCTGCCGGAGCTGGAGCTCCTCGGTCGTACCTTCGACGTCGGCGATGTCGCCGATCATCTCGCGCTTCGCCAACCGCTCCTTGATGTCGGTGTCGCGCTTGAACTTGTAGACGTTCACCGTGGCCGGGTACCCGCCCATCATTCCGGTCGACGTCGGGATCGCGTTGCCCGACGACAGCGTGTCGTGGGTGATGACCGACGTCCGGTGCGGGACGAAGCAGGTCTCCGCGGAGAGGCCGCCCCGCCAGCGGCCGGCGCCGCCCGAATCGACGACTTCCTTGCGGTAGAGCACGAGCAGCGGGAACGACTGCTCGTTGTGCTCGACGTTCGGCAGCCGGCAGATCGGGGTGCGCGACTGGCCGCCGTTCGAGACGCCGTCGCCGACCGAGAACGCGCCGATCGCACCGCCGATCGGGTCGACCAGGATGTAGCCGTAGCGATCGCCCCACTGGTCGACGCCGCGGAAGAGCGTCGCCGGCCACTGGCTGGTCCCGCCGATGCACATGATGTCCTCGCGCATGCGCGGGTCGCTGAACAGCATCTTCGAGAGGACGTTGTAGGCCGGGTAGAGCGAGATTTCCATCGCCTGCACCGGCGCCGTCGACACCGAGGCGGGAAAGGTGGCGCAGTTGAACGTGCCGGGCGTCGGGTCGAACTCGACGTGCCGCAGCGCGCCGCCGATGGCGAAGTACTGGTCCCAGCAGAGCAGCTGGTTGAGCGCCACCATGATCGCGCCGCGCCAGCCGGAGAACGTGGCGTTCATCGCGCCGTCCTGCGGCGCGGTGCCCTCGTTCTCGAAGACGAGCCGTTTGCCTTCCTTGCGCAGGGTCAGCATCACGGTGTGCGTGCGCCGGTCGCCCGGACGGCAGCACTCGACGTAGGTGCGGTCGCGCCAGACGCCGTCGGGGAGGCGCTTCAGCTTGTCGAGGAACGCGCGCTCGGCGTTGTCGAGGATGCGCTTCATCACGCCCTTCACGACCTCCGGGCCGTACCGCTTGATCAGCCGCAGGATGCGGTCCCGCGCGGTGGTGTTGCCGGCGAGCTGCGCGCGGAAGTCGAGCGCGACCGCGTCGGGCTTGCGCGAGGCGCGGAGATACGCCTCCTCGATGTCGCGCCGGATCTCGTTCCCCTCGACGATCTTGATCGGCGGCAGGCAGATGCCTTCCTCGAAGGCGTTCTCGGCCGAGCCGCAGAAGGAGGACGGCGTCTTGCCGCCGATGTCGTACTGGTGCAGGCAGTTGGTGACCCAGCAGAAGAGCTCCCCCTTCCAGAACACCGGGCAAATGAGCATCACGTCCTGCTGGTGCGCTGCGCCCACCCACGGGTCGTTGGCGAGGAACATGTCGCCGTCCCGGATCCCCGGGTTGTCGCTCCGGTACTCGAGGATCCACTTCACCTGGGTGTCGGTGACCCCGGACATGTACTGCATGTACGGCCCGAAGTACACGAACTCGCCGTCCTCGGTCAGGATCGAGGGGTTGAGGTCGAGCGCGTACATCGCCACCGGCGACCCCGAGATGCGCTGGATGGTCGCGCCGTGCTCCTCGTTGACATGCCAGAGCGAATGGCGGACGACCTCGTAGGTGATCGGGTCGATGTCCTTCCGGTACTTCGTATGGAGCTTGAGCTTCTTCGCGATCGACAGCTTCTTCGGCGGCACGTAGCCGTAGGTCTTGCCGTCGAACTTGACGCCCTTCATCTCGCTCAGCTTGGGCATTGCCGCCTCACTTGAACAGGATCTCGAAGTTGCCGAACGCGTCCACCCGCAACGTGCGCCGCGGCGGCACAACCACGTTGGTCTGCGACGTCTCGACGACGCACGGACCCTTGATCCGGTTGCCGGGCCGAAGGGCCGCGCCGTCGAAGATCGGCGTTTTCAGCGTGCGCTTCGGCTCGGCCCAGTAGATCGGGCGTGTGCCCCGCTTCGCCGCCTTCGGGATCGCGGCCGAGAGTTTGCGCGCTTTCGTGAGCTTCGGCCGCGGCGTGGCCGCGGTCGCCCGCACGCGCATCGTCACGATCTCGAGGCGCGCGCTGCGATAGGACGACCCGCGCCCGTAGAGCTGCTCGTAGCGGTCGTAGAAGCGCTGCCGCAACGCCTCGGCGAAGTCGCCTTTCAGCCGGGCCTCGGGCAGCATGACCTCCACCTCGTTGATCTGGCCGCGGTGGCGCATGTCGAGCGAGAAGCTGAACTTCCGGCGCGACGCGGCGATGCCGTCCTTCGCCATCTGCGCCTCGGCGCGCGACTGGAGCTCCGCCAGCACCCGGTTGACGCGCGCCGGGTCGAACGGCGAGCCCTGGATGTCGACCTGCTCGTAGACGTGGAGGATGTCGGCTGCCGCCGCCCCGAATGCGCACCAGGTCGAGGCGATCTCGCGGAGCGGCACGATCACCTTCCGCACGCCGAGCTCCGCGCCGAACACGGCGGCGTGCACCGGCCCCGCGCCGCCGAACGCGAACAGCACGAAATCGCGCGGGTCGTGGCCCTTCTCGACCGTCATCTTGCGGATGATGTCGGCCATCTTGAACTCGGCGATCGTGGCGATCCCGCTCGCCGCCTCCGCGAGCGAGAGCCCGAGCTTGTCGGCCACCGACTTCACCGCGGCTACCGCCCTTGCCTTGTCGAGCTTCATCCGCCCGCCGAGGAAGTTGTCGGGATCGATGTAGCCGAGCACGACGTCGGCGTCGGTCACCGTCGGGATCGGGTTGCCCTTGCCGTAGCACGCCGGACCGGGGTCTGCGCCGGCGCTATCGGGACCGACCGTCAGCGTCCGGCCGAACTCGTTCACGCGCGCGAGGCTCCCGCCGCCGGAACCGATCGCCTGGATATCGACCTTCGGCAGGAAGTAGTCGTACTGGATGACGTTCGAGATGAACGAGTACTCGGGCTGCCCGCCGGCGATGATGCCGACGTCGAACGATGTGCCGCCCATGTCGGTGGTGATGATGTCCGGCACGCCGATCAGCTTGCCGAAGAACACCGAACCGGTGACCCCGGACACCGGGCCGGAGTCGAGCGTGAGGAGCGGCGAGTCCATCGCCCGATCCACCGAGATCGAGCCACCGCCGCACTGCGTGATCTGCAGCGGTTGCTTGTAGTGGTGCGCCTTCAGCTCGCGGTCGAGGCTCGAGAGATACCGCGACATGACCGGCCCGATGTAAGCGTTCAGCACGGTCGCCGTCGTGCGCTCGTACTCGCCCCACTTCGGCGCGATGTCGATCGAGCACGACACGAACACGCCCGGGGCGATGTCGCGGACCATGTCGCGGACGCGCCGCTCGTGGCCGGGATTGCGGAACGACCAGAGGAAACAGATCGCAATCGCGTCGCACCCGGCGTCGACGAGCGCGCGGATCGCCTGCTCGGCTTCCACCTCGTTCAGCGGGACGACGACTTCCCCGAAGCAGTCGACGCGCTCGGACACGCCGCGGACCAGGCGCTTCGGCACGATCGGGTCCGGCTTCTGGCTCTCCGGGAAATGAACGACTTTGGCGATGTCGCGCGAAGTCACGCCGCGCGAGCCACGCATGATGTGGATTGCGTCTTCGTGCCCCTTGGTCGTGATCAGCCCGACCTTCGCGCCCTTCCGCTGGATCAGGGCGTTGGTGCCGACGGTCGTGCCGTGGGTGAGAACCGAGATGCGCTCGCAGAACGCGTCGAACGGCAGGTCGAGGCGCTCGGCTGCGACCCGCATCGCCGCAAGCATCCCGTCGGCGAAGTTCCCCGGGGTCGAGGCGGACTTGGTGGCGGTGATGTTGCCGGCGCGATCGAGAACGACGCAGTCGGTGAAGGTGCCGCCGATGTCGACACCCACGAGGTACGGACCCACTCCTTCCTCCTTGTTGTCGTACCGCGCGCCTCGCACAGCACCCGATCGGCGCGCTGCCCCCCGCTCCCCGACCCTCTCCCCCAAACTCGGGGAGAGGGAGACGGTTACCGCGTCAGCTTGGCGAGCAGATCATCCAGATGCTCGTGGCTCATGTAGTTGATCACCAGCCGCCCGCTGCCCTTCTTCCCCGCCTTGATCTCAACCGTCGTGCCGAGCTTCTCCGACACTTCTTCCTCGAGGCGCTGGATGTCGCGGCCGGTGCGCGCCTTCACCCGCGCCGCCCGCGCCTTGGGGTGCAGGATGTCGTTGACGAGCTGCTCGGTCTCGCGCACCGAGAGCCCCTTCGCCGCCACCTTCTTCGCGGTCCCGGCCTGCAGCTCGCCGTCGAGCGCGAGCAGCGCCCGCGCGTGGCCCATGTCGAGCTGCCCGTCCAGGACGAGCGCCTGCACGCTCTGCGGCAGGTTGAGGAGCCGCAGCAGGTTCGTCGTCGCCGCGCGCGAGCGGCCGATCGCATCCGCGGCTTCCTGGTGCGTGAGCTTGAACTCGGCCACGAGCCGCTGGACGCCCTGGGCCTCCTCGAGCGGATTCAGATCCTCCCGCTGGATGTTCTCGATCAGCGCCATCGCGAGCGCCGCCTGGTCGGGGACGTCGCGAACCACGACCGGGATCTCGTCCAGGCCGGCGATCTGCGCGGCGCGCCAGCGGCGCTCGCCGGCGATGATCTCGTAACGATCGGCGCCGGCCGGACGCACCAGGATCGGCTGCATCAGGCCCTGCTCCCTGATCGACGCGGCCAGCTCGTTCAGCGATTCGGCGTCCATCTTCGTGCGCGGCTGGTAACGGCCCGGCTGGAGACGATCGACGCGCGCCGTCCCGAGCGATTCGGTCGGAGGCGGGCTGCCCTCGGTATCGAGCAGCGCATCGAGGCCGCGTCCGAGACCCTTGTGCTTGATCACGCTCCCTCCTCCCCGACGATCGCCGGCGCGGCGCGCGGCTCGGCCCGCCCGAGGATCTCGTTGGTGAGCTCGACGTAGGCCTGCGAGCCCTTGCACATGACATCGAACTTCACCGCCGGGACGCCGTAGCTCGGCGCTTCGGCGAGCCGCACGTTCCGCGGGATCACCGTGTGGTAGACCTTCTTGCCGAAGTGCTGCTCGAGCTGCGACGACACCTGCAGGGCAAGCGTGTTGCGCGGATCGAACATGGTCCTGAGCAAGCCTTCGATCTCGATCCCCGGGTTGAGGTGCACGCGGACCTTCTTGATCGTGTTGATCAGGTCCGACAGCCCTTCGAGAGCGTAGTACTCGCACTGCATCGGGATCATCACGGCATCGGCCGCGACGAGCCCATTCAGCGTGAGGAGGTTCAGCGCGGGCGGGCAGTCGATCAGGATGAAGTCGTACTGCGACGTCACCCGCTCGAGCGCGCTCTTCAGGCGCAGCTCGCGATGCTCGAGCTCGACCATCTCGATTTCCGCGCCGGCGAGGTCCCGGTTCGCCGGGAGGACGTCGTAGCCGCCGCTCTCCGAGAAGACCCGCACGCTGTCGCTCGTCGCAAGCCCCAGCAGGACGTGGTAGACGGTCTGCTTGAGCGCGCGCTTGTCGACGCCCGAACCCATCGTGGCGTTGCCTTGCGGGTCGAGGTCGACGAGCAGAACGCGCCGTCCGGCCAGCGCGAGCCCGGCCGCCAGGTTCACCGTGGTGGTGGTCTTGCCGACGCCGCCCTTCTGGTTCGCGACTGCGAGGACCCGGGTCATGCGTCCGGCTCCACGAGGACGAGGTGCCGCTCGGCATCGAGCAGCGGCACGTCGAGCTTCAGGACCCGGCGCACGCGGAAACCCGGCGGGAGCCGCTCGATCTCGTCGTGGGGATGGACGCCTTTCATCGCCGCGATCGTGCCGCCCGGCGCAAGAAGGCGCGCCGCCGCGGACACGAACTCGCCCAGATCGGCAAACGCGCGCGAGACGATCGTGTCGTAGCGGGCGCTCGTCTGCCACGACTCGACGCGCGCGGTCACGACGGTCGCGTTCGCGAGCTGGAGCTCGGCGATCGCCTGCTGCAGGAACGCGGCCTTCTTGTGGCTGGAGTCGAGCAGCGTCACCGCGAGCTCGGGCGACGCGAGCGCGAGCGGGATCCCGGGCAACCCGGCACCGCTACCGACGTCGAGCATCCGGGGCCCCCGCACGTGCGGCAGGATCGCGAGCGAATCGAGCAGGTGATGCGTGACCATGCGCTCCGGCTCGCGGATCGCGGTGAGGTTGTAGACGCGGTTCCACTTCTCGAGCAGCGCAAGGTAGCGCTCCAGGCCGGCGATCTGCCCGTCGGTCAAGCCCACGCCGAGAGCGAGGAGACCGCGGCGCAGCGGCTGCGGCGCGTTCATCGGACTGCCCTCGCGCTCTGCGCTCGGGATTCGCCCTTGGGACGGCCCGGCGGGCTCATGCGGCGCGCCGCTTCAGATGCACGAGCAGCAGCGAGATCGCCGCGGGCGTCACGCCCGAAATGCGCGACGCCTGCCCGATCGTTTCCGGCCGCTGCTGCGCGAGCTTCTGCTGCACCTCGAACGACAGCCCGCGCACCGCGCGGTAGTCGAGATCGGGCGGCAGGCGCGTCGACTCGTGCGCTTCGTTCCGCGCGACCTCGTCGCGCTGGCGTGTGATGTAGCCCGCGTACTTCGCCTGAATCTCCACCTGCTCGGCGACCGCCGGATCGCTCACCGGTGTGCCCGCGCCTTGCAGCGTCATGAGCGCGCCGTAGCCGACGTCGGGGCGCCGGAGCAGATCCAGAAGCGTGTGATCGCGCTCGAGCGGTTTGCCGAGCACGCGCGCCGCCTCTTCCGGCGGCAACACGCGCGGATTGATCCACGTCGACTTCAACCGCTCTGTCTCGCGCTCGATCGCGTCGCGCTTCCGCCCGAAGGCGTCCCAGCGCGCATCGTCGACCAGTCCGAGTCTGCGTCCGGTCCCGGTGAGGCGCAGGTCGGCGTTGTCTTCGCGCAGCGTCAGCCGGTACTCGGCGCGGCTAGTGAACATCCGATAGGGCTCGGACACACCGCGGGTGACGAGGTCGTCGACCAGCACGCCGAGATAGGCCTCGTCGCGGCGCGGCACCCAGGCCGGATTGCTGCGCACAAGCCGCGCGGCATTGAGCCCGGCGAGCAGGCCTTGGGCCGCCGCCTCCTCGTAGCCGGTAGTGCCGTTGATCTGGCCGGCAAAGAAGAGCCCCCGAATCGCCTTCGTTTCCAGGGAAGCCTTCAGGCCGCGCGGATCGAAATAATCGTATTCGATCGCGTATCCCGGTCTAAGGAGATGTGCCTTCTCCAATCCTTTGATTGAACGCACTAAATCGAGTTGGACGTCGAAGGGCAGGCTGGTCGAGATCCCGTTCGGATAGATCTCGGTCGTGGTCAGCCCCTCGGGCTCCAGGAAGATCTGGTGGCTTTTCTTCGCCGCGAAGCGGTGGATCTTGTCCTCGATCGAGGGGCAGTAGCGCGGTCCGACGCCCTCGATCTTGCCGGTGTACATCGGCGAACGGTCGAGACCCGCGCGGATGATGTCGTGGGTCCGTTCGTTGGTGTGAGTGACCCAGCATGGCAGTTGCCGTGGATGCATTTCCCGCCGGCCCATGAACGAGAAGACGGGCTCCGGCCGATCCCCCGGTTGAACCTCCATCACCGAGAAGTCGATGGTTTTCCCGTCCAGACGGGGGGGCGTACCGGTTTTCAGGCGGCCAACCGGTAGTTTCAGCTCCCGGAGCCGCGCCGCAAGACTGATGGACGCGGGATCCCCTGCCCGACCCGCCTGGTAGTTCTGCAACCCGACGTGGATCAGCCCGGAAAGGAAGGTTCCGGTGGTCAGGACGACTGTTTCCCCACGGAAACGCACACCCAACTGGGTGACGACCCCGGCCACGCGGTCACCTTCGAGCACCAGGTCGTCCACCGCTTGTTGGAAGAGGGTCAGATTCGGCTGGTTTTCGAGTCGCGCCCGGACGGCCTGCTTATATAGGAGGCGGTCCGCTTGCGCGCGCGTCGCCCGGACCGCTGCGCCTTTGCTCGAATTCAGGGTCCGGAACTGGATTCCGGCCTCGTCGGTCGCCAGCGCCATGGCCCCGCCGAGTGCATCGATCTCCTTCACCAGGTGGCCTTTCCCGATGCCGCCGATCGACGGATTGCAGGACATCTGCCCCAGCGTTTCGATGCTGTGGGTCAATAGCAAAGTCCGGCATCCCGTCCGCGCCGCGGCAAGGGCCGCCTCCGTGCCGGCGTGACCGCCGCCGACGACGATGACCTCGAATTGGGCTGGGAATAGCATGATCGGGAGGACGCGAATCATACGTGAATGTTCCACGTGGAACCAAACGGCCGCTGACTGGAAGCCACTGTTCCACGTGGAACATTCGTCGGGAAAGCCGCCCAGACAGAAGGCGGTCGTAAATAATCAGTGGGTTAAGCTCGGGCTACGCCCGTCCGGCGAAGGCGCGCCCGTTGTACCAGGAGGACCAGCGCGACTAACGCCAAGGCGGGGATATACACCCAATGCTCCGAGACCCCTTTGGTGGGAACTTTGAGCGCGCTTACCTTCCAGCCCGGTTCGAACCCGGATTTCTTGGCCCGGCTGCCAAATCGAACGCCGCTGACCTGTACGTCGTCGCCGAGTACGGTCAGCGTCAGACCGGCCTCGGCCAGCCGCTCGCGACCCTCCCCCGGCTTGGTCAACTGCACCGCGACGGTCTTCCTGGTGTCGTCGCCTTCGATATTGGTCCCCTCGATCACCATCACGATCCGATCGTCCTCGCCGAGCGACTTCGCGACGTCGAAAATCTCTCGCGCCGGCGCGTCCTTGTACGGCTCGGCGACATAGCGCATGAAGAAATCCGGTCGGAACAGAGCGAAAGTGGCGACCAGTAGCACCACGACCTCCCACCCTCTGCACTTCGTCTGGAACCAGCGCATCGTCGCCGCCGCGAAAATGCACGAAGCAACCGTCGCAGCGAAGGACACCAACGCGATCTCCCACCAGCCGTGCACGTCGATCATCAAGAGTGCGGGGTTGAAGACGAAGACGAACGGCAGCACGACGGTGCGCAGCGCGTAGATCGACCCCTGTATCCCGGTCTTGATCGGATCCTCGCCGGAGATCGCTGCGGCCGCGAACGTGGCCAGACCGACGGGCGGCGTGATGTCACCCATGATCCCGAAGTAGAAAACGAAGAGATGGACGGCGATCAGCGGGATGATCAGCCCCGACTGCGCGCCCAGCTCGACGATCACCGGGGCCATGAGCGTGGCGACGAGGATGTAGTTCGCGGTCGTCGGCACACCGAGGCCGAGCACCAGACACACGAACGCGGTGAAGAGGAGCATCGCGATCACGTTGCCCTGGGACACGACCTCGACGAAATCGGTCATGCGCAGTCCGAGACCCGTCAGCGTGATGCCACCCACGATGACGCCCGCGGTGCCGGTTGCGATCGCGATGCCGATCATGCTGCGAGCGCCGTCGCTCAAGCCCTCGATGACCTCGATGACGCCGCGTTTGATTTCCCCGGCCCGCGGCAGATTGCGGAAGGATGCGGTCAGCACGCGCTGCGTGATCATCAGCACCATCAGCGACGCCGTCGCCCAGAACGCCGAGAGCGACGGTGACAGTTCCTCGATCATCAGCGCCCAGACCAGCACGCCGATCGGGATCAGGAAGTGCAGGCCGGCCTTGACCGTCGGCCACGTCGCCGGGAGAACGGGGTTCTCGACATCGATGTCGGGGGGGAGATCCGGACATTTCGCCGCGACGTAGACCGTGTAGATATAGAGCGCGGCCAGAAGCGCCCCGAGAGTCCACGGCGCGGCATCGCCGGCCAGTCGCTTCACCGCCTCCGCCACCCAGTAGATCACCGCGCAGACGACGATCGTGCCCGAGATGCCGAGCCCCCAGGCGATCCCCTTCTGGCCGAGCGTTCTCGCGCGCGCCCGTGCCATCGGCTTCATGCCGAGCTTCAGCGCCTCGAGATGCACGATGTAGAAGAGCGCGATATAGGAGATCACCGCCGGCAGGAAAGCGTGCTTCACGATGTCGGTATAGGGAATGCCGACGTACTCGACCATCAGGAACGCGGCTGCACCCATGACCGGCGGCATGATCTGCCCGTTCACCGACGACGCCGTCTCGATCGCGCCGGCCTTGATGCCGCCGTAGCCGGCTTTCTTCATGAGCGGGATCGTGAAGATTCCGCCCGACACCACGTTCGACACGGACGAGCCCGAGATCAGGCCGTTCAGCGCCGACGACACGACGGCGACCTTCGCCGGCCCGCCGCGCAGATGGCCGAGCAGCGCGAACGAGACCTGCATCATGTAATTGCCCGCGCCCGCCCGGTCGAGGAGCGCCCCGAAGAGGACGAAGATGAAGATGTAGCTTACCGATACGCCGAGCGCGACGCCGAACACGCCTTCGGTGGTGAGCCACTGGTGCGAGAGCATCCGCTCGAGGGATGCGCCTTTGTGCGCAATCACGTCCGGCATGTACTTCCCGAACATGATGTAGGCGAGAAAGACGATCGCGAGAATCGTCATCGGCGCACCGACCGCGCGCCGCGTGGCTTCGAGCAGAAGCAGGAGCCCGATCGACGCGGTGACAATGTCCATCGCGTTAGGCTGCCCGGGGCGCGTCGCGAGCTGCGCGTAGAACAGAATGAAATACGCGGCCGCCAACGCGGCAGCGATCGCCAACACCCAGTCGAGCACCGGGATGTGCCGCCGTGATGATGACTTGAATGCCGGATAGGCGAGAAAGCCGAGGAACAGCCCGAGCGCCAGATGAAGGGATCGCGCCTCGGTATCGTTCAGCACCCCGAACCCAAGCGCGAATGGCAGCGGGGAGGCGTACCAGAGCTGGAACAGCGACCAGCCGACCGCGACGCCGAAGATCAGCTTGCCAGGGAAACCGCTCAGCTTGCGGCCGCCGGTGTCGGCCTCCGCGACCAACTGCTTGAGATCGGTCTCGGCTGCGGCGCTGCGGGATGGGTCATCGACTCCTCGGCGACTGCGTGCGCAGACGACACGGGGCGCGCATCTTCCGTGCGCGCCCCGCCACTGATCAGGGCGAGCGGGTCAACGGCCTAGCCGCGCCACCCTGCCGCTCAATGAGAGTGTACGCTTACTTCAGCCAGCCTTTTTCCTTGTAGTACCGCACCGCCCCGTCGTGCAGCGGCGCGGTCAGCCCGTCCTTGATCATGGTTTCGGGTTTGAGATTCGCGAGGGCCGGATGCAGCTTCTTGAACTCGTCGAAGTTGTCGAAGACCGCCTTCACCACGGCGTAGATCGTTTCATTCGGCGTCTTCGACGAGGAAACGAAGGTCGCCAGCACGCCGTACGTTTCGGTGACCTGCGGATTGTTCGGATAGAGGCCGCCGGGGATCGAGGCCTTGGCGTAGTAGGAGTTCTCCCTGACCAGCTTGTCGATCGCAGGACCGGTCAGCGAAACGAGCTTTGCGCCGCAGGTCGTGGTGGGATCCTGGATGTTCGCCGAGGGATGTCCGACGCCGTAGAAGAATCCGTCGATCTTGCCGTCGCAGAGCGCCGGCCCATGCTCGTCCGCCTTGAGTTCGGCCGCGAGAGCGAAGTCCGACATCTTCCACGCCATCGCCGCGAGGAGCTCTTCCATCGAGGCGCGCGTACCCGAGCCGGGGTTGCCGACGTTGAACCGCTTGCCCTTGAAGTCGGTGAAGCTCTTGATGTTCGCTTCCTTCCGCGCGAGCACGGTGAACGGTTCCGGGTGGAGCGAGAACACCGAGCGCAGATCCGCGTACGGGCCCGCATCCTTGAAGTTCGAGGTGCCCTTGACGGCATTGAACTGGACGTCCGATTGGGCGACCCCCATGTCGAGCTCGCCCGCCTTGATGGTGTTGATGTTGAACACCGAGCCGCCGGTCGATTCGACCGAGCAGCGGATGTTGTGCACTTTGCGGTCCTTGTTCACCAGGCGACAGATCGCGCCGCCGGCGGCGTAGTAGACGCCGGTGACGCCCGCCGGTGCCGATGGTGACGTACTTCTGCTGCGCGTCTGCGAAGCCCGTCGGCAACGCGAAAGCGGCGCCGAGCAGCGCCATGATCAGGGCCTGCGTACGCATTGCGGGTTCTCCTCCTGGTGGGACTGCGTGTCTAGTCTATCGGCTCCGGCGCCGGAAGGGGCAGGCTCGCCGCGATCGCAACGTCCACGGCCCGCCCGAGCTTCTCGACCAGTTCGTCGAGCTGGGCCTCGGAAACGATGAACGGCGGTGCGAGGAGCACGTGGTCCCCGCGGGCGCCGTCGATCGTCCCGCCCATCGGGTAGCACAGCAGGCCATTCTCCATCGCCCGCTGCTTGACCTTGGCATTGAGGCGCTGCGCGGGATCGAACGGCTGCTTCGTTACCCGGTCGGCGACGAGCTCCAGCCCCCAGAAGAGTCCCCTGCCCCGGATGTCCCCGACGTGCGGGTGCGCGGCGAACCGGGCGTGCAACCGGGCTTCGAGCGCGTGGCCCAGCCGCTGGACCTCCGGGATCAGGTTCCGTTCGCGCAGCGCGCGCTGCACCGCGAGCGCGGCCGCGCAGGCGATCGGGTGGCCGAGGTAAGTGTGCCCGTGCTGGAAGAACCCCGAGCCCCCCACCACCGCTTCGTACACCTTGCCACTCGCGAGCAGCGCACCGATCGGCTGGTAGCCGGCGCCGAGCCCCTTCGCGACCGCGATGAGATCGGGCGCGATCGCCTCCTGCTCGCAGGCGTATAGCGTCCCGGTGCGGCCCATCCCGCACATCACCTCGTCGAGAATGAGGAGGATCCCGTGCCGGTCGCAGAGCTCGCGGATCCCGCGGAAATAGCCCGGGACGGGGGGCACCGCCCCGAGCGTCGCGCCGACGACGGTCTCGGCGACGAACGCGATCACGTTTCTCGGCCCCAGGCGCGCGATTTCCGCCTCGAGCTCGGCCACGAGCCGCTGGCCGTACGCCTCGTCGGTCTCGCCGGACTGCTTGCCACGGTAGGCATAGCACGGTGCGACGTGCGCCACGTCCACCAGCAGCGGCTCGAACTGCTTGCGGCGCGAGACGTTGCCGCCGGTCGAAAGCGCACCGAGCGTGTTCCCGTGGTAGCTCTGCAGGCGCGCGATCACGTGCCGCCGCTGCGGCTCGCCGATCTCGACGAAGTACTGGCGCGCGAGCTTCAGCGCGGCTTCCATCGCCTCCGAGCCGCCGCTCACGAAGTACACGCGCGCCATCCCGGCCGGGGCATGCGCGATCAACTCGGCGGCGAGCGCCTCCATCGGCTCGTTCGAGAAGAACGAGGTGTGCGCGAACGCGAGCCGGCCGGCCTGCGCCGTGATCGCCGCGCGGACGTCGGCATCGCTATGACCGAGGCAGGAAACAGCCGCGCCGCCGGAGCCGTCGAGGTAGCGCCTGCCTGCCGCGTCGATGAGGTACGGGCCGTCACCCGCCACGGCGATCGGATACTGGTGCTTCGGGTTGCGGTGGAAGACGTAAGTCATCAAGCGACGCGCAGGAAGGATGAGCGGGCCGCCATTCTAGACCCCCAAAAAGCCGACGGCCGCCCTGGGGCGGCCGTCGTTCGTGCGCTCCCGAAACCCTAACGCATCGCCCTGCCGATGGCCGCCCGCCGGGTCGCGAGCGCTTCCGGCAGCCGGGACCGCATCGTCGCGAACAGCTCGTCGTGGCTCGCGAGCTCGTCCCGCCACTCGTCGGGCCGGATCGTCGTGACCGTCGCGAACTGTTCGCGGGAGAACCGCTCGAGTCCCGTCCACTCGATGTGCTCGTACGCCGGGACGAGCCCGAGCGGCGTCTCCACGCCCTGCGCGCGGCCCTGGCAGCGGTCGACGATCCATTTCAGCACGCGCATGTTCTCGCCGTACCCGGGCCAGACGAACTTGCCGCTCGCATCGGTCCGGAACCAGTTGACCAGGAACACCCGCGGCTTGTGCGCGAGACCGCGCGCCGACGTTCAGCCAATGGCCGAAGTAATCCGCCATGTTGTAGCCGACGAACGGAATCATCGCCATCGGGTCGCGCCGCACGACACCGACCTTGCCGGTCGCCGCCGCGGTGGTCTCCGAACCCATCGTCGCGCCGAGATAGACGCCGGCGTCCCAGTCGGGCGCCTCGAGGACGAGCGGCACCGTGTTCGAACGCCGGCCGCCGAATACCATCGCGCTGATCGGGACGCCGTTCGGGTTCTCCCACTCCGGATCGATCGACGGCACGCGGGTCGCCGCGACGGTGAACCGCGCGTTCGGATGTGCCGCCTTGCGGCCGCAATCCGGCGTCCACGGCTGCCCCTGCCAGTCGGTGAGCTGCGCGGGCGGCGTCTCGGTCATGCCCTCCCACCACACGTCCCCGTCGGGCGTGAGCGCGACGTTCGTGAAGATGGTGTCCGAACGTGATTGCCGCCATGCAGTTCGGCGTTGGTTTTCGAGGAGGTACCCGGCGCGACGCCGAAGAGGCCCGCCTCGGGATTGATCGCGTACAGGCGGCCGTCCTTGCCGGGCTTGATCCAGGCGATGTCTTCGCCGATCGTCGTGACCTTCCAGCCCTTGAACACCGCCGGCGGCACCAGCATGGCGAAGTTCGTCTTGCCGCAAGCGCTCGGGAACGCGGCACTCACGTAGCTCTTCTCGCCCGAGGGCGAGGTCACGCCGAGGATCAGCATGTGCTCGGCGAGCCAGCCCTCGTCGCGTCCCATCACGGAGGCGATGCGCAGGGAGAAGCATTTCTTGCCGAGGAGGGCGTTGCCGCCGTAGCCGGAGCCGAACGACCAGATTTCGCGCGTCTCCGGGAAGTGGACGATGTACTTGTGTTCCTTGTTGCAGGGCCAGGCGACGTCTTTCGCGCCGGGCGCGAGCGGCGCACCGACCGAGTGCACGCACGGGACGAAGTTGCCGTCGGCGCCGAGGAGCTCCCAGACCTTCGCGGTCATGCGCGTCATCACGCGCATGCTCACGACCACGTACGGCGAATCGGTGAGCTCGATGCCGATCTGCGAGATGTGCGAGCCGAGCGGCCCCATCGAGAACGGCACGACGTACAACGTGCGCCCGCGCATGCAGCCGTCGAAGAGACGGCCAAGCGTCGCGCGCATCTCCGCCGGGTCGATCCAGTTGTTGGTCGGGCCGGCGTCGTCCTTCGCGCGCGAGCAGATGAACGTGCGGTCTTCCATTCGCGCCACGTCCGTCGGGTCCGAGCGCGCGAGGAAGCTCGCCGGGCGGAGCGCCGGATTCAACCGGATCATCGTGCCGGCCTCGACCATCTCGTCGCACAGCCGGTCGTATTCGGCCTGCGAACCGTCGCACCAGTGGATGTGGTCGGGCTTCGCGAGCGCCGCGATCTTCGCGACCCAGTCGATCGCACCGGTATGACGCACGTAGTCGGGCGCCGCGGCGCGCGGGAGGAAGGGCTGGTTCATCTCGGAGCAGGCCTTTGATTATGTGGGTATTAGGAGGCGGGACGGCGCCGAGTGCTAGTAGCGGGGCAGGTGGCGCGGGACTTTAGCAGAAACCGCATCGGGCCGGGCCATGGTGACACAAGCTTTTACGATCATGGGCTTAGGTCAGAACTGAAGTCCCTCAACCAGGCCGCGGCCGGCCGCGCAGCCGACGGAGCAGACGGAACAGCGGGCCTGTCGTCGTAACCAGGATGATGACCCGGGTGACATGGGCGGCTGTCACTAGCGGCACGCCGAGCTGGAGCACCTTCGCAGTAATGCACATTTCCGCGATGCCGCCGGGTGCCGTCGCCAGCACCATCGTCGCGACCGGCAACCCGCTCAACCAGGCGAGACCGCCCGCGAACATTGCCGAAATCGCGATGCCCGCGACGATACTCGCCACCACCACCATCACGAACCGCGGCGCCTCGCGGACGAACGCGCGCTCGAAGCGCGAGCCGAGATTGCAGCCGAGCAGGACCTGCGCCGCGTTCACGATCGGCGTGGGCACCGACGACCACTGCACCTCGGCGAGCGTCAGCCCGATCGCCATGATCAGCGCACCGAGCATGAACGGGTTGGGCGAGCCGACGAACCACAGCGCGAGACCGCCGGCCGCGGTGCAGCCGAGGAGCGCGGCGAGCCCGCGTGCATCGAAGGGCACGGTGACGGCGACGTAGTCTTCGGTGCCGTGCGCGCCCCACCACGTGATCACCACGGGCACGGACACCACCACGATGAGGATGCGCAGGCTCTGCGCCACGGCAATGCGATCGGCCCTGGCGCCGAACCGCTCGCCGAGATGCATCATCTCCGTGGCGCCGCCGGGCACGCTCGCGAAGAGCGCGGTCGTGCGGTCGGTATCGCTCCAGCTCGAGATCATCCACGCCCCGACGTAAGCGAGGACGGTGGCGAAGACGGCGGCGGCGACGAGCAGCTCCCATCGCCCGAGCACCTCGCGCGCCACCGGCGGCGTGAAGTAGAGCCCGAGCGCGGTCGCGATCAGGATCTGTCCGACCTCGCGCCCGCCGCGCGGCGCGGCGACCCGGAACCCCCCGAACTTGAGTGCCGCCATGGTGACGAGCGAGCCGGTCATCCACGGCAGCGGCGTATGCAGCAGGAAGCAGGTTGCACCGCCCACCGTGCACGCCGCGAGCGCGGCGAGCGCGGGCCCAACACCCTCTGACCGCTTCACTCGCGCTTCAGCCGGCGCCAGATCCAGGGACCGATGATCGCCGCGGCGGCGAGGGCGAGCAGCGCGGCGGAGATCGGCTGGGTGACGAAGACGCTCGGGTCGCCTTCGCTGATCGCGAGCGCGCGGCGGAACTGCGTTTCCGCGAGCGGCCCGAGGATCAGACCGATGATCGCCGGCGCCACCGGAATGTCCCAGCGCCGCATCGCGAAGCCGAGCAGCCCGAACACGTAGAGCGTGAGGAGATCGACCCAGGACTGGTGGAGGCTGTACGCGCCGAGCGTCGCAAACACCAGGATCCCGCCGTAGAGGAGCTCGCGCGGGATCGCGAGCACCTTCACCCAGATGCCGATGAGCGGCAGGTTGAGGACCAGGAGGATGACGTTCCCGACGTAGAGGCTCGCGATCAGGCCCCAGACCAGCTCGGGCTGGGTCTGGAAGAGGAGCGGCCCGGGCTGGATGCCGTAGTTCTGGAACGCGCTCAGCAGGATCGCCGCGGTGGCGGAGGTCGGGATCCCGAGCGAGAGCAGCGGCACCAGCGCGCCGGTCGCGGCGGCGTTGTTGGCGGCCTCGGGACCGGCGACGCCTTCGATCGCGCCATTGCCGAACTCCTCGGGATGCTTCGAGAGCTTCTTCTCGAGCGCGTACGAGAGGAACGTCGGGATCTCCGCGCCACCGGCCGGGATCGAGCCGAACGGGAAGCCGATGAAGGTCGCGCGCAGCCAGGGCGGTACCGAGCGCTTCCAGTCCTCGATCGACATCCAGATCGACCCCTTCAGCTTTTCGAGCGTTTCCGGAAGTCGGCTCGTGTACGCCGCGACGTAGAGCGTCTCGCCCACCGCGAACAGGCCGACCGCGAGGACCACGACGTCCACGCCGTCGAGCAGCTCGGGCACGCCGAACGAGAAACGCGCCTGGCCGGTCTGGCTGTCGATCCCGATCAGACCCAGAAAGAGGCCGATGAAGAGCGCGGCAAGGCCGCGTACGGTCGACGCGCCGAGCACCGCTGAGACGGTGGTGAAGGCGAACACCATCAGCGCGAAGTATTCGGCCGGGCCGAACGCGAGCGCCGCCTCGACGATGATCGGGGCGACCAGCGTCAGCAGGATCGTGGCGATCGTGCCCGCGACGAACGAGCCGATCGCGCTCGTCGCGAGCGCGGGTCCCGGCGCGGCCGGCCTTCGCCATGCGGTTGCCTTCGAGCGCGGTGGCGATCGACGCCGATTCGCCCGGCGCATTGAGCAGGATCGTGGTGGTCGAGCCGCCGAACATCGCGCCGTAGTAGATGCCCGCGAACATGATCAGCGCACCGGTCGGGTCGAGCTTCACCGTGAGCGGCAGCAACATCGCCACGGTGAGCGCCGGCCCGACGCCGGGCAGCACGCCGACGAACGTGCCCATCGTGACCCCGATGAAGCCCCAAAGCAGGTTGATCGGCGTGAGCGCGACGCCGAACCCGGTGACGAGCGAGGCGAGCGTGTCCACGGCTCAGGTCCCCGCCGACGCCGAGGAGCGGCGTGAGCCATCCGCCGGGCAGGCCGACGTTGAGGAACTTCACGAAGAACAGGAACGCCCCGAGCGCGAGCACGAACCCGATCGCGAGGTCGCGGACGAAGCGGCGGCTGCCGAAGCCGCGCGCGACGCACGCGAGCAGCACCGCGCCGGCGATCACGAAGCCGGCGGTGCCGATCAGGATCATGTGGGCGAAGAGTCCGGCGGTCACCCAGAGGAACGCCGGCGGGTCGAACGCGTGCTCGCCGCGCGCTTCGGGCGATGCCTCGGGCATGTGGCGCCAGCCGCCGGCGAGCGCCTCGTACAGCAGCCAGATGCCGACGACGATCAGCCCGAACGCCGACCACGCCGGGGACGAAGTTCGGGCCGACGCGCGCGTAGCCGCCCTCGGAGGGAAGCAGTGCGGTGCCGACCGCAACGCCGATCCCGAGCACGAGGACGCCGGCTGACAGCGCGATTTCGGCAGGCGAGCGCCGCATGGTGACCTCCCTGGCCGCGCGGGCGGCCGACGCTACTTCTTCTTGATCCCGAGCGACTCGATGATGCCGTTGACGCGCTTCGTATCCTCTTCGAGAAACGCCTTGAACTGATCGCCGCCGAGGAACACCGGGGTCCAGTCCATCTTCTCGAGCGTCTGCTTCCACGCCGGAGTATCGGTCGCGTCCTTCACGAGCTTCACGAGCGCGTCGCGCTGCGGCGGCGTGATGCCGGGGCCGCCGAACACCCCGCGCCAGTTGCCGAGCTCGACGTCGATGCCCTGCTCCTTCAGCGAGGGGATGCCGTTCTCCGCCTTCGGCGCCGACACGGCGAGCGCGCGCAGTCGCTTGCCCTTGATCTGCTCGGCGAATTCGCCGAGGCCCGAGATCCCCGCGGTCACGTGGCCGCCGATGATGCCGCTGAGCGCTTCGCCGCCGCCCTTGTAGGCGACGTAGTTGACCTTCGCCGGATCGACGCCGACCGCCTTGGCGATCAGCCCGGCCAGGATGTGGTCGGTCCCGCCGGCCGAGCCGCCGCCCCAGGACACCTTGCCCGGGTTCTCCTTGAGCGCCTTCACGAGGTCGGCCATCGACTTGTGCGGCGACGCGGCCGGCACGACGATCACCTCCCACTCGCTCGTCAGGCGCGCGATCGGCGTCACCATCCCCAGGTTGACCGGCGACTGCTGGAGGGCGATGCCGCCGACCATGACCATCCCGGCGACCATCAGCGCGTTCGGGTCGCCCTTGGCCGAGTTCACGAACTGCGCGAGCCCGATCGTGCCGGCGGCGCCGCCCTTGTTGTCGAACTGGACGCCGCTCACGAGCTTGGCGCTCTGCATCGCGTTGGCGAGCTGGCGTCCGGTCTGGTCCCAGCCGCCGCCGGGGTTGGCGGGGATCATCATCTTCAGGCTGGGCTGAGCGGCGGCAGCGCCGGCGAGGGCGAGTGCACCCAACACGACGAGAACGCTCCGGGCGGTAATCGGCATTGGCACTCTCCTGCGCTAGTGCTTGCGGGCGGCCATTCTACGTCCGGTCACTTGCCGATGCAGAAGCGGGCAAAGATCTCGCCGAGCAGGTCGTCCGCGGTGAACTCGCCGGTGATCGCGCCGAGCTCGTTCTGGGCGAGCCGGAGTTCCTCGGCGAAGAGCTCGGGCGCGGCGAGCTGAGCGGCCGCCGCGGTGAGCCGCTCGGCCGCGCGGCGCAGCGCCACGAGATGGCGTTCGCGCGCGATGAACACCGACTCCTCGCTCGAGTGCCAGCCCGCGTGCTCGAGCAGGCGCCTGCGCAGCAACTCCACGCCGGCACCGCTCTTGGCGGAGAGGTAGACGGCGTCGCTCTCGGTGCGCGGCGCCGCGCCGATGAGGTCGATCTTGTTGTGCACGACCAGCCGCGCGAGCCGTTGCGGCAGGCGCGCGACGATCGCTTCGTCGGCCGCGGTGACGCCGCTTCGCGCATCGACAATGAGGAGCGCCAAATCCGCACGCTCGATCTCGTTCCAGGTCCGCTCGATCCCGAGCCGCTCCACTTCGTCGGCGGTGTCGCGCAGGCCCGCCGTGTCGACCACGTTCAGCGGGACGCCCTCGATCTGGATCGCCTGCCGCACCGAGTCGCGCGTCGTGCCGGGCACCGGCGTGACGATCGCGAGCTCCTCGCCGGCAAGCCGGTTGAGCAGACTCGACTTGCCGACATTCGGCTGGCCCGCGAGCACGACGTGCAGGCCCGAGCGGAGCAGACTGCCCTGCTGCGCCCGCGCGAGCGTGTCCGCGAGCGCGCCGCGCAACCGCTCGAGCTGGCCGCGGGCGTCGGCGCGGTCCAACGGATCGACCTCCTCCTCGGGGAAGTCGAGCGTGGCCTCGGCGAGCGCGCGCAGCTCGACCAGCTGACCGACGAGCGAGCGGACCGCGCCGGAGAACTCGCCGCGCAGGCTGCGCACCGCGCACCTCGCGGCGGCCTCGGTCGTCGCGTCGATCACGTCGGCGACCGCTTCGGCCTGCGCGAGATCGAGCTTGTCGTTGAGAAAGGCGCGGCGCGTGAACTCGCCGGGCTCCGCGAGCCGTGCGCCGAGCTCGAGCGCGCGGCGCAGCAGCATCGCGAGGACGAGCGGGCCGCCGTGGCCCTGGAGCTCGAGCACGTCCTCGCCGGTGTAGGAATGCGGCCCGGGGAAGTAGAGCGCGAGGCCGTCGTCGATCGCCGCGCCGTGCGCGTCGCGGAACACCGCGCGCGTCGCGCGCCGCGCGGGCGGTACGTCGCCGATCAGGTCGCGGGCGAAGCCGGCGAGCGTGCGGCCGGAGACCCGAACGACGCCGATCCCGGCGCGGCCATGGGCCGTTGCGATTGCCGCGATGGTATCGGCCGGCGACTCCATGCGTGCGGGCGAGGACGCCGCATCAGCTCTTGGGGGCGGCGGCCTTCTTGCCGCCCTCGATCATGCGCGTGATCTGCCACTGCTGCGCGATCGAGAGAACGTTGTTGACCAGCCAGTACAGCACCAGGCCGGCAGGGAAGAAGAAGAACATCACGCCGAAGGCGAACGGCATGATCATCATCACCTTCGCCTGCACCGGGTCCGGCGGCGTCGGGCTCATCTTGGTCTGGACGATCATCGAGGCCATCATCAGCGCCGGGAGTATGAAGTAGGGATCCTGCGCCGAGAGATCCGTGATCCAGCCATAGAACGGCGCCTGGCGCAGCTCGACGGACGCGAGCAGCACCCAGTAAAGCGAGATGAAGACCGGGATCTGGACCACGATCGGCAGGCAGCCGCCGAGCGGGTTGATCTTCTCCTGCTTGTACAGCTCCATCATCGCCTGGTTGAGCTTGGCCCGATCGTCGCCGTAGGTCTCTCTCAGCTTCATGAGGCGCGGGGTCACCTGCTTCATCCGCGCCATCGACTTGTAGCTGGCGGCGGACAGCGGGAAGAACACCAGCTTGATCAGCACGGTGAGGGCGATGATCGCGAGCCCCCAGTTGCCGAGCCACTTGTGGAACGTCTCGAGGATCCAGAAGAGCGGCGCCGCGATCACGGTGAGCCAGCCGTAATCGACGACCAGATCGAGCCCCGGCGCCACCGCCTTCAGGTTGTCCTGCTGCTCGGGCCCGGAATAGAGCCGCGTCGCGGCCGTTGCCGTCGCCCCCGGCGCGATCTCCGCGAGCGGGATCTTCACTCCCGCGCGGTAGAAGTCGTCGCTCACCTTCTCGGTGTAGTACTCGCGCGGCGTCCTGTCGGGCGGCAGCAGCGCCGAGACGAAATAGTGCTGCACCATCGCGATCCAGCCGTTGTCGGCTTCCTTCGGGTAGGGCGCCTTCCCCTTGTCGATGTCGCCGAACGGCACCTTCACGAATTTGTCCTGCTCGGTGTACACCGCTGCGCCGGTGAAGGTCTGCAGCATCGCCTTGGCGTCCGCGGGCGCCTTGCCGTCGCGGGTAAGGTGGAAGTACGCCTGGGTGACGAGCGGCGCGGCGGTGCCGTTCGTGATCTCCTGCGCGATGTCGACGACGTAGCTCGACCGCCGGAACGTCAGCGTCTTCACCACCCGCACGCCCTCGGGCGTCGTCGCCTCGAGCTTCACCTCGACCGCGTCCTGGCCGTCGGCGAGCTGGTACTCGCGCGCTCGCGGCGTGAAGAGCGTGCGGTGGTTCGGCAGGCCGTTGCCGATCAGCCCGCTCTGCGCGACGTAGCGATGCTCCGGGCCGAGCAGCACGAGCTTCTTCTTCGGATCGAGGCTGTCGGTGTAGCGCAGCAGCTCGACGCGGACGATGTCGCCGCCGAGCGGGTCGATCTCCGCTTTCAGGAAGTCGGTGCTGACCCGGATCAGCTCGCGCGCGGCGGTCGCTGCCGCCGCGCCGGGGACCGCGGCGGTCGCCGGCGTGGCGGGTGTGGCAGCGGGACTCGCCGGCTTTGCCGGCGCGGTGGCCGGCGCCGGGATGTCCGCGTCCTTCGCCTGCTGCTGCTGCTGCGCCGGGACCGGCGGGCGGGTCTCCTTCTGCCACGCTTCCCACAGCATCAGGAGCGAGAAGGAAAAGATGATGAAGAGAATGAGGCGTTGCGTATCCATGCGATGTTTTGTCGGGCGCGGGAAGCGCTGCTGGTGGGGGACGTCCGGGGAACGTGATCCCCGTGCTCCTCTGCCGTTCTACGTCTACGGTACCGGGTCGTAGCCACCCGGGTGCCACGGGTGGCAGCGCCCGATGCGCTTGAGAGCAAGCCACACGCCGCGCAGCGCGCCGTAGCGCTCGACGGCTTCCTGCGCATACTCGGAGCAGGACGGATGGAAGCGGCAGCTCCGGCCGAGCATTGGACTCACGGCGTAGCGGTACGCCGCAAGGCAGGCGATGAGCACGCGGGTCATGAGGCAGCGCGGCCGAGAAGCGCTTCGATCTCCGCGCGCGTCACCGGGGTGTCGCCCGGCGCTTTCACCAGCCTCACGACGCAGTCGAGCGCGCCGAGCCGCTCCTGATGCATGCGAAACGCCTCCCGCACGAGCCGCCGGATCCGGTTGCGCGTCACGGCGCGCGGCGCGAGACGCTTGGGCACGACGAGCGCGAGCCGCGCGTAGCCGAAGGCGGTCGCGAGCCGATACAGATGAAAGCGGGCGGCGCGCACGACCTTGCCGCCCTTCAACGTCGCTGCCACCGCTGCGGCCCCGAGCCGCTGCTCGCGACGCAGCCGTTGCCCGCGGCCCAGCCGGTCTTGAACGCGCGTTTCGAGCGTCAGACGACGCCGAGCCGCGAGCGTCCCTTGGCGCGGCGCGCGCGGATCACCGCCCTGCCACCGCGTGTTCGCATGCGCACGAGAAAGCCGTGCGTCCGCTTGCGACGGACGACGGAGGGTTGGAATGTTCGCTTCATGATTTTTCCTTGGCGGCAGGCAGAGAAAACCCGGCATTAAACCAAGGCCTTGCAAACACTGTCAACGATGGCGCTGCCCCTGTGGATAACTCCCGGGCTTCCGGGTATCATTCCGCGCGCTCCGCGAAACGCGCCGCATGGGTGCAAAACTCTTCGAACAGGGCCGGCAGCGAGCATGCAGAATCTCTGGCAGTCCTGCCTCAAGCAACTCGAAAAAGAGCTTCCCGCTCAGCAATTTAATACCTGGATCCGGCCGCTCGCCCCGAGCGAGGAAGCGCTCGGCGAGCTGCGGCTGGTCGCACCCAACCGCTTCGTCCTGCAGTGGGTGAAAGAGCGGTTTCTGGGCCGCATCGAGACCATGCTCACCGAACAGGCCGGCCAGTCGATGCGCGTCGTGCTGGCACTCCCCGCCGCCAGCGAAGAACCCGAGGCCGCGCCGCCGTCGCGCCCCCGCGCGGCGCCGACCGCCCCACGCGCCCAGCCCGAGCGCAAGTCCGCCGAGCGCTCGACGATGAGCTCCGAGTTCACGTTCGACAATTTCGTGCAGGGCAAGGCCAACCAGCTCGCTCGCGCCGCCGCCGTACAGGTCGCCGAGAATCCCGGCGCGTCCTACAACCCGCTGTTCGTCTACGGCGGCTCCGGGCTGGGCAAGACGCATCTGCTGCACGCGATCGGCAACTATGTCGCCGCGAACCAGCCCGCGGCGAAGCTGCGCTACCTGCACGCGAATCAGTACATCACCGACGTCGTTCGCGCCTACCAGCAGAAATCGTTCGACGCCTTCAAGCGCTACTACCACTCGCTCGACCTGCTCCTGATCGACGACATCCAGTTCTTCACCGGCAAGGACCGAACGCAGGAGGAATTCTTCTACGCGTTCAACGCCCTGGTCGAAGGCCACAAGCAGATCGTGATCACCTGCGACACGTATCCGCGCGACGTGGCCGGCATCGACGATCGCCTGAAGACGCGGTTCAGCTGGGGGCTCACGGTGGCGGTCGAACCGCCGGAGCAGGAGATGCGGGTCGCCATCGTGCTCAAGAAGGCGGAAGCGGTCGGCATCAAGCTCGACGAGGACGTTGCCTTCTTCATCGCCAAGCACGTCCGCTCCAACGTACGCGAGCTCGAAGGGGCGCTCAAGAACGTGCTCGCATTTGCGACCTTCAACGGCAAGGAACTCACCGTCGAGGTGGCCCGCGAGGCGCTAAAGGACCTCCTCTCCGCCCACAACCGGCAGATCTCGATCGAGAACATCCAGCGGACGGTCGCCGAGTTCTACAAGATCAAGGTCGCCGACCTGCACGCGAAGAAGCGCAATCGCAACGTCGCCCGGCCGCGCCAGATGGCGATGGCGCTGGCCAAGGAATTGACCCAGATGAGCCTGCCGGAGATCGGCGACGCGTTCGGCAACCGCGACCACACCACGGTCCTGCACGCGTGCCGGACAATCACGACGCTACGCAGCAAGGACACCGACCTCAACCGCGACTTCCATGTGCTCGAGCAGACATTGAAGGGATAGCCCGGTGAGCATCTTCTGTATAACTTCCACCGGGCCTGTGGGCAATTCGCCGCGGCCACTGAACAGCGTCCCGCTCGGCGTCGATACGACGCCTTCGTGCACAGGCCGGTACACAGCTTTTCCACAGCCGAAACGCCTGATCCGGCTCGGATCTTCCGGCTTGTCCCCTGCGCGCCGCGCCCTCATTATTAGAATCAGGAACTAGAGATATGAATCTATTAAAGACCAGCCGCGAAACGCTCCTGAAGCCGCTGCAGGCGGTCGCCGGCATCATCGAGCGTCGCCATACCTTGCCGATTCTGTCGAACGTTCTGCTCGCGGGCGACGCGGGGCGGCTCGCATTCGTCGCAACCGACATCGAGATCGAGATCAGCGCGGCAGCGGCCGCCGAGGCGCAAGGGGCTGACGGCAAGAACCTGACGGTCGGAGCGCGGAAACTGCTGGACATCCTGCGCGCGCTGCCGGAGGGCGCGGAGGTGACGCTGACCGCCGCGGACAAGCGCCTCCAGGTACGCAGCGGCAAGAGCCGCTTCCAGCTGCAGACCCTGCCGCCGGAGGACTTTCCGCGGCTTGCGGCGCCCGAGGGCGCGACGATCGCGCTCGAGCTTCTGCAGAAGGACCTGAAAGGCCTGCTCGCGCTGGTCCAGTACGCGATGGCGCAACAGGACATCCGCTACTACCTGAACGGCCTGCTGATGGTCGTCGACGGCGGCGAGCTGCGGGTCGTCGCGACCGACGGTCACCGGCTCGCGGTGGCGACGAAAGAAGTGGCGGCGCGGGAGGTCGGGCGCCAGGAAGTGATCCTGCCGCGGAAGACGATCATCGAGCTCACGAAGCTCCTCGGCGATACCGCCGACCCGGTCAGGATCGAGCTCTCGGCGACCCAGGCGCGATTCCGGTTCGACGGCGTGCTCCTCGCCTCCAAGCTTGTCGACGGCAAGTTCCCCGATTACCAGCGCGTCATCCCGAGCGCGCACACCAAGCAGCTGCGCATGAGCCGGCAAGCGCTCGGCCAGGCGCTGCAGCGCGCGGCGATCCTCACGAGCGACAAGTTCCGCGGCGTGCGCTGGGTGCTCGGCGACGGCAGCCTGCGGATCTCGTGCACGAACACCGAGCAGGAGGAGGCGCAGGAAGAGCTCGACGTCGACTACAAGGGCGAGGCGCTCGACATCGGCTTCAACGTCCAGTACCTGCTCGACGTGCTGAACAACCTCTCGGTCGACGAGGTCGAGGTATCGCTCGGCGACGCCAATTCGAGCGCCCTCATCACCGTGCCCGGCCGCGACGACTTCAAGTACGTCGTGATGCCGATGCGCATCTAGCAGCGCGCATGAGCGAAGAGATCCAGCCACCGCAGCAGCCGGGCGCGGGCGAACCCGCCAGCGAGCCGAAGAAGCCCGAATCCACGCCGGAGAGCTACGACTCCTCGAGCATCAAGATGCTCAAGGGGCTGGACGCCGTGCGCAAGCGCCCCGGCATGTACATCGGCGACACGTCCGACGGCACCGGCCTGCATCACATGGTGTTCGAGGTCGTCGACAACGCGGTCGACGAGGCGCTCGCCGGCTTCTGCGACGAGATCATCGTCACCATCCACACCGACAACTCGATCAGCGTCGCCGACAACGGCCGCGGCATCCCGACCGAGATCCACAAGGAGGACGAGCTCGGGCGCTCGGCGGCCGAGATCGTCATGACCGAGCTGCATGCCGGTGGCAAGTTCGACTCCAACTCCTACAAGGTCTCGGGCGGCCTGCACGGGGTCGGGGTGTCGGTGGTAAACGCGCTGTCCCAATGGCTGCGGCTCACCATCCGTCGGGACGGCCAGACCCACTTCATGGAATTCCGGCGCGGCGAGCGGCTCGTGCCGCTCAAGGTGACCGGCAAGACCGAGCGACGCGGCACCGAAGTCCACTTCCTCGCCGACGCCGAAACCTTCGGCCACGTCGAGTACCACTACGACATCCTCGCCAAGCGGCTGCGCGAGCTCTCGTTCCTCAACAACGGCGTGCGCATCGTGCTGGTCGACCAGCGCGCCGGGAAGGAGGAGGAGTTCTCGTTCGCCGGCGGGGTGCGCGGGTTCGTCGAGTACATGAACCGCAGCAAGGTGGTGCTGCATCCGAACATCTTCCACGCCAGCGGCCAGAAGGAGGGCATGTTCGTCGAGGTGTCGATGCAGTGGAACGATTCCTACCAGGAGCAGGTGCTGCTCTTCACCAACAACATCCCGCAGCGCGACGGCGGCACGCATCTGACCGGCCTCCGTGCGGCGATGACGCGCACGCTCGGGAAGTACATCGACGAACACGAGGTCGCGAAGAAGGCGAAGGTCGAGTGCACCGGCGATGACATGCGCGAAGGGTTGACCTGCGTCCTGTCGATCAAGGTGCCGGAGCCCAAGTTCTCGTCGCAGACCAAGGACAAGCTCGTCTCGTCGGAAGTCCGGCCGGTGGTGGAGGAGATCGTGGCCGAGAAGCTCATGAGCTTCCTCCTCGAGCGGCCGCAGGACGCCCGGATCATCACCGGCAAGATCGTCGACGCCGCGCGCGCGCGCGAGGCGGCGCGCAAGGCGCGCGAGATGACGCGCCGGAAAGGCGTGCTCGACGGGTTCGGGCTCCCCGGCAAGCTCGCCGACTGCCAGGAGAAGGACCCGACCCTGTGCGAGCTCTTTCTCGTCGAGGGCGATTCGGCCGGCGGCTCGGCGAAGCAGGGCCGCGACCGCAAGTTCCAGGCGATCCTGCCGCTTAAGGGCAAGATCCTGAACGTCGAGCGGGCGCGGTTCGACAAGCTGATCTCGTTCGCCGAGATCGCGACCCTGATCACCGCGCTCGGGACCGGCATCAAGGACGACTACAACCTCGACAAGCTGCGCTACCACCGCATCATCATCATGACGGACGCCGACGTCGACGGCGCCCACATCCGGACCCTGCTCCTCACTTTCTTCTACCGGCAGATGCCGGAGCTGATCGAGCGCGGGCACATCTACATCGCACAACCGCCGCTGTACAAGGTGAAGGTCGGCCGGGAGGAGCGCTACCTCAAGGACGACCACGAGCGCGACCAGTTCATGCTGCGGCAGGCGCTCGTCGGCGCGGCGCTCCATCCGCGCGAGGGCGCGGCGCCGATCGAGGGCGAAGCGCTCGCGCAGCTCGCCCGCGCGTATCTGCTCGCCGAGGCGGTGATCAACCGCCTCGCCCGGCTGATCGATGCCGAGGCGCTGTACGCGTGCCTGCGCGGGGCCAAGATCGATCTCGGCGACGCCGAGCGGGCGCGCGCCAGCGCCGAGCGGCTTTCGGCGCTGCTCCAGCCGGATGGCGTCAAGATCTACGCGCGCTACGACGACAAGCACGAGCGGCATCGCCTGGTGATCGAGCGCAACCGGCACGGCAACGTCCGCGTCAGCGCGATCGACGACGACTTCCTCGTCTCCGGGGACTACCGGCAGATCGTCGAGGCCGCCGCGCTGGTCGAGGGCCTGGTGGGCGAGGGCGCGTACGTGCGCCGTGGCGAGAATCAGCAGGTGGTCGTGGACTTCGGCGAGGCGGTGCACTGGCTGCGCGCCGAGGTGGAGCGCAACGCCGCCGTCCAGCGCTACAAGGGCCTCGGCGAGATGAACCCGGGGCAGCTGTGGGAGACGACGATGGACCCGGGATCCCGGCGCCTCCTGAAGGTGCAGATCGAGGACGCGATCGCCGCCGACGAGATCTTCATCAAGCTGATGGGCGACGAGGTCGAGCCGCGGCGCGACTTCATCGAGCAGAACGCGCTCGTCGCGCGGCTGGACGTCTAGCCCGGCTGCGAGCCGGGCCGACAATCCCTGTGCGCGCCTACGCGGCGCGCTTCTTGACGGCGGGCTTCCGCCGCGCGGTGATCTTCCGGGCGGCTTTCTTCGTGGGCGCTGCGCGCTTCGCAGCGACGCGCGCGGTCGGCGCAGCTCCGCGCTTGGCCGGGGGCTTTGCCGGGACCGGCTTGCCCTTCGGCGGCTTCAGCTCGTAGACGTTCCGCTCGACGGCCACGTCGCGCGCACGGGGCGCAGCGGGCTTGGGCGCGGTCGCAGGGGCGGCCTTTTCGGCTTCCGGCTTGCCGGCACCCGCGGCCGTCTTCTTCGCCGGACGCGGCGCGAACTCGAATCCCACCTTGCCGTCCGGCTGGCGGACCAGGAACGCCGAGAACGGCCGACCCTTCTTCGAGATGAACCGGTGCAGGAGATCGGTGCGGCCGGTCGCCAGGAGCTTCACCATCTGCTCGGGCTCGATTGCCCGCTGCAGGATGATTTTGCCGGAGCGGAAGTCACAGGTGCGCTCGGGACCGACCGAGCGCTCGCACACATAGGCGAGCTCGTGGTCGAACACCCGGGCGCCGCACTTCGGGCAGGGGCCGAGCGGTGTCTTGGCCGAGAAGTCGACCGGCTCCGCGTTGCGTTCATCCTGGCTGCCCGCGCCGAAATCGAGCTGGGCGGTGAAGTCGTCGCGGAGCTTGAGCATCGCCGCGAAGGGGCGGCCGATGCGGCTGCGGAACCCCTGCAGCGGACCGATGGCGCCCTCGCGGATCAGCTGCTCGACCTCTTCGTTCTCGATGCGCCGGCCGGCGATCACCTTCCAGATCGCGAAGTCGCAGGTCGCGCACTGGAATTTCTTGTAGTTCTCGTTGACCGTGCCGCCGTCCTTCGGGCACTTCACCTTGAGGGTCGAGATCGTGTCGTCGGCGAGCGTCCCGCGCTTTACGCGCTCGACGAGGTCGCGGGTCGTCTCGACGATGTGCTCCATGAACTCGTCGCGCCGCAGCCGGCCCTGCTCCATCTGCTTCAGCTTGAACTCCCAGGTGCCGGTGAGCTCGGGCGAGCGCAGCTCGTCGATGCCGAACTTGTCGAGCGCGTACAGGAGGTCGAACGCCTTCGCCGTGGGGTGGAGCTCGCGGCCCACGCGGTGCACGTAGTCCTCGAAGATCAGGCCTTCGATGATCGCGGCACGGGTCGCCGGCGTGCCGAGGCCCTTCTCCCGCATCGCCTCGCGGAGCTCCTCGTCGTCGACCAGCTTGCCGGCGCCCTCCATCGCGGAGAGCAGCGTCGCCTCGGTGTAGCGCGCGGGAGGTTTCGTCTGGTTCGCCTGCACCTCGATCGCGATCGCGGTCGCGCGCCCGTCGGGGACCGGCGCGAGCGTCGGCGTATCGGGATCCTCGGCTTCCTTGCCGTAGACCGCGAGCCAGCCGGCGTTCACCATGACCCGGCCCTCGCTTTTGAACGGCTCGTCCTCGACCCGCGTGATGCGCGTGGTGACGAGGAACTCGGCGGACGGAAAGAACACCGCCAGGAACCGCTTTGTCACCATGTCGTAGAGCTTTGCCTCCGCCTCGGAGAAGTGCTTGGGCGCCTGGAGCGTCGGGATGATCGCGAAGTGATCGGAGATCTTCTCGTTGTTGAACACGCGCTTGTTCGGCCGGACCCAGCCTTCGTCGAGGACGCGGGTGGCGAACGGGGCATAGGCGCGCGTCAGCCCGCTCTTGGCGCCCAGCATGCCGAGCGTCTTCTTCACCGTGCCCACGTAGTCCTCCGGCAGCGCGCGCGAGTCGGTACGCGGGTAGGTGAGCACCTTGTGCTTCTCGTACAGGGCCTGCGCGAGCGAGAGCGTCGCACGCGCCGAGAACCCGAAGCGGCCGTTCGCCTCGCGCTGGAGGCTCGTGAGGTCGTAGAGCAGCGGCGGGGCCTGGGTGGTCGGCTTGGATTCCTCGGTGACGATGCCCGGCTTGCCCAGGCACTTCGCGCGGATCGCCTCGGCGCGCGCCTGGTCCCAGAGCCGCTCCGCGCGCGCGTCGGCGTCGTCTTCCTTGCGCTCGAAGCGTTCGTCGAACCAGCGGCCCGGGTATTCCCCGCCCTTGCCGGCGAAGGTGCCGTGCACTTCCCAGTAGTCGCGCGTGACGAAGCTCTTGATCCGGCGTTCGCGCTCGACGAGGACTGCGAGCGTCGGCGTCTGCACCCGCCCGACGGTCGTCTTGTAGAAACCGCCGTCTTTCGAATTGAACGCGGTCATGGCCCGCGTGCCATTGATGCCGACCAGCCAGTCCGACTCGGAGCGGCACACCGCGGCGTCGGCGAGCGGCTGCAGGTCCCGGTCGGTGCGCAGGGCCTCGAAGCCGTCGCGGATCGAGGCCGGCGTCATCGACTGCAGCCACAGGCGCTGGATCGGCTTCTTCGTCTCCGCGTGCCGGACGATGTAGCGGAAAATGAGCTCGCCCTCGCGGCCGGCATCGCAAGCGTTGATGAGCGCGCTCACGTCCTTCCGCTTCATCAGCCGTACGAGGAGCTTCAGGCGCTCCTCGTTCCGCTCGATCGGCTTCAGATCGAAGTGCGGGGGGATGACCGGCAGATTCGCAAGCGACCACTTGCCGCGTTTCACCTCGTAGGCCTCGGGCGCGGTCAGCTCGAGCAGATGCCCGATGGCCGACGAGAGCACGAAGTCGTCGCTCTCGTAGTAGTCGCCGTGACGCGTGAAGCCGCCGAGCGCACGAGCGATGTCGTTCGCGACGGAGGGCTTTTCGGCGATGATGAGCTTTTTGGCCATGGGTGAACGGGAGCGGGCCCCGCCGACGCGCGCGTGTCGTCGGCGCGCGGGGAGTCTAAGGGCTCGCCGTGCCCGAAGGCAAGGTGAGCGCTAGTGGATGTGCCGGGGGCCGCCCTCGGGCAGCAGCTCTTCGAGGATCAGCGTGTCGACGTTGCCGCGGCGCGTCCACAGCACCATCAGCACGATCACCTTGAGCTTGTCGAGCTCGACCCGTTCGTCTTCAACCACCATCGCGCGGTCGATGATCAGCTCGCGCAGGGACGGCGTGAGCACCCGTGCGCCCTCGAGGAACGCGATGAAGCCGCGCGACTCGGTCGAGAGCCGCTCGAGCTCGAACGGCGTAAACGCGCGGAAGCCGTCGCCCTGGTCGAAGGCTTCCGGGAAGGAATCGGCTTGCAGCTTCGCCAGACCGCGGAGCCAGTCAAGGGCGTCGCTGATGTCGCCGTTCTCGAACCCGGCCGCGGTCAGTTTCTGCGCGAGCGCGTCCTGCTCCGGCCAGGACTCGTTCTGGTAGAAGTTCTCGAACAGGTAGACGAGGATGTCGAACATCGGGTGCGAGGTCCGCGCGCGGTCAGTCGATGCGCTGGTATCGCCCGCCGGGCAGGGCCGCGACCACGCCCGCGAGCTCCAGCTCCAGCAGCATCGCTGATACGGTATCGGGCGTCAAGCCGCTGCGCTGGCACAAGGTGTCAACATTGCACGGGTCGTGGCCGAGGTGCGCGAGTAGCGCATGTCCCGCGTGGCCTTTTTCCGGTTGCGCCGGCGCCGGGGCGACGGCAGCCGAGGGCAGCCGGAGCTCGTCCAGCACGTCCTGCGCGCTCTCGACGAGCTTCGCGCCCTCTTTGATCAGTGCGTGGCAACCCTTCGACAGCGGCGAGTGGATCGATCCCGGAACGGCGAACACTTCGCGGCCCTGCTCCGCGGCGAGGCGGGCGGTGATCAGCGAGCCGCTCGCGAGCGCCGCTTCAACCACGAGCACGCCTCGCGCGAGTCCGCTGATGAGGCGATTGCGTCGCGGGAAGTTGGCCGCGAGCGGCGGCGAGCCAAGCGGGAATTCGGACACGAGCACGCCACGCGCCGCCACGAGGTGGTACAGGTCCGCGTTCCGCTGCGGATACACGACGTCGACGCCGCAGCCGAGGACGGCGACCGTCGAGCCGGCGCCGTCGAGCGCGCCGCGGTGCGCCGCGGCGTCGATGCCGAGCGCGAGCCCGCTCGCGATCGTGAGCCCCGCCTCGCTGAACGCGCGCGCGAAGCGCTCGGCGTTGGCGACACCCTGCGGCGTCGCGTTGCGGCTGCCAACAATCGCGAGCCCCCGGTGTGCTAGCAGCTCGGCGTTGCCCAGCGCATAGAGCAGAACCGGCGGATCGGGAATCTCGAGGAGTTGCTTCGGGTACGCGGCGTCGGCCAGCGTGACGATCGAATGGCCGGGTGCCGCGGCCCAGGCGAGCGCGGTATCGACCGCCGCAGTGCTATCGTCGGCCGCGATCCGCTGGGCGAGCGCGTCGCCGACGCTGCGGGCGAGTGCCGCCCGCCCCGCACTCAGTACCTGTGATGGCAGACCGAAGTCGCCGAGCAGCTTCCGCAACCCCTGGCTGCCGAGGCCCGGCACCAGGGTGAGCCGGAGCCAGGCTCCGAGCTCGGCGTCCGGCATGCCCGGGCGCCGGCGTCGGAATCAGGGATTCATCACGAGGTCGCCGGGTGCAACCTGCCGCTCGACGTTGAGCGTGAGCGCGTAGGAGAGATTCTCGAAGACGCGGAACACCATGAGCAGGCCGTAGCGCTCCTCCGGCAGCGGGACGTTTGGCTTGCGGACGTCGCCCATGTAGTACGGCCCGGTGCTGCGATCATTGACGATGGTGGTCGATCGGTAGAGCGCGAGCACGTGTCCCGCCTGGAGGCCGTCCTTGGCGCCTTTGTTCAGGCTGACCACCGCCAGGTTGCCGGTCTCCCCGCCGTACCGCAGTTGCTGCAACTCCGAGTTGGGCTGCCCGATGAACACTCCCCGAGTGGTCGGGAGGGTGTCGTAGTAATCGAAGCGCGCGTCGTTGCGGCCATCGTAGATCGACATGATCCGCGCGCGCACCGCCTTGTCCGGCGCCCGCGGCGCGAACGAAAAGAGCTGCGGCTGCGGCGCGACCACGAGGCGATCGCCCTGGCTGATTTCCTGGACTGCGGACAGGATCCTGAGGGTCGATGGCTCGGGCTGCTTGCCCTCACGGGTGAGCCGCGCGGTGCCCAGGTAGATCGCCTCCTCGCCGAGCGCCTCGTTGGTGTCCGGATCGACGAGCTCCCGGCCGGGGCGATACACCTGCCACAACGTCTGCTTCACGCCGGCGAGACCGTCCGCGTAAGCCCGTGCGCCCGCACCGATGTAGTACCGGCCTTCCTCGGTGGCGACGATCTGCGGCGCCTTGTCGAGGCCCCCCCGCTCGATGACCAGCGGCCGGGCGAGGAACGGCTCGATGACCTTGAGCGGAATGGTTGGGATCGCTTCGGCGGCCAGCGGTTCGACGCGAACGCGCGGTTCGAGGCGCTCGATCGACAGCGTCCCGGTCGCGCGGTCGAGCCGGACGATGTTGCCGGGGTAGATCAAGTGGGGGTTCTTGATCTGGTCCTTGTTCAGGCGCCAGATCTCGGGCCAGCGCCAGGGCTCCGAGAGGAACTTGCCGGAGATTCCCCAGAGCGTGTCGCCCGGCTGCACGACGTACTGGTCGGGCGCGTCGGCCTTGATCTCAAGGACGTTCCCCGTCTGGCGGGGATCGGGCTGTTGCGCCGAGGCGACAGAGAACCCCAGAGCCAGGGCGAGGAAAAGCACCGTGCTAGACTTGAACATGACCACCTCGGACCGATCTAGAACAAGGGCAAGTGTTTGATTTATTGGGCGCGATCAGGCAAGTCTAAGGACTTTGTTTAGATTCTGCACCTAATTATTTCACGCAGCAAGCAATTCATGGCACTTCTCGACATCCTGCGCTACCCCGACCCCCGCCTCCACAAGGTCGCCAGGCCGGTCGAGCGGGTCGACGACGAGGTCCGCCGCCTGGTCCGGGACATGGCGGAGACCATGTACGCCGCCCCGGGGATCGGGCTCGCCGCCACGCAGGTCGACGTCCATCGGCGGGTCATCGTCATCGACGCCTCGGATACCCGCGACGAGCTCCTGGTGCTGATCAATCCCGAGATCGTCCGCGCGAGTGAAGAACTCCAGGAGTGCGAGGAAGGCTGCCTCTCCGTACCCGGAGTCTATGAGACGGTGGCCCGTGCGGCGAAGGTAACAGTACGCGCCCTCGATGCCAATGGCATAGCGTTCGAGCGTACCGCCGAGGGCATGCTGGCGGTCTGCATCCAGCACGAGATGGACCACCTCGAGGGCAAGGTGTTCGTCGAGTACCTCTCGCGCCTCAAGCGCTCCCGGATCAAGGCCAGGATGGAGAAGCAGCTCCGGCAGACCGCCTGAGCCCGCTCGCCCGCTCGCGCCCGCCGCGATGCGCATCGTGTTCGCCGGAACGCCCGACTTCGCCGTACCGGCGCTTGAGGCAGTGGTTGCCGCCGGGCACTATGTTGCAGCGGTCCTGACCCAGCCTGACCGCCCCGCCGGCCGCGGACTTGCCGCCGTCGCGAGTCGGGTCAAGCAGGCGGCGGCGCGTCGGGGGATTCCGCTCTTACAGCCTGCCACGCTCAAGAGCCCGGCGGCGCAGGGCGAGTTGCAGGCGCTCGCGCCGGACGCGCTCGTCGTGGCCGCCTACGGCCTGATCCTGCCGCAGGCGGTCCTGGACATCCCGCGCCTCGGCGCGATCAACATCCATGCCTCACTCCTGCCCCGCTGGCGGGGCGCGGCGCCGATCCACCGAGCGCTCCTCGCCGGCGACCGGGAAACGGGCATCTCGATCATGCAGATGGACGCAGGACTGGACACCGGCCCGGTACTGCTGCGCGAAGCGCTGCCGATTCTTCCCGAGGACACGGCGGGGACGCTCCACGACCGGCTCGCCGCGCTCGGCGCTCGACTCGTGGTGAGTGCGCTCGACGGCCTCGCGCGCGGAGCGCTCGTGGCCACGCCGCAGCCGGCCGCGGGCGCGACTTACGCGGCCAAGCTCGAGAAGCAGGAGGCGCGGATCGACTGGACTCGCCCGGCCGCGGAAATTGCGCGGCAGGTGCGCGCGTTCAATCCCGTTCCCGGCGCGACGGCGCGCGTGCGCGGCACCGAGGTCAAGGTGTGGCAGGCGGCGCCGGCCGGCGGGACGGGCGAGCCGGGCGCGGTGATCGCGATCGACCCCCAGGGGATCGTCGTTGCCGCGGGCACCGGTGCGCTTCGCCTCGAGGCGCTGCAGCGCGCCGGCGGCAAGCGGCTTTCCGCGAGCGATCTTCTACGCGGGTTCCCGCTGGCTGTCGGTGAACGCTTCGAGCTGCTCGCAACAAACTGAAACATTTGAATCGGCGCGGCTCGCCCCGATTTACCGCTCCGTCTGGGTCCTCCACACGGGGCAACAGTGATCGGCAATTGGCTGAAGACCGCCATCCTGATGGCGGGAATCGTGGCGCTGTTCGGCGCGATCGGCGCCGTCATTGGCGGCCAGCAGGGCATGCTCGTCGCGCTCGCGATCGGCGGCGTGATGAATTTCTTCGCCTACTGGTTCTCCGACCGGCTGGTGCTGTCGATGTATCGCGCGCAGGAAGTCGACGAGACCTCGGCGCCGCAGCTCTACGGCACGGTGAAGGAGCTCGCCGCACGCGCCGGGCTGCCGATGCCGCGGGTGTACCTGATCGACGAGGTGCAGCCGAACGCGTTCGCCACCGGGCGCAACCCGGAGCACGCAGCGGTCGCGGCAACCACCGGTATCCTGCGGCTGCTTACCCCGCGCGAGCTCCGCGGGGTCATGGCGCACGAGCTGACGCACGTGAAGCACCGGGACATCCTGATCTCGACGCTTTCCGCTACCGTCGCCGGCGCGATTTCGACGCTGGCGAATTTCGGGATGCTGTTCGGCGGCCACAGAGACGAGGAAGGCGGGGGCGACAACCCGATCCTCGCGATCCTCGTGCTCGTGCTGGCGCCGATCGCGGCGATGCTGATCCAGTTCGCGATCTCGCGCACGCGCGAGTTTGGCGCCGACCGCGGCGGCGCGGAGATCTCCGGCGACCCGCGCGCGCTTGCCGACGCCCTGGCGAAGATCGACGCCTACGCGCGCGGCATTCCGCTCGCCGCTGCGGAGGCCAACCCCGCTACCGCGCAGATGATGATCGTGAACCCGCTTTCCGGCGGCGGCATCAAGGGCCTTTTCAGCACCCACCCGTCGACCGAGGAACGCATCGCGCGCCTCCTTGCGATGGCGTAGCGAGTCGGTTTCTCTCCGGATAAGGTGCCGTGCGACGGCGGGGAGCCGATACACTCCCCGCCGTCGTGACGTTGACGCCACCGCTCTCCGAAGTCCTCGCCGGCGCGAGCCGGGCCGTCGCGCGCGTGCTCGGCGGCGCCAGCCTCAACGCCGCGCTCGACGAGGCGGAGCCCGGGGCGACGCGCCCGGCGGTGCAGAACCTCGCCTACGCGACGCTCCGCGACTACGGTGCCCCACAGGCGATGCTCGCCGCACTTGCCCGGAAGGGGATCCCCGATCGCGCCGGTCCACGCGTTGCTGCTCTGCGCACTCCACGAGCTGCGCCACGAGCGCCGCGCCCCGCACACCGTCGTCGACGAAGCCGTCACTGCCTGCGCGAAGCTCGGTCAATGACGCCGCGCGCGGGTTCGTGAATGCACTGCTGCGCAACTACCTTCGCCGACGCGAGACGCTCGAAGCCGACGCGCGGCGCTCGGAACCCGGGCGGCTCGGTTATCCGCAGTGGTGGATCGATCGCGTGCGGCGCGCGCAGCCCGGCGGCTGGGAAGCGATCCTCGCGGCGGGGAACGCGCGCCCGCCGCTGACCCTGCGCGTGAACCGCCGGCGCTTGACCGTCGACGCGTACCTCGCGCGGCTCGCGGGCGAGGGCATTCCGGCCGCACGCATCGGCGATTCGGCCGTGCGGCTGGACCGGCCGCGGAGCGTCGACGAGCTACCCGGCTTCCGCGACGGCGATGTCTCGGTCCAGGACGCCGGGGCCCAGCTCGCGGCGCCGCTGCTCGACGTCCGCGGCGGGATGCGCGTGCTCGACGCCTGCGCGGCGCCCGGCGGCAAGACGGCGCACCTTGCCGAGCTCGCCGATCTCGATCTCTTGGCCATCGACCGCGATGCCGGGCGGGTGCCACGCATCGCGGACAACCTCCGGCGCCTGCATCTCACCGCGACCGTCCGCGCCGCCGACGCGGGCGATCCGGACTCGTGGTGGGACCGCCGGCCGTTCGAGCGCATCCTGCTCGACGCGCCGTGCAGCGCCTCGGGCGTCGTGCGGCGGCACCCCGACATCAAGTGGCTGCGTCGCGAGCGCGACCTCGCCGGCTTCGCGCGCGAGCAGTCGCGCCTTCTCGATGCGCTTTGGCGCGTGCTTGCGCCCGATGGTAAATTGCTCTACGCCACCTGTTCGGTGTTCGCCGAGGAGAACGAGGCGGTGGTCGAAGCGTTCCTCGCCCGCTGCCCCGGCGCGCGGCGCCTGCCCCTGCCCGCGGCTCGACGGCGGGCGGCTCCCGCCCGACGGCGAGCACGATGGTTTCTTCTATGCGGCCTTCGCCAAGCACTGAGGCATGCTGCGCGCGCTGAGGCTCGCTCTGGCGGCGCTCGCGCTCTGCGTGGGCGTCGCGGTCGCGGACGAGATCGAAGTTCGCGCCGCGGACCTCGCGGCCACCGACGAAGGCATCGTGTTCAACGGCGACTTCGAGCTCGAGCTCACCGCACGCCTGGAGGACGCCCTCGCCAAAGGCGTGCCGCTCTACTTCCTGGTCGAGTTCGAGTGCAACCGGCCGCGCTGGTACTGGTTCGACGAGCGGATCGGCACCGCGACGCTGACGCTCCGGCTCTCGTTCCACGCGCTGACGCGTACCTACCGCCTGTCCACCGGGGCGCTGCACCGGAGCTATCCGACGCTCGCCGATGCGATCAACGCGCTGACGCGGATCCGCGAGTGGCTGGTCCTGCCGCGCGGTGCGCTCCAGCCCGACACGACTTACCACGCGTACGTGCGCATGCGCCTCGACACCGCGCAGCTGCCGAAGCCGTTCCAGGTGAGCGCGCTTGCCAGCCGCGAATGGACGCTCGCCTCGCCCTGGAAACGGTGGGAGGTGAACGGCTCGGCCCTTGCCGCGGAGGCCCCGAAGTGACCCCCGCCGAGGCGCCGAGATGACCTACCTCCTCGTCGCCAGCGCGGCCCTCGGGGGGATCCTCCTCTTCCTGCTCGCCGCGGCGAGCGCGAACACCTCGATCTTCGCCAGCCACTATCCGCTGCTCCTGATCCTCAACGCGGTGATCGCCGCGGCGCTGCTCGGGCTCGTCGGTTATCAGCTCGTGACGCTGCGCCGCGCGCTGAAGGGCCGGGTGTTCGGCTCGCGGCTCACGTTCCGGCTGCTGGTCCTGTTCGCCGTCCTAGCGGTCGTCCCCGGGGCGCTCGTCTACACCGTCTCGGTCCAGTTCCTGACGAAGAGCATCGAGTCGTGGTTCGACGTACGCGTCGACACTGCGCTCGAGAGCGGCCTCTCGCTCGGCCGCAGTGCCCTCGACAACATGCTCGGCGACCTGCGGAGCAAGGCGCGGGCGATGGCGCTCGAGCTGTCGGACCTGCCGCCGCCAGCGCAGGCGAAGGCGCTCGACCGGATGCGCGAGCAGGCCGGCGTCGACGAGGCGTCGATCATCACCCCGAGCGGCGCAATCATCGCCAGCGCGAGCCGCGAGCCCACGAAGCTCGTGCCCGACCCGCCGCCGCCCGCGGCGCTGCGCCAGGTGCGCGCGGCGCGCCTCTACGCCGCGACCGAACCCGTCGGCGAGAAGGGTCTGCGGCTGCGCGTGATCGTGCCGCTCACTGGCGCCACGATCGCCGACGAAACCCGGCTCGTCCAGCTCGTGCAAACGGTGCCGCCGACCCTCGCGGAAACCGCGGACACCGTGCAATCGGTCTACCGCGACTACCAGCAGTTGTCCCTCCTGCGGAGCGGCTTGAAGCGCATCTACCTGCTGACGCTGACTCTCACCCTGCTGCTTGCGCTCTTTTCCGCGATCGCGCTCGCGTTCATCCTCAGCCGGCGGCTTTCGGAGCCGCTCGCCGAGCTCGCCGAGTCGACGCTCGCGGTGGCGCGCGGGGATTTCTCGCGGCGGCCGCGGGTCACGAGCCGCGACGAGCTCGGTGTGCTCACGCGCTCGTTCAACAGCATGATCGGCCAGCTCGACGACGCGCGCGGGGCGGCAGAGGCGAACCGCCTGCAGCTCGAGAACGCGAACGCTTACCTGCAGAGCATCCTCGCCAACCTCTCGGCCGGCGTGCTCACCTTCGACGAGATGTTCCGGCTGGAGGTGGCAAACGCCGGCGCCGCACGGATCCTCGGCGAGGATCCTGCGGCGTGCGCCGGCGGGCCGCTCGCCGGATCGCCGGCGCTCGACACGCTCGCGGGTGCGATCCGCGAGGGCTTCGCGGAAGCTGCCGCGGATGCGCCGTGGCAGCGGCAGCTCGACGTCGGGGATCGCGCCCTGACCCTACTCGTGCGAGGCTCGCGGCTGCCGGGGGGCGTCGGCTACGTCGTCGTGTTCGACGACGTGAGCCAGCTGATCGCCGCACAGCGGGCGACCGCCTGGGGCGAGGTCGCCCGGCGGCTCGCGCACGAGATCAAGAACCCGCTCACGCCGATCCAGCTGTCGGCCGAGCGGGTGCAGGCGAAGCTCGCCGACCGCCTCGCGCCGGCCGACCGGGAAACGCTCGCCCGCGCGACCGAGACGATCATCAACCAGGTCGCCGCGATGAAGGCGATGGTCGACGACTTCGGTGAGTACGCGCGCATGCCGGCGCCGACCCTCGGGACGCTCGACCTCAACGCTCTCGTCGGCGAGATCCTCGCCCTCTATGACCATTCGCATGCGAAGATCGCGGCGCGGCTCGATCCGGCCCTGCCGCTCGTCCGCGGCGACCCGACCCAGCTCCGGCAGGTGATCCACAACCTGCTGCAGAACGCCGAGGACGCGCTTGCGGGGCACGCCGACCCGCGCATTGAGGTGCGCACCGAGCGCGCAGGCGACCGCGTGCGGCTCGCGATCGCCGACAACGGCGGCGGGTTCGCCGAGTCGATCATGAAGCGCGCCTTCGAGCCGTACGTCACCACGAAGCCGAAGGGGACCGGACTCGGCCTCGCGATCGTGAAGAAGATCATCGACGAGCACCACGGCACGGTGAGCCTCGAGAACCGCGCGGGCGGCGCCGGCCGTGGCGGCGCGGCGGTGACCATCGCCCTGCCGCTCGCAGCCTGAAACGGGAACATGGCAAACATCCTCGTAGTCGACGACGAAGTCGGAATCCGCGAGCTCCTGTCGGAGATCCTCGCCGACGAAGGGCACACGGTGCGCGTGGCGGAGAACGCGACCACGGCGCGCGACGCTCGCGGGCGCGAGCGGCCGGACCTCGTGCTGCTCGACATCTGGATGCCCGACACCGACGGCATCTCGCTCCTCAAGGAATGGGCGGCCGGCGGCCAGCTGACGATGCCGGTGGTGATGATGTCGGGCCACGCCACCATCGACACCGCGGTCGAAGCGACCCGCATCGGCGCGCTCGACTTCCTCGAGAAGCCGATCGCGATGCAGAAGCTGCTTGCCACGGTGAAACGGGCGCTCCGCACGGGCGAAGCGCCGCCCGCAACCGGACTTGCGCTCGGGAACCTCGGCCGCTCCGCGGTGATCGCCGATCTGCGCAGGCGCCTCGGACAGCTCGCGCCGGTCGCCGCGCCGCTGCTCCTCCGCGGCGAGCCGGGCGTCATGCCGGAGCTCTTCGCGCGCGCGCTCCAGCATCCCGGCACGCCGTGGGTGACCGCGGGCGCCACGCTTGCCGAGGGACCGCAGGAACTGCTCGCGCAGGCCGCCGGCGGAATCCTGTTCGTCGACGAGCTGGCGGCGCTTTCCCGCGTCCAGCAGAAGAACCTCGCGTTCGTCGCGTTGCGCACCGAGCGGCAGAAGGTGCGCCTCGTCACCTTTACGGCCGAGGATCCGCGGCGGCTCACCGACGAGCGCGGGTTCGACCCGCAGCTCCTCGCGCAGCTTTCCCAGCTCGTGTTGCCCCTGCCCGCGCTCCGCCAGTACGCCGAGGACATCCCGGAGATCGCCGCGATGCTGCTCGCGCAGCTGGTGGAGGCGCGGTTCTGTCCGCCGCGGGAGTTTTCGACCGCCGCGCTCAACACGTTGCGCAACTTCGCCTGGCCCCGCAATCTCGAGGAGCTGCAGCAGGTGGTGCGGACCGCGGCGCTCACCGCGCTCGACGACGAGATCGGCGCCGAGGACGTCAGCCGGGCGCTGCCCGCGGCCGACGGTGCGCCGACCTTCGCCGGCCTGCCGCTCGATCTGCCGCTGCGCGAGGCGCGCGAAGCCTTCGAGCGCGCGTATTTCGAGCACCACCTTGCGCGCGAGAGCTCGATCAGCCGGCTCGCCGAGAAGAGCGGCCTCGAGCGCACGCACCTCTACCGCAAGCTGAAGCAGCTCGGGCTCGGGCCGACGAAGAAAGAGGAGTAGCGCGCGCATCGCCGCCTTTCCCCCGACCATCGGACGGGGAAAGGACTAGAATCCGCCGCCTCACAGGGAGCCAGGGTCGTGAAAATCGTCATCCTCGGCGCCGGCCAGGTCGGCTCGACGCTCGCCGAGAGCCTCGTGTCCGAGCAGAACGACATCACGCTCGTCGATCACCAGCCGGCGCGGCTGAAGGACCTGCAGGACAAGCTCGACCTGCGGACCGTGGTCGGGAGCGCATCGCACCCCGCGACGCTCGTCGACGCCGGCATCGAGGATGCCGACATGCTGATCGCGGTCACGCAGTCCGACGAGACCAACCTCGTCGCCTGCAAGGTGGCCGCGAACCTCTTCAACACACCGACCCGCATCGCGCGCGTGCGCTCGCGGTCCATTCTCGCCCATCCGGAGCTGCTCACCGACGAGGGTTTCGCGGTCGACTACGCGATCAGTCCCGAGGACATCGTCACCGAGTACATCACGCGGCTGATCGAGTTCCCGGAGGCGTTGCAGGTACTCCGGTTTGCCGACGGCCGGGTCACGATGGTGGCGGTGCGTGCAGTCGACGGCGGTCCGCTGGTGGGCCACCCGCTCAAGGACCTGAGACAGCACCTGTCCTCGGTGGACGCGCGCGTCGTCGCCATCTTCCGCGGCGACCAGGCGATCATCCCCGACGGCGAGACCGTGGTGCGTGCCGGCGACGAGGTGTTCTGCATTGCCGACACCGAGCACATCCGCCAGGTGATGCGGGAGCTGCGCAAGATGGACAAGCCGGTGAAGCGGGTGATGATCGCCGGCGGCGGCAACATCGGCCTGCGGCTCGCGCGCGCGCTCGAGGGCGACTATCAGGTCAAGATCCTCGAGTTCTCGAAAGCGCGCGCCGAGCTGATCGCGAGCCAGCTCGGCTCGGCGCTGGTGCTCCACGGCGACGCGACCGACGAGGAGCTGCTCGAAAGCGAGAACATCGGCGAGATGGACCTCTTCCTCTCGCTCACCAACGACGACGAGAACAACATCATGGCGGCGCTGCTCGCCAAGCGTCTCGGGGCGCGCCGGGTGGTGGCGCTCATCAACCGGCGCTCCTACGCCGATCTGATGCAGGGCGGCCAGATCGACATCGCGATCTCGCCGGCCCAGGCGACGATCGGCACGCTCCTGCAGCACATCCGGCGCGGCGATGTCGTCGCGGTGCATAGCTTGCGCCGCGGCGCGGCCGAGGCGCTCGAGCTGGTCGCACACGGCGACGAGAAGACCTGCAAGGTGATCGGGAAGAAGGTGGAGGAGATCCAGCTGCCGCGCGGCGCGACGATCGGGGCGGTCGTGCGCCGCCTCGCCCGACCCGAGGTCGAGCGGATCTCCGACCTCGCGGCGAAGGAGCGCGACGCGAAGGTGATCATGGCGCACCACGACACCACGATCTGCACCGACGATCACGTGATCATGTTCGTCGCCAACAAGCGCATGATCCCGAAGGTGGAGAAGCTGTTCCAGGTCGGCTTCGGTTTCGTGTAGCCACCGCTCCCGTGCTGTCGACCGCCCGCAACCCGGTCGCCGCGCTCGCGCGGTACGCGCCGCTCGCGCAGACGCTCGGGCTGATGCTGATCATCTTCGGGCTGTCGCTCCTCTTCCCGCTCGGGCTCTCGCACTTTCTCGCCGACGGCGCCGAGGCCACGTACGACGAGGCGCTCGTCGTCACCGTCGGCTGCGGGGCGGTGCTGTGGCTCGTCGCGCGCGGTCACGAGGGCGAGCTGCACATCCGCGACGGCTTCCTCCTGGTCGCGCTCGCGTGGACCGTCCTCCCGGCGTTCGCGACGCTGCCGCTGATGCTCTACCTGCCGGGCCTCTCGTTCACCGACGCGTACTTCGAGACCGTGTCGGGGCTGACGACGTCCGGCGCCACCGTCCTCGACGGGCTGGACAAGCTGCCGCCGTCGATCAACATCTGGCGCGCGCAGCTCGTCTGGATGGGCGGAATGGGGGTGGTGGTGCTTGCGGTCGCGATCCTGCCGCTCCTCGGCGTCGGCGGCGCGCAGGTGTTCAAGGCCGAGACGCCCGGCCCGATGAAGGACACCAAGCTCACGCCGCGGATCACCGAGACCGCCAAGGGGCTCTGGGGCGTCTACTTCGTGATCACGATCGCGTGCATTCTGGCGATGAAGCTCGCCGGGATGACGTGGCTCGACGCGATGATCCACGCGTTCTCGACCATGGGCCTGGGGGGCTTCTCCTCGCACGACGCGAGCTTCGGCTTCTTCGACTCGCCGGTGATCGAGGCCGTCACGATCGTGTTCATGCTGGTCGCCAGCCTGAACTTTGCCACCCATTTCCTCGCCTGGCGCGCGCGCAGCCCCCGCCCGTACGCGCGCGATCCCGAGGCCGGCATGGTCATGTTCGCGATGCTCGGCGCGTCGGTGTTCGTCGCGGCCTACCTCTGGTATACGGGCTATTACGCGGGCTTCTGGCAGTCGCTCCGTTTCGCTGCGTTCAACGTCATCTCGGTCGCGAGCACCACCGGGTTCGCCAACACGGACTTCAACGAATGGCCGGCGTTCGCGCCGCTCCTGATGCTGTATCTGAGCTGCTTCGCCACCTCCTCCGGCTCGACCGGCGGCGGGATGAAGATGGTCCGCGCACTGGTGCTGCTCAAGGCGTCGTTCCGCGAGTTCACGCGCATCCTCCACCCGCGCGCCGAGGTGCCGCTGAAGGTCGCCGGCCAGCCGATCGAGAACAACCTGGTGTTCGCGGTGCTCGCGTTCATGCTCGTCTACGGCCTGACGATCGTCGGGATGTCGCTGATGATGACCGCGACCGGGCTCGACTTCATCACCTCCTTCTCGGCGGTCGTGGCCTGCATCAACAACATGGGCCCGGGCCTCAACAAGGTCGGGCCGGCGGCGAACTACGCGGTGCTGACCGACTTCCAGACGTGGATCTGCACGGTGGCGATGCTGCTTGGCCGGCTGGAGCTCTTCACGCTGCTTGTCGTCTTTACGCCCGCCTTCTGGCGGAAGTGAGTCCGCCACGGCAGTGGAAGAGGTGATACATCCGCTCTGTCAAGGGATGAGCCTGAACGAGCCCGGAAATAGCGCCCGGTCGACCTCGTCCGCCCGCGCGGCGCGGGCGACGAGCACGACCTGGTAGTAGCGGTCGCCCGATACGAGCACGCGCGCCGCGAGGCGCATCGGATTGCCCTCCGCCGCGCCCTCCGCCTCGAACCCCACCCCGGTGACGCCGTCGAGAGCGCGCTCGGCGATCACGACCCCGCCGATGTTCCGCAGGAGCGCGGCGCGCCCCTCGTCGATCGCGCGCCTCGGATCGGTGCCCGGCGGCAGGTCGGCGTAGCCGACGCCGAATGCCATCTCCGTCGCATGCGCCGAGACCATGTGCATCGTCGTCGGACTCCCGGCAAGGACGAGCTCGCGCGATTCCCGAACCGGCTTGCTCGGCAGCATGACCGTGAACCGGCCCTCGGGCGAGGTGAACTCCCGCCAGTCGAGCTCGGCGTAACACGCCGCGAGCGCGAGCGCCGCGGCGAGCGCGAGAACCGTTCCCCTACTCCGCGGCCACCGCATCGCCGACCCGGATCAGCCCGCCCTCGAAAACGCGCGCGGTGATTCCCCCGTGACCGCGCATCGCGTTGTATCCCCCGGGACCGAGCGCCTCCTCCATCCGCGAACAGGGCTCGCACGGACCGCTCCCTTCGAGGAGCGCTCCACCGATGCGGAACCGCCGCCCCTTGAGCGCGAGCAGGTTCAGTCCGGCCACGACGATGTTGCGCCGGAGCAGTGCAGGATCCAGCAACGGGCGCCCGAGGAACGCCGCGACTGCGGCGAGATGCTCGGCCTGGATCAGCGCGACCTGACGCTTGCCGTCGTGCGCGTAGTGATCGCCGGCGAGGCCCTGGCCCGCGATCGCTTCGACCGCGTCGAGCGGCGTCACGCTCGCCCGCCGCGCCGGGCGCACGCCGATCCACGTGACGCGGCCGGTCTGCGGCAGCATGGCGAGCAGCTCGGCGAGCGGGCATTCTGCGGTGTACCCAGGCATCGGCGGGCGAACTGAACCGGAATCTCGGAGAGAGCAGTCAGACAGCGCGGGCAAGGGTGCGGAGCGCTCGCGCGGTCCATCCTACTTTGCAGCAACGCAGGCGATCTCGACCAGCATGCGCGGATCGGCGAGCTTCGCCTCGACGGTGGCGCGCGCCGGCAGGTTCTGCGGGTCGATCCACGCCTTCCACACGCCGTTCATCCCTTCGCGGTTGCGAATGTCGGTGACCCACACGTTCGCCCACAGGATCTTCGACTTGCTCGAGCCGGCCTTGGCGAGCGTCGCCTCGATCGATGCGAGCACCTGCCGGGTCTGTCCGGCGATGTCCTGCGTCAGGTCGTCGGCGACCATGCCGGCGACGAAGACGAGGTTGCCGTGCTCGACGGCGTCGGAAAGGATGCCGCCATGGGGGTTGTGCCTGACAATGCTCATGCCTTGGTCTCCTTTGGTCCTGGAAGCGGCGCGAACGCGCGGCCGGCGGATTCTACGCGCGGACGGTCTGCACAGTTTTTCCGCAATTCGCGCCGATTCTTTCGATGGTGACGGGGTAGGCTCAGCCTGCCGTCAATGCGTCGGGAGCCAGGAAATGTTTCGCAACGTTCGATTGCCGTCCGGAAATCTGTCCGTGGAACCCTTTCTGCTCTAATCGGGCGTCCGACCGACGCCCGCCCGCTCGATGAACCGCCCGACCGAACCCTCGCTGCACGATCAGGCAACGCCCGTCGCGCACCGCCCGCGGCGGCGCGTCTGGCTCTGGTCGATCGTGATCGCCTTGCTGGCGGTTGGAGGGTACTTCGCATACCGGCAGTTCGCGCTCGCCCCCGACGCTCCGTCGACGACTGCCGCCGGCCGACCGGGCGGTGCCGGCGGTCCGCCGCGAACGCCGATCGTCGCGGAGCCTGCGCGCACGGCCGACGTCGACGTCTATCTGAACGCGCTCGGGACGGTCACGCCGCTTCGTACCGTCACGGTCCGGAGCCGCGTCGACGGACAGCTCCTGCGCGTGCTGTTCGAGGAAGGCCAGGTCGTCAAGGAAGGCGATCTTCTCGCCGAGATCGATCCGCGGCCGTTCCAGGTCCAGCTCACGCAGGCCGAGGGGCAGATGGCGCGCGATCGCGCGCTCCTCGAGAACGCGCAGCTCGACCTCGAACGCTATCGCACGCTCTTCGAGCAGGATTCGATCGCGAAGCAGCAGGTGGACACGCAGGCCGCGCTCGTGCGCCAGTACGAGGGCGCGGTGAAGGTGGATCAGAGCCAGATCGACAACGCCCGGCTGCAGCTCGTTTACGCCCGCGTCACGGCGCCGGTCAGCGGGCGGGTCGGTCTGCGTCTCGTCGACCCGGGCAACATCGTGCGCGCCGGCGACGCGACCGGATTGGTCGTGATCACCCAGCTCGCGCCCACCGCGGTGGTCTTCACCGTCCCGCAGGACAACCTCCCGGCGGTCATGAAGCGGATGCAGTCGGGCGACAAACCGCCGGTGGAGGCCTGGGACCGGGAGCTCAAGGCCCGCCTGGCGAGCGGCACGCTCGCCTCGGTGGACAATCTCGTCGACCCCACGACCGGCACGGTCAAGCTCAAGGCGCAATTCGCGAACGAAACCGGCGGCCTTTTCCCGAGCCAGTTCGTGAACATCCGCATGAAGCTCGACACGGTCCGCGACGCAACGGTGATCCCGGCCTCGGCGGTGCAGCGCGGCTCCCAGGGGATGTTCGTGTACGTCGTGCAGGCGGATCAGGCCGTGAAGCTGCGCCCGGTAAAGCTGGGACCGGTCGACGGCCAGCGCCAGGCGATCGCCGAGGGGCTCGCGCCCGGCGACCTCGTAGTGACCGACGGCATGGACCGCCTGCGGGACGGTGCGATGGTCGAGGTCACGACCGCCCGTCCCGAGCTCAAGTCGCCGGCCGAAGGCTCGGGCAAGGGCTTCCGGCGGAAACCGCGTCCCGAGGGTGCGGGCGCGCCGCCGAAGTGACGCCGTGAGCACGTCCAGTTCGTCGACGAGGACGCGGTGAATCCGTCGCGCCCCTTCATCCTGCGGCCGGTGGCGACCACGCTGTTGATGGTCGCGATCCTGCTCGCGGGGCTCGTCGCTTACCGGCAGCTGCCGGTCTCGGCGCTGCCGCAAGTGGACTACCCGACCATCCAGGTGTTCACCTTCTATCCGGGCGCGAGCCCGGAGGTGATGGCGTCTTCGGTCACCGCGCCCCTCGAGCGGCAGTTCGGCCAGATCCCCGGCCTCAAGCAGATGTCCTCGACGAGCTCGGGCGGTGCATCGGTGATCACCCTGCAGTTCGACCTCGCGGTGCCGCTCGACGTCGCCGAGCAGGGCGTGCAGGCGGCGATCAACGCCGCCTCGAACCTCATCCCGCAGGATCTGCCGGCGCCGCCGGTCTACAGCAAGGTGAACCCGGCCGACGCCCCGGTCCTCACGCTCGGCCTCGCGTCGAAGACGCTCACGCTACCGGAGATCCAGAATCTCGCCGACACGCGCCTCGCGCAGAAGCTCTCGCAGGTCGCCGGCGTCGGGCTCGTCACCCTGTCCGGCGGACAGCGGCCCGCCGTCCGCGTGCAAGCGAACCCCAAGGCGCTCGCCGCGAACGGGCTCAGCCTCGAAGACGTCCGCACCGCGATCACCGCGGCCAACGTCAAGAAGGCGAAGGGCAGCTTCGACGGGCCGAGCCGCTCCTACACCATCGACGCGAACGACCAGCTCCGCTCGCCCGCGGAGTACCGCGGCATCGTCGTCGCCTACCGCAACGGCGCGCCGCTCTACCTCTCCGACGTCGCCGACGTGATCGAGGACGCCGAAAACGTCCGCCTCGCCGCATGGATGAACGACGTGCCGGCGGTGATCGTCAACATCCAGCGGCAGCCCGGCGCCAACGTAATCGAGGTCGTGGACCGAATCAAGCGCCAGCTCCCGCAGCTCACCGCGTCGCTGCCGGCGGCGGTGGACGTGACGGTGCTGACCGACCGCACGGTCACGATCCGCGCGTCGGTCCGCGACGTCCAGCTCGAGCTCGCGGTCGCGATCGCGCTGGTCGTGATGGTGATCTTCCTGTTCCTGCGCAGCCTGCCGGCCACGCTCATCCCCAGCGTCGCGGTGCCGCTGTCGCTCGTCGGCACCTTCGGCGTCATGTATCTCGCCGGCTTCTCGATCAACAACCTCACCCTGATGGCGCTCGTCGTCGCCACCGGCTTCGTGGTCGACGATGCGATCGTGATGATCGAGAACATCGCGCGCTACATCGAGCGCGGCGAAAGCCCGCTCGAGGCGGCCCTCAAGGGCTCGCGGCAGATCGGCTTTACGATCATCTCGCTCACGCTCTCGCTCGTCGCGGTGCTGATCCCGCTGCTCTTCATGGGCGAGGTGGTCGGGCGCCTGTTCCGCGAGTTCGCAGTCACGCTCGCGGTCGCGATCCTCATCTCCGCGGCGGTGTCGCTGACCCTGACGCCGATGATGTGCGCGCGGATCCTGCGGCACGCACCCGAGCACGAGCAGGGCCGCTTCTATCGCGCGACCGGCCGCATGTTCGACGCGGTCATCGAGCGCTACGGACGGATGCTCGACTGGGTGCTCGCCCGCCAGGCCGCGACGCTCGTCGTCGCGATCGCCACCCTGGTCTTGACGGTCGTGCTCTACCTCGTCGTGCCGAAGGGCTTCTTTCCGGTGCAGGACACCGGCGTCATCCAGGGCATCTCGGAGGCGCCGCAGACCGCATCGTTCGCTGCCATGGCCGAACGCCAGCAGGCGCTCGCGAAGGTGATCCTGCAGGACCCGGCAGTCGAGAGCCTGTCGTCCTTCATCGGCGTCGACGGCACGAACGCCACGCTGAACAGCGGCCGGATGCTCATCAACCTCAAGCCCCTGTCGGTGCGGCGTACGCACGCCTCCGACGTGATCCGCCGGCTCCAGCCCGAGCTCGCGAAGGTTCCGGGCGTGACGCTCTACATGCAGCCGGTGCAGGACCTGACGGTCGAGGACCGGATCAGCCGCACGCAGTATCAGTTCACGCTGGAGGCGGCCGACGGCAAGCTGCTCGGCGAGTGGGTGCCGCAGCTCGTCGACCGCATGCGCGCGCTGCCCCAACTCACCGACGTGGCGAGCGATCTGCAGGACCAGGGGCTCCAGGCGTACGTCGACATCGACCGCGACACCGCGGGCCGGCTCGGCATCACGCCGGCGGCGATCGACAACGCGCTCTACAACGCGTTCGGGCAGCGGCTTGTCTCGACGATCTTCACGCAGGCGACCCAGTACCGCGTGGTGCTCGAGGTGAAGCCGGAGTTCCGCGCCGGCCCCGAGGCGCTGAAGGACATCCACGTCGCATCCGCGAGCGGCGCGCAGGTGCCGCTCTCGGCGCTGACGCGCGTCACCGTCGGAACCGCGCCGCTGGCGATCAACCACATCGGCCAGTTCCCGGCGGCGACGATCTCGTTCAATCTCGCCCCCGGCGCCTCGCTCGGCGAGGCGGTCGACGCGATCCAGGCGGTCGAGCGCGAGATCGGCCTGCCCGCCAGCGTGGCGACCGGCTTCGAGGGCGCGGCCGCGTCGTTCCGCGAGTCGCTCGCCGGCACGCTGCTCCTCATCCTGGCCGCGATCGTGACGATGTACATCGTGCTCGGCGTGCTGTACGAGAGCTACATTCACCCGATCACGATCCTCTCGACCTTGCCGTCGGCTGCGGTCGGCGCGCTGCTCGCCCTCCTCGTCGCCCGCACCGATCTCGGCATCGTCGCGGTCATCGGCATCATCCTGCTCATCGGCATCGTCAAGAAGAACGCGATCATGATGATCGACTTCGCGCTCGATGCCGAACGCAGGGAAGGAAAGACTCCGCGCGAGGCGATCCGGCAGGCGTGCCTGCTGCGGTTCCGGCCGATCCTGATGACGACGCTCGCCGCGCTTTTCGCAGCATTGCCGCTCATGCTCGGCACCGGCGTTGGCTCCGAGCTGCGGCATCCGCTCGGCCTCACGATGGTCGGCGGCCTGATCGTGAGCCAGGTGCTCACCTTGTTCACCACGCCGGTGATCTACCTGGCGTTTGACCGCCTGGCGAAGCGCGCCGGCGTGGCTTCGCCGGGCGCGGCCTCCGGGGGAGTGCGGCCATGAGCCCGCCGGGCCGCCCCAAGGGCGAATCCCGAGCGCGGTTTTGGCGCGAGGGCAGTCCAACGAGCGCGCCGGGCCGCCCCAAGGGCGAATCCCGAGCGCGGAGCGCGAGGTCGGTCCGATGAGCCTCGCCGAGCCGTTCATCGCGCGTCCGGTCGCGACGACGCTTCTCGCCGTCGGGCTCACGCTCGCCGGCGCGGTCGCGTACACGCAGCTGCCGGTCGCGCCGCTGCCGCAGGTCGAGTACCCGGTGATCTCGGTGACCGCGAGTCTGCCGGGCGCGAGCCCCGATACGATGGCCGCGACGGTCGCCACGCCGCTCGAGCGCCAGCTCGGGCGCATCGCCGGCGTAAACGAGATCACGTCGAGCTCGTCGCTCGGCTCGACGCGCGTAACGCTGCAGTTCGACCTCAACCGGGACATCAACGACGCGGCCACCGAGGTGCAGGCCGCGATCAACGCCGCGCGGAGCCAGTTGCCGACGGGAATGCCGAACAACCCGACCTACCGCAAGGTGAACCCGGCCGACGCGCCGATCATGGTGCTGACGCTGACGTCCGACACCCTGACCCAGGGTCAGATGTACGACGCCGCCTCGACCGTCGTCGCGCAGAAGCTCTCGCAGGTGAGCGGCGTCGGGCAGGTGACCGTGAACGGCAGCTCGCTCCCGGCGGTCCGCGTCGAGCTGAACGCGACCGCGCTCAACGCCTACGGCGTCGGCCTCAGCGATGTCCGGAATGCCCTCGCCGCGGCGAATGCGAACCGCCCCAAGGGCCTGGTCGAAGAGGGCGATCGCCAGTGGTGGATCTACGCGAACGATCAGGCCCGAACCGCGGCCGAGTACCGGCCGCTCATCGTCGCCTGGCGGAACGGCGCGCCGGTGCGGCTCGCGGACGTCGCGGACGTCGTGGACTCGGTGCAGGACGTGCGGAACGCCGGCTCGAAGGATGGCCGGCCGGCGGTCCTCCTGCTCGTCTACAAGGAGCCAAACGCAAACATCCTCGAGACCGTGCAGCGGGTGCGGGACCTCATGCCGTGGCTGCGTGCATCGCTGCCGGCCGCCGTCGATCTCGAGGTGCCGATCGAGCGGACCTCCACGATCCGCGCTTCGCTCATCGAAGTGCAGAAGACGCTCGCGATCGCCGTCGCGCTGGTGATCCTCGTGGTCTTCGTGTTCCTGCGCCGCGTGCGGGCGACGCTCATCCCGGCGGTCGCGGTGCCGGTGTCGATCGTCGCCACCTTCGGGTTCATGTATCTCGCCGGTTACAGCCTCAACAATCTCTCGCTGATGGCGCTGATCGTGGCGACCGGCTTCGTCGTCGACGACGCCATTGTGGTGCTCGAGAACGCGACCCGCCACATCGAGGCCGGGATGAGCCCGATGGCAGCTGCGCTCGTGAGTGCGCGCGAGGTGAGCTTCACGGTGCTGTCGATGAGCGTCTCGCTGATTGCGGTGTTCATCCCGATCCTGTTCATGGGCGACATCGTCGGGCGCGTCTTCCGCGAGTTCGCGGTCACGCTGTCGGTCGCGATCCTGGTCTCCCTCGTCGTCTCGCTCACGCTCACGCCGATGATGTGCGCACGGCTGCTCGCGCCGGCGCCGCCAGGGGGGCACGGCCGGCTGTACCTGGCGGGCGAGCGGGTGTTCTCGGCGATCCGGCGCGGCTACGAGCGCAGCCTCGCGTGGGCGCTCCGGCACTCGCTCGTCACGATCGTGATCCTCGCGGCGACGATCGGCCTGAATGTTTACCTCTACATCGAGATCCCGAAGGGCTTTTTTCCGCAGCAGGATACCGGGCGCCTGATCGGCTGGATCCGCACCGACCAGTCGAGCTCGTTCCCGGCCACCCAGGAGAAGATGAACCGGCTCGTGGAGATCGTCCGCGCCGACCCGTCGGTCGAGACCGTGACGGCGGTGACCGGCGGCGGCTCGCGCAATTCGGGAACGATGTTCGTCGCGCTGAAGCCGCTGAAGGAGCGCCGCGTATCGGCGGGGGAAATCGTCGCGCGACTGCGCACGCGACTCGCGAAGGAGCCGGGCGTGAATCTCTGGCTCGTGCCGGTCCAGGACGTGCGGATCGGTGGGCGCCAGGGCACCGGGTCCTATCAGTACACCTTGCAGAGCGACGACCTCGAGGTGCTGCGGACCTGGACCCCGCGGTTGCAGGCTGCGCTCCAGAGCGTCCCGCAGCTGACCGATGTAAGCACCGACCAGGAGACGCGCGGTCTGCAGACGACGGTCGTTATCGACCGGCCGACCGCGGCGCGGCTGGGCATCACCACCGATCTGATCGACACGACGCTCGGGAACGCGTTCGGACAATCGGTCGTCTCGACCATCTACACCGAGCGCAACCAGTATCGCGTGGTGATGGAGGTCGATCCGCGCTATGCGCAGGGACCCGAGGCGCTGAAGGACATCTACGTCCGCAGCCCCGCCGGCACGCAGGTGCCGCTCGCCACGGTGGCGCACTACGAGTTCACCAACACCCCGCTGTCGGTGAACCACCAGGGCCAGTTCGCCGCCTCGACGATTTCGTTCAGCCTGCCCGAAGGCGTTTCGCTGTCGACCGCGACCGCGGCGATCAACGAGACGATGGCGCGCATCGGGATGCCGGCGTCGATCTACGGCGGGTTCCAGGGGACCGCACGCGGCTTCCAGGCGACGCTCGCACGTCAGCCATGGCTCATTCTCGCGGCGGTCGTCGCGATGTACCTCGTCCTCGGCATGCTCTACGAGAGCACGATTCACCCGATCACGATCCTGTCGACGCTGCCGTCGGCGGGCGTGGGCGCGCTGCTGGCCCTCCTCGCGTTCAAGATCGAGTTCGGCGTCATCGCGCTGATCGCGGTGTTTCTGCTGATCGGGATCGTGAAGAAGAACGCGATCATGATGGTCGATTTCGCGCTCGACGCGGAGCGTCGCGAAGCCCTCCGGCCCGAGCAGGCGATCCTGCGCGCGTGCAGCCTGCGCCTGCGCCCGATCCTGATGACGACCGCGGCGGCGATGCTCGGTGCGCTGCCGCTCGCGTTCCGCACCGGCGACGGCGCGGAGCTCCGCCAACCGCTCGGGATCGCCATCGTCGGCGGTCTGCTGCTGAGCCAGCTGCTGACGCTCTATACGACGCCGGTCGTGTACCTCTACCTCGATCGGTTTCGGCTCTGGTGTCAGCGCTGGCGCCGTAGCGGCCGCACGGCCGGATTGGAGGCGCGATGATCGCGCGCACGCTCGTCCCCCTTGCCGCCGCCACGGCCCTTGCGGGGTGCATGGTCGGCCCCGACTACGTCCGTCCGAGCGCGCCGGTGCCGGACGCCTACAAGGAGATGGAGGGCTGGAAGCGGGCCGAGCCGCGCGATGCGATCGAGCGCGGGCGCTGGTGGGAGATGTTCGGCGACCGCGAGCTCGACGCCCTCGCCGCGCGCGTCGACATCTCGAACCAGAATATCCGGCTCGCCGAGGCGAACTACCGCCAGGCCCAGGCACTCACCGAGCAGGCGCGGGCGGGCCTCTTCCCGACCGTGGGCGCCGGCACCTCGGTGATCCGGAGCAAGTCGCCGTCGCTGTCGAACCAGCCCTCGTTCGCCACCGGCGCGGTGAACAACTATAACCTCAACCTCAACGCGAGCTGGGAGCTCGACCTCTGGGGCAAGGTCCGCCGCGCGATTGAGGCCGGCGAGGCGAACTGGCAGGCGAGCGCCGCGGACCTCGAGTCGGCGCGGCTCTCCGCGCAGGCGTCGGTGGCGCAGAACTATCTGGCGTTGCGGGTCGTCGACGTCCAGCGGCGGGTGCTCGAAGAAACCGTCGCCGCGTACCAGAAGACGCTGGATCTCACGCAGAACCGCTACGCCGCCGGCGTGGCGGCGCGAGTGGACGTCGTCCAGGCGGAAGTTCAGCTGAAGAGCGTGCAGGCGCAGCTCATCGACCTCGGGGTGGATCGTGCCCTGCTCGAGCACGCGATCGCGACGCTGATCGGCGAGCCGGCGTCGACGTTCTCGATCGCGCGCGCGCCGCTCGTCGCGGTGCTGCCGACGATCCCCGTTGGCGTGCCGTCGGAGCTGCTCGAGCGACGGCCGGACATCGCCGCCGCCGAGCGCAGCGTCGCCGCAGCGAACGCCCAGATCGGCGTTGCACAGTCCGCGTTCTACCCGACGCTCACGCTCTCCGCCGCGGGGGGGTTCCGCAGCACGAGCTTCACCGACTGGCTGACCGCGCCGAGCCGCTTCTGGTCGCTCGGCGCTGCGCTCGCCCAGAACATCTTCGACGGCGGCCTGCGGCGTGCCGTGTCCGACCAGGCGATCGCGGCGTACGACGGCCAGGTTGCGACCTACCGGCAGACGGTGCTGGCGAGCTTCCAGGACGTCGAGGACAACCTCGCCAGCCTGCGCATCCTCGAGGAGGAGGGGGGGCTGCAGGACGCCGCCGCTAGCGGGGCGCGGGTGTCGGTCGAGCTCACGACCAACCAGTACAAGGCGGGGATCGTGAGCTACCTGAACGTCATCGCCGCGCAGACGATCGCGCTCAACAACGAGCGCACCGCGGTGAACATCCAGGGCCGCCGCCTGGTGGCGAGCGTGCTGCTGGTCAAGGCGCTCGGCGGCGGGTGGGACGCGCGCGCGCTCGAGGACGTCAGCCTGTCGAAGCGGGACGACGCGCAGAAGTAGCCCCGGGTCGCTATGCTCCGGCCCTGACCGTCGCCACCCGGAGATCCCCGATGTCGAAGCTCACGCTGCGGAAAGCCAACGCGATCATCGAGCACGCACTCGCGAAGGCGCGCGAGATGAAGATCAAGCCGCTCGCCGTCGTCGTGCTCGACGCCTCCGGCCACCTCAAGGCGGCCCAGCGCGAGGACGGCGCGAGCATGTTCCGGATTGACGTCGCAACCGGGAAGGCATGGGGCGCGGTCGGGATGGATGCTTCCAGCCGCGCGCTCGCCAAGCGCGCGAAGGACAACCCGGCGTTTCTCCATACGCTCGCCGCGACCGCCCAGGGCAGGCTCCTACCGCAGCCCGGCGCGGTGCTGATCAAGGACGCGAACGGCGAGATCCTGGGCGCGGCCGGCGCAAGCGGCGCCACCGGCGACGAGGACGAGGCGGTCTGCGCCTACGGCATCCAGCAGGCCGGCTTCACCGCCGACGCTTCGGCCTGACGGACCGCCTGCCGGATCAGGCGTCGTACGCGAGCGCGGGCGCGAGCCAGCGCTCGGTCTTGGCGAGGTCCGACTGCTTGCGGCGGGCGTAGTCTTCCGCCTGGTCGCGGTCGATCTTGCCGACGGCAAAGTATTGCGCGTCGGGATGCGCGAAGTAGAAGCCGCTCACCGCCGCTGCCGGCCACATCGCGTAGTTCTCGGTGAGCGTGATGCCTGCGGCCTCCGCGTCGAGCAGCGCGAAGAGCGGTCCCTTCTCGGTGTGGTCCGGGCAGGCCGGATACCCCGGGGCCGGGCGGATGCCGCGATACGCCTCCGCGATCAGTGCGGTCTCCTCGAGCGCTTCGTCCGGCGCGTAGCCCCAGAATTCGCGCCGCACGCGGAGATGCATCAGCTCGGCGAGCGCTTCGGCGAGTCGGTCGGCGAGCGCTTTGACCATGATCGCGCTGTAGTCGTCGTGCGCCGCTTCGAACTCGCGCACCCGCTCTTCGCAGCCGATGCCGGCGGTGACCGCGAACGCCCCGAGGTAGTCGCGCACGCCTGACGCCTTGGGCGCAACGAAGTCGGCAAGACAGAAGTTGTGGCGGTCGGCGGCCTTCTTTGTCTGCTGGCGCAGGCAGTGAAGCACCATCGCAGGCTCGCGCCGGCTCTCGTCCGGGTAGATCTCGATGTCGTCGCCGACCGCGCTCGCCGGATACAGGCCGATCACGGCGTTCGCCGTAAGCCATTTTTCCTTGATGATCCGCTCGAGCATTGCCTGCGCGTCGCGGAAGACGTTGCGCGCCGCTTCGCCGACCACCGGATCGTCGAGAATTTTCGGGTAGCTTCCGGTCAAGTCCCAGGTCTGGAAGAACGGCGACCAGTCGATGTATCGCGCGATCTCGGCGAGGTCGTAGCCGCGGAAGAGCTTCCGTCCGAGCAGCGCCGGGCGCGGCGGCGCGTAGCCCGCCCAGTCGGCCGGAAAGGGGTTCGCGCGCGCCTCCGCGAGCGTCACGAGCGGCGCCTGACCTTTCTTCGCCGCGTGCTGCTGGCGGATGCGCTCGTAGTCCGCCTTCACCTCGGCGACGTAAGGCGCGCGCAGATCCGCGGAGATCAGGTTGGTGCACACACCCACGGCACGCGACGCGTCGGGGACGTAGATCACCGGCTGGGCGTAGTTGGGCGCGATCTTGACCGCGGTGTGCACGCGCGAGGTCGTCGCACCGCCGATGAGGAGCGGAAGGTCGAAGCCCTCGCGCGCCATTTCGTGCGCGACGTGCGCCATCTCCTCGAGCGACGGCGTGATCAGGCCGGAGAGGCCGATGATGTCGGCGCCCTCGTCACGCGCGGTCTGCAGGATCTTCTGCGCCGGGACCATCACACCCAGGTTGACGACCTCAAAGTTGTTGCACTGGAGGACGACGCCGACGATGTTCTTGCCGATGTCGTGCACGTCGCCCTTGACGGTGGCGATGACGATCTTGCCCTTCGCCTTCGACTCGCCGGATAGCGCTTTCTCCGCCTCGATGAACGGCACGAGGTGCGCGACCGCCTGCTTCATCACGCGCGCCGACTTCACCACCTGCGGCAGGAACATCTTGCCGGCGCCGAAGAGGTCGCCGACGACGTTCATACCGTCCATCAGCGGCCCCTCGATCACCTGGATCGGCCGCTCGGCCTTCTGGCGCGCCTCCTCGGTGTCCTCGACGATCCAGGTGGAGATCCCCTGCACGAGCGCGTGCGCAAGGCGCTCGCTCGACCGTGCCCTTGCGCCAGGAGAGGTCCTCCTCGACGCGCTTGCCGCCCGCCTTGACGGTCTCGGCGAACTTCACCAGGCGCTCGGTCGCGTCGCTGCGGCGGTTGAGGATCACGTCCTCGACGTGCTCGAGGAGATCCTTCGGGATCTCCGCATAGACGCCGAGCTGCCCGGCGTTGACGATGCCCATCGTCATGCCGGCCCGGACCGCGTGGTACAGGAACGCGGTATGCATCGCCTCGCGTACCGGGTCGTTGCCCCGGAACGAGAACGACAGGTTCGACACGCCCCCGGAGATCTTCACGTGCGGCAGGTTCGCCCGGATCCAGCGCGCCGCCTCGATGAAATCGAGGCCGTAGGTCGCGTGCTCCTCGAGCCCGGTCGCGACGGCGAAGATGTTCGGGTCGAAGATGATGTCCTCGGCCGGCAGGCCGACCGTGTTCACCAGGGTGTCGTAGCAACGCCGGAGGATCTCGGTGCGCCGCTCGAGCGTATCGGCCTGACCCTTCTCGTCGAAGGCCATCACCACGACCGCTGCGCCATAGCGGCGGGCGAGGCGCGCCTGCCGGACGAACTCCGCCTCGCCTTCCTTGAGCGAGATCGAGTTCACCACCGACTTGCCCTGGACGCACTTGAGGCCGGCCTCGATGACCGACCACTTCGAGCTATCGATCATCACCGGGACGCGCGCGATGTCGGGCTCGGCGGCGACGAGGTTGAGGAACGTTCGCATGGCGGCCTGCGAGTCGAGCATCGCCTCGTCCATGTTGACGTCGATCACCTGCGCGCCGTTCTCGACCTGCTGGCGCGCGACTGCGAGCGCCTCCTGGTAGTTGCCGGCGAGGATGAGCCGCGCGAACGCCTTCGAGCCAGTGACGTTGGTGCGCTCGCCGACGTTGACGAAGAGCGAGTCCTCGCCGATGTTCACCGCCTCGAGGCCGGAGAGCCGCAGCCGCTTCTCGATCGTCGGCACCTTGCGCGGCGCGATGCCGCGCACATGCGCGGCAATCGCGGCGATGTGCTCGGGCGTCGTCCCGCAGCAGCCGCCGACGATGTTGAGGAACCCGGCTTGCGCGAACTCCTCCAGCAGGCAGGACGTGTGCTCCGGCGTCTCGTCGTAGCCGGTCTCCGACAGCGGGTTCGGCAGGCCGGCGTTCGGATAGCAGCAGATGTAGGTATCGGCGACCGACGAGAGCTCGTCGATGTACGGCCGCATCAGCTTCGCGCCCAGCGCGCAGTTGAGCCCGATGGTCAGCGGCCGCGCGTGCCGCACCGAGTTCCAGAACGCTTCGGGCGTCTGTCCGGTGAGCGTGCGGCCCGACTGGTCGGTAATCGTTCCCGAGATCATCACCGGCAGCCGCTGCCCCGCGGCCTCGAACACGCTCTCGATCGCGAAGATCGCCGCCTTGCCGTTAAGCGTGTCGAAGATCGTCTCGCAGAGGATGAGATCGGCGCCGCCGTCCACGAGTCCGCGCAAGGCGTCGCTATAAGCGGCGACTAGCTCGTCGAACGAGATGTTGCGGAAACCCGGATCGTTGACGTCGGGCGAGATGGACGTGGTCTTGCTCGTCGGCCCGAGCACGCCGGCGACGAAGCGCGGGCGGTCGGGCGTCTGCGCGGAGAACTCGTCGGCTGCCTCGCGCGCGAGCTTCGCCGCGGCGAGGTTGAGCTCGTACGCGAGGCCCTCCATCCGGTAGTCGGCGAGCGACGGTGCGTTCGAGTTGAACGTGTTGGTCTCGATGATGTCCGCGCCGGCGGCGAGGTACTGCCGGTGGATGGCGCCGATGAGGTGCGGCTGGGTGAGCACGAGCAGATCGTTCGCGCCCTTGAGGTCGACCGGCGAGTCGGCGAAGCGCGCGCCACGAAACTCGGCCTCGCCCAGCCGGTGGCCCTGGATCATCGTCCCCATCGCGCCGTCGAGGATCAGGATCCGGCGGTCGAGGAGCGCGCGAAGCTGTTCGGTCTTGTCCGGCTGCATAAATCCCGGCCGTCGCCGCACTCCGGATGGGGCGCCGGCGAAAGGGCCGTTAGCGGGCCCGCGCAAAGACGCTTGCGCGCGGGCCGGTCCACAAAACGAAAAACCCGTTGAGCCTGCGGCTGGCCAAACGGGTTTCCCTCGCTTTAGCCGTATTTCTTTCACCCGGCCCGTTGCAACACGAGCAACGAAGCGCGGAGGCGCCCGCAAGCTGAAGCGTCAAATCGGCGCCGAGAGGAAGGCTAGCGGCTAGCTAGGCCCTTGTCAACAAACGCTTTATGCTGATGCGCACGGCTGCACGCGGGTCTATACTGCCCGCCCTCGCCGCATCCCGGACCGATTGGCCCATGAAACACCTCAAGCCCAAAGAAGCCGCCGAGTACCTCAAGCAGAGGCCCAATGCGCTCCTCGTCGATTGCCGGAGCGAGATGGAATACCTCTTCGTGGGCCATCCGACCGGCGCGCTGCACGTGGCGTGGAACGACGGCCCCGACTGGGAAGTCAATCCGCACTTCGTCGGGCAGGTGAAGAAGCTCGCCGGCGCGAATCACGCGCACCGCCCGGTCGTCCTGATCTGCCGCAGCGGCAACCGCTCGCTCGACGCGGGCGACGCGCTCGAGAAGGCCGGCTTCACCGACGTCTACAACGTGCTCCACGGCTTCGAGGGCGACCTCGACGAGAAGCATCGGCGCAACACGACCAACGGCTGGCGGTTCGACGGCCTGCCGTGGGAGCAGTGCTGATCGGATACCCGGTCAGTTCGCGACCTGCGTCATCCGGGCCGGCCGCCTGAGGCGGTATTCGCCGGGGCGCTTCTCGTACACATCCTTGTCCCACTCCACGGCGACGATGTATACCTGCCAGCTGTGTCCCTTTGGCAGGACGCCCTGCGCCGCGAGCTCGGGAACGGCGGCGCGGGCCTCGGCGGCCGAGCAGAACACTCGCCCGCCCGCGTAGCTGCCGTCCGGCTCGAGCACCGCCCGCGGTGTGCCCCGCGGCACAGCGTGCGCGGGCAGCGGCCCCGGCTTGGTCACCGGCTGGCCGCGCGCCATCGCCTGCGCGACCTCGGACTCGCCGAGCGTGTATACCGTCCCGCAGCTCGGTCCGGGCTCGCTCGCGCAGCCCGCGAGCACCGCGAGGCAGAAACACAGGGCCACGACCCGCCACCGTACACCCTTCGTCATCGAATCCCCCGTCAACCCGCGTCGCGCAGCTCGGCGACGAGCTGTTCGCGCAAGCGAAAGCGCTGCACCTTTCCGGTCGCGGTGCGCGGCAGTTCGGTCACCGCGCGCACCCACTTCGGCCGCGCGTGGCGTGGCAACTCGCCCACTCGCGCAAGCGCGACCTCGACCGCCCGGTCGTCGGCGCCGACCACGAACAACGCGAGCCGGTCGAGGCCGTCCGCGTCAGGGACCACGACACAGGCCGCCTCGCGGATCCGGCGGTCGGCGAGCACCGTCTCTTCCAGCTCGGCCGGCTTCACCCATTGTCCCGCGATCCGATAGAGCTCGTCGGCGCGGCCCTGATGCGACCAGAAACCGTCGGCGTCGCGGGTGAAGAGGTCGCCCGTGCAGAACCAGCCGTCGCGGAACGCGCGCGCAGTCATCTCTGCGCTCTTGTACCCCAGCGCGAGCGAGGGGTGTCTCAGCCAGAGCACGCCCGGGGCATCGTCGGCCACCTCCTGTCCGCGCTCGTCGAGGAGCTTCGCCGTCACGCCCGCCAGCGGCAACCCGCAGCTCCCGCCGCGATGCTGCCCGGGAAAGTTCGCGAACGCGTTGCAGAACGTCTCCGACATGCCGTACGCCTCGAGCACCGTCGCCCCTACCCGTTCGCGCCACTTGGCCGCGATCGCGTCCGGGAGGCGTTCGCCGGCCGTGAAGACGAGCCGTATCGCCGCGAACGCGGCGAGCTGCTCGGGCGGCAGGGCGAGCAGCCGACGCATCATCGTCGGCACGGTGAAGAACACGTTCGGGCGGCAGCGCGCGACGTTCGCTGCGATCGCTTCGGGCGCCGGCCAGTCTTCGTCGATGACGATCGTGCTCCCGCAGGAGAGCGGACCGGTGAAGCCGTTGTCGAGCGCATATGCGAAGAAGAGCTTCGAGGTCGCGAGCACGACCGTGTCGTCGCCGGCGTGGACGACCTCGCGCAGGAGCTTGCCGGCGTGCGCGCAGCTCGCCTGGCTGTGGATGATCGCCTTCGGCCGGCCGGTCGTGCCGGAGGAATACAGCCAGAACGCGGGGTCGTCGGCGCGAGTCGTCGCGGTGGCGTGCAGCGGGCGCGCCATCGCCACCGCGGCCTCGAGCGACTCGTCGCCGCGCGCGGGGAGGAGCCGTGTCGCGGTCCCCCGACACGCCGCGCGCCCGGCCGCGAGATGCTCCGGATCCGCAATCACCAGCTGCGCTTCGCAGTCGCCGACGATGTAGGCGAGTTCCGGAGGCGGGAGCCGGGTGTTCAGCGCGACCGCGACCGCGCCTGCTTTGATCGCGCCGAGAAACGCGGCGCAGAAGCGCGGCGAATCGTTCATCAGCAGGCAGACTCGTTCGCCGCGCTCCAGGCCGAGCGCGGCGAGTGCGCTCGCCGTGCGCGACACCGCGTCGTCGAGCTCGCCGCAGGTCGTCGCGCCGCCGGCGTGCAGGATCGCCGGACGATCGCGCCGCGCCGGCTCGCGCACGCGCGCGAGGATCGCATCGGAAGCGTTGAGCGGCGCCGTCATGCGCGTCGAGCGGACCTCGGTGGCGGGGCGGGTCCGCGGGTTGCACGGGGGGCGGACGTTGGCCTACGATAGCCGGGCACCATCCGTGCGTCAAATCGTTTGCCCTCCAAACAATCCGGTCACCCGCGCGGCCGCCCGCGCGGCGGTGACGACCTCGATCTCGGGCCGCTGCCGGGGCTGCTCGGCTATCAGCTGCGGCTCGCGCAGCTCGCGGTGTTCCGCGACTTCGAGCGCTCGGCCGGCGGCTTGGGCGTTTCGCCGGGACGGTTCGGTCTGCTCGCGCTGGTCGAGGCGAACCCGGGCGTCTCGCAGAGCCGGCTTGCGCACGCGGTGGGACTCGACCGCTCGACGATGGTCGCGGTGCTCGACCAGCTCGAGGGCCGGCGGCTCGTCGAGCGCCGCGCCGGACCGGACCGGCGGACGAACGGGCTGTGGCTGACGCGGGAAGGCAAGCGGCTGCTCGCGCGCCTCAAGCGCCGCGTGACCGAGCATGAGGCGCGGATCGCCGCACGCCTGACGCCCGAAGAGCGCGCGGCGCTGTTCGCGCTGCTGCGCCGGCTCGGACCCTGAGCGGCGCGCCCGGCGGCGACTAGCGCGGGATCGCGCTGGGACTGATCGGGGCAGTCGGCGCCATCGGCTTCGTCAGCGGCGTCTGCTGCAGGATCGGCGCCTGCTGGATCGTGCTCGGAGGCGTCTGGATCGTCTGTGTGGGCGCGGTCTGGATCGTTTGCGTCGGGGCAGGCGCCGTCAGGATCGGGCTCACCGAAGCGGGCCCCTGCAGCGCGGGCGCGGTCTGGATCGTTTGCGCCGGGGCAGGCGCCGTCAGGATCGGGCTCACCGCGGCAGGTCCCTGCAGCGCGGGCGCGGTCTGGATCTGCTGGATGCCCGAGGGCGCCGGGCCGGCCGACCCGGCGGCGGTGCCGGCTTTGGCGGCCGGGTCGGTGGGCGCCGCCCGTAACGCGTCGCGGAGTCCGGGACTGACCTCGCGCACGCCGCCCGCGGCCTGGCCTTTCTGGTCGCCGGAGCCTGGTCCTCCGGTCTGCGAACCGCGTTGGTCGGGCGTCCCGGGCCCGGCCTGCTGCGGCTGCTGCGGCGAAGCGGAGACCGGCGTCGGGATCCGGTAGATCGCCGGCGGCGGCGTCGGCAGGAGCCGGGGCGGGGCGCTCGTGTCGGACACGAACAATGTCTGGTTCGGGCTCGCGAACTGCGTGAGCCCCTGCTTGTTCTGGATGAACGTCTGGCCCGAGTGCACGCGGTCGTAGGTGCCCGCGGCCATCTACTGCAGCGCCTGGGCGGTCGCCGGCGTCACCACGAACGGCTCGTGATCGGTGCCCCGGATCCCGATCGTCGCCGAGGGCGTGGTGATTCGGTAGCCGGGGCGATTCAGCTGACCGATGAGGCCGGTGACCGAGCGGAACCCGCCTTTAAGCAGCGAGATGAACATGCTCGCGTTCTTGTCCTCACTGCCCGCGTACGCGAATCGCTCGAGCATGGTCTCGGTGTCGGCCCGGATCCAGAGGAACCCGCCGTCCGCGAGCCGGATCTGCGCGATCGCGCCCGGTCCGGTGGCGATCGTATCGCCCTCGCGCACCTCGCCGCCCCGCTCGGCCGGACGCGGTGTGCCGTCCCGCCCGACCAGGCGCACCTCGCCTACAACCGCGACAAATTGCCCCGGGGACGTGCCTTGCGCCCGGACGGCACCGGTCATCGCGGCGAACAGCGCCGCCGCGAATGCGAAGGACCACCCTCTCCGATCTGTCCCGGCCATGAAGATCCGACCCTAACCGTTCCGACGCAGCGCCCGTGTGCCCTCGGCAGCGCGGCATGCTCGCACGCCCTACCTGAACGAGCCATACGCCTGCTGCACCAGCCCCGCGGACGGGCGTGAGATCTCTTTAATAGGACGTGCCGGGCAGATGGAGCCAATCCGGGCGGGTCGCGCGCCGGACTTTTTGCACGCAAGTGACAAGCTGTTGCGCGGAAAAAGAAAAGGGCGCCGAGCGGCGCCCTTGAAGACTAGCCCTTTCGGGCTTCGCCCCTGCTATCGGGAGCGGACACCGGGCGGGGGCCTGCCCCGCCCGGTGGGCTATGCGTGGTAGGCAGCCTCGCCGTGGTAGTTCACGTCCAGGCCTTCGCGCTCCTCCTCTTCGGAGACGCGCAGCCCGACGACCATGTCCGCGATCTTGTAGGCGATGAAGGCCACGATCCCGGTCCAGACGATCGTCAGGCAGACCGCCTTGAACTGGACCCAAAGCTGCTCGCCGATGCTCGTGTAGCCGGTCGCCGCGGTGACCCAGTCGGTCACGAATCCGGGGCCGCCGAGGCTCGGCGCATTGAACACGCCGGTGAGAAGCGCGCCGAGGATCCCGCCGACGGCGTGCACGCCGAACACGTCGAGCGTGTCGTCCGCGCCGAGCATCCGTTTGAGGCCATTCACGCCCCACAGGCAGATCAGCCCCGCGGCGATGCCGATCACGAACGCGCCGGGGATCCCGACGTTCCCGGCGGCCGGAGTGATCGCCACCAGACCGGCGACCGCGCCGGACGCTGCACCCAGCATCGACGGCTTGCCCTTGAACAGCCACTCGCCGAAGGTCCAGGCGAGAACGGCGCAGGCGGTTGCGAGGAACGTGTTGATGAACGCGAGCGCCGCCGAGTTGCCGGCCTCCAGCGCGGACCCCGCGTTGAAGCCGAACCAGCCCACCCACAGCAGCGACGCACCGATCATCGTGAGCGGCAGGTTGTGCGGCGACATCGCCTCCTTGCCGAAGCCGATCCGCTTGCCCGTCAGGTAGGCGCCGACCAGCCCGGCAACCCCGGCGTTGATGTGCACCACCGTCCCGCCGGCGAAATCGAGCGCGCCCCACTGCCACACGAGACCCGCTTTCGCGTTCATTGCATCGACCACCTTCGGATCGGTGTAGGCGTCCGGGCCCATCCAGAACCAGACCATGTGCGCGATCGGCGCATAGGCGAAGGTGAACCAGATCACCATGAAGATCAGCACGGCGGAGAACTTCATGCGCTCGGCGAATGCACCGACGATCAGGCAGCAGGTGATCGCGGCGAACGTGGCCTGGAACGCGACGAATACGATCTCGGGGATGACCACGCCCTTGCTGAACGTCGCGGCCATGGCGAACTCGCCCTTGCCGGCGTCGAGCGCACCGCTCAGGAACAGGCGGTCGAAACCGCCGAAGAAACTGTTCCCCTCGGTAAACGCCAGGCTGTAGCCGTAGATGCACCAGATGACCGTGATCAGCGAGAAGGTCACGAACACCTGCATCAGGACCGAGAGCATGTTCTTCGCCCGGACCATGCCGCCGTAGAAGAGCGCCAGGGCCGGCACGCTCATCATCAGCACGAGCGCGGTCGAGGTGAGCATCCATGCCACGTCACCCTTGTTCGGCGTCGGTGCGGGCGCCTTCGCCTCTTCCTTTTTCTCCTCGGCCTTGGCCGGCGCGGCTTCGGCCTTGGCCGGTGCGGCTTCGGCCTTCGCCTCGGCCTTGGCCGGCTCCGCGGCCGCGCCCGGCTTCGCCGGGTTCGTCGTGTCGATCTGCGCGAGGACCGTGCCTGCGGCGCCGAACGTGACGGCGCCGAAGAGCGCGACGAGCGCAATCAGCTTTTTCATGGATCTGACTCCTCTAGAGCGCTTCCGCGCCGGTCTCGCCGGTGCGGATGCGCACGACCTGTTCGAGCTCGAACACGAAGATCTTGCCGTCGCCGATCTTGCCGGTGTTCGCCGACTTTTCGATCGCCTCGATCACCTGCTCGAGCATGTCGCTCTTGATCGCGGCTTCGATCTTGACCTTCGGCAGAAAGTCGACCACGTACTCGGCGCCGCGGTAAAGCTCGGTATGGCCCTTCTGCCGCCCGAAGCCCTTGACCTCGGTGACGGTGATGCCCTGCACGCCGATGGCGGACAGCGCCTCACGCACCTCGTCGAGCTTGAACGGCTTGATGATGGCCGTGACTAGTTTCATGACATTTCCCTCATTGAGCGCGCGCCGGGCCTGAAGCTCCCCGACCCGGCGCACGACTGCGGCTCTAGAACGTCTTCCCGACCGACAGCACCAGACCGGTCGAGCCGATCTCGCGGACCTTCGATCCGGAGGCGCAGCCCTGGTTGCAGGCGTACCAGTACTGCTTGTCGGCGTCGGTGCCGATGATGTTCGCGCTCAGCAGCCAGCCCGCGAGGTCATAGGTCGCGCCGACCTTGAAGTCGAAGTAGTTGAGCTGGCTGTAGCTGCCGACCCACGTGTAACCAGCGGTCGCCGTGAGCGTGAGCTTGGGCATGATTTCGTAGTTGAACGCGCCAAAGAGGTACTGCGTACCCTTGGTGTCGCCGTTCTGCGGCAGGCTGCCCTGGGTGAGCGGCGGTATCCCGAGCGCGCCGCTCGCGGTCGGGGTCTGGCACGCCGAGTTGTTGGGATTGCAGAGCCCGTTGATCGCGCTCTGCGACAGGCCGAAGTAGTTCGTGAAGGAGTAGGAGTACTTCAGCGAGAACCACTTCCAGCTGCCGCCGAGATAGGCCTCCCAGTTGCTGACGTAGGTGTAGGACGTGCCCCCGTTGCTGTCGACGCCCTGCAGCTTGGTCCCGCCCGGGTAGTAGTAGTAGATCGTCCCGACATCGAGGCCGAAATCGTCCCAGGAGTGCTTCCACCCGCCGTAGAAGTCCATCTCGATGCTCGAGCCGTTCGGGTACTGGTTGCCGCTGATGTTCGAGTTCCAGTTGCCGAGGTAGAAACCGCTCGAATGCGAGTAGTCGATGCCGCCCTGGATCGTCGGCCCGGGGACGAAGAAGCCCTCCCCAAAGGTCTGGGAGATGCCGCGGAACCGGTAATCGGTGGCGATCGTCATGTTCCCGGTGACCGTATGCTCGGGCGTCGGCGCGGGCGCCTGCGCGTGCGCGAGCGAAGTGGCGAAGGCCGCGGCCGCGACCGTGGCGAGCAAGTGTTTCTTCATGGATTAGCCCCTTTTGCGTTGGTACGATCAAGAAAAGCAAAGGCCATGGAGCATTTCACATGCCAGAAACAATGTTGTTTGGAAACAGCAAGTTGTCGCGATGATTGGAATACAAGAAGCGCGAGACGCCCGATGTCGGTGCGGTCTTTGGTTTCCTTGCACTAAACAAGTGCCGAAAACACCCCAAAAGCGCGCATTGGGGTACCGACTAACCCGTCTGGACTTTTTGGTGTGGTAGCAATGCAACAATCCAAGTGGATCGAAGAAATGACCGCACGGATGGCAGAGCTACTGGCCGCCAACCCCGCGCGCGACGTCGAAAAGAATCTCCGGGCGCTCGTCGCCGGGGCCCTCGGCCGACTGGACCTGGTCACTCGCGAGGAGTTCGACGTGCAGGCGAAGCTGCTCGCGCGGGCGCGCACTCAGCTCGCGACGCTCGAGTCGCGCGTCGCCGAGCTGGAACGGCGACTGGGGAGTTGATCCTGCGCGCCGGGTGCACGGGATGAGCCACCTCCCCGTGCATCATGGGTCCTCCATCGTTCCGCGCCGTGCGTTCTTCTGCGAATGTCGCTCGCGGTTCTCTACAGCCGGGCGCTCACCGGCCTGGACGCGCCGCTCGTCACCGTCGAAGTCCATCTGGCGAACGGGCTGCCGAGCTTCACCATCGTCGGGCTTCCCGACACGGAGGTGAAGGAGGCGCGCGATCGCGTGCGCGCGGCACTCGTCAACTGCCGCTTCGAGTTCCCCGCGCGCCGCGTGACCGTCAACCTCGCCCCCGCCGATCTGCCGAAGGAGAGCGGACGCTTCGATCTGCCGATCGCGCTCGGCATCCCCGCCGCGTCGCGTCAGATCCCCACGGGCGCGCTCGCGGCGCACGAGTTCGCGGGCGAGCTGTCGCTCTCGGGGGACCTGCGCGCCATCCGCGGCGCGCTCGCGATGACCTACCGCGCGTCGCGATCGGGCCGTGCTTTCGTGCTGCCCGCCGCGAATGCCGCCGAGGCCGCCCTGGTCCGCGACGCGGCGATCCATCCAGCGCCGACGCTGCTTGCGGTTTGCGCGCATCTGACCGGCGAGTCTGCGATCGCGCGCTTCAGCGCCGAGCAGCTCCCAGCGAGCACCGCCTACCCCGACCTCGCGGACGTGAAGGGGCAGGCCCACGCGAAGCGCGCGCTCGAGGTTGCTGCTGCCGGGTCGCACAGCCTGCTGCTCGCCGGGCCACCCGGGACCGGCAAGTCGATGCTGGCGGCGCGCCTGCCCGGCTTGCTGCCCCCGATGACCGACGACGAGGCGCTCGAATCAGCCGCGCTCCGTTCGCTAGCGAGCACTAACTTTCAGCTCGATCAATGGCGTGAGCGGCCGTTCCGCTCCCCGCACCACTCGACCTCAGGCCTCGCCCTCTACGATGATGGGAAACGACGTGCTTGTGCTGCGTGGATTCGAGCGGGAGGGCGAGGCGGCTACGGTCCAAGAGTGGCGGTGTGAGCTACTTCGCTGAACTACTGTCGCTCCGCCCCTGCGCCACATGGATGCGACGCCGGATTGCCCACACATTGTCTTATCGTAGCGTGTGGGGCGCCCATGATGGGCGTGATGAACATGCTCATGATGCGCATCGCGAGCATCCCGTGCTCGCGATGAGCGTGTCTACGCCGGTTCGCGGACGCGGACGTCGACGGTTAGCTTCGCCGCGGCCGCCATGTTCACCAGGGTGTCGACCGAGAAGAGGTCAATCTTTCCGCGCATCAGGTCAGACACCCGGGGCTGGGTCACGTCGAAGAGCGCGGCGACGTCGCCTTGGGTGAGTTTGTGATCGCGGACGTACTTCTGAATCGCACGCATCAGAGCGGCCCGAAGACGCATGTTGGCGGCGTCTGCCGGGGAGTCTTCCAGTGCATCCCACACGCTTTCGAAACGTTCACGAGTCATGGTCAGATCAATCCTGTACCGTTGCTTCGCCAAATCTATGTCTGACTGCGAGGTCTTCTGCACCTTCTTCTGGAAACAGTGCAGCACGTAGATTGCATCAGCGAACTTCGCCACGTACACAACACGGAAGGCGCCGCCCTGATCGGAAATCCGAATCTCGGCTGCGCCGGCTCCGATGCTCGGCATCGGCCGCCAGTCGTCAGGCTCCTCGCCACGCTGCACCTTGTCCAGTTGGAAACCCGCTTCTCGCCGAGCGGACGCCGGAAACCCCTTGAGATCCTTTATCGAGCTGCCTAAAAACTCGATTGGCTTCGGATCAGAAGGCACGGCGGAAATATACAAAGATTTGTATGTATTTGTCAAGCCCACTCTTGGTGAAAAGTTAATCCTTCATGCAAGCGGTTGCGACGGCATCATTGGCGGTATTAAATCTGCACAATCTGATATTCTACCGTGTTATCAATGAGATACTGTTCATCTGAACCGCATCGATATCCACATCGAAGTGCCGGCCGTGCCCCAGGCAGAGCTGCTGGCGCTGGAACCCCCCGAGGGGAGCGCCGTCGTGCGCGAGCGGGTGACCGCCGCACGTGCACGCCAGCTGGCACGGCAGGGCAAGCCCAACGTGGAGCTCGGGACGAAGGAGGTGGATCGCCACTGCCGCGCGGATCCCGCCGGCGAGACGCTGCTCAAGCAGGCGATCTCCCGGCTAGGGCTCTCGGCGCGCGCCTACCATCGCGTGCTCAAGCTCGCGCGCACAATCGCCGACCTCGCGGGCATGGAGGCGATCACCGCGAACCACGTGGCCGAGGCGATCGGCTACCGGCGGCGGCTCGAGCTCACGGGGTAGGATCGGCCCATGTCCAAGCCGGAAGATTCCCCGCTCAGCAAGGCCGCCGCATACGGCGAGCGCTACGATCCGGGGCTGCTCTTTTCGATCGAGCGGGCGCCGCAGCGGGCGACGCTTGGCCTCGGCGACCCGCTGCCCTTCTCGGGCGCGGACCTGTGGACGGCGTACGAGCTCTCGTGGCTCGACCCGCGAGGCAAGCCCGACATCGCGATCGGGCGCTTCAGCGTCGCGGCGGACTCACCGCGCATCATCGAGTCCAAATCGCTGAAGCTGTATCTCAACTCGTTCAGCCAGACGCCGTTCGATTCCGCCGCGGCCGTCGGGCAGGTGATCGCGGCCGATCTCGGCACGGCGTTCGGGGCCGCAGTCGACGTCGAGCTGGTAGGCCCACGGGAGTTCGCGGGGCTCCGGCTGACCGAACTCGAGGGTGAGTCGATCGACGACCTCGCGATCGAGGTGCACGACTACGCGCCGCGCCCCGACCTGCTCGCGGCAGGTGGCCCCGCGGTCGAGGAGACGCTCGTTTCGCACCTCTTCAAGTCGAACTGCCCGGTCACCGGGCAGCCCGACTGGGGCAGCGTCCAGGTCCGCTACCGCGGTCCGCGGATCGACCGCGCTGGGCTGCTGCGCTACCTCGTTTCGTACCGCCGACATGCGGCGTTTCACGAGCACTGCGTCGAGCGGATCTTCGTCGACCTCCGCGAACGCTGCCGTCCGGAGAGGCTCGCCGTCTACGCCCGCTTCACCCGTCGCGGGGGCATCGATATCAACCCGTTCCGGAGCGACTGGGAAGCGGTGCCTCGGGCCGGCACCCGGACGGCGAGACAGTAAGTCGCGCAATGCGCGTCGGTTAAACTGGACGTGCGATGGCCACGTACGCGATCGGCGACGTCCAGGGCTGCGTGGAGCCGCTGGAACGCCTGCTCGGCGAGATCGGATTCTCCCGCTCGCGCGACCGCCTCTGGTTCGTCGGCGACCTCGTGAACCGGGGCCCGGACTCGGCGGCGGTGGTGCGGTTCGTGCGCGATCTCGGCGAGCGCGCCGTCGTCGTGCAGGGCAATCACGACCTGCACCTCCTCGCGCTCGCCGCCGGCCACGCGAAGCGCCGCGCCGACGACACCTTCGACGATCTCCTCGACGCGCCGGACCGCGACGCGCTGCTCGACTGGCTGCGCTTCCGGCCGATGCTGCACGTCGATGACGAATACGTAATGGTGCACGCCGGCCTGCTGCCCTCGTGGTCGGTCGGCAAGGCCGAGGACCTCGCCGCCGAGGTCGAAGCGGAGCTTCGTGCGAAGCGTTACCGGCTCTTTCTCGCCGAGCTCTACGGCTCGAAGCCGGACGCCTGGCACGACGGTCTGCGCGGCATGGATCGCCTGCGGGTCATCGTGAACGCGATGACGCGCATGCGCTTCTGCACCGCCGACGGCGTGATGGACTTCCGCGTCAAAGGCGAGATCGAAAAGGCCCCGCCCGGGTTCATGCCCTGGTTCGAGGTCCCGGCGCGAAAACACCGCGGCGCCACCGTGGTCTGCGGCCACTGGTCGGCGCTCGGCCTGCGCCTCACGCCCAATCTGCTGGCGCTGGATACGGGGTGTGTGTGGGGCGGGGCGCTGACCGCGATCCGTCTGGAAGACCGTCGCCTGTTCCAGACGGAGTGCCTTGCGCGGGCGGGTACACAGACGGCAGATCTAGCGCGCGTGCGATGACCTCGCGCGCACCCATGCGCGAGGTGCACGCCGACCCGCGCGAGGCGGAAGAGGTTGTCGGCGAGGGCGGCACAGCGCGGCGGGGCATCGGCCCGCCATTCTAGCGAGGGAACGATGGCTGCTTGCGTGTTCTGCAGGATCGTCGCCGGCGAGATCCCGGCGAGCGTCGTGTACCAGGACGAGCACACGATCGCGTTCATGGACATCGGCTCGGTGAACCCGGGCCACATGCTGGTCGCGGTCAAGCCGCACGTCGAAAACGTGTTCGGGCTCGACGACACCCTCGCGGCGGCGGCGCTGCGCACCACCGCACGCGTCGCGCGCGCGCTCAAGGCGTCGATTGCGCCGGAGGGGGTGAACCTCTTTCAGGCGAACGGCGCGGCCGCCGAGCAGACGGTCTTCCATTTCCACATCCACGTCCTGCCACGTCACGTTGGCGACGGCATGAAGCTCGTGTGGCCGGTGAAGAACCCGCCGCGCGACCAGTTGGAAGCGGCCGCCGCGCGGATCCGCGCGGCGCTCTGACTAGCTACTTGCTGACCCGCGTCTGGCCGTTGACCGACAGGAGCCGGACGCGGTCGCCGGGTTTGAAGGTCTCGTCGGCCGCCTGGACGATCGCGCGCAGCTCGCCGTTGTCGAGCCGCACGGTGATCTCCACGCCTTCCTGACGGGTGAGGCCCTCCTCGGCCGCGGCACCGAGCAGGCCGCCCGCCACCGCGCCGGCGATCGCGGCGACCGCCGAGCCGACGCCGTGCCCGATCGCGCTGGCGCCGATACCGCCCGCCGCGCCGCCGGCGACCGCGCCGATGCCGCTCTTCGTGCCCTCGATCGAGACCGAGCGCACGCTCTCGACGACGCCCATGCGCACCGTCTGCTCGACTCGCGCATCCTCGCGGCTGTAGACGCTGCCCGACTTGCTGCTCGCACAGCCCGCGAGCGTCACCGCTGCGATCCCGGCGAGGATGATCTTCGCGCCGTACCTCATGACGGACCTCGTGCTTCTCTAGAAAATGTCCGAACCGAAGTTCGCGCGGTACTGCGCCGCGATCTCGTCGCGGCTCGGGCGGTGGTTCTGGCCGCCCCGGTGGGCGATCTTGATCGCGCCCATCAGCGAGGCCAGCCGTCCCGCTGCCGGCCAGTCGCGTCCCGCTGCGATACCGTAGAGCAGGCCCGCACGATACGCGTCGCCGCACCCGGTCGGATCGACCACCGCGGTCGGCTTGACGCTGGGGATCTCGTGCACCTGCCCGCCCGCGTAAATGGTGGACCCGGCAGCGCCCTTTGTCACGATAAGCGCGTCCACCATGCGGGCAAGTTCCTCAAGCCCGCGGCCGGTCTTGTCGGCGAGCAGGCGCCCCTCGTAGTCGTTCACGGCGACGTAGCTCGCGGCGTCGATCATCGCGAGCAGGTCCGCGCCCGAGAACGCCGGCAGCTGCTGGCCGGGATCGAACATGAACGGGATGCGCGCCAAGGCGAGCTCGTTCACGTGCCCCACCATCCCCTCGCGGCCGTCGGGCGCGACGATCGCGAGCCCGACGTCGAGCGTGCCGTCGATGCGGTTCACCGCCGAATGGTTCATCGCACCGGGATGGAACGCGGTGATCTGGTTGTCGTCGAGGTCGGTGGTGATGAAGGCCTGCGCGGTGAACGTTTCCGGAATCACGCGCACGTGGTCGCGCGCGAGCCCGAGCGCGTCGAGGCGCTCGAGATAGGGCGCGGCATCCTCGCCGACGGTGCCCATCACCACCGGTTCGCCGCCGAGGAGCTTCAGGCCGTAGGCGATGTTGCCCGCGCAGCCGCCGAACTCGCGCCGGAGATCCGGCACCAGGAACGCGACGTTCAGGATATGGATCTGGTCGGCGAGGATGTGGTCCTTGAATCGCCCGCGAAATACCATGATGTTGTCGTAGGCGATCGACCCGCAGATGAGCGTGCGCTTCACGTGCCGAGCGCCTTGATCGCCGCGTCGTAATCCGGCTCGTTCCTGATCTCCGCGACGCGCTCGGCGTGCAGGACCTTGTCGTGCTCGTCGAGCACGACCACCGCGCGCGCGGCGACGCCGGCGAGCGGGCCGCTCGTGATGTCGACGCCGTAGTTGCGCAGGAACTCGCGGCCACGCATCACCGACAGCGGTACGACGTTCTCGAGGCCCTCGGTAGTGCAGAAGCGGGCCATGGCGAACGGCAGGTCGGCCGAGATCACGAGGACGACCGCGTTCTTCATGCCGCTCGCGCGCTCGTTGAACTTGCGCGTCGAGGTCGCGCACACCGCCGTGTCGAGGCTCGGCACGATGTTGAGCACCTTGCGCTTGCCGGCGAAGTCCTTCAGCGACACGTCCTTGAGGTCCTTGCCGACGAGCGTGAACGCGGGTGCGGTCTGGCCCGGCTTCGGGAACTGGCCGGCGACCTCGATCGGGTTGCCGGCAAGCGTGACGGTAGCCATCAGTTACGACTCCTCGAGTGAAGCGTGAAACGGGGCCGCAAGGATAGCCGAAGAGCGCGGCGGTCGCGGGACTCAGAGATAGAAGACGAAGAGGCGATAGCCGGTGGCGTTCAGCGCCTGCGCGTCGATGTGCAGTCGGAAGGCGGTTTCGCCGCCCGGCGGGAGGGTCGGCTCGCCGCCGGCGCGCTCGCCGAGGTAGTCCTTCGGGTACAGCACGCGGCGCGCGACCGCCCGCTCGGCGCCGTCGGTCAGCGTGAGCTCGAGCGCGGGGAGCGCCTGCGCGAACCCGGCGCGGTTCCGCAGCACAGCGGACAGTGTGAGCACCCCGCTCGCGCCGGGTTCCACTGCGAGCTCGGACGATTCGATGCTGATCAGCTCGGCGTGCTGCGGCAGCGGGATCGCGCAGCGGAGCTCGCGGCACGCCGCCGCGAGCCAGGGCCGCGATTCGGGCCACATGACCGCGATCTCGCCGCGATAGGCGTAGACCACCTGACCAGCAAGCGCGAGCAACGCCGCCAGCGCGGCAAACCCCCACAGTGCGGCGCGGAGACGCGCGCTGCCCCGCACTGCCGGGCCGAACTCGAACTCGGCGTCGGCGTCGGAGAAGGACGGCTCCGATACCGGCGGCAGCGACCGGCCGAGCTCCTCGCTCCGTTTCGCCGCCGACCGCTCGGGCTGAGGCGCGGCGACGACCGGGTCCGGCTCCGGCTCGGTGACCAGTGTGGCCTGCGCGTCGAAGACCGTCGAGCACTGTCCGCAGCGGACCTGACCCTCGCGCGCCGCGAGCTGATCCGCCTGCACCCGGAACGCCGTCCCGCAGGCGGGGCAACGGGTAATCATTTTCATCGGCGCTTGCCCTCGAGGGCGACCCAGCCCTCGTCCTCATCGAATGTGCGCATGTCGAACCGCGCGGCGTACGCTTCCGCCACGGCCTGCGCCTGCGGCGCGAGGATCCCGGCGAGCGCGATCCGGCCGCCGCCGCGGCAGTGTCCCGCGAGCACCGGCGCCAGCACCCGCAACGGGTTGGCGAGGATATTGGCCACGACGAGATCGGCCTGGAAATCGAGCGCTACGTGCGAGTCGCTGAATCGCGCTGCGACGTCGTTGCGCGCGGCATTGGCCCGCGCCGCCGCGACCGCCTCCGGATCGATGTCCACGCCGAGCGCGTCGAGCGCGCCGAGCTTCATGGCGGCGATGGCCAATATACCCGAACCGCAACCGTAGTCGAGCACGCGCGCCCCGGGCACAACGTGCCGCTCGAGCCAGCGGAGACAGGCCCTGGTCGTCGGGTGGCTGCCGGTGCCGAATGCGAGGCCCGGATCGAGCCGGATGTTGATGGCTTGCGGATCGGGCGCCGCGTGCCAAGACGGCACGATCCAGAGCCGCGCCGACACCCGGATCGGCTCGAACTGCGCCTGCGTGCGGCGTACCCAATCGGTATCGCCCACCACCTCGACCGTATAGTCGGGCGCGGCCGCGAACCCGGCGTCCGCCGCCGCTGCGGCGAGGAGCAGCGCGACGTCGCTGCCCGCCGGAACGAGCGCGCGGATCCGCATTCGCCTCCAGCCACTGCCGTCGGCGCCCGGTTCGTCGAACACCGGCCGTTCGGCCGGCGTGCCGGCGAGCGCGTCCTCGAGATCGGCCGCCATCGCACCGTGCGCGAGCAGGGCATCCGACAGCGCGTCCGCGTCGCCGGCATCGACCTCGACGATCAATGCGAGCGAGGACGCCGCCTTCGTCACCGTGTTTCTTCTTAGCCTTTCGCCTCGCGCTTCGCCGCCTGCGCGAGCTTCTGCTCGAGGTAGTGGATGCTGGTCCCGCCGCGGAGGAAACGCGTGTCCACGAGCAATTCCTGGTGCAGGGGGATGTTCGTCTGGATGCCCTCGACCACCATCTCCGAGAGCGCGATGCGCATCCGGCGGATCGCCTGCTCGCGGGTCGCGCCGTACGCGATCACCTTGCCGATCATCGAGTCGTAGTTGGGCGGCACGACGTAGCCGTGATAGACGTGCGAATCCACCCGGATCCCCGGGCCGCCGGGCGGGTGGTAGGAGGTGATCCGGCCGGGCGAGGGCGTGAACTTGAACGGGTCCTCCGCGTTGATGCGGCACTCGATCGCATGGCCCTTCAGCTCGATATCGCGCTGCCGGATGCCCGAGCTTCTCGCCGGCGGCGATGCGGATCTGCGCCTGGACGATATCGATGCCGGTCACCATCTCGGTCACCGGATGCTCGACCTGGATCCGCGTGTTCATCTCGATGAAGTAGAACTCGTCGTCCTGGTACAGGAACTCGAAGGTCCCGGCGCCGCGGTAGTGGATCTTGCGGCATGCCTCCACGCAGCGCTCGCCGATACGCGCGCGTTGCCGCGGCGTGATGTCGGGCGCCGGCGCTTCCTCGAGCACCTTCTGGTGGCGCCGCTGCATCGAGCAGTCGCGCTCGCCGAGGTAGACGACGTTGCGGTGCTCGTCGGCGAGCACCTGGACCTCGATGTGGCGCGGGTTCTCGAGGTACTTCTCCAGGTAGACGGTCGGGTTTCCGAACGCGGCCTGCGCCTCGGTGCGGGTCAGGGTGACCGCCGCAGCGAGCGCGGCCTCGGTGTGGACGACGCGCATGCCGCGCCCACCGCCGCCGCCCGCCGCCTTGATGATGATCGGGTACTTGACGGCGCGCGCGAGCTTGATCATCTCCGCCGGCTCCTCCGGCAGCGCGCCCTCGGAGCCCGGCACGCACGGCACCCCCGCCTTGAGCATCGCCTGCTTCGCGCTGACCTTGTCGCCCATCTGCCGGATGTTCTCCGGGCGCGGGCCGATGAACACGAAGCCGCTCTTCTCGACCTTTTCGGCGAAGTCGGCGTTCTCGGCGAGGAAGCCGTAGCCGGGGTGGATCGCCTCGGCGTCGGTCACCTCGGCGGCGCTGATGATCGCCGGCACGTTGAGGTACGAGGCAGGAGAGGGCGGCGGCCCGATGCAGACCGACTCGTCGGCGAGCTTCACGTACTTCGCCTCGCGGTCGGCCTCGGAGTGGACTACCACCGTGCGGATGCCCATCTCGCGGCAGGCGCGCTGGATGCGCAGCGCGATCTCACCCCGGTTGGCGATGAGGATCTTCTCGAACACCCGCGCTCACTCGATGACGAAGAGCGGCTCGCCGTACTCGACCGGCTGCCCGTTCTCGACCAGGATCGCCTTGACCACGCCGTCCTTGTCGGACTCGATCTCGTTCATCAGTTTCATCGCCTCGATGATGCAGATCGTCTGGCCGGCCTTGACGGTGTCGCCGACTTCGGCGAACGCCTTGGCGTCGGGCGCGGACGCGCGATAAAACGTGCCGACCATCGGCGACTTCACCACGTGGCCGTCGGGCGGCGGAGGGGCCTCCGCCACGCCCCCCGGCAGCGCGGCAGGTGGCGCGGCCGCGGTTGCCGGCGCCGCGGCGTGCGCCGGGACCGTGACCATCGTGTCGGGCGCTCCGCGGCCGCTGCGGACGATCTTGACCCGCTCTTCGCCCTCGGTGACCTCGAGCTCGGCGATGCCGGACTCCTGCACGAGATCGATGAGCTTCTTCAGCTTCCGCAGATCCATCGTGATTTCCCCCTTGCCCGACGACGCCGGGCGTGCCGCCGCGGGCGCGGTCTAGGCGCCGGGCGCGTTGTCGCGCGCCGGGCCGCAGCCGGTCGAACCCGGGCCGGCGCGCATTGTTCTGGTCCGTGCAGAGTCGGCGCGGTGGCCGGCGGTGGCAGCGATGCCAAGATCCGGGGCATTTCGGCGAGTTTGCCGCAGATAGGCCCCTGATGTCCAACGTTCGCCGCAAGATCGGCGAAGTTCTCGCCCGTTTAGCCCAGCAAAGGCGTGATCAGGCGCTCCAGCTGGGCCTCGCTGAGCAGCCCGAGATGCGTCGTGACGAGCCGTCCTTCCCGATCCAGAACCATCGGTGAAGGGCAAACCCCCTGCGCGATTCCCGAGTCGGCGCGTCAGGTCGATGATCTGCACCTCCGCGACGAGGACCGGGTAGCTGATCGCCATCTCGGTCGCAGCTTGGCGGCTTTTATCAACCGAATCGACGGCGATCCCCACAACTTGCAAGCCGTTCGCTGCAAGTTTCTGCTGGATCCTGATCAGACCGGGGATCTCCTCCCGGCAGGGCGGGCACCAGCTCGCCCAGAAGTTGACCACCACCACGTTCCCGCGCCATCGCTCAAGCGTGACCCGACCTCCAGCGAGATCGGGAAGATCAGTGCGAGTAAGCGCTAACACTGCAGCCGGATCCGGCGTCTCCGGCGCCATGTTCGATACCGAAGTAGAGCCCGGCAGCGAGCGCGAGGGCGGCAACGGCGGCGGTCGCCGCTACGGTGAAGCGCCTAGCCATCCGTCGCGAGCAGCGCGGACACCGCGCTCGGGCCTGCCCGCTCGATCGTCCGGCCTGCGGCGGTCGCTTTCAGCGTGGCGCGCTCGTCCTTGGCGGCGTAAACGGCCAGATTCACCGGGATCCCGTCCCAGTCGAGGCGTAGCACCGGCACCGCGCGCGGCTCGTCGCCGCAGTAGTGGCGCTGTTCGCTGACCGCATAGACGAAGTTCCGGTTGAGGAGGAAGAGCTCGACTGCCTTCAGATCGTCGGTGAAGAGCTGCAGGTCGATGTCCGCGTAGCGCCCGGCGGTGCCCTTGAGCACCGGTCCGGCGAGGTAGGGGTTGAAGTCGGCGAGCGACCGCATCGCCTCGAGCGCGACCGACCGCAGCTCGTGAATCCGCTCGCGTTGCTCCTCGCCCTGGTAGAGCGACTGGTAGGCGCGGAGCTCGGCTTCGATCTCGTCGTTCGCCGGCAGCGATTGGGTGTCCGCGGCGCCGAGCTGGCGGGCCGCCTTGCGTTTTGCGAGGGCGAAATCGTCGATGCCGTCCTCGGCCATCAGGCGCGCCGCGGCGGCGGCGATCCTGGCGCGCATCTGCGACTGTCTGCGATTGCCGTCCCGGGGCATTTCTTTGCTTCCGCGCCTCGTCGACGCTGCTGCCGGGCGATATTACCGCACAGGTCGGAGCGGCACGACCACGTACAATTTCCGCCCCATGCACGTCCACGTTCTCGGCATCTGCGGCACCTTCATGGGCGGCCTCGCCGCGCTCGCGCGCGCCGCGGGGCACCGGGTCACCGGCTGCGACGCGGGCGTCTACCCGCCGATGAGCACGCAGCTCGCGGCGCTCGGCATCGACGTCGTCGACGGCTTCGGCACCGACCAGGTCGCGCTTGCACCGGACCTGTGGGTGATCGGCAACGTGGTGACGCGCGGCAATCCGCTGATGGAGGAGATTCTCGACCGCGGCGAACGCTTCGTCTCCGGGCCGCAATGGCTCGCCGAACACGTCCTCGCGGGCAAGCACGTGCTCGCAGTGGCGGGCACGCACGGCAAGACGACCACCGCCTCGATGCTCGCCGCGATCCTCGAACGCGCCGGGCGGAACCCGGGTTTTCTGATCGGCGGCGTTCCGGACGACTTCGGCATCTCGGCGCGCGCATCCGCCTCGCCGCTCTTCGTGCTCGAGGCCGACGAGTACGACACCGCGTTCTTCGACAAGCGGTCGAAGTTCGTCCACTACCGCGCGCGGACGGCGGTCCTGAACAACCTGGAATTCGACCATGGCGACATCTTTCCCGATCTCGCCGCGATCGAAACCCAGTTCCATCACTTCGTGCGGACGCTGCCGCGGTCCGCGCTCGTCATCGTGAACGGCGCCGACGAGCGGCTCGCGCGCGTGCTCGCGCGCGGCTGCTGGTCGCGGCGCGAGCGCTTCGATGCGCCCGAGGGCTGGTCGACCACGCGGCACGACGACGGCACCTTCGACGTGTTCTGGCAAGGCGCACCGCAGGGTCGCGTCGCCTGGCCGCTCACCGGCGACCACAATCGGGCGAACGGCCTGGCGGCGATCGCGGCGGCGCGCGACGTCGGGGTCGCGCCCGCGGCCGCCATCGATGCCCTCAACGCGTTCCGCGGCGTCAAGCGGCGGATGGAGCTGCGCGGCGTGGTAGGTGGCGTCGCCGTCTACGACGACTTCGCGCATCACCCGACCGCGATCCGCACGACGCTCGAGGGCTTGCGGCGCAAGGTCGGCGACGCGCGCATCCTCGCGGTGCTCGAGCCGCGCTCGAACACGATGAAGCTCGGGCTCATGAAGGACGCGCTCGCTCCGAGCCTCGCCGCCGCGGACGCGGTGTTCTGCTATACGGCGGGGATCGGCTGGGACGCGGCGGCGGCGCTCGCGCCGCTCGGCGCCCGGGTTCGCTCGACGGGCGAGCTCGATGCGCTTGTCGCCGCGATCGCGCGGGAGGCACGTCCCGGAGATCACGTCGTCGTGATGTCGAACGGCGGCTTTGGCGGGATTCACGGCAAGCTGCTCGCCGCCCTGCGGGCAGCCGAGGCCGCCGCGTGAGCCGGTGACGCTCCTTTATCTCCACGGCTTCAACAGCGCACCGCAGTCGCACAAGGCGCAGGTGATGAAGCGTCACCTGGAGGCGCGCGGCCTGGGCGACCGATTTGCCTGCCCGAAGCTGCCGCACCGGCCGTTCGAGGCGATCGCGTGTGCCGAGCGGGAGATCGCGCTCCGCCCGGCCGACACGGTGACGCTCGTCGGGAGCTCGCTCGGCGGCTTCTACGCGACGTATCTCGCCGAGAAGCACGGGTTGCGGGCGGTGCTCCTGAATCCGGCGGTGACGCCGCAGCTCGACCTCGAGAGCTACCTCGGCACCCAGCGCAACCTCTACACCGGCGAGGCCTACGAGCTGACGCGAGACCACATCGCCGAGTGGCGCTCCCTCGATACGCCGTCGATTCACGCGGAGCGCTATCTGCTCATCGTCGAGACCGGCGACGAAGTCCTCGATTACCGCATCGCGGTGCGAAAGTACGCCGGCGCGCGGCAGATCGTGGTCGAAGGTGGCGATCACACGCTGAAGAGCTTTCCCGAGCATCTCCCGGCAATCCTCGAGTTCGCCGGCCTCGCGCCGCTATAATCCCGGTCCCCCCGGTCGGCCCGCGCGCGCTGAGCGCGCTTTCCCATGAACGTCCTGTACGAGGACAACGGCACCTTCAAGGTCGGAGCCGTGCTCGCGGAGCACGATGCTTCGCTGCAGGTCGAGGCGCCGCACGGCAAGCGCAGCAAGGTAAAGAGCGCCAATGTCCTGCTGCGATTCGGCGAGCCGGGGATCGCCGACTTCCTCGAGCGGGCCGAGCGCGCGGCGGCGGAGATCGACACCGATTTCCTGTGGGAGGCGTGCGGCGAGGCGGAGTTCGGCTTCGCCGATCTAGCCGCCGAGTACCACGGCCATCCGCCGGCGCCGCTCGAGGCGGCGAGCATTCTCCTGAAGCTGCACTCGGCGCCGGTCTATTTCCATCGCAAGGGCAAGGGCCGCTTCAAGGCGGCGCCGGCGGAAACGCTGAAGGCCGCGCTGGCGGGCCTCGAGCGCAAGCGCCAGCAGAGCGAGCAGATCGCGCGCTGGGTCGAGGCGCTCGAGCGCTCGGAGATGCCCGACGCATTGCGCGCGATCCTCCCGCAGCTCCTCTACAAGCCCGACCGGAACCGCATCGAGACCAAGGCGTTCGAGCAGGCGTGCGAGTCGCTCGGTCTCTCGCCCGCGCGCCTCGCCGAGCGCTGCGGCGCGCTGGGATCGAGCCATGACTATCACCTCGGGCGGTTTCTCTTCGAGCATTTCCCCCGCGGCGCCGGGTTCCCGGAGGTGCCGGCGCCCGAGCTGCCCGCCGATCTTCCGCTCGCGGACGCGGCGGCGTTCAGCCTCGACGACGCGACGACCACCGAGATCGACGACGCGTTCTCGGTCACGCGCCGCACCGACGGCTCGGTGCGCGTGGGCGTCCACATCGCCGCACCGGCGCTCGGCTTCGCGCCCGGCTCCGCGATCGACGCGATCGCGCGCGAGCGGCTTTCGACCGCCTACATGCCCGGCCACAAGGTCACGATGCTGCCGCCGCAGGTGATCGAGCGGTTCTCGCTCCTCGAGGGCGCCGCTCGCCCGGCGGTGTCGCTGTACCTCGATGTGGATCCGTCGCTCGCGGTCCGCGGGGAGGAAACGCGAATCGAGCTCGTGCCGATCGCTGCGAACCTGCGCCACCACGAGGTCGACATCCTGAACGACACGCTGGCGGCGGGACACGCCGACCCGGGCGTGCGCTTCGCCGGCGAGCTCGAGTTCCTGCACCGCCTCGCCGTGGTGCTCGAGGCGGGCCGCGGCAAGAGCGGCGGTCAGGTCGAGCGCACCGAGTACAGCTTCCACGTCGAGAACGACCGCGTGACGATCACCGAGCGCAAGCGCGGGTCGCCGCTCGACAAGCTGGTCGCCGAGCTGATGATCCTCGTCAACCGGTCGTGGGGCCGGCTCCTCGACGAGCACGGCGCTGGCGCGATCTATCGCGCCCAGGCGCCGGACGGCAAGGTGCGCATGACGACGGTCGCGGCCGAGCACCAGGGCCTCGGGGTGTCGCACTACGCCTGGTCGAGCTCGCCGCTGCGGCGCTACGTGGACCTGGTGAACCAGTGGCAGCTCGTCGCGGTGCTCCGCGACGCGATCCCGCCGTTCGCGCCGCGCTCCGAGGCGCTGCTCGGCGCGATGCGCGACTTCGAAGCGACCTACGCTGCCTACGACGACTTCCAGCGCCAGATGGAGTACTACTGGTGCCTCCGCTGGCTGGTGCAGGAGGGCACGGAAGTCGCTTCCGCGGAGGTCGTGCGCGAGAATCTCGTCCGGATCGCGGGCGCCCCGCTGTACGTTCGGGTACCGTCGCTGCCGGATCTTCCGGCGGGCACCCCGGTCGAAGTCGAGGTCGCGGCGGTCGACCTCATTGACACCCACCTGCGCTGCGTCTATAAGAAGCCACAAGTAAAGCGAGAAGTGGCTTGAGAAACTTTAAGTAAACTTCTGATTTCAAGGTATTTTTGGGGATCGTTTTGCAGCGCATAGCGCACCCGCGATATGGCGCCGGCGGCTGGATCAGCCAGCCGCCGCGACTCACGCCCGCCATGCAGTTTGCGATCCTCGCGTCGATCCTGGTCCACGCCGCCGTCCTGTCGCTCCGGTTTGCCTTTCCGGACGCGAGCCGGTTGCGCAGCCCGCCCCAGACGCTCGACGTCATCCTGGTCAACAGCAAGTCCGCGACGCGCCCCGCGGAGGCCCAGGCGCTGGCGCAGGCGAATCTGGATGGGGGCGGGAATACCGACGAGAACCGCCGCGCGAAGACCCCGCTGCCGGCGACGCACGAGGTGGAGCGCGGCGACGACGTAAAGCGGGCCCGTCAGAAAGTGAAGGAGCTCGAGGCGAAGCAGCGCCAGCTCGTGACGCAGGCGCAGACGCCGGCCCCGGCGGTGGCGAGCGAGACCGCGAAGCCGGAACCCGCTCCCGAGCCGGCGAAGCCGCTCTCCGGCGCGGATCTGGTGAACTCGGCGCTCGCGCTCGCGCGGCTGGAGGCGCAGATCGCGCGCCAGGTCGACGAGTACAACAAGCGGCCGCGAAAGGCGTTCGTCGGCGCGCGCGCGGTCGAATCCCGGTTCGCGCAATACGTCGAGGACTGGCGGCTCAAGATCGAGCGCATCGGCAACCTGAACTACCCCGACGGCGCGCGCGGCCGGATCTACGGCAGCCTGCGGCTCACCATTTCGATCAAGCCCGATGGCAGCGTCGACGACGTGCAGATCGACCGGCCGGCCGAGTACAAGATCCTGAACGACGCCGCCCTCAAGATCATCCGTCTCTCCGCGCCATTCGCGCCGTTCCCGCCGGACATCCGCAAGGACACGGACCTGCTGGTGATCACCCGGACGTGGACCTTCGCCCCCGGCGACAAGCTGTTCGACAACTAGCGCTCCGCCACGGCGGATCGCCGCTTGCCTTTCGCCCTTCCCCTTCGCCCTTCCCGACGCAAGTGACGGACCGCTACGCCGTCATCGGCAACCCGATCGCGCACTCGAAGTCGCCGGAGATCCACGCGGCGTTCGCGCGCGCGATCGGCGAAGACATCGAGTACGGGCGGATCCTCTCGCCGCTCGACGGCTTCGCCGCGACCGTGGCCGCGTTCCGGGCGGCGGGCGGACGCGGCCTCAACGTCACGCTGCCCTTCAAGGGCGAGGCGTACCGGCTCGCTTCCGAGCCTTCGGCCCGCGCCCGCGCCGTCGAAGCGGTCAACACGCTGTCGTTCGAAGGTACGCGCGTTCTGGGCGACACGACTGACGGCGTCGGCCTGGTGCGCGACGTCGCGACCAATCTCGGCGCGGCGATCGATGGCCGCCGCGTCCTCCTCGTCGGCGCCGGCGGGGCGTCCCGGAGCGTGATTCCCGCGCTGCTCGATGCCCGCCCGGCGGTCCTGGTCGTCGTCAACCGCACGGTCGAGCGCGCGACCGAGCTCGAGCGGCAGTTCGGCGGGCAGGTCCAGGCGGCGGGGTTCGCCTCGTTGCCGCGCCGGCCGTTCGACATCGTGATCAACGCCACCTCCGCGGGTCACGCCGATGAGCTCCCGCCCCTGCCGCGGGGCACGTTCGCTCCCGGCGCGCTCGCGTACGACATGACTTACGGCAAGGGCGCGGCCGCGTTCCTCGCGCTCGCGCGCGACGCCGGCGCGGCGCGCGTCACCGACGGGCTGGGCATGCTGGTCGAGCAGGCGGCCGAATCCTTCTTCATCTGGCGCGGCGTGCGCCCCGACACCGCGCCGGTGCTCGCGATGCTCCGCGCCGCGGCGTGAGGCGGATCGCCAAAGCCCTCACGATCCTCGTCGGCGCGTTCGTGCTCGCCGCCGTGCTGGTGCAGGGCTGGTTCTTCGCGCACGTACTGTGGTGGGACCGGTACAACCCGGGCGTCACGAGCGTCATGGCGGCGCGGCTCGAGGCGCTGCGCGCGAAGAATCCGGGCGCCGAGCTGAAGTATCGCTGGGTCGACTACGACCGGATCTCGGCGCACCTGAAGCGGGCGGTCATCTCGGCCGAGGACGCGAAGTTCATCGACCACGAGGGCTTCGACTGGGAGGGGATCCAGCGCGCGCTCGAGAAGAACCAGAACCGCGGCAAGGTGGTCGCCGGCGGCTCGACCATCAGCCAGCAGCTCGCGAAGAACCTGCTGCTGTCGGGTGAGCGGAGCTATCTGCGCAAGGGCCAGGAGGCGATCGTGACCGTCATGCTCGAGTCGGTGATGAGCAAGCGGCGCATCCTCGAGCTCTACCTCAACGTCGCGGAATGGGGCGAGGGCGTGTTCGGCGCGGAGGCGGCCGCGCGGCACTACTTCGGCGTCGGCGCCGCGAACCTCGCGCCCGAGCAGGCGGCACGGCTCGCCGCGATGCTCCCGCGGCCCCGGTTCTACGACCGGAACCGCGGCTCGAAGTACCTCGCGACGTACAGCGAGCGTATCCTCGCGCGCATGCCGTCGGCCCAGGTGCCCTAGCGGTGGAACGCCTCCACATCGTGGCCGGCCGCGCGCCGCGCCCGCTCGGCGCCGACGAGCCGATGCCCGCCGACGGGTACGTCTGGCTGATCCTCGCCTACGAAGAGGTGGACGCGCTTGCCGCCGAGGTCCAGCGGTTGACGAGCGTGCGCGTCTACGACGATCACGTCGACGACGCGCGGAACCTCGCCCACCCGTCCTCCTTCGACAGCACCGAAGAGTACGAGCTGGTGATCTTCCGCGGGCTCAAGGCGGACGGAAAGCCCGAGCGCATCGAGACGCGGCCGCTGTTCCTCTTCAACTTCGAGCGGGTGCTCCTGACGGTCGGGCCGGCCGACAGCCGCTCGGTCGCGCAGGTGAAGACGCGGTACGTCGGGGCGCCCGGCAAGTGCCCGCAGAACCCCGACGAGCTGATGCACCGCCTGCTCTCGGCGATGGTCGACAGCTACCTCGACTTCCGGCACACGCTCACCGAGCGGCTCGACCGCTGGCAGCGGGCGCTGCTCGACCCGCGGCGGCCGTTCCGCGACTGGTACCGCCTGCTCGAGCAGCGGTCCGAGCTGCGCCGGCTGATGCACCTCTGCGAGGAGCAGCTCGACGCGATCACCGAGTGGCGCGACGACCGGCTCACCACCATGAGCGAGCGCCTGCAGGTGCGCTTCAACGACCTGATCGAGCACATCGAGCGGGTGAAGGACCACGCGCGCCAGACCGAGCAGCAGGCGGAGTCGGCAGTCCAGCTCTACTTCGCGGCGACCACCACGCGCACCAACGAAATCATCCGGCTCCTGACCCTGATCACCGCGATCTTCATGCCGCTCAACCTGATCACCGGGGTCTACGGCATGAACTTCGACTTCATCCCCGGCCTGCACTCCCAGGCGGGCTTCTGGATCTCGCTCGGCGTCATGCTGTCGGTGGTCCTCTTCCTCGTCGGCTTCTTCAGGTGGCGGCGCTGGCTCTAGCCGCCTGCCGCGCCGCTCTCCCCGCCCGCAACGCCTCCCGCCGCCCGCGCCGCACGTCGATGGTCGCGAGCACCGCGAGCCCCGCCACGAAGTAGACGCCGGTGATCAGCATGGCGAGCCGATGGTCGCCGCGCGAGAGCCAGCTCGTCAGCCCATAGGTGAGCGGCCCCAGGATCGACGAGAACTTGACGGCGAGCCCCCAGAGCCCGAAGAACTCGGCGTGCCGGTCGCGGGGCGAGAGGTAGCCGACGAGGGCCCGTCCGGCGGACTGCGAGGCGCCGAGGCACAGGCCCGCGAGGTTCGCCGCGACCCAGAACGTCGCGCGGTCGGTCGCCCACCAGGCGACGACGACGGTCGCGATCCAGCCGGCGAGGGTCAGCGCGATGGTCCGGACGTGGCCGAGCCGGTCCTGGACCTGGCCGAATGCGACCGCCCCGAGCGCGGCCGTCACGTTCACCGCGAGGATGAGCGTGATGGTGTCCTTGGTCGTGAACCCCATCGCCTGCTGGGCGTAGATCGCCGCGAGCGCGACGACCGCCTGGACCCCCGCCTGGTAGCAGACGAGACACGCGAGGAACCGGGCGAGGTCGGTGAAGGTCGCTGCGTGCCTGGCGGTGTCCCAGACCCGCGCCAGCGCGGCGCGCACGAACCCCTCACCCGGCACATCCTGAGGAACCGCGCGCTCCTTCAGCCACAGAAGCGTCGGCAGGCTGGCGGCGAGAAAGATCGCAGCGGTGATCAGCATCGTCACCGGCACGAACGCGGCCGAGGTCTCGCCGCGGGCCTGCGCGGCGGTGACGTACGCGAGGCTCGCCCCGAGCGAGACGAGGCCGCCGACGTAGCCGAGCCCCCAGCCCCACCCCGACACCTTGCCGAGCGCCTTGCCGCGGGCGAGCTCCGGCAGGAAGGCCGCGATCAGGTTCTCGCCCGTACTGAAGAAGAAGTTGGACAGCGCGACCAGCACGCACGCGAGCACGAGGCTGCCCGGCGCCGCGAGCGCGAGCGCCGCGGTGAAGGCGACGCAGCCGAGCGTGGTCGCCACCAGGAGCTGCCGCTTGGCCGCCCGCTGATCGGCGTACGCGCCGATCAGCGGCCCGGTGATCATGACCGCCGCGTAAGAGACCGCGAGCGTCCCGGTCCACGCGAGCGTCGCCCAGGGGGCGTCGCCCGCCACCACCGCCACGAAGTAGGCGTTGAAGACTGCGGTGATGACGACCGTCGTGTAGCCGGAGTTCGCGAAGTCGTACATCGCCCACGCCACGACCTCGCGCGGGCGCACGCCGGGCGCGAGGAGCGGCGCGGCGGCGGTGCGCGAAGTTGGCGTGGCGGCGTTCATCGGTCTTCGCAATCACATGGGCCGACGCTATCCTACCGGCATGCCCGAGACGATCGAGCGGAAGGAGCTGGAGGACCTGCAGCAGGACCTGCACGACGTGCAGGAGCGGCTGCGCCGCCATCGCATCGTCGAGAGCCTGGTCGAGCGCCAGGAGATGCCGAAGCACGAGCTGGTCGAGACCCTCGTGCACCGGCAGCACCTCGCGGAGCTGCGCACGAAGCTCGACCAGATGCACGCCGCCGACATCGCCTACATCCTCGAGGCGCTGCCGATCAACGAGCGCCTGGTCGTCTGGGACCTCGTCAAGGCGGAGCGCGACGGCGAGATCCTGCTCGAGCTCTCCGAGCCGGTGCGCGAGTCGCTCATCCGCACCATGGACTCCGAGGAGCTGGTCGCGGCGGTCGAGACGCTCGACACCGACGAGATCGCCGAGCTCGCGCCCGACCTCCCCGACGAGGTCATCCAGGACGTCTTCCAGTCGCTGCCGGTGGCCGAGCGCGAGCAGCTCCGGTCCGCGATGTCCTACCCGGAGGACGCGGTCGGCGCGCTCATGGACTTCGACGTGGTCTCGATCCGCGAGGACGTCACGCTCGAGGCGGTCACGCGCTACCTCCGCCGGTTCGACGAGCTGCCCGACCACACCGACCAGCTCTTCGTCGCCGATCGGGAGCAGCGCCTCAAGGGCGTGCTGCCGATCGCGAAGCTCGTGGTGACCGATCTCGAGAAGCCGGTCGCCGACGTGATGCTGAAGGACTTCGTCACGCTCTATCCCGACGACAAGGCGCAGGACGCGGCGCAGGCGTTCGAGCGGTACGATCTCGTATCGGCGGCAGTCATCGACCAGGCGGGCAAGCTCGTGGGGCGAGTGACCGTCGATGCCGTGGTCGATTTCATCCGCGCGAAGAGCGAGAGCGAGGCGCTCGCCGCGGGCGGCCTGCGCGAGACCGAGGACGTGTTCGCGCCGGTGTGGGAGTCGGTCAAGAACCGCTGGGCGTGGCTCGCGATCAACCTCGTGACCGCTTTCATCGCGTCGCGGGTGATCGGCGCGTTCGAGGGCTCGATCGAGAAGCTGGTCGCGCTCGCCGCGCTGATGCCGATCGTTGCCGGCATCGGCGGCAACTCCGGCAATCAGACGATCACGATGATCGTGCGTGCGCTCGCGCTCGGCCAGATCCAGATCGAGCAGGCGAAGAAGCTCTTCGCCAAGGAGATCGGTGTCGCGCTTGCGAACGGGGTGGTCTGGGGCGGGATCCTGGGCGTCATCGCGTGGGCGCTCTACGGCAATGTGAAGCTCGGCCTGGTGATGACGCTCGCGATGACGCTCAACCTGATGCTCGCCGCGGTCATGGGCGTGGTGATCCCGACCACGATGGCGAAGCTCGGCCGCGACCCCGCGCTCGGCTCGTCGGTGATGATCACCGCCTGCACCGACTCGGGCGGCTTCTTCATCTTCCTCGGACTGGCGACGCTGTTCCTGCTGTGACGGGCCGGCCGCGGCGCCCGCCGCGGTTCACGCGCTCTGCCGACCGAAGCTACACTCGGCAGCACCAATTAGAAACGAAGGGGGACAAGGCCATGTCCATGCTGCAGGAGTTCAAGGAGTTCGCGGTCAAGGGCAACGTGATGGATCTCGCGGTGGGCGTCATCATCGGCGCCGCGTTCGGCAAGATCGTCGACTCGGTCGTGAACGACCTGATCATGCCGATCGTCGGCCGGGTCACCGGCGGGCTCGACTTCTCGAGCTACTACATCGCCCTGAAGGACGTCCCGCCCGGCACCGCGGCCAACCTGGAAGCCGTGAAGAAGGCCGGCGTACCGGTGTTCGCGTACGGGAACTTCATCACCATCGTCCTGTACTTCCTGATCCTCGCCTGGATCATCTTCATGATGGTGAAGTGGATCAACAAGCTGAAGAAGGACACCCCGGCCGCGCCGGCCGAGCCGCCGGAGGACGTGAAGCTGCTGCGCGAGATCCGCGACGCGCTGAAGAAGTGATCGCGACGGCGAGGAGGAGCTAGTCCGCCGCGGCTCGCCGCGCAGGCTCGCGGCGAGGCGCCGCGCAGCCGTGAGCTGTGCCTTCATCGCGTAGTCGAGCAGCGCCACCCGGTCGGCCATCATCTCGCGCGTGATGGTCGTCATTCCCGCCGGCCGCAGCTCGAGGCGGGCGTCCGCCTCGCCCGCTTCGGTCACGATGACCATGCCGGCCTTGCGCGCGAGCCGCATCATCGAGCGATTCTCGGTCAGGCAATGCGTGAACATCGTCCGGATGTAGTGGGTGCGGGCGAACAGATTCGCGCGCTCGAAGAGCGCGGTCCCGATGCCGCGCTTGCGTGCCGCCGGCAGCACGCTCACGCCGAGCTCCGCGGACTCCGGGGAGATCGCGACATGGGCGACGGCGGCGAGCGCGAGGTTCGTCGTCGAACACCCCGAACACCGCGTCGCGATCGAAGTCGAGCGAATCGACGTACTCGCGAAGGGAGTCGTCGCCGCGCGCCGATGCCGAAGCGGAGCCGCCGATCCTCCTCGTCGAGCTGCACGAAGTGCGCGAGGAGCGCCGGCCGATCGGCGCCCGACAGCCGCTTGACCGGGACGGTCGCGGGATGCGTCATGCGACCTTCCCGAGCGCGCGGTCCGCCGCCTGCACGGTGGCGGCGATCTCCGCCTCGCCGTGCGCCGACGACACGAACCCCGCTTCGTAGGCCGACGGCGCGAGATACACGCCGGCGCTCGAGCATTTCGTGGAAGAAGCGGTTGAACGCGTCCTTGTCCGACTGCATGACCTCGGCGTACGACGCCGGGGGCGCCGCGCGGAAGAAGACGCCGAACATGCCGCCGACGTGCGCCGCCGAGAACGCGACGCCACGCCGCTTCGCCACGCCGTTCAGGCCTTCCACCAGTGCGGCGGTGCGCGCGGTCGAGCCGGTCGAAGAAGCCGGGCTCGAGGACGAGCTTCAGCGTCGCGAGGCCGGCCGCCACGGCGACCGGGTTGCCGGAGAGCGTCCCGGCCTGATACACCGGCCCCAGCGGCGCGATCTTCTCCATGATGTCGCGCCGCCCGCCGAACGCGCCGACCGGCATGCCGCCGCCGATCACCTTGCCGAGCGTCGTCAGGTCGGGCGTGATGCCGTAGAGCCCCTGCGCGCCGCGCGGGCCCACGCGAAAGCCGGTCATCACCTCGTCGAAGACGAGCACCGCGCCGTGCTTGCGTGCAGAGCGCGCGCATCGCCTGCAGGAACTCGCGCGACCCGGGCACGAGGTTCATGTTGCCCGCCACCGGCTCCACGATCACCGCTGCGATCTCGTCGCCCTGCCTGCGGAACGCGTCCTCGAGCTGCTGCACGTCGTTGAACGCGAGCACCGGTCGTGTGGCCCGCGGTCTCCGGCGTGCACGCCCGCCGAGCTCGGATTGCCGAGCGTCAGCGCGCCCGACCCCGCCTTCACGAGTAGCGAGTCGGCGTGGCCGTGGTAGCAGCCCTCGAACTTCACGATGCGGGGGCGGCCGGTGAAGCCGCGCGCGAGCCGCAGCGCGGTCATCGTCGCCTCGGTGCCCGAGGACACGAGCCGCACGAGCGCCATGCTCGGCAGCGCGTTGCAGAGCAGCTCGGCGAGCTCGACCTCGAGCTCGGTCGGGGCGCCGAACGAGAGCCCCTTCAGCGCCGTCTCGCGCACCGCCTCGACGACCTTCGGGTGGGCGTGGCCGAGGATGAGCGGTCCCCAGGAGCCGACGTAGTCGATGTAGCGCTTCCCGTCGGCGTCCCAGAAATACGCGCCCTCGCCGCGCGCGAAGAACCGCGGCGTCCCGCCGACGGCACGGAACGCGCGCACCGGCGAATTCACGCCGCCGGGGATATGCTTCTGCGCCTGCTCGAACAGCTCGTCGTTGCGGGTCATGCGGCGGCCTTTCGCGCAAAGAGATCGGTGAATGCGCGCGCCCGCGCGGCGACGTCGCCGGCGTCGAACAGCGCGGTGATGACTGCAATCGCGTCGGCACCGGCGGCGAGCGCGAGCGGCGCGTTCTCGAGCGTGATCCCGCCGATCGCGATGACCGGGACGCCGAGCCGGCGCGCCGCGCCGAGCAGTGTGAGCGAGGCCCGCACTGCGGCGGGTTTGGTCGGCGAGGCGAACATCGACCCGAAGGCGACGTGGTCGGCGCCGGCAGCCACGGCACGCTCCGCGAGCTCGAAGCGGTCGTAGCACGACGCACCCAGCAGCCGGGCCGGCCCGAGGCGCCGGCGCGCGGCCGCGAGGTCACCGTCGCCCCGCCCGAGGTGGACGCCGGCGGCGTCGATCTCGAGCGCGAGGGCGACGTCATCGTTCACCATGAGCGGGACATCGGCGGCGCGGCAGATCGCAGCGAGCGCGCGCGCCTGCTCGGCGCGTAGCGCGGGCTGCGCCGGCTTGTTGCGGTACTGGACGGCCGCCGCCCCGCCGGCGATTGCGGCGCGCACCTTGGCGACGAGCGCGGCGGTGTCCGGCTCGTCGGGCGTCAGCGCATACAGCCCGGCGGGGAAGGTCGCCATTACTCGTCGACGCTGGTGGCAGCCGCCACGCGCAACTGGAACAGCCGGTCGGGGATTGCCTGGCCGGCGCCCGGTCGGAAGGCATCGGCGAGCGTTTGCCAGGTGAAGCTTTGCGCCGCTTGCACCGCTTCCGGCATCGCGAGCCCGTACGCTAGTCCCGCGGCGATCGCGGCGGCGAGCGTGCACCCCGAGCCGTGGTACTCCCCGGGGAGCCGCTCCCAGCGGTCGCTGCGGACCAGGCCCCGCGCGTCGTAGAGCGCGTTGACGACCTCGCGCGTGGGCTCGTGTGTGCCGGTCACGAGCACGAACTTCGCGCCGCGCGCCGTGAGCCGCTCGGCGCAGCGCTCGAGGGAGAGCGCATCCGTGCGCTCGCCCGGCCCCGCCGCGAGACGGCGCGCCTCGAGGCTGTTCGGGGTCACGACCGTGGCGCGCGGAACGAGGACCTCGACCAAGGCGGCCGCCACGTCGCCGGTCCCGAGCGGGTCACCGCGACCCGACGCGAGCACCGGGTCGAGCACTACCGGGATTGCCGGGTGTTCGTCGATGACGGCGGCGATTGCCGACGCGTTCTCGCGCGTCGTCACCACGCCGATCTTGAACGCGCTGACCCGCATGTCCGCCAGGACGACCCGTGCCTGCTCGGCAACCCAGTCGGCGGCGACCGGATGCACGCCAACGACACCGGCCGTGTCCTGCACGGTTATCGCGGTGACGACCGAGAGCGGATGACAACCCATCGCCGCGAGGGTCAGCAGGTCGGCCTGCAACCCGGCGCCGCCGCTCGGGTCGGAGCCGGCGAACGCGAGCACGATGGGTGGCAGAGATCGGGAGCGCGGCACGTCGCGGGGGCGGTAACGGGAACGTGCTGGCAACAGCGTCACCCGCACGGTAAGATCGCCCGGCCATTCTAGCTCAAACCCCCTCCCAACCCCCTCTTTCCATGGCGGAAACCGCGCAGACCTCGAAGACCTGGATGTGCCTGATCTGCGGCTTCATCTACGACGAGGCGGCCGGACTCCCCGACGAGGGCATCGCCCCGGGCACGCGCTGGGAAGACGTGCCGATCAACTGGACCTGCCCGGAGTGCGGCGCCCGCAAGGACGACTTTGAGATGGTGGAAATCTAAGCGCGGGCGGTGGCCCGCGCTTGAATCTCTCCACGGCGCGCGCGCCCGATTCGCGGTTCCCACCCGCTCGAGTGGCCGATCCGGACAGGGTTTTTGGCGGTTTTCCACACTTCAGAAACCGCGTTAAATAATTGGCCGAAGCCATGATTTCCTCATAGCCTCCGCGCGCGGGACGGGCATAGAATGGCCGCCTGGCCCTGGCGCCGGCGGCCGTCCGTCGCCGCCCATCTCTTCCTGCCCGGGGTCCGGACGAAGGGGACCCAAACGTTGAGCGAGACCGCAGCCCTCGCCGGTATAAAGGTGATGGTGATCGACGACTCGAACACCATCCGCCGCAGCGCCGAGATCTTTCTGGCCCAAGCCGGCTGCCAGGTGATCCTCGCCGAGGACGGGTTCGACGCGCTATCCAAGATCACCGACCACCAGCCCGACATCATCTTCTGCGACATCATGATGCCGCGGCTGGATGGCTACCAGACCTGCGCCCTGATCAAGAAGAACGCCCGCTTCGCGGGGACGCCGGTCATCATGCTGTCGTCGAAGGACGGTCTGTTCGACCGCGCCCGCGGGCGCATGGTCGGGTCCGACGAGTACCTGACCAAGCCCTTCACCAAGGACAGCCTCCTCAAGACGGTCGGCGCGCACGCGCTGAACCGCGTGCAATAGCAGGGGAACCACTATGCCAGTCAAGAAGATCCTGGTCGTTGACGATTCGCCCACCGATCGCCAGTACATGATCGAGACCCTGAAGGGGAAGGGCTTCCAGGTCGTGACCGCCGAGAACGGCGAGGACGCGATCACGAAGGCGAAGAGCGAGCTGCCCGACCTCATCCTGATGGACGTGGTGATGCCGGGCCTGAACGGCTACCAGGCGACGCGCCAGATTACGCGGGACGACGCCACCAAGCACATCCCGGTGATCATGTGCACGAGCAAGGGCGCCGACACCGACAAGATCTGGGGCATGCGCCAGGGGGCGAACGACTACCTGGTCAAGCCGGTGGACCCGCAGGCGCTGCTCGCGAAGATCGCGCAGCTCAGCGCCGCGAACTGAACGGTACGCGTCCCACCGAATGGCACGCCGGATCAGCCTGCGCGAATTCCAGCAGGACCTCGTCCGCCGGCTGAACGAGGCGGCCGCGGCCGACGCGCCGTCGGCGCGGCTCGGCGTGCAGGTCGGCACCGAGCTGTGGCTGGTGAAGCTTGAGGAGGCGGGCGAGGTGATCCCGGTCCCGGCGGTGGCGAACGTGCCGCTCACTCGGGCCTGGTTCCGCGGGCTGGCCAACATCCGCGGGAACCTGTTCAGCGTCATCGACCTCGCCGCCTACCAGGGCGGCGAGCCGACCACGGTGACACCGGACGCCCGCCTGCTGCTCGTGGCGGAGCGCTACAACATGGCCACCGCGCTGCTGGTGAACCGCATGCTGGGACTGCGGAACCTGCAGCAGTTCGAGGCGGAGTCGACGACCGGGGAGCGCGCGTGGGAGCGCGGGCGCTTCAAGGACAAGGACGGACAGCTCTGGCGCGAGCTCGGCATGAACGAGCTCGTCTACAACGGCGATTTTCTGCAAGCCGGACTCTAAGATCCCGGCGACTAATACACGAGGTTGGGGGCAGCTATGGCAATGAATCTCAAGGCGTTGAACATCGGTCTCGGCAAGGGCAAGGCCGACGCGAAGCCAGCGCCGAAAGATCGGCCGGCGAAGAAGGGCGCCGGCGCGGCGACCACCACCTTCGACGCGGGCAGGAAGGCCTCGCCGCTCCTCGGCGGCAAGTCGTTCCGGACCCGGATGCAGGCGCTCATAATCGCGCTCGCGTTCCTCGTGTTCGTGATCGCGGCGGTGGGCCTCCTCGCGATCCGCACCACGGTCAACGGCACCGCGTACATCAACGCGGCTGGCCAGATGCGGATGCTGTCGCAGCGGATGGCGAAGGAGTCGCAGCAGGGCCTCCAGGGCAGCGGCGACGCGTTCGCGCGGCTGAAGAAGTCGCGCGACGAGTTCGCCGGCCTGGTCGACGCGCTCACGAACGGCGGCTCGATCGGCGGCATCGAGGTGCCGGCAAGCTCGGAAAGCGTGAAGCCCGCGCTCGAGAAGGTCGCCCAGCTCTGGCAGAAGATGGACAAGAACGTCGGCCTCGTGCTCGGGCAGCAGAAGAGCCTGGTGCAGCTCGGCAACGCGGTGAAGGGGATCAACAACAACAACCCGGTGCTCCTCGACCTCGCCGAGCAGGTCTCCGCCCTCAAGCTCCAGAACCAGTCCGGCTCGCGCGAGATCTCGCTCTCCGGCCAGCTCGTCATGCTGACCCAGCGGATGGCGAAGAACGCCAACGCGCTGCTCGCTTCCGACGTCATCGACCCGGAGGTGACCTTCCTCCTCGGCAAGGACTCGAACACCTTCCGCGACATCCTGCAGGGGCTGAGCAAGGGGAGCGACAGCCTGCGCGTCGCCGCCACTCGCGACCCCGAGACGGTCGAGAAGCTGAAGGAGCTCGACGCCGCCTACGGCGAGTATCGCCAGGCCGTGAATTCGATCCTCGGCAGCCTGCAGCCGCTGGTGAACGCGAAAGCGGCGGGCCGCAGCATCGTCACCGATTCCGAGGCGCTGCTCACCACGAGCGACGACCTGGCGGCCGCGTACGAGGGCGAGCTCACGAGCACGCGCTGGAACTACATCGCGATGGGGATCGCCTCGGTCCTGGCGATCCTGCTCGTGCTCCTGATGGCCAAGGCCTACCGCGACGAAACCGAGCGACGCACCTCCGAGCAGGTGCGGCTCCGGGAAGAAGCGGAACGCCTCCGCAGCGAGGCCGAGGCGCAGAACAAGGCGAACCAGGAGGCCATTCTCCGGCTCATGAACGAGATGGGCAGTCTCGCCGACGGTGACCTCACGGTGCAGGCCACGGTAACCGAGGACATCACCGGCGCGATCGCGGACTCGGTGAACTACACGATCGAGGAGCTGCGCGTGCTGGTCGGCCGGATCAACAGCGCCGCGGCGCAGGTGACGAGCGCCACCGAGTCCGCGCAGGCGACCTCGGTGAAGCTGCTGCAGGCCGCCGAGCGGCAGTCGAAGGAGATTCAGGAGGCGGGCGCGTCCGTCCTGAAGATGGCGCGCGCGATTAACGAGGTGTCGGCGAGCGCGTCGAAGTCGGTGAGCGTCGCACGCCAGTCGCTGTCGGCCGCGCAGAAAGGCCAGGAGGCGGTGTCGAACTCGATCACCGGCATGGGCGAGATCCGCGAGCAGATCCAGGAGACCTCGAAGCGGATCAAGCGCCTCGGCGAATCCTCGCAGGAGATCGGCGAGATCGTGGAGCTGATCTCCGACATTACCGAGCAGACGAACGTGCTGGCGCTGAACGCGGCGATCCAGGCGGCGAGCGCGGGCGAAGCGGGCCGCGGCTTCACGGTGGTGGCGGAAGAGGTGCAGCGTCTCGCGGAACGTTCGGCCGAGGCGACGAAGCAGATCGCCGCGATCGTGAAGACGATTCAGACGGACACCCACGACGCGGTGGCCGCCATGGAGAAGAGCACCGTCGGCGTGGTCGAGGGAGCGAAACTCTCCGACGCCGCCGGCCAGGCGCTGTCGGAGATCGGCGAGGTCTCGCGCCGCCTCGCGCAGCTGATTGAAGAGATCTCGGTCACCGCACAGGCGCAGGCGCAGGCCGCCGGCCACGTGGCAACGACGATGCAGGACATCCTGTCGGTCACCAAGCAGACCACGGAAGGCACCAAGCAGACCGCGGTCTCGGTCGGCCAGATCGCGAAGCTGGCGCAGGAACTCAAGGGGTCGGTGGCGAACTTCAAGATCGCTTAAGCGCGGGCGAGTTTTTCGATAACCACAACACCGCGCGGGGGGAGATCGATGAGCACGGCCGCCGACTTCGACCTCGGCCCACTCACCTGGGTCAAGAGCGAGATCGACCAGGCGCTCGAGAAATCGCTGGCGAGCCTGCGGGCGTACGCCGCGAATCCGGGCGATTCGAAGCAGATCAAGTTTTCCCAGACCCACTTTCACCAGGCGCACGGCGCGCTCCAGATCGTGGGCCTCGACGGCGTGACGCGCCTCTCGGAGGAGCTCGATGGCCTCCTCGGCGACATCGCCAAGGCGGACGGCGCGCCGAAGCCCGACCAGCTCGCCGCCGCCGAGCGCGCGTTCGGCGGTATCACGTCCTACCTCGACCAGCTGCTCGGCGGCGAACCGAACCAGCCGCTCCGGCTCTTCGCCGTCTACGGCGAGGTTCTGAAGGCGCGCGGTCGCGACGGTGCCGACCCGGTCGATCTCTACTACCCGGACCTCCTGCAGCGCCCGCCGCGGCGCGAGAAGCCGCCGGTCGACCTCGCCGCGGCCGACTCGGCCGCGTACTACCGCGACCAGCGCGGCCGCTACCAGCGCGGGCTCCTGAAGCTGATCAAGAAGGACGCGAGCGGCGTCGAGGACATGCGCGCGGCGGTCGCGGCGGTCGAAGCCGCACAGACCAATCCCGCGAGCCGCACGTTCTGGTGGGTCGCGCTCGGCTTCTTCGACGCGCTCTTCGCCAAGGCGATCGCCGACGCGCCGCTGATCACGCGGCTCTCCAACCGCGTCGAGCAGCAGCTCAAGCGGCTGATGGAAGGTTCGGCGACGGTCGCGGAGCGGTTGATGCGCGAGGCGCTGTTTGCCGTTGCGCGTGCGCGCCCGGCCACGGAGCACGTGCGCAACGTGCAGGAGGTGTTCCGGCTCGCCGGCACCGTGCCCGCCACGTTCGAGCTGAAGGGCGAGGGCGCCCCGCAGAACCCGAGCCTGCGGGCGCTGCGGGAGCTTGTCGGCAACGCGAAGACTGCCTGGAACAAGGTCGCCTCCGGCCACCAGCCGAGCCTTGCCAACTTCCGCGACCTCGCGACGCAGATGCGCGCGCGCGCGGCGGAGCTGAAGCAGCAGAACCTGGTGCTGCTTGCGCACGACATCGTCGCGATCACCGGCTGGATCGGCGACGCGACCGAGAAGGCGAGCGACAACGTCGCCATGGAGGTCGCGACGGCGATGCTCCTGATCGAGAACGCGGTCGAGAACTTCGCCAACCTCGGCGACGAGTTCGCGCAGCAGGCGGGGCTGATGCACCAGCGGCTGCAGGCGATCGTGAAGGGCGAGACGCTGCAGGAAGCCGCGCCGGTACCGGTGCTCGACGAGATGTCGCGCCGCGCGCAGGAGCGCCTGCTGATGGCGCAGGTCGTGTCCGAGATCCAGGCGAGCCTGCGGGCGATCGAGCAGGCGCTTGACTCGTTCTTCCGCGACGCCTCGAAGCGCTCGGACCTGGCGACCCTCGACAAGCCGATCCGCCAGGTGCTCGGCGCGCTCACGATCCTCAACGAGGACCGCGCGGCGGCAGCGCTGTCGACCTGCGCGGTCGAGATCCAGCGCTTCTCCAAGGGCGACTACACCGCGGCGCAGGGCGATTTCGAACGCGTGGCGGGGACGCTGTCCGGCCTCGGCTTCTACGTCGATGCGCTCCAGCACGGCAAGGCCGACTTCGACCAGTTCATGAAGCCGATCTCGGCCAGGAAGGCCGAGGCGCTCGAGGAGGCGGAGGCCGAGGCCGCGCCCGCGGCGACGGTCGAGGCCGAGCTCGAGCAGGGGAAGAAGGCGCTCTCGGCGCTCGTCGAAGAATGGACGAAGCGCCCGACGGACGCCAAGGTCAAGGCGGAGCTCAAGGCGAAGGCCGCGGCGCTGCAGAAGGACGCCGGCCTGGTCGCGGACGCGAGGACCGAGGCGCAGGCGGCCGACATCCTGAAGCTGCTCGAGACGAGCGACGCCAAGCCGTTCGATCCGCAGGTTTCGCAGGTCCTCACCCAGATGCAGCCGGCGCCCGCGGCGGCGGCGCCCTCGGCGCAGACGCAGAAGCTCATGGCGGCGAGCGACGAGACGATCGACGCGGAGCTGCTCGCCGTGTATCTCGAGGAAGCCGGCGAGGTGCTGGCCACGATCGCGGAGAGCCTCCAGCAGGCGCGCGAGGTGCCGCAGAACGTGGAGGTCCTGCGCACCATCCGGCGCGGGTTCCACACGCTGAAGGGCAGTGGCCGCATGGTCGGCCTCACCCGCCTCGGCGAGGCGGCGTGGGCGGTCGAGCAGGTGATGAACCGCTGGCTCGAGGAAGAGCGCGCCGCGACGCCCGATCTCTTCACGCTGGTCGCCACCGCGCGGCAGTTCTTCGACGGTGCCGTCACGAGCCTGAAGGCCGGCGGTGCGAGCCCCGATGAGTCGCAGATCGTCGCGATCGCGCAGCAGGTGAAAGCCGGAGAGGCGCTCGGCGAGGTGACCCTGGAGATGGCGGCGCCCGCGCCGGCCACCCCCGCACCCGCGGCCCCGGAGCCCGCGGCACCGGTAACTGCCGCGCCTGTCCCCGCCACGTCTGCGCCGGTCGTGCCGGCCGCGGTCCCGCCGGCGATCGAGTTCCCGGCGATCGACATCACGGCCATCGCCCCGGCGAGCGCGCCCGAGACGGTATCGGCGCCGGCAGCGCCGATCGAGATCGCCCCCGCCGCGCCCGAACCGGCCGCGCCGGCGGAAGAAGAAGAGACGATCACCGTCGGCGGTCTCGTGCTCTCGCCGGCGCTTTACACGATCTTCCTCGAGGAAACCCGGACCCACCTCGCGCAGCTCGGTGCCGGGCAGACGAATCTCGCCGAGGGCGAGCTGGTCACCGAAGACTTCGAGCGGTCCGCGCACACCCTTGCCGGCATCGCCGGCACGGTGCGTTTCACCGCGATGCGCGAGCTCGCGCACGGCCTCGAGGCGATGCTCGAGCGCTTCGTCGGCAAGCCGGCCGACGCGAACGCGTACTCGCTGATCGGCGCGTCGATCGATGCGCTCGGCGTCATGCTGGCCGCAGCCGAAGCGCGCACGCTCCCGCAGCCGGCGGGCGACCTCATCGCGCGGCTGAACCGTGCAGCTCCTGGGGCGGCTCCGGCCGCACCTGCCGCGCCGGTTACATCGCCCCCGCTGTTAGCTGATTCGCTCGACTTCTCGCTGCCGGAAGCCGACACGGTTGCCCCCGCGCCGGGGGCCGAGGCCCCGCCCGGAATCGATCTCGGCGACCTGGACTTCGCCTTGCCGACCGGTGGCCCCGGCGCCACGCCGGCCCCGACGGCTGAGCCGCTGGAGGACGAGCCCCCGTCGCTCGATTTCTCGCAGGTCATGCCGATCCTCGGTGGCGCCGCGTCGCCGAGCGCCTCGCCGATCGGCGAGCCGGCGATCATCGAACTCGCTGCTCGTCACGTTCGCTCCGGCGCCTCGAGCCCGCGCCGGCGCCCGAGTCGGCCGCGCCGAGCAACGTCGTCGCCTTCCCGGCGCACCAGCAGGAAGAGGCGCGGGCCCCGGCCGTGCCGGCGGAAGCCCCCGCGGTCGAGGTCGAGGAGATCCCGGTCGAGCGCCGTACCCGCCGCCTCGACGACGACATCGACCCGGAGCTGCTGCCGATCTTTCTCGAGGAGGCGCAGGAGCTCGTCCCGGCGGCCGGCCAAGCCCTGCGCGACTGGCGCGCGAACCCCGACAATGCCGCCGCGGGCAACGCCCTCCTGCGCACGCTCCACACGCTGAAGGGCTCGGCCCGGATGTGCGGCGCGATGGCGCTCGGCGAGCTGACGCACCACATGGAGAGCCGTGTAGAGAACGCGCTCACCGTGAAGCAGCTGCCATCCAGCCTGTTCGACGAGCTCGAAGTCTCCTTCGACCGGACGGGGTTCCTCTACGACCGGCTGGTCAACCCGCAGGCGGCCGGGGCGCCGCCGCTCGAGCCCGAGAAGCCCGCAGCGGTGGCGGCGCCACCGGCACTTGCCGCGGCGCAGCCGGTGCCCGCCGTGACGCAGTCGGCAGCTGCCACGACGCCCGCGGTGACCTCCGCCGAGCCGCGGCCTGCCGCGATGCCGGCAGCCCCGAAGGCCGCCGAGCGGATGCCGGCCGCGCGACCCGCGCGATGCTGCGCGTCCGCGCCGACCTGATCGACCGCCTGGTGAACGAGGCGGGCGAGGTGTCGATCGCGCGCAGCCGGATCGAGGGCGACATGCGCGGGATCAAGAGCGCGCTCTTCGACCTGACCGAGAACGTGAACCGCCTGCGCGCGCAGCTGCGCGAGATCGAGATCCAGGCCGAAGGCCAGATGCAGTCGCGCGTCGCGCTGGCGCAGGAGCAGGACAAGACGTTCGACCCGCTCGAGTTCGACCGCTTCACCCGCTTCCAGGAGATCACGCGGATGATGGCCGAGAGCGTGAACGACGTCTCGACCGTCCAGCAGAACCTGCTGAAGGCGCTCGGCGAGAGCGAGATCGCGCTGTCGGCGCAGGCCCGGCTCACCCGCGGGCTGCAGGCGAACCTGATGCGCATCCGCATGGTGCCGTTCGCGAGCATCTCGGAGCGCCTGTTCCGGATCGTGCGGCAGGCGGCGAAGGAGACCGACAAGCGTGCGGTGCTCGACATCAAGGGCGGCCAGGTCGAGGTCGACCGCTCGGTGCTCGAGCGCATCACCGCGCCGTTCGAGCACATGCTGCGCAACTCCGTCGCCCACGGCGTCGAGCCGAGCGCCGAGCGCCTGGCGAAGGGCAAGCCCGACCTCGGCGAGATCAAGATCGAGGTGCGCCAGGAAGGCAACGAGATCGTGCTCGCCGTGACCGACGACGGCGCCGGCCTCAACTACGAGCGCATCCGCGCGAAGGCCGTCTCCCAGGGGCTCCTCAAGGCCGAGGACTCGCCTTCGGACGCCGAGGTCGCCGAGTTCATCTTCCACCCCGGCTTTTCGACGGCGTCCGAGGTCACCCAGCTCGCCGGCCGCGGCGTCGGCATGGACGTGGTGAAGAGCGAGATCGCGGCCCTCGGCGGCCGCGTCGAGCTCACGAGCGAAACCGGGCGCGGGACGAAGTTCACGATCTACCTGCCGCTCACGCTCGCCGTGACGCAGGCGGTGATGGTGCGCGCGGGTGGCGTCACCTTCGCGATCCCCGCGGTGATGGTCGAGCAGGTGCGTCAGGTGAAGGCGGACGAGCTCGCGGCCTTCCATACCGCCGGCGAGGCGCAGTGGCAGAACCGCCGCTATCCGTTCCGCTATCTGCCGCGGCTGCTCGGCGACAGCGAATTCCAGGCCGAGACGCGGCGGGTGACGCCGGTCATGTTCGTGCGGACCGGCCCGACCATGGCCGCGATCCAGCTCGACGAAGTCATCGGCAGCCAGGAAATCGTGGTCAAGAACACCGGGCCGCTGCTCGCGCGCGTGGCCGGCATCACCGGAGCGACCGTGCTCGGCACCGGCGAGATCGTGCTGATCATCAACCCGGTCATCCTCGCCGGCCGCGAGCAGGTGGCCCAGGCGCGGACGACCGTGGGCGAGGCTGCAGCGCCCGAGGCGTCGGCGCCCGCCGCGCCGGTCGTGCCGACGGTGATGATCGTCGACGACTCGCTGACGGTGCGCAAGATCACCGGGCGTCTCCTCGCACGCGAGGGCTACAACGTGGCGACCGCGAAGGACGGCGTCGACGCGATGGAGCAGCTGCAGGAGACGGTGCCGGACGTGATGCTGGTCGACATCGAGATGCCGCGGATGGACGGCTTCGACCTCTCGCGCAACGTGCGCGCCGACTCCCGGCTGAAGCACGTTCCGATCATCATGATCACCTCGCGCACGGCGGACAAGCACCGTGCGTACGCGAAGGAGATCGGCGTCAACGTCTACCTCGGCAAGCCGTACCAGGAAGAAGAGCTGCTCGCGCATATCGCCGGTTTCGTGCAGAAGCCGGCGCACGTCTAGCAGCCCCCGCTGCACGAAGCCGCCTTGCGGCGGGGGTGCCTAGCCCTTACGGGCTCGCCCGTAGAGCTCGAGCGCGATCGCCCGTGCCCGGGCGTGATCGACGACCGGCGCAGGGTAGTCGCGACCGATCACGCAACCCGACGCCTCCTGCTCCGGCAACCGCATCGACCACGGTGCGTGGACGAACTTTGCCGGAACGCGCGCGAGCTCCGGGACGTACCTGCGGATGAACTTTCCCTCCGGGTCGAACTTCTCCGACTGGGTCACCGGGTTGAAGATCCGGAAGTAGGGCTGCGCGTCGCAGCCGGTCGAGGCCGCCCACTGCCAACCGCCGTTGTTCGCGGCGAGGTCGAAGTCGTTGAGGTGGTCGGCGAAGTACCGCTCGCCCCGGCGCCAGTCGACGTGCAGATCCTTCACCAGGAACGACGCCGCGACCATGCGCAGGCGGTTGTGCATGTAGCCGGTCTGGTTGATCTGCCGCATCGCCGCATCGACCAGCGGGTACCCGGTCCGGCCGTCGCACCACGCGCGCCACTTCGATTCGTCGTTCGTGAAGGCGAGCGCGTCGAGCTCCCGCTTGAACGCGTGGCCGACGACGTGCGGGAAATGGTCGAGGATCGCGAAGTAGAAGTCGCGCCAGACGAGCTCCGAGAGCCAGGACTCGGCGCCGCGCCCACCGAGCGAATGCGCCGCGCGGGCGAGCTCGCGGATCGAGATCGTGCCGAAGCGCAGGTGGACCGAGAGGCAGGACGGCCCCTCGACCGCGGGGAAGTTGCGGCGCTCGTGGTAGGCGCCGATCCGGTCGAGGAAGGCCTGGAAGAGCCGTTGCGCGCCCGACATGCCGGTCGGGATGTCGAGCGCGCCGAGATTCGTCGGCTCGAACCCGATCGACGCGAGCGGGGGGACCCCGGGTCGTGGCGGCGGCGCGAGGTGGCCGGCGTACGCCGCCACCGGGTAGGCCTTCAGGTAGAAGGGATCGAGCTTCTTCAGCCACGCGTTCTGGTAGGGCGTGAAGACGGTGAACGGGCGCCCGGCTCCGGTCAGCACCTCGTCCCGCTCGAAGATCACCTGGTCCTTGAAGGTGCGGAACGCGATCCCCGACGCCGCGAGGGCGCGCGCCACCTCGGCGTCGCGTTCCTTCGCGGCCGGCTCGTAGTCGTGGTTCGCGAAGACCGCCGCGACGCCCAGCTCGCGCGCGAGCCGCGGGATCGCGTCGCGCGCCCGGCCGTGCAGCACCGCGAGCCCGCCGCCGCGGCCGGCGAGGCTCGCGTCGAGCTCCTTCACGGCGTGCCAGATGAACTCGACGCGCCGGTCGGCACGCGCCGGAAGCGCGTCGAGGATCTCGGTGTCGAAGCAGAACGCGCAGTAGACGCGCCGATGGGCTTTCGACGCGTGGTACAGGGCGGCGTGGTCGTAATCGCGGAGATCGCGGCGAAACCACGCCAGCGCGCAGTCGCGGACGGGGGGCATGCTGCCGGTGGTGCGTGCGGGGCGCGAGACTCTAGCACGCGCCCCGCAGTACAATTCCGTCCGTGTCGCGGGTGGATCTCACCGATCACTTCCTGATCGCCATGCCCAATATGGCCGATCCGTACTTCTCCCGGACGCTCACCTTCATCTGCGAGCACAACGACCAGGGCGCGCTCGGGCTGGTCGTCAACCGCCCGATCGACATGACGCTCGCGGCCCTCTTCGAGCGACTGAACCTCGAGACCGGCGCGCGCGGGCTGGCCGAGATGCCGGTCTACTTCGGCGGGCCGGTGCAGACCGACCGCGGATTCGTCCTGCATGCCCCGGTCGGCAAGTGGAGCTCGACGCTCCCGGTGCTCGACCGCCTCGGGCTCACCACGTCGCGCGACATCCTCGAAGCGGTGTCGCACGGCGCCGGCCCCGCGCGGATGCTGCTCGCGCTCGGCTACTCGGGCTGGGCCGCGGGCCAGCTCGAGCACGAGCTCCAGCAGAACGCCTGGCTCACCGTCGCGGCGCAGGATTCGATCATCTTCGACGTGCCGGCCGAGGAGCGGTTGCCGGCGGCGATGGAGCTGCTCGGCGTGTCGTACGCGACCCTTGCCGACGAGGCGGGGCATGCTTGAAGTGCGAAAGAAGGGAGAAGGGGGAAGGGGGAAGGGAGCGACCGCGGTGTCCATTCCCTCTTCTCCCTTCCCCCTTCCTCCGCGGACGGGAACCGTCCTGGCATTCGACTTCGGCGAGCGTTACCTCGGCGTCGCGGTGGGTGAGGACGCGATGAAGGTCGCGCATCCGCTCGCCACGATCGACGCGCGCAGTGCGGCTGCGCGGTTCGACGCGATAGCGGCGCTGGTCGCGGAGTGGCACCCGGCGCGATTCGTGGTCGGCCTGCCGCTCGGACCGGACGGCGAGCGGCACGCGTTGGCGCCCCGCGTGGAACGGTTCGCGCGCCAGCTCGAGGGCCGCTTCCGCCGGTCGGTGACGTTCGTCGACGAACGACTCTCGTCGGCCGAGGCCGAGGCGCGTCTGCGCGCGATCGGCCGCGGCGGGCGCAGGCACAAGGACCTCGCCCACCCGCTGTCGGCGCAGGTGATCCTCCAGGACCATTTCGACCGCGATGCCGCTCCCTGACGCCGAAGCGCTCTGCGCGGAGCTGGTGAAGAAGCTCCGGCCGGCGGTGACGCCGGCGACCGGCATGGTCGGCATCCACACCGGCGGCGCGTGGCTCGCGGAGCGCCTGCATCGCGAGCTCGGCCTCGCGCTTCCGCTCGGGCGGCTCGACATCTCGTTCTACCGCGACGACTACCGGAAATCGGGCCTCCACAAGTCGGTGAAGGCGAGCCAGATCCCGTTCGACGTCGGCGATCGCCGGCTGCTGCTCGTCGACGACGTCCTCTATACCGGCAGGACGATCCGCGCCGCCATGAACGAGCTCTTCGACTATGGCCGGCCGGAGTCGATCGCGCTGGTGGCGCTCATCGACCGCGGCGAGCGGCAGCTGCCGATCTGTCCGCAGTACTGCGGCGCGACGCTCGCGGTGCCGAAGGGCAAGATGCTGCGCCTCGATCGCAACGACGCGGGCGGGCTTTCACTGCGGCTCGACGATGCGTAACCCGCAGCTCAACGCCAACGGCGAGCTCACGCACCTCCTCACGCTCGAGGGGCTGCCGCGCGAGATCATCGTCAACATCCTCGACACCGCGGAGTCGTTCCTCGGCGTGACCGAGCGCGAAGTGAAGAAGGTGCCGCTGCTCCGCGGCATGAGTGTGTTCAACGTCTTCTTCGAGAATTCCACGCGCACCCGCACGACGTTCGAGATCGCGGCCAAGCGCCTGTCCGCCGACGTGATCAACCTGAACGTCAGCACGTCCTCGACGACGAAGGGCGAGACGCTGCTCGACACCGTGGACAACCTCGCCGCGATGCACGCCGACATGTTCGTCGTGCGCCACTCGCAGAGCGGTGCGCCGCACATGATCGCGCGGCACGTCGGGCCGGAACGGCACGTGATCAACGCCGGCGACGGCCGCCACGCCCACCCGACGCAGGGGCTGCTCGACGCCTACACGATCCGCCACTACAAGAAGGAGTTCTCGGGCCTGACGGTGGCGATCGTCGGCGACATCCTGCACTCGCGGGTCGCGCGTTCGCTGATCCACGCCCTCACCATCCTCGGCACGCCGGAGGTGCGCGTGATCGGGCCGCAGACGCTGCTGCCGGCAGGCGTCGAGAGCCTGGGGGTGCGCGTGTTCCCGGACATGCGCAAGGGCCTCGCCGGCGCCGACGTCGTGGTGATGCTGCGGCTGCAGAACGAGCGGATGGGCGGGCCGCTACTGCCCTCCGCGCAGGAATTCTTCAAGTACTATGGCCTGACGCCGGAGAAGCTTGCGCTCGCAAAGCCCGATGCCATCGTGATGCATCCCGGCCCGATGAACCGCGGCATCGAGATCGACTCGGCGGTCGCCGACGGTCCGCACTCGGTGATCCTGCCGCAGGTCACGTTCGGCATCGCGGTGCGGATGGCGGTGATGTCGATCCTGGGCGGCTCGTGATGGCGGCGAGAGTTCACGTCAAAGGCGGCCGGCTCGTCGATCCGAAGCACGGCGTCGACCGCCCCGCCGACCTCTACATCGCCGAGGGCCGGGTCGCGGGCATCGCCAGCGCGCCGCGGGGCTTCGAACCCGACCGCGTCGTCGATGCGACCGGCCTCGTCGTGGCGCCTGGCCTCGTCGACCTCGCCGCGCGGCTGCGCGAGCCGGGCCTCGAGTACAAGGCGACGCTCGAGTCGGAGATGCTCGCCGCGGTCGCCGGCGGCGTAACCAGCCTCGCCTGCCCGCCCGACACCGATCCGCCCCTCGACGAGCCGGGACTGGTCGAAATGCTCACGCGGCGCGCCTCCAGCCTGAACCTCGCGCGCGTCTACCCGGTCGGCGCGCTCACCGCGAAGCTCGGGGGCGAGCGGCTGACCGAGATGGCGGAGCTGCGCGACCACGGCTGCATCGCGTTCTCGCAGGCCGAGGTGCCGCTCGCCGACACGCAGGTGCTGTGGCGCGCCCTGCAGTACGCCGCGACCTTCGGCCTGCCCGTCTGGCTGCGCCCGCAGGATCCGCATCTCGCGCACGGCGGGGTCGCCCACGACGGCGAGGTCGCGACGCGGCTCGGGCTGCCGGGGATCCCGGCGTTCGCCGAGACGATCGCGCTTGGCGCGATCCTGCAGCTCGTGCGGGTCACCGGCACGCGGGTGCACCTGTGTCGCCTCTCGGCGCGCGAGTCGGTCGAGATGGTCCGCGTCGCCAAACGCGACGGGCTGCCGGTCACGTGCGATGTGAGCGCACACCACCTGCATCTCTCGGAGCTCGACCTCGGCTACTTCGATTCGCACTGCCACGTCGTACCGCCGTTCCGGAGCCAGCGCGATCGCGAAGCCCTGAGCGCGGGGCTCGCCGATGGGACGATCGACGCGGTGTGCTCCGACCACACGCCGGTCGACGACGACGCGAAGCAGCTGCCGTTCGGCGAGTCCGAGCCGGGCGCAACCGGGCTCGAGCTCCTGCTGCCGCTTACCCTGAAGTGGAGCCGCGAGGTGCGGCTGCCGCTCGTGCAAGCCCTCGCACGGGCGACCTCCGAGCCCGCGCGCATCCTCGGCATCGACGCCGGGCATCTCGGCATCGGCGCGCCGGCCGACGTCTGCGTCTTCGATCCGGAGACCTACTTCACCGTCGCGCCGTCGGGGCTGCGCAGCCAGGGCAAGAACACGCCGTTCCTCGGCTACGAGCTGCCGGGCGTCGTGCGCTGGACCCTGGTGGCGGGCGAGGTCCGGTTCGAACGCGGCTGAACGTTCCCTCAGCCGGCGTCGGCGAGCCGCGACGGCTCGCATTCCCCGGTGATCACCAACAGCTTGTCGCGCGAGCGCTCGCCGCGCGCGACCGCGATCCGGGCTCTCGGCACGCCCAGCCGCTCCGCGACGAACGCGACCAGCGCGTCGTTCGCGCGCCCATCGACCGCGGGCGCGGCGATGCGGAGCTTGAGCCGTTCGCCGTGAACGCCGGCCGCCGCCGAGCGCTTCGCGCCCGGCTGGACGTGCAGCGCGAGCGCCCAGCCCGCGGCCGTCCGCCGCGCCCAGCACGCGGCCGTTGGCCGCACCGAGCTGGCGTCAGCCACTCGTGAGCAGCGCGCGCGGCATGCCGTCGAGCACGAGCAGCAGGACCTGGGCGAGGACCACCACGAAGAGGGGCGACAGGTCGACCGCGCCGATCGGCGGAATGAACCGGCGGAAGAAGTTATAGAACGGCCGCGTCAGCGCGTCAAAGACCGGCGCGAGCGGGTTATAGCGGCTCACCCAGCTCATGACGACCTGCACGATCACGACGAAGATCAGCAGGTACAGGCTCGCGCGGAGGAGGCCCACGAGCGAGAGGCCGAGCACGGCGGGCCCGGGCGCGACGAACTGGCCGCCCGTCACAGCCGCGTAGAGCAGGATCTCCCTCAGGATCTGCGCGATCCACGCAACGGCGAAGCTCGAGAGGTCGTAGCCGCGGAACGACGGCACGACGCGCCGCAGCGGCAGCACCGCCCAGTCGCTGAGCGCGATCACGAACTGGCCGACCGGGTTGCGGAACGGCGCGCGCAGCGCCTGCATCCAGAACCGCAGCAGCACCACGTAGATGAAGAGATCGAACGCGGTCCTGATCAGGAGCTGCGCGATCTGACCGCCCACGGCCTCAATCCTTTCCGAACTCGTCCCCGAGCTCGCGCGCCCGCTCGTTGGCGGCGCGCACCGCGCGCGCGATGGCCTCGTCCACCTTGTCGGCGCGCATCGACGCGAGCGCCCGCTCGGTCGTGCCGCCCTTGGACGTGACCCGCTCGCGCAGCGTGCCCGGCGACTCGGGCGAGCGCGCCGCGAGCTCCGCGGCGCCGCGGAACGTGCCGAGCGCGAGCCGCCGTGCCGCCGCGGCGTCGAATCCGACTTCGCGCGCCGCCCGCTCGAGCGCCTCGATGAGATAGAACACGTACGCCGGCCCGCTCGCCGAGACCGCGGTCACCGGGTCGAGGAGCGCCTCCTCGTCGACCCAGATCACCTCGCCGACGGCCTCGAGCACGGCCTGCGCATGTGCCCGTTGCGCCGGCGCGACCTCCGGCCGCGCGTAGAGCCCGGTCACCCCGAGGCCGATCAGCGCCGGCGTGTTCGGCATGCAGCGCGCGAGGCGGGGGTAGCCGCCGAGCCAGCGGCCGAGATCCGCGAGCCGGATGCCGGCCGCGATCGACAGCACCAGCTCGTCCCTGAGGTGCGGCGCGACGGCGCGCGCGGCCTCCCGCATCTGCTGCGGCTTGACCGCGAGCACGACGACGTCGCCGTACGGCGCCGCCTGCGCGGGAGCCTCGAAGGTTGCGACGCCGAGCGAGTCCGTGAGGCGCTTGCGGGCTTCCGGGAGCACCTCGACGACCTTCATGCCCCGGGCCGCGAAGCCCTTGCCGACGAGCCCGCCCGCGAGGGCCGTCGCCATGTTCCCGCCGCCGATGAAGGTGATGTCCATTCGGAAGGGTTGGGGTCGCAGTGGACGCCGATTATGGCGGATTGGCCGCCCGCGGACAGCTCGACATGGCGCGGCCGCGCTTAGCGTCGCTCGACGGGGGCGCGGTCCGCCTTCCGGCGCGGCCCGAAGATCGCGCTGCCGACCCGTACCATCGTCGCGCCGGCGGCGATTGCGGCCTCGAAGTCGTCGGACATCCCCATCGACAGCGTGTCGAGCGGCAGCCCGCCGCGCACGAGCTCGGCCCGCAGGTCGCGTACGGTCTCGAAGCGGCGCCGGGCGAGCGCCACGTCGGTGGTCGGTTCGGGGATGGTCATCAGACCGCGCAGCCGGAGCCGCGGCAGGCTCGCGACCGCGCGGGCGAGCGCAGGGGCCTCGGCCGGGGGGACGCCGCTCTTGGACGCTTCGCCGCTCACGTTGACCTGTACGCACGCCTGCAGCGGGGGGAGCGCTTCCGGGCGCTGCGCCGAGAGGCGTTCGGCCACCTTCAACCGGTCGACCGAGTGGACCCAGTCGAAGTGCTCGGCCACCGGCCGCGTCTTGTTGCTCTGGACCGGCCCGATGAAATGCCAGACGAGGCCGAGGAGCCGCAGCCGCTCGATCTTCGCGAGCGCTTCCTGAACCTGGTTCTCCCCGAAGTCGCGCTGGCCGGCGGCATGCGCGGCGCGGAGGTCGTCCGCGGGAAACGTCTTGCCGACGGCCACGAGAACTATGTCACGGGGGTCACGTCCGGCCGCCGCGCAGGCCGCTGCGATGCGGGACTTTACGGCTTGCAGGCGCTTTTCGATTGTGTCCATAATGATTTAATAACGCTGGCGCGCCAAAGGGTTGGCCGTTCAAGCTCCAGAACAGGACGAAAAGTATATGGACATTTCCGAACTCCTCGCCTTCGTCGTCAAGAACAAGGCTTCCGACCTGCACCTCTCGGCCGGGCTGCCGCCGATGATCCGCGTCCACGGCGACGTGCGCCGCATCAACCTGCCGGCGCTCGAGCACAAGGACGTGCACTCGATGATCTACGACATCATGAACGACGCGCAGCGGAAGACCTACGAGGAAGTCCTGGAGTGCGACTTCTCGTTCGCGATCCCGGGCCTCGCGCGCTTCCGCGTGAACGCGTTCGTGCAGCAGCGCGGCGCCGCGGCGGTCATGCGGACGATTCCGACGAAGGTGCTGACGCTCGAGGAGCTGAACTGCCCGAAGATCTTCGTCGACATCGCCGACCAGCCGCGCGGGATCGTGCTGGTGACCGGGCCGACCGGCTCGGGCAAGTCGACCACGCTCGCGGCGATGGTCAACCACATCAACGAGAACGAGTACGGGCACATCCTCACCATCGAGGACCCGATCGAGTTCGTGCACGAGTCGAAGAAGTCCCTCATCAACCAGCGCGAGGTCGGCCCGCACACGCTGTCGTTCGCGAACGCGCTCCGGAGCGCACTGCGCGAGGACCCGGACGTCATCCTGGTCGGCGAGATGCGCGACCTGGAAACCATCCGCCTCGCCCTGACCGGCGCGGAGACCGGCCACCTCGTGTTCGGCACGCTGCACACGAGCTCGGCGGCGAAGACGATCGACCGGATCGTCGACGTGTTCCCGGCGGCGGAGAAGGAGATGGTGCGCGCGATGCTGTCGGAGTCCCTGCGCGCGGTGATCTCGCAGACACTGCTCAAGACCAAGGACGGTGCCGGCCGCGTTGCGGCGCACGAGATCATGATCGGCACGCCGGCCATCCGGAACCTGATCCGCGAGAACAAGGTGGCGCAGATGTACTCGTCGATCCAGACCGGCCAGCAGTACGGCATGCAGACCCTCGATCAGAACCTGTCCGACCTGGTGAAGCGGGGGACGGTGACGGTCGCCGAGGCGCGGGTGAAGGCGGCAAACAAGGACAACTTCGTCGGCTGACGATCCCCGGGCTGCAGGCGTAAACTGGCCGGATCGCCCGGCCCACAGGAAAGGCGAGTCTCATGGAACGCGACCAGGCAACCAAGTTCATCTACGACCTCTTGCGCCTGATGGTGACCAAGAAGGCGTCCGACCTCTTCATCACCGCCGGCTTCCCGCCGGCGATCAAGCTCGACGGCAAGGTGACCCCGGTGTCGCAGCAGCCGCTGTCCGCGCAGCACACCGCGGAGCTCGTGCGCTCGGTCATGAACGACCGGCAGGCGGCCGAATTCGAGGCGACCAAGGAGTGCCAGTTCGCGATCTCGCCCGGCGGTATCGGGCGCTTCCGCGTGAGCGCGCTCGTCCAGCAGAGCGCGATCGGCATGGTGCTGCGGACGATCAACTCGAAGATCCCGACCTTCGAGGAGCTCGGGCTCCCGCCCGTGCTGAAGGACGTTTGCATGACCAAGCGCGGCCTGGTGATCATGGTCGGTGCGACCGGCTCGGGCAAGTCGACCTCGCTCGCCGCGATGGTCGGCTACCGCAACGAGAACTCGTACGGCCACATCATCACGATCGAGGACCCGATCGAGTACGTCCACCCGCACCGGAACTGCATCATCACGCAGCGCGAGGTCGGGGTCGACACCGAATCGTGGGAGAACGCCCTGAAGAACACGCTGCGGCAGGCGCCGGACGTCATCCTCATGGGCGAGATCCGCGACCGCGAGACGATGGACTACGCGATCGCGTTCGCCGAGACCGGCCACCTGTGCATGGCGACGCTGCACGCGAACAGCTCGAACCAGGCGCTCGACCGGATCATCAACTTCTTCCCGGAAGAGCGCCGGCCGCAGCTCCTGATGGACCTCTCGCTCAACCTGAAGGGCATGGTCTCGCAGCGGCTGATCCCGCGGCGCGAGGGCAAGGGCCGGGTCGCGGCGGTGGAGATCATGCTCAACTCGCCGCTGATCGCCGATCTCATCTTCAAGGGCGACGTGCACGAGATCAAGGAGATCATGAAGCGGTCGAAGGAGCTCGGCATGCAGACCTTCGACATGCACCTCTTCGACATGTACGACAACGGCGTCATCTCCTACGAGGATGCGCTGCGGAACGCCGACTCGGTCAACGACCTCCGCCTCGCGATCAAGCTGCACTCGAAGGAGGCGAAGAACCGCGACATCACCCAGGGCATCGGGCACCTGGACATCGTCAAGTAGCGCGCAACCACGAAAGGAAAAGGGGCGCCTGCGGGCGCCCCTTCCTTTTTCCGACCGGCGGCTACAGCGTCGGCCGCCGCAGCCGGTGCTTCAGGCCGTGGATCTCGCGCAGGACGGGATTGAGCCCGTCGCGGCTCTGCGAGGCGAGGATCTCGTCGCGCTTCTTCTTCAGCGCCTTGATCTTGGCCTTGATCTTGTCCCGCTCCTCCCCGGCAGCGGCATGGTGATGATGGGCGTGCATGTCCACGCCGAGCGCCTTGCACACCGCGACCAGCAGGTGGTCCTTGTTCAGCTGCGTGTAACCCTTGACCGCCTCGTGCTCGATCCCCTTCGCGATCTCGCGCAGCTCGGCGACGGTCTTGTGCTTCAGCTCCTCGTACGTTTGCGCCACGGCTCTCTCCTCGAACTCGACCGGCGATTTATAGCGCGGCCCGACGCGCCCGGCAACCTCAGCCGTCGGCGCGGCGTCCGGTGCGCATGCTCCCGGCGACGATCCTGAACTCGAACAGCCGGCATTCGAGCGGGCCGTTGTAGAGCGGGGTCCGCTTCGAGGCCTTCAGCCCGATCAGCTTGGCGAGCCGCAGGTCCGCGGTCAGGAAGTAACAGCGCCACCCGGCGTAGCGCGCCTTCAGCGCGTCGCCGAGCTTCGGGTAGAGGGCAGCCAGCTCGTCCTCGCTCCCCACGCGCACGCCATACGGCGGGTTCGCGATCAGCACCCCGTGCGGTGCGGGAGGCGGGAGCTCGAGCACGTTCGCCTGCTTGAGCTGGACCGCGCCGGCGAAGCCGGCCACCTCGATCGCGGCGCGCGCCCGCGCCACCTCGGCCCCCGCCTTGTCGGCGCCGAAGATCGCGACGGGCTGCTGGCGCCGCTCGGCGGCGCGAGCCTCCTCGCGCACCCGGCCGAGGAGCTCTGCGTCGAACCCGATCAGCCGCTCGAAGCCGAACGCTCTGCGGCTGCCCGGTGCGATGCCGAGCGCGAGCGCGGCGGCTTCCATGACGATCGTGCCGCTGCCGCACATCGGGTCGAGGAACGGCTCGTCGCCGGTCCAGCCGCTGAGCGCAACAATCCCCGCGGCGAGGTTCTCCCGCAGCGGCGCGTCGCCGGTGTCGCCGCGCCAGCCGCGCTTCCAGAGCGGCTCGCCGGAGGTATCGAGGTAGAACGTCACCGAGTGCGCGTCGAGGAAGGCGTGAACGCGCACGTCCGGCGCGCGCGTGTCCACGTCCGGCCGCCGCCCGGTGTCGGCGCGGAAGCGGTCGCACACCGCGTCCTTGACGCGCAGGGTCACGAAGTCGAGGCTCTTCAGCGGCGAGCGGATGGCGCTCACGTCGACGCGGATCGTGCGATCGACCGCGAACCGCTCGGGCCACGGGACGCGCAGCGCCGCGTCGTACACGTCGTGCTCGCTCGCGTACGCGGCCCTCGGCCACCTTCCACAGGATGCGCGACGCGATGCGCGAGCGGAGATTCGCCCGATAGCATGCCGCGAGATCGCCCTCGAACTGCACGCCGCCGCCGAGCGTGATCGGCCTGCGCGCGCCGCAAGCCTCGAGCTCGCGCGCGAGCACGGCCTCGAGGCCGCGCGGGCAGGTGGCGAAGAACGATTGCGGGCTCATCGCGAAACGCAGAGGATAGCGCGCGGGAAAATCGGCGGAGGATTCAAAAAAACTAGGAGAATTTCTTCCGGATGCGCACGGTGCGCTCGAGCCCATCGAGCTGCTCGAGCACCTTGCGGCGTAGGTCCGGATCGAGCTTCGCGTCGCGCAGGAACCGCTTGGCTGTCGCGAGGGCTTCCGGGCTGGTCTGACCGCCGAGGAACGCGGCGAGCCAGTTATTCACGAAGAAGATCTTCCGTTCGCGCTTGAGCTTCGGCAGCTGAGCGAGCGCGGTGGCGACGAACGGCGCCGTCAGCCGCTCGTGCTCGACCGTGTTGAACGGCGCGAGGCTCTCCTCGATCCAGCTCTCGGCCAGCGCGGGGTCGTCGAGCCAGCCGGCGAACTGGCGTCGCTTCGCCGCCGGATCAGGGCCGCGCCGCCGCCGCGGCGTAGGCGTATCTGCGTCCGTTGTCCGACGCATCGGCCTGCGACTGGGCGGCGAGGAGCGCTTCCGCGTCCGGGTCGCCGAGCGCCAGCAGCCGCTCCACGATGCGGAAGCGGTCGCGCGAGCTCAGCGCGACGCCGGGCACCTCGCGCGTCTCCGCGAGCAGCGCCTTGAATGTCGCGCGCGACTCGGCCGTCGTCGCCGTGCCGACGAACGCACGGAAGTAGGTGATCCGCTGGCCCTTGTCGGCGGCGTCGGTCATTCCGGCGACGAATGCCGCCTCGACGCGCGGCGCCGCCTGCGCCCGCTGCGCATCGGACAGATACCAGCGCAGCGCCGTCTGCGTCCGTCCGACCAGGCTCGCAACCGTAAGCTCGTCCGACTCGCGCGGGGCCTGCGCGAGCGCGAGGTCGACGTAAGCAAGCGGCGCGAGCCGCGCGTCGCGCACCTCGTCCCACAGTGTGTCGAGGAGCAACGCCCGCAGGAACGGTTCGGCGATGCCGCCGACGTCGGCGAGCACCGCGGCGCGGCTCGCGTCGTCCAGGACGAACCGGCCATAGGCGTAGTCGCCGTGGTTGGCGAAGACGTAGCGCGGCGCGGGTGCGCCGGCGAGCTCGGGCACGGTCACCGCTCGGCCCTCCAGCGCAACCGCGTGCGTGCGCGGTGGTCCGTCGCCCGCGACGAAGAGCTCGGTACGCATCGGCCAGACGCCCTCGCCGCCGAGGGCTGGTGTCTGCGCGAGCGTGAGCCGGGCGATGCGGCCGTCCGGACTGGTGCGCAGCGCGGTACGCACCACCGGCATCCCGCGGCGCCTGACCCACGCGTCCGCCCAGGCGTCGAGCTTCCGTCCCGACGCGCCCTCGAGTGCGCGCACGAGGTCGCCCCAATCGGCCGTGCCGTACGCGTGCGAGTGCACGAAGCCCTGCACCGCGCGCTGGAACGCGTCCGCGCCGAGGTAGAACTCCGCCTGCCGCAGCACCGCGGGGGCCTTGCTGTACACGATGCTGCCGTAGGCGGACTTCGCCGCCGACAGGTTCGCGAGCCGCTGCCAGATCGGCGTCGTCCCCTCCGTAGCGTCGGTACGGTACGCGGCGACCTTCAGCTGGTGGAACGCGTTCCACGCGCCGTACTCCGGCGTGATCGCGGCAGTGGCCTTCGCCGCCATCAGATTGGCAAAGCCCTCCTTCAGCCACAGGTCGTCGAACCAGCGCATCGTGACGAGGTCGCCGAACCACTGGTGCGAGGTCTCGTGGAAGAGGAGCTGCGCACGGCGGAGGCGATCGGCGGCGGCGGGCTCGAACGGGAAGAGTACCGACTCCTCGCGCAGGAAAGTGGCGCCGGCGTGCTCCATGCCGCCGTACGGAAACTCCGGGACGAGCACGAGATCGTGCTTCGGGAACGGGAACGGGAAGCCGAAGTAGCCGGCGAACCAGTCGATCGCCTGCCGGTGCAGCATGAACATCTCGTAGCTCGCGCTGCGCGCGCGCTCGAGCCGCGACTTCCGCACGAGCATGCGCGCCTCCGGCTGCGGCGCGACGCCGTCCTCCCGGTCGTCGAGGATCTCGAACGGCCCGGCGGCGAACGCGAAGAGATAGGTGCTGATCGGCTCGGTCGCGCGAAACGCCACGCGCTTCGTCGTCCCGGCGGCGGCGGTGTCGATGACGGGCGCATTCGACACCGTCTCCCACGCCCCCGGCACGTCGAGCGCGAGCGTGAAGCGGGCCTTGATGTCGGGCTGGTCGAAGCAGGGGAACACGGTGCTCGCGTCCGAGGGTACGAACAGCGAATAGACGTACTCGGAGCCGTCCTCGCGGTCGCGGTAGACGGTGACCGCCGTGCCGGCGGCCGCGACCGGCGACTCGAAGGCGAGCCGCACGACGTTCTCGCCCGTGCGCACGTGCCGCGCGGGGATCACGAGGTGCTCGCGCACGATGCGCGGCCGTTCGATCGCGGTGCCGTTCGCTTCCACCGCGGCGAGCCGCCCGCCCCCCGGCGCGCGCCAGTCGAGCACGAGGTCGACCGGCTTGCCGCGCACCGCGACGCGCAGTTCGAGCCGACCTTCGAGCTTCGTCACCGGCGAACGAAGCGCGAGCGCGACGTCGTAGCGCACGTCGCCGTAGGTCTTCGCGCGCCACCGTGCGAGCTCCCGCGAGACGCCGGGCTCGAGGGGTGGCGCGGCGAGAGCGGCGTTGGCCATCAGCGTGGCGACGAGTACGGCACCGGCGATCTCCCGTTTCACTTCGTTCCGGCGAACCGCCACGGCAGCATGAGCAGCGCCATCGCGCCCGCGACCAGCGCAAAGATCAGCGGCAGCCGCGCCGGCCACGGCCCGAGGAAATCGACGACCGTCGGCAGGCCGGGCTTGCCCGGGCCGAGGAAGCCGTAGTTCGCACCGACCATCAGGTCCACCGGGATCACCGCGCCCGCGTATGCCGCCGCCGCCACACAAGCAAGGCGCCAGTCGCGCCACGTCGGCCGGTAACCGTGCACGGCGAGCGCGTAGGCGGCGGTGCCGACGATCATGCCGTGGCTCAGCCAGAAGTACCAGAAGACGTGCGAGGCCGGGCCCTCGGCGAGCGCCGGCGTCGCGAGCGCCTGCGTGCACAGACCGAGGCCCCAGAAATAGAGGATCAGCGCAAGCGCTCGCCACTGCGCCGCGAGATAGACGCCGGCGGCGAGCGCGGTCCAGTGGCACATCTGCAGCGGCAGGGTCGTCGTTGCGTCGAAGCGCGCGGGCAGCAGCCACCAGCCGTGCACGGCGACCCAGACGGCGATGAACGCGGCGCCGATTGCGCGCTCGGCTCCCGGCGCGGCACCGCGCCGCGCCGCCCGGACCGCCGCGTAGGCCGCAACGGCGATCGCAGCGAGCGCGGCCGCGTGGAGCGGCGAGAACGGCTGGAACTTCTCCACCGAGCACCCCTCTCGACCCTCGCGTATCGGCCCGTCCCGGATGTCAGGCGAAAGTCGGCCGGACCCGCTAGAGTACCGCCCTCCCACATACGCCCCCGCCAGAGGGGCCTTCCAGTGAAGTCTGCTTCACCCCCACCCTCAGCGTTCCCGGCGGTGCATACGGCGATGAGCGACACGCGCGGGCGCGCCGCGGCCATCGGGCTCGCGCTCGTGTTCGCCGTCCTGTGGTTCCCGAACCTCGACGGCCGCAAGCTGACCCGGCCCGATGAGGCGCGCTACGCCGAGATCGCGCGCGAGATGGTGGCGACCGGCGACTGGCTCACGCCGCGCCTGAACGGCTACAAGTACTTCGAGAAGCCGCCGCTGCAGTACTGGGCCACCGCGGCCGCGTTCACCGCGTTCGGCATCGGCGAATGGACCGCCCGTCTGTGGACCGGGCTCACCGGGTTCCTCGGCGCGCTGCTCGCGTGGTACGTCGCGAACCGGTTGCGAGGGCCCCCGGCGGGCCTGTACGCAGCGGCAGCGCTCGGCGGCACCGTGTACTACGTCGCGCTCGGGCACGTCACCTCGCTCGACATGAGCGTGTCGTTCTTCCTCTCGGCGGCGGTGTTCGCGATCGCGCTGGCGCTCCAGGACGCGACGTCCGAGCGCGAACGCCGCCGCTGGATGCTCGCCGCCTGGGCGGCGTGCGCGGCGGCGACGCTGACGAAGGGGCTGATCGGGATCGTCCTGCCGGCGGGCGCGGTGATCCTGTACGTGCTGCTGCAGCGTGATGTCGCCCTGCTCAAGCGGCTGCATTCGGGCCAAGGGCTCGTGGTCTTCCTCGTGCTCACCGCGCCCTGGTTCGTCGCCGTATCGGCGGCGAACCCCGAGTTCGCGCGGTTCTTCTTCTATCACGAGCACATCGAGCGCTTCCTCACCCACCAGCACGGTCGCCAGGGCCCGCTGTGGTACTTCGTTCCGATTCTGGCCGGCGGAATGCTGCCGTGGACCCTCGCGCTGTTGCCCGCGACGCGTGCCGGATGGCAGGCGGAGCCCGCGGCTCGGTTCCGGCCGCTGCGCTTCCTCCTGGTCTGGGCGAGCGTGGTTTTCGTGTTCTTCTCGGTCTCGGGATCGAAGCTGCCCGCGTATGTCCTGCCGATGGTGCCGGCGCTCGCGGTCGTGCTCGGCGCGGCGCTGCCGGCGATGAGCCGGCGCTGGGTGCTCGCACAGGCCGCGCTCTGCACCGTGCTCGGGGTCGCCGCCGCAGTCGCCGCACCCGCGCTCGTGATGCGGCGCGCACGGCCCGAGCTGCCGGCCGAGCTCCTCGCGGCCGCGGTACCGTGGGTCATCGCCGCCGGCTGCGCGCTCGGCGCGCTCGCGGCGCTCGCGGCGCTCGCCGAGTCGCGGCAGCGGCGCAGCGCCGCGGTGGCGGCCCTCGCCGCCGGCGGCCTGCTCTTCACGCAGCTCGGTCTCGCCGGGCACGAGCGGCTGTCCCCGGTCTATTCCGCGTACCATAGCGCCGCGCGCGTTCAGGGCCTGGTCGCACCGGACGTGCCCTTTTACAGCGTCGACACCTTTGACCACTCGCTGCTCTTCTACCTCGGCCGCACGATGACCATGGTCGTGTATCCGGACGAGCTCGCCGAATCGATCCGCTGGGAGCCGGAGAAATTCATCCCCGACTACGCGACCTTCGAGCGGCGCTGGGCGGCGGACCGCGAAGCGTTCGCGTACTTCACTCCGCGCGACTATGCGGAATTCCAGCGCCGCGGGCTGCCCATGACGGTCGTTGCTTCGGACCCGCGCCGCGTGATCGTGAGGAAGCCTTGAGCGTGCAGCGCGACTCCCGAGCGCGGAGCGCGAGGGTCGTCCGATGAGCGCGGGCAGCTTCGCGCTCGTCCTCGTCGGCGTGCTGCTCAACGCCGCGGCGCAGCTCCTGCTGAAGGCCGGAACGACGGCCGTCGGGCGCTTCGAGTTCAGCGCCGCGAACGCGGTCCCGATCGGTTTCAAGCTCGCGACCGAGCCCCACATCGTCGGCGGGATCGCCTGCTACGTCGTCAGCGTCGTCGTCTGGATCATGGCGCTCTCGCGCGTCGAGGTGAGCGTGGCCTACCCGATGCTCTCGATCGGGTACGTCGTCAACGCGCTCGCCGCCTGGTATTGGCTCGGCGAGGCGGTGACGCCGATGCGGCTGGTGGGCATCGGCATCATCATCGTCGGCGTCTACGTCGTCGCGCGGAGCTAGGGTGTGAGCGCGGAGTTCCTGCCCTTCGCCCGACCGGTGATCGACGAAGAGACGATCGCCGGCGTCGCCGAGGTGCTGCGCTCCGGCTGGATCACCTCCGGGCCGCAGGTGCAGCGCTTCGAAGCGGCGCTTTCCGCGTACTGCGGCGGCCGGCCGGTCCGGACGCTCAATTCGGGCACTGCGGCGCTCGTGCTCGGCCTGCGCCTCGCCGGCGTCGGGCCCGGCGACGAGGTCGTGACGACGCCCCTCTCGTGGGCCGCGACCGCCAACGCGATCCTCGAGGTGGGGGCGCGGCCGGTGTTCGTCGACGTCGACCCGCGCACCCGCAACATGGACCTCGACCGGGTAAGCGCCTCGATCACGCCGCGCACGCGCGCGGTCATGCCGGTGTACCTCGCCGGGCTGCCGGTCGATCTCGACCGGCTCTACGGGCTTGCGTCGCAGGCCGGGCTGCGCGTCGTCGAGGACGCCGCGCAGGCGTTCGGCGCGAGCTGGCGCGGCACGCGGGTGGGTGCCCGGGGCGACCTCGTCGCGTTCAGCTTCCACGCGAACAAGAACATCACTACCGCCGAGGGCGGCTGCTTGGTCGTGCCGGACGATGCGACCGCGCGCCGCGCGGAGCGCCTGCGCCTGCAGGGCGTGACGCGCTCGGGCGAGGACGGCATGGACGTCGACGTCGTCGGGTACAAGTTCAACCTCACCGACGTTGCCGCGCGGATCGGCCTCGGCCAGCTCGCCCGGCTCGACGAGTTCACCGCGCGCCGGCGCGAGCTCGCGCGGCACTACTTCGCGCACTTCGACGAGCGGCTCGGCTGCGGGCTGCCGGTCCCCGACTTCGAGCAGTCGAACTGGCACATGTTCCAGATCGTGCTGCCGCTCGAGCGGCTGCGCATCGGCCGCGGGGAGTTCATGGCGCGCATGCGCGCCGCGGGCATCGGCACCGGCGTGCACTATCCCGCGATCCACCTCTTCACGCTGTACCGCGGGCTCGGCTGGAAGGAGGGCGACTTCCCGAACGCCGAGCGGATCGGCCGCGGCATCGTCACTCTGCCGCTGCACCCGGCGATGGAACGCGCGGACGTCGAGCGCGTCTGCGCCGCCGCGGCCGGCATCCTGCGGGAGGCCCTGCGATGAGCGTTCCTGCCGTCTCGGTCGTGATCCCCGTGTACAACGAAGAGGCCGGACTCCCGGCGCTCTTCGCCCGGCTCTACCCGGCGCTCGACGCCCTCGGCACGCCGTACGAGGTGATCTTCGTGAACGACGGCAGCCGGGACCGCTCGGCGGCGCTGCTGCGCGAGGAGTTCGAGCGCCGGCCCGACGTGACCCGGGTGGTGCTGTTCAACGGCAACTACGGCCAGCACCTCGCGATCATGGCGGGGTTCGAACGCTGCCGCGGCGAGCGCGTGGTCACGCTGGACGCCGACCTGCAGAACCCGCCGGAGGAGATCGCGAAGCTCCTCGCCAAGATGGACGAGGGTTTCGACTACGTCGGGGGCGTGCGCACCGAGCGCGAGGACACGTGGTTCCGGCGCAACGCGTCGCGGGTGCTGAACTTCCTGCGCGAGCGCACGACGAACATCCGGATGACCGACCAGGGCTGCATGCTGCGCGCCTACAGCCGGCCGATCGTCGAGGCGATCAACGCCTGCACCGAGGTGAACACCTTCATTCCCGCGCTCGCCTACACGTTCGCCCAGAACCCGGCGGAAATCGAGGTGGCGCACGCCGCCCGCGCGGCCGGCGCGACGAAGTATTCGCTCTACAAGCTGATGCGGCTCAACTTCGACCTCGTGACCGGGTTCTCGCTCGCGCCGCTGCAGGCGTTCTCGCTCATCGGCTTCGTCATCTCGCTCGCCGCGATCGGGATGGTCGGCCTGCAGGTCGTCCATCGTCTCGTGCGCGGCGAGGCGGCGGAGGGTGTGTTCGGCTCGCCGATGGAGGCGTTCATGATCTTCGTGGCGGGCCTGATCCTCTTCGGTATCGGGCTCCTGGGCGAGTACGTCGGCCGGGTCTACCAGGAGGTGCTGCGCCGGCCGCGGTTCCGGATCACCGCCGTGCTCGAGCGGCTGGACGCCGACGAGGCGCCGCAGGCCACCGCGCCGCGGCCGGGCGGAGCGCGATCCGAGCGGCTGGCCCGGGTCGAGTGACGCGCGCCGTCGTCTTCGCCTACCACGACGTCGGCGTCCGCGGCCTCGAGGTGCTGCGTGCCGCCGGCGTCGACATACCACTCCTTGCGACGCACGAGGACGACCCGCGGGAGACCGTCTGGTTCGGGAGCGTGGCCGCACGCGCGCGGCTGTACGGCATTCCCGTCGTCACCCCCGCGGACCCGAACGCTCGCGAGACGGTGGAGAGCGTGCGCGCCGCGGCACCCGATCTCCTCTTCTCCTTCTACTACCGCCGCATGCTCGGCGCCGAGCTGCTGGCGCTGCCGCGCCGCGGGGCGTACAACCTCCACGGCTCGCTCCTGCCGAAGTACCGCGGCCGCGCGCCGGTGAACTGGGCGATCCTGCACGGCGAGCGCGAGACCGGCGCGACGCTCCACGAGATGGTCGCGAAGCCCGATGCCGGCCGGATCGTCGATCGCGAGCGCGTGCCGATCCTGCCGAATGACATCGCGAGCGAGGTGCTGGGGAAGGTCGCCCTTGCCGGGGAGATCGTCCTCGAGCGGTCGCTTCCGGCGCTCGCCGCGGGCACCGCGACCCTGACGCCCCAGGACCTTGCCGCCGGCAGCTATTTCGGCGGGCGCCGTCCCGAAGACGGCGCGATCGACCCCGCCTGGCCGGCGAAGCGGATCCACGATCTCGTGCGCGCAGTGGCGCCGCCGTACCCGGGTGCGTTCCTCGACGTGCGCGGCCGCCGGCTGCGCCTGCTGCGGACTTTCGACTGCGGCCTGCCGCCCGGGCCGCCCCATCAACCGGCTCTCGTGACCGCGGATCGTGCGCTCGAGCTGCGCGCGGCCGACGGCGGGCGGCTCGTCGTGCTCGAGGCAGAGCTCGACGGCGCCCCGCTCGACGCCGCGCGCCTCCGCGCGGCCGTCGGACCGGAGCTCTCTCTCAGCGGCGACTCGTGAGCAAACGAATCCTCATCCTCGGCGTCAACGGCTTCATCGGCCACCACCTGTCGAAGCGCATCATCGCCGACACCCCGTGGGAGGTGTACGGGATGGACATGGCGACCGACCGCCTCGGCGACGTGATCGACCACGAGCGGTTCCATTTCTTCGAAGGCGACATCACGATCAACAAGGAGTGGATCGAGTACAACGTCCGCAAGTGCGATACGGTGCTGCCGCTCGTGGCGATCGCGACGCCGGCGACCTACGTCAAGGAGCCGCTGCGCGTCTTCGAGCTCGACTTCGAGGCGAACCTGCCGATCGTCCGCTCGTGCGTGAAGCACCGCAAGCGGCTGATCTTTCCGTCGACGTCCGAGGTCTACGGGATGTGCCGCGACCGGGCGTTCGATCCCGAGACCTCCGAGCTCGTGCTCGGGCCGATCGCGAAGTCGCGCTGGATCTACGCGTGCGCGAAGCAGCTGATGGACCGCGTGATCTGGTCGTACGGGTCGGAACAGGGCCTCGACTTCACGCTGTTCCGCCCGTTCAACTGGATCGGCGCCGGCCTCGACTCCCTGAGCACGGCCAAGGAGGGCAGCTCGCGCGTGATCACCCAGTTCCTCGGGCACATCGTGCGCGGGGAGCCGATCAAGCTGGTCGACGGCGGCCAGCAGAAGCGCGCCTTCACCTACGTCGACGACGGCATCGACGCGCTGCTGCGGATCATCCAGAACCCGGGCCGCGTCGCGACCGGCAAGATCTACAACATCGGCAACCCGCGCAACAACGTGTCGGTGCGAGGGCTCGCGGAGATGATGCTCGAGATCGCCGCGCGCTATCCGGAGTACGCCGCGCGGGCGAAGAAGGTGAGGCTCGTCAAGACTTCCGCCGTCGACTACTACGGCAAGGGCTACCAGGACGTGCAGAACCGCGTGCCGAAGATCGACAACACCTGCAAGGACCTCGGCTGGCGTCCGCGCGTGGGCATGCGGACGGCGGTGAAGAACATCTTCGAGGCGTATCGCGGGCACGTCGCCGACGCCCGCCGGCTGGTCGACCTGCCGGGCTCGTGAAGCTCGCGCTGAAGGTCGACGTCGACACCTATCGCGGGACGCGCGAAGGCGTGCCCCGCCTCGTGGAGATCCTCGAGCGCCACGGCGCCGGGGCGACGTTCCTCTTCAGCCTCGGGCCCGATCACACCGGCCGTGCGGTCCGCCGGGTCTTCCGGCGCGGCTTCGTGAAGAAGGTCGCGCGGACGTCGGTGCTCGAGCACTACGGGCTGCGGACGCTGCTCTACGGCACCGTGCTGCCGGGCCCGGACATCGGCGCGCGGTGCGCGCCGACCCTGACGGCCGTGCGCAGCGCCGGCTTCGAGGTCGGCGTTCACACCTGGGATCACGTGGCGTGGCAGGACGGCGTCGCCAGCGCCGACGCGCGCTGGACCGAGCGGCTGATGCGCCGCGCGTGCGAGCGCTTCGCGGACATCTTCGGCGAGCCGCCGCGGGTGCACGGCGCCGCCGGCTGGCAGATGAACGCCCACGCCTACCGCCTCGAGCCGCAGCTCGGCTTCGCGTACGCGTCCGATACCCGTGGCCGCGCGCCGTTTCCTGCCGGTGTGCGAAGGCGCGACCATCCCGTGCCCGCAGCTGCCCACGACGCTTCCGACGCTCGACGAGCTGATCGGCGTGGACGGGATCACGGCGGGCAACGTCGCCGATCGCGTGCTCGGCCTCTCGCGGGATCCGCCGGCGTCGGGCCACGTCTTCACGCTGCATGCCGAGCTCGAGGGCATGAAGCTCGCGGGCGTCTTCGAGCGCCTGCTCGAGGGCTGGAAGGCGCTCGGCTACCGGCTGGTGCCGCTGCGGACGATGGCCGAGTCGCTGCAAACGGTCGCGCTGCCGCGTTGTCGCGTCGTGACCGGCGAGATCCCGGGCCGGTCGGGCGAGGTTGCGCTACAGGCCGAGCCGATCAGCACGGCCTGATCGCCCGAGCGCTCGCCGCGTTACGGCACGCTGGCGACGATCTTCTTGAATTCGTCGGCGGTGAAGGCGCGTAGCGTCTCGGTCCGGATGTTGCCGAGCGAGCTCACCTTCAACAGCGCGGCGGTCACCGCCTCATCGGAACCTTCCACGGTCACGACGATGTCGTAGTGGCCCACCGTGTAGTAGGAGCTCTTCACCGATACGCCCAGCTTTTCGGCCAGCGTCCTGAACGCGACTAACCGGTCCGGCGATTCCTTGACGCCCTTGATGCCCTGATCGGTGAAGTTTACGAGGGTGATGAACGTTGCCATGGCGTGCCTCCTTGAAGGGTAGCGGCGACTCGGGTGATGAAGCTGGAAACGGGATCGGCTGAGCGGCCGATTCCCGCTCGCAGTCTACGCCGCGACTATCGAGAGCGCGCGCAGATGGCGCGACCGTCATGCAACGTTCACCGCGGTGTCATACCATCCGCCGGCCCTCGACCTTCCCATACGAGACGATGCTCCCGCGCTGGGTGACCGCGGCGTACCTCGCCTATCTCGCCGCGCCGATCCTGCTGCTCCTGGTAGGGTCCTTCGGCGGGCTGTGGCTGAACACGCTGCTCCCGACCGGCTTCACCGGGAAGTGGTACCTGGAGGTGGCCGCCGATCCGAGCTTCCGCCGCGCGTTCAACTCGAGCCTCTTCGTCGCCGCGGCGACCGGCGCCGCCTGTTTCGCAATAGGCCTCCCGCTCGCCTACGCCGTCTTTCGCGCCCAGAACCCCGCGGTGCGGGCGGTTGCGCGTGGGCTGTATCTCCTGCCGATCGCGCTGCCCGCGCTCGTGCTCGCGTTCGGCTTCATCCTGGTGTTCTCGAGCGACACCCTGCCGTGGCTCGGCAGCATCTGGCTCCTCGTCGCCGGCCACGCCGTGCTCTGCCTGCCGTACTTCCTGCAGGCGGTCGTCTCCGACATGCAGCGGCTCGGGCTCGCGAGCCTGGAAGACGCCGCCGACTCGCTCGGCAGCCGGCCGCTCCAGCGCTTCTTCCACATCGTGCTGCCGGCGCTGCGGCACTCGATCCTCTCCGGGCTGATCGTCGTCGCCGCGCTGTCGATCGGCGAGTTCCAGTTCTCGAACCTCGTCGCCGGCTTCCTCAACCGGACCTATCCGGTCGTGCTGCTGCAGGCGTTCTACGGCGCCACCGGCTTCGCCTGCGCGGCGACGGTGATCCTGCTCGCGCTCGCGCTGTCGGCCTCCGTGCTCGGCGCGGTGTCGACCGGCGGGGCGGCGACGCTCGCCTTCCACAAGCGATGACCGGCGCGGTTGCGCTCGAGAACGTCACCTTCCGCTATCCGGGCGGCGGCGCGGGCATCTTCGACCTCTCGCTCGAGCTCGCGCCGGGCGAGCTCGTCGTGTGTATCGGGCCGAGCGGCTGCGGCAAGACGACCCTGCTCAAGCTCATCGCGGGATTTCTCAAGCCGGAGCGCGGCATCGTGCGCCTCGCCGGCGAGGACGTCACGAGCGCCTCGGTGCGCAGCCGCGGGCTCGGCATCGTCTTCCAGGCGTACGCGCTCTTCCCCCACATGACGGTGTGGGAGAACGTCGCCTACCCCTTGCGCGTGCGCGGGGTCGAGCCGCGCGAGCGCCAGCGGCGCGCCGGCGAGACGCTCGAGCTCGTCGGGCTCGCCGGGTTCGGCGACCGGCTGCCGGCCGAGCTCTCCGGCGGGCAACAGCAGCGCGTCGCGCTGGCGCGCGCGCTCGCGTTCAAGCCGCGAGCGTTGCTGCTGGACGAGCCGCTGTCCGCGCTCGACGCGGCAACGCGGGTCGCGATGCGCGACGAGGTGCGCCGCATCCAGCGCAGCCAGAACATCGCCACGCTCCTGATCACCCACGACCAGGACGAGGCCCTCTCCCTCGGCGACCGGATCGCGATCCTGCGCGAGGGACGGCTGGTCCAGGCGGCCCCGGCGCACGAGATCTACGACCGGCCGGCGGACGGCTTCGTCGCCGCCTTCGTCGGGCGCGCCAACCTGCTCCCGGGCGAGATCGCCGGCGCCGAGCGCGTCGACACGCCGCTCGGCGCGCTCGCCACGCCGCCGCACGGCAAGCCCGCGGGCGAGCGCGTCCTCGTCCTGATCCGTCCCGAGCGCGTGGAGGTCGCTGCCGCGCCGGGCGCGCCGAACACTTTCGCGGTCGAGGTGACGCACGACCGCTTCTTCGGCGCGACGCGGCAGGTCGATCTCGCCTGCCGCGGGGCGCGGCTGCGCATCGAAACGCTCTCGCGCGGCGACGTGCGCTACGTGCGCGTCCCGCCCGAGGCAGTCCAGTTTCTTGCACCAACGTGACTCGCACCAACGTGACAGAAGGAGGCGTGATGAAGCACTTCGTGAAAATCGTGTCGGCCGCCGGTGCGCTCGCCCTGGGCGCCGCGGCGTGGGCGCAGACCGTCGCCGACTCCGCCGAGCTGTACGCCGGGGAGAAGTCGCTCTACGAGGCGGCGAAGAAGGAGGGCATGGTCGTGAGCTTCGACACCGGGCCGACCTGGGCCAACTGGGCGGCGCAGTTCGCGGCGTTCAAGAAGCGCTATCCCGAGGTCGAGATCGTCTACAACGACCTCGGCTCGGCCGCCACGGTGGTCGCGCTCGAGAAGGCGCGCAACCGCCCGCAGGCGGACACCGCGTACTACTTCGCCGCCTCGGGCGTCGACGCGGTGAAGAAAGGCGTCGTCGCGCCGTTCAAGCCGGTCAACTTCGACAAGCTGCCGGCGGTGTTCCGCGAGCCCGAGGGCCGCTGGTTCACCATCCACTCGCTGACGATCGCGTTCGTCGTCAACACGAAGCTCGTCAAGAACGTGCCGCAATCGTGGGCCGACCTGCTCAAGCCCGAGTACAAGAACTCGGTCGTCTACCTCGATCCGCGGTCGACCGGCGTCGGGCAGGTGATGGCGTTCGCGGCGAACTTCGCGAGCGGCGGCGACATGAACAACGTGCAGCCCGGACTCGACTACCTCGGCAAGCTGCACAAGTCGGGGAACGTGCTGCGCGTGCTCGGCACCACGCCCTACGCGCAGTTCGTCAAGGGCGAGATCCCGATCTGGATCTCGTACGAGAACGACGGCCTCAAGGCGAAGTACACCGACGGCCTCGGCGACGCGGTCGCGGTCGTGATCCCGAAGGAGGCCTCGGCCGCGGCGCCCTACGGCATCAGCCTGGTGGAGAAGGGCCCGAATCCCAATGCCGGCAAGCTGTGGCTCAACTTCATCATGACCGAGTACGGGCAGGGGATCTTCGCCCAGGGGTTCGTGCGGCCGTCCGTGCCCGGAGTGAAGCTGCCGGACGGCGTCGCCGACAAGCTCCCGGCCGCGCCGCAGGTGCGTCCGCTCGACGTCCAGGCCGCGGCGGCGAAGAAGGCCGACATCGACAAGGGCTGGGTCGCGGCGACCGGGACGCGCTAGCAGCCGGGTCGAGGCATGCACCGCCGCTGGTTCGCGGTCCTCGCCGCGCCCGCGGCGCTCTGGCTCGCGCTCTTCTTCGCGCTGCCGGTCGCCGGGGTCGCGGTCGACGCCTTCGCCGGCGGCGGGACGGCGTTCGCCCGCATCCTCGCCGCGCCGACGTTCTGGCCGTCGCTCGCCGGGAGCGTCCTGCTCACGCTCGTCGCCACGACCGTCTCGACGCTCGTCGGCATAACGGTCGCGCTTCACCTCTCGCGCATGCCGGAGCGCCCGCGCACGCTGCTCTCGTTCGTGATCGCCCTGCCGCTCACCTTTTCCGGCCTGATCGTCGCGTACGGATTCATCCTCGCCTACGGCCGCGCGGGGTTCTTCACGCAGCTCGTGGGATTCGCCGGCCTGGATCCGGCGGTGGTGGGCGCGGTGCTCTTCACGCCCGTGGGGCTCGCGTTCGCATCCTCCTACTACCTCATTCCGCGGGTGGTGATGCTCCTGCTGCCGGTGCTGGTGAACTTCGACCGCACGCAGCTCGTCGTCGCGGAGTCGCTCGGCGCGACGCCGGCCCAGGCGTTCCGGCAGGTGCTGCTCCCGCAGGTGTTCGGCGCGGTCGTCGGCGCGGCGTGCCTGGTCGCGGCGGTCGTGTTCGGCGCCTACGGCACCGCGCTCGCGCTCGTCGGCACCCAGCTCCTCATCCTGCCGCTACAGCTCTACAGCCTGATCTCCGAGACGGGCTCGGACTTCCCGGCCGCCGCCGCGCTCGCGCTGCTGATCACCGCAGCGTGCTCGAGCATCATGGCGACCGGCGAGTGGATCTCGCATCGCCACGAGCGGCATCTCTAGTCATCCTGCTGCACACGTGCGGCGGTCAGTCGACGACCCTGCCCCGCAGCGCCTTGATCCGTCCGCGCTTCACCTTGCTCTCCAGGCGGCGCTGCTTCGACGCGAGCGTAGGCCGCGTGGCTTTCCGCTTCTTCGGCGCGACCGCCGCGCTGTCGACGAGCGCCTGCAGGCGCTCGAGTGCCTCCGCGCGGTTCAGCTCGAGGCTGCGATGCTGCTGCGCCTTGATGATCACGATGCCCTCGCGGGTGATCCGGTGATCGCTGCGGCGGAGCAGGCGGTGCTTGACCGGCTCGGGCAGGGACGAGGCATTGATGTCGAACCGCAGGTGAATGGCGCTGGAAACCTTGTTGACGTTCTGGCCGCCCGCGCCTTGGGCCCGGACGGCCGTGATCTCGATCTCCGAGAGCGGGATCGGCGCGCTGATTGGCATGCGGTCACGCCCGGCGTTCGAGGGCAAGCCCCACTCCGAGCGCGACCAGCACCGCACCGCTCGCGCGGTGCATGCCCACCAGCACCGGGGGCCGGGCACGCAACCACGCCGACAGCGCGCCGGCGAAGTAGCCCACCGGTCCTTTCACCAGGAAGGTGAGCAGCGAGAAGACCGCGCCCAGCATCAGCAGCACCAGGGTCGGATGCCCGGTGTCGGCCGAGATGAACTGCGGCAGGAAGGCGAAATAGAAGATGGCGATCTTGGGATTCGACAGGTTCGACAGCGCGCCCTGGACGAACAGCCGCCGCAGCGGTGCCGCCCGCAGACCGGTGAGCTCGAGCGTGGCCGGCCGGAACCAGAGGAGCCGCACGCCGAGATAGATCAGATACGACGCGCCGACGAGCTTGAGGGCCACGAACAGCGTCTCGGAAGCGAGGAGGAGGGAGCCCAGGCCCAGCCCGGCGAGGAGCGTATGACCGAGGAGGCCGGTGCTGACGCCCGCCGCGGTCGCGATCCCGGCGGCCGAGCCTTGCGCGATCGAGCGCGACATCACGAGGATCATGTCCTGGCCGGGCGTGAGGATCACCACCAGCGAGGTGACGACGAAGAGCAGCACCTGCGCGTCGGACATGCCGATCCCGCCTCAGTCCACCACGAAGAGCTTCGCCCCGACCGGCGCGCGCGAGCGATGGGCGTCCGCGTTATCGGCGACCTGATACGTCATGCCGGGTTTGAGCACGAACGTGCGGCCGTCCTCGAGCTCGGTGTGCAGCTCGCCTTCGAGGCAGAGCATGATGTGTCCCTTCGAGCACCAGTGGTCGGCGACGTACCCCGGGCTGTACTCGACCATCCGGACGCGGATCCCGCCGAAGTCGCGAGTGCGCCAGTAGGCGACACCCGTTTCGCCCCTGTGCTCGGTGCGCTCCACCGACGACCAGTCGGTGGTATCGAACGGGATCCCCGTCATCCGCATACGGCGCTCCTGCTTCGCTCGTTGCCGGCGGGAAGTCCCCCGCCGGGAACCGGATGGTAGGCCAATCGGGCGACGGCGCGGTGGCCGGCGTTCAGCTCGGCCCGGGGCTCGTCACGGCAGCGCCGCGAGCATCGCATCCTTCTCCGCTTTGACGCGGGGGTGATAGCAGTCCGCCGGCTGTGCGCCGAGGTGGCCGATGCAGGCGTTGCAGTCGACGCACCGCGGGCCCGGCTCGTTCTCGCGCAGATGGCGGTAGAGGAGCGGATCGGCGATGAAGGCACGCCCCGCGGAAACGATGTCGCACTCGCCGTTCCGGATCGCCGCTTCCATCGCCTCGCGCGTGAGGAACCCGCCGACGCAGATCACCGGGATCGACACCTTCGGCTTGAAGACGCGTGTATAGCGGAGGTTGAAGCCCTCGCGAGGCGTCCAGATCAGATCGAACACCACCGCGAGGATCGGCCAGAACAGCCGGAAGAACCAGCGGCGGAAGAATCCGAGGTGGCTCATGCTGCCCTGGACCATGTTGCGCAGGCACCGCGCGAACGTCCCCCGCACCATCGGAAAGCCCGACTCGTAGTGCCCGACCGACACTTCGATCGCGTCGGCGCCGCCTCGTTCCAGGATGACGGCGATCTCCGCCAGCTCGTCGGTCCCGAGGCCCGGGCGCAGCGGCAGGTAGTCGGAGCCGTTCATCTTGACGATGACCGGGAAGTCGGCGCCGAGCCGCGACTTGATCGCGCGAATCACTTCGCGCAGGAGCCGGGTGCGTCCCTCGACGGACCCGCCGTACGCATCGGTGCGCCGGTTGGTGTACGGCGTGAGGAACTGGCTCATCAGGTAGCCGTTGGCGGCGTGGATCTGGATGCCGTCGAAGCCCGCCTTCTTGCAGCGCTCGGCCGCATCGGCGTATCGCGCCACGAGCCGCTCGATCTCCGGCACCGCAAGCGCGCGCGGGTGCGTGCCGGTCACGAGCTCCGTCTTCGCGGAGGCGGAAACGGCCTCGCGCAGCCCGGCGAAGCGAGGCACGACCTGGCGTCCGCAATGGTTGAGCTGCGCGAACATCCTCGAGCCGTGCGCATGCACCGCGTCGGTGAGGCGCCTCAGGCCCGGAATCTTGTCGTCGTCATCCGCGCCCACCTGGTGCGGCGCCGACTTGCCGTCGAGGCCGACGTAGATGTTGCCGGTGATGATGAGCGGCGTGCCGCCCTTCGCCATCGGCAGGTAGAAGTCGATGAGCTCCGGGGTGACGAAACCGTCGTCGGAGGCGCGGGTCTCGGCGGTCGCCGTCTTGATCAGGCGCCCCGCGAGCGCGAGCTTGCCGATCCGGATCGGCGTGAAGAGCGGACGGTCGTCGGCGGGCATGGGCGGTCCCTCCTGCTACGCGCTGGCAAAGGCGTAGCAGAGCACCGAATCCCGCGGCTGCGGAATAGGACGTGCGGTCTAGACGGAGCGAACGAGCTCAGCGGGCTCGGAGTCACCGCGCTGCGGGCCCCGCCGTCCGGCTAGGTCCCGCTCGCCCTGCGCAGCATGCGTGCGGGCACGATACCGCGCTTGCCGTTGTCGAGATACACCTCGTAGGCGAACTCGGTACCCTTCGCGCTGGTCGTCTGCGTGATCTTGCTGACCCGCCCGCGCACCCAGTCGGTGCCGTACTTGGCTTCGATCACCTGGCCGACTGCGTACTGCGCGCCGGGCACGCTCTGGCCCTGAACTCCCGGCGCAGTCGCGCCCGCGCTACCGGGACGCGCGGCCGCGGCGGTCGGCGTCCCCGAGGCGCCCGGACACAGCACCTCCCATTGCTGCGAGATCGCGAGGCCGTTGCTGGCGTTGTCCTGGCCCACGATCTTTCCGGAAGCGTCGCGCCACCGCGAGCGGCCCTTGCCGATGTCGTCCGTCCATTTCCCGGCGTAGCTATAGGTCTGGCCGTCGATCGGCGTGATCCGGCCGGCGGGGCAGTTGGCGGTAGCCCGGTACGTCTCACTGAGATCGGTGCCGGCGAGCTGCTCCTTGACGCACGCGCGGTTCTGCGGCTCCCACTGCGCGCACCAGCCCTCGAGCTCCTTCCGCGTCATCTTCGCTTCGGCGACGGCGTTGGCGGTGCCGAGACCCGAGGTGCGCGTGATCGATGGGCTCGGGCACTTGCTGCATTGGGAAAGCCAACCCGGCTGGGCCATCGCCGGCGCGGCGATCAACGCGATCGCGGCCGCCACCGCCCAGCGCCAAAGTGCTGGCCTTGCGGGCAGCATCAGAGCTTGATCTTCTCGTCCTCGACCACGCGCTGTACCGCGGGGCGGGCGAGCATCCGGTCCTTGAACGCGGTGTAGTTTGCGAGCTCCGCCATCGGCAGCTCGCGGCGCACGCCCCAGACATAGAACACGAATGCGTAGGGATCGAGCACGGAGTACCGGTCGGACAGCCACTGCCTTCCGGCGAGCATGCCGTCGACCTGCTTCAGATAGCCGTGGAAGGCCTTGCGGCCAGCTTCCTTGATCGTCGGGAACGCGGACTCGTCGAGCGCGTACCGCTCGGGCCGGCCGATGTGCGCGTGCGCGGGGTGCACGCTGGCGGCGAAGAAGCCGATGAGCGACAGCGCCCGCGCCTCGGCGAGCGGCTCGGCCGGCCACAACCCGAACCGCTTGCCGAGGTACGGGAGGATCGCGGTGTTCTCCGTGAGCGGGCTGCCATCGTCTAGGCGGAGAGCGGGGACGCGGCCCTGAGGGTGGATCTTCAGGTACGCCTCGGTTTTCTGGTCCCCCTTGCCGAGATCCATGCGGTGGCCTTCGTACTTCTCGCCGCTCTCCTCGAGGACGATGTGCGCGGCCATCGAGCAGGCGCCGGGAGCATAGAAGAGTGTCAGCAAGATGAAGCCCTCCTTCGGTTGACGGGTGTTCGCCCGGGTCGGGAGACGGCCCGGACGGGATGACGCGTGATTTTCGCCGCGTTCCGGAGATTGTTCAACGCGCGGCCGGCGGCTCCCGCGGCGGGAATCAATCGATGCAGACCGTGCCCACGACCCGTCCGCTGTCCACCTGGGTCGTGCATCCGAACGAGGTCCGGACGGCCGCGCACTCGCCGGTCACTTCCGCCCCGATGGCGGCGCCCCGCCGGTAGACGCAGAGGTACTCGCACTCGGACCGGTTGCGGCAGGGCTTCCCGCCATCGCTGGTGCGGGGCACGCAGCTGTAGATGCCGCACAGGTGGGCGATCGCGCCGAATCTCCCCCATTCGCCCCCGGCGGCGCGGCACTCCTTTTCTTTCGCCTGCTGTGCGACGGGATCCTGTTTCGGGCACTCCTGTGCATGGACGTCGGCGTCGAGCGCCGCCGTCGACAGGAAGAGCGCCGCCCCCGCCGCGATCGCCCGTCGGAGTCTCGTCGTCATCGGGATCGCGCGCATTCCGGTGCGTAAACGCACTTACGGGGACCGTCCCGGAGCCTACCTTCGGTCTGGTCATCCCAAGTGTCCGTCGAAGGAGTCGAGATCATGCGCAAGCTATGCGCCGGTTCAGCAAAACTCGCCGCGCTTGCGGCGTTCGGAGTGGCCCTCGGTTGGAATCCGGTCGACGCTGCGGCGGCCCGACGGCTCGACGCGGCCGTGCCCGCGGCGACCCAGGTCGGCGGTGTCCGGGACATCGATCTGGAAGATCTGTTCTGGCGCTGCGACTACGCTGCGACGGTCGGGGTCGTCGACGCGGACGAACGCGCGCTCTGCACCGCGGTCGCCGAGCAGCTCAAGGCTCAGCGGTTCGGCGGCGACTTCGAGCGCATGCTGAACTGGTGGCAGGTCAACAAGCCCGTCCAGCATCAGAAGCTCGATCGGGACGTCGGCTCGAACGCGGCGAACTGACGCGCCGAAGGTCGGCATCGTTCGCAGTCAGCCCCAGCCGAGGGCGAGACCCGCGCAATAGAGCGCGGCCGCCAGCACGACCCCGCGAAACGGAACGCTGAACCAGTAGCGCCAGCCGAGGAAGACGTAGCCGGCGAGCAGCAGCAGGCCGAGCAGGAGGAGAAACCGCGACTGGAAGAGGAAACCGGCGTGGGCGAGCGCGAGGTATCCGTACACGCCGCCGAAGAGGATCGCCCCGTAGCTGTGGCTGGCGTTGAAGCCGATCCAAGCCCTCCACATCGTCGTCTCGCGCGTGATCACCGGCGACACCGTTTCGAGCTGCACCCGGAGCGCGGGATCACGCGGATGCAGCTTCGACCCGTGGAAGGTGTAGAGGAGGTGGATCAGGCCGAGCAGGAGGATGATCGCCGCGCCCGCGGCAATCAGCATCGGCGCAAGCGCGCTCACTTCCCGCGCTTCGGGAGCGGTACGAGCGGCACGAAGTCGTACTCCCCGACGCCCTGGAGCACGAGGAAGGTCGCCGAGCGGTCACCGCCGTTGACGACGAGGTGCGGGCGGCGTGGCGGGACCGTATAGGTCTCGCCCGGTCCGAGCCGGACCTCCTCCTTGGGTTCGCGCAGGAACACCCGGATGCTTCCCTCGAGGACGTAGAACGTGTCCCGGATGTGGTTGTGATAGTGCCAGGGCACCTGCTGCGTCGGCGAGATCTGGAGCTCGTTGATGCGGAACCCCGGCCGCGCGGCGTGCGTCTGGCGGCGCTCGACTTCGTAGAAACCGCTCGCGTCCTTCAGTGCTTCCATTGCAGGCTCCCGCACGACCGGAGACCGAACGTTACGCCCGCGGTCGACGCCGGACAAGTCCGCATCGCCGCACGGTAGGCGCGTCAACCGAGAAAGTGGCGCGGGATCCAGCTCGACAGACCCGGAACGAGGATCACGAGGAGCAGCACCAGGCACTCGGCGGAGAAGAACGGCCACACGTGGCGGTTCGTATCGTCAAAGGTCGTCTTGGCGATTTTGGTGGTGACGAACAGCAGCGGCGCGGTCGGCGAGGCTCGGAGAGATCAGTCGGTCCGACCCGAGGAACTCGGCTGGTTCGAGAACGTCAGCGCGGTGGACGCGGGGCGGCGAGCTGGGCCTTCTGCCGCCCCTGCGAGTCGAAGTTCTCCGGCGCGAGCCACCGCTCGAACCCGGCCCGGATGGACGGCCACTCGGTGTCCACCATCGAAAACCACGCCGTGTCGCGGTTCTCGCCCTTGATCACCATGTGCTGCCGGAAGACGCCTTCGAACTTGAACCCGAAGCGGTGCGCGGCGCGCTTCGACGGTTCGTTGCGGTTATTGCACTTCCACTCGAAGCGGCGGTACCCGAGCGTGTCGAAGGCGTACCGCGCGGAGACGAACAGCGCCTCCGTTGCCACCCTGGTCCGCGCGATCGCCGGGCCCCACAGAATGGCGCCGATTTCGATCACGCCGTGCTCGGGCGTGATCCGCATCAGGCTCTGCCGGCCCTCGGCACGGCCGGTCGCCGCGTCGATCACTGCGTAGCAGAGCGGGTCGTCGGCAGCCGCGGCGCGCCGCATCCACGCGTCGAACCCCGCGCGGTCCTGGGGCGATTCGAAGAGGAAGCGGAACCGGTCCTCGGCGCCCGGCGCCATCGATGCGGCGAACAGATCGTCGCCGTGCCGCGCCGGGTCGAGCGGCTCGAGGCGACAGTACCGTCCTTCGAGCGCGATGCGCGCGGGGCGGGGGCGGGGAGTCCAGTCGGAGAGGCTGGTCATGGTTGAGGCGCTCGGCGAGGGTTTGGCGCAGGCGCGGCTTTTCCGGTCACAGCGAGCGTCCGTCGAAATGCTTCACCGGCACCGCAGCGAGATCGACGCCTTCGAGACAGCGGATGTTGATTGCCGCCACTCGCTTGCCCGCGGGATCGGTGCCCTCGCCGAAGGGGTGAATGCCACAGGTCGCGCAGAACCGATGCCTGATGACGTGCTTGTTGAACGTGTAGGTACTGACGTCGGCCTCCGGTGTCAGCAGGGTCAGCCTGTCCCGCGGGATGAACCACAACAGGGAACCCTTCCGGGAGCAGATGGAGCAGTTGCACGCCATGGCGCCGTCGAGTTGCCCCTCGGCCTCGAATCGGATCCGTCCGCAGTGGCAGCTTCCCTTGTACTTCATCGGTGGTCGACCTAGAGCCGATCGGTCACCAGGACCCGGCCCTTCGCGCCCAACGCGGTTTCGCCGTCCTCGCCTTTGATGCGGCCCCGAAGCTCGACGACGTCGCCGTTGAGCTTGTCGTTCGGTGTGACCTTCACGACCAGCCACTCGAGACGGATCCTCTCGTCCGCATAGATCGGCCGCCGGAAGCGGACCCAGAACTCGAGCCCCACCATCGCCGAGTTCTTCGAAAAATGCGCAGCCGTCAGGCCGAGCAGGAGAGCCGTGGTGTGAGTGCCGCTCGCGATCACGCGGCCGTAGCGCGTGGCTGCCGCGAACTGCGGGTCGTGGTGAACCGGATTGTCGTCGCCCGCGGCGTGGGCGTACGCCCCGACGGTAGCGGGCGTCAGCACGACTTCGGAGGAAAACCGTTCTCTCGGGTACGCCCTCACAACGTTTCCTCTCACTTAGCTCAGGACAGCAGAACGAGAACCAGGCCGATCGCGGCAGGAAGGGCCTGGACGAAAAGGATCTTGCGGCTGGCGGTCGCTGCGCCGAACAGGCCGGCGACGAGCACGCAGAGCAGGAAGAATACCTTTACTCCGGTGCCGCCGGCCCCGAGGCTCAGACCCCAGAAGAGTCCGGCGGCGAGAAAGCCGTTATAGAGCCCCTGGTTGGCGGCCAGCACCTTCGACGCTCTCGCGGCCTCCGGCGTCTGTCCGAACGCCCTCAGCCCGGCCGGCTTGTCCCAGAGGAACATCTCGAGCACGAGGAAGTAGACGTGCAGCAGTGCGACGAGACCGACCACGACGTTCGCGGCGATGAGCACGCATCCTCCCTCGGCAATCCGCTATCCGGCGACCGCCCGCTTCAGCTTGTCGATGTCGAGCTTCTTCATCTGCAGCATTGCCGTCATGGCTCTCCCGGCTCTTGCGGGGTCGGGGTCCTGGATCATCGCGATCAGAACGGAGGGTACGACCTGCCATGAAAGCCCGTATCGATCCTTGAGCCAGCCGCACTGCTGTGCCCGCTCGTCCCCGCCCGCCGAAAGCCGCTCCCAGTAGTAGTCCACCTCTTCCTGCGTCTCGCAGCTGACCTGCAGCGAGATGGCTTCGTTGAACTTGAACACCGGGCCGCCGTTGAGCGCGGTGAACGCCTGCCCGTCCAGCTCGAACGCCACGGTCAACACGGTCCCCGCCGGCATTCCATGGACCTCGTGGCCGGCCTCGCCATAGCGGGAGATGCTCACGATCCTGGAATTCTTGAAGACGGACGATGTAGAACCGGACGGCCTCCTCGGCCTGGGTGTCGAACCACAGGCAGGGGGTGATCCTTTGTGCGGATGGCATGGGTGGTTCTCCTGGTCGGGTCGGATCTCGGCCGGGATGACCGTGACCGCTACCGGGTAGTCGCATGCGGACGGCCGAAATCGACAGCGCCGGCCTGCGACGATCGGTCGGGTCTACGGAGCAACCGTCGCGCCCGGGATCACCCGTTGCGGAGGTCGAGAATGGCCTGTGCAAAGGCCTTAGGCGCTTCCTGCGGCGGACTGTGCCCGACGTTCTCGAGCACGCGACGCTCGTAGCGGCCGGTGAAGTACTTCCCGTGCTGCTCCGATTTCTGCGGCCGATGAACCCCGTCGACCGCGCCGTGAAGCGCGATCGTCGGCACGCCGATTTTAGGCAGGGCGGCCAGCCGCGCCTCGACATCCGCGTAGCGCGGATCCCCTTCGGCGTTGCCGAAGCGGTGGCGGTACGAATGGACGACGACGTCCACGAAGTCGGGGTTCCGGAACGACGCAGCCGTGCGCTCGTAAGTGACGTCGTCGAACTTCCACGTCGGCGACCAGAGCTGCCACAGCAGCCGCCCGAGCTCGCTGCGCATCGCCGCGAGGCCGGCGCGCCCGCGTTCGGTATGGAAGTAGTACTGGTACCAGAACCGGTACTCCTGCTCGGGGTCGGCCGGTTTCGCCGACTGGGCGATGTCCTGGATCTGATAGCCGCAGCAGGTCACGAGCCCGCGCACGCGCTCGGGCCAGAGCGCCGCGACGATGCACGCCGCGCGCGCTCCCCAATCGAATCCCGCCAGAACCGCGTCTTTCAGGTTGAGCGCATCGAGCAGCTCGCGCAGGTCGTGCCCGACGGCAGCCTGCTGCCCCGATCGCATCGTGTCGGGCGACAGGAATCGCGTCCCGCCGTAGCCTCGCAGGTAGGGAACCACGGCGCGCAAGCCCGCGGCGGTGACGATCGGAACGACGTCGTCGAAGCAGCGGGGATCGTAAGGGAAGCCGTGCAACAGCACGACCGGTGGCGAATCCGGCGAACCGCTCTCCTCGTACGCGATCTCGAGACAGGAAGTGCGGATGCGTTCCAGTTTCGCCATGCGTGCCTCCGGGGTCGTCATGCTCCGGCCATCTGGTCCGCTGCGATGCAGCGGCCCTCAGAGGTAGCTGGTGATGGCGGGTGCCGAATGCCAGTTGTCATGCTTGCCGTCTACGTAGATGATCGGCGCGGCCGCAAGCTCCTCCGGGGTGACGTCCTCCAGGCACCCCAGGTTGACCCCGTAGACCCGGTTCGCATCCTGCGCGTTGCCAATGCCGAAAGCGCGCACGCCACAGTGCTTGCAGAAATAGTGCTCGTTGCGCCTGGTGTTGAACAAGTACTTCGTCAGCTCCGACTCGCCGGAAAGAAGGCGAAACGCTTCGGGTCTCACTACTGCCGGCCAGAAGCGGTTTCTCGAGCAGATCGAGCAATTGCACCTGTAGGTGGCGGCGCTCAGATCGATGTCCGCTTCAAAGCGGACCGCCCCGCAGTGACAACTGCCTTTGTACGTCTTCAGCATTTTCGGTACTCGCCGGGATTCTCCATGAGGCCGAGCGACTCGGGCGGTTTCAGCTCCACGCGAGGCTCGCCAGTGCCAGCAGCGCCGCGACCAGTCCTGCACCTTTACGCGCGGTGAACGGTTCGCGCAGGAAGACGAACCCGAGGAGCGCCGTGACGACGAATCCCATCTGCGCGATCGGCACCACCACGCTCGCCTCGCCCCGCTCGAGCCCCTTGGCAAGAAAGGTGAAGGCGACGACGAGCAGAACCGCACTGACCGGTGCATACGTTAGCGCTGCGCGCGACGGGCGTATGCTGCGGTCGACGCGAGCCGTGAATGCCGTTGAAAGCGTCAGCGCGACCGCGCCCTGCGCCACCACCAGCGCGATCGGCACCGCGCCCCGGAGCAGGCCGAGCTTGTAGGCGAAGCTCGCGAATCCCACTGCGACGGTCGCGACCAGCACGCGCGCAAGCGACGCCTTGCGCTCCCGATTCGCCGCATCGGTTCCGGCGCCCGGTGCGGCGAGCAGCAGCCACACTGCGAAGAGCGCGAGCGCGAGGCCCGCGATTTTCGGCGCGGTCAGTGCCTCGCCCAACACGAGCACCGCCAGCACCGTGGTGACGGCGAAGCTCAGCCGGAAGATCGCCGCGTTCGTGCTGACCGCGCCGTGGCGCAGGCTCCAGGCGAAGTTGTAGTACCCGATCACGACCAGCACGCCGGCGGCGGCACCCCAGAGCGCCCCCGCGTTGAACGCGAGGGTGCCGGAGAGGACCCCGTAGAGGAGCGCGAGCGCGTTGAAGAACCAGGTCTGCACCATGAGGAACTGGTGCGGCAGCGCGCCGGCCGCGGCACCGCGCTTGTAGACGAAGTCGCCGAGGCCGTAGAGCAACAGCGCGCCGAGTGCGTACGCAACGCTCGGGCTCACGGTCGAGGCGGGATCACCCTCGACCCGCCGCAGGTGTCCTTACGCATGCAGAGTCCCTTGCGTTCTCATTGCTTCTTTGCCTATCTGGACGAGCTTCGGAACGGGCAGTCCGTGTGGACGGTCAGGGCGGGACTCTACTTGAGAGTTCCCACTGACGCCTCCCAGTTCTGCCCATCGAACTTGCTGATCTCGCAGCCGAGGCTCGCGAGATCGACACCGTCGAGGCAACGCACGTTCACCGTGTACAGATCGGGAGCGGCGCGAGGACGAGTGAACGTGTGGATGCCGCAAACGGTGCAGAAGTGATGCTTCGCCACCATGGTTCCAAACTGGTAGGTGCCGAGAACCTCGCCGCCGGATCGAAGTCGGAAATTCTCGGGCGCGACTCGCAAGTGGAGGATCCCTTTTTTCGAACAGATGGAGCAATTGCACTCCGTGACGCGATCGATGACTGCGTCGATTTCGAATCGGACGCGGCCACAGTGACAACTCCCGGTATAGCGCGGCATGTCGGTGCACCCTCGCCAGTTCTCAATCGAGCTTGGCCCAGCGGCGCGGCAGCATTTCAGTGAGGCGGAGAAGGTGGCGCTTCATGGAAGCCTCTGAGGCCGCGGCGCGGCCGATCCAAATCAATGATGATGGTAAGCACGACACTGATCAACAGCGCGAAAATTGGAGTTGGGCGTCGCTTCGATCAAGCCTGGCCGAGTTTCATCTGCTCCAGCACCGCCCGCCCCAGAAGGCCGTAAGGATTTGCGAGCGTTTCGATGATTTCGAAGTGGTTGAACCCCTCGGCGACCAGGAGCTGTACCGGCTTGCCCGCGGACTTCACCGCGGCGGCGAAATCACGGGACTGGCGCTGGAACTCGGGGGTCTCGAGGGTGCCGTACGCGACGATCACTGGAGCGTTGAGCTTGTTGAGGTGACGTTGGGGGCTCAGTGCCTGCTCGATCTCGTCGGTGAACTTGACGTAGGCGCTGCGTGCGGACAGGCGAGCCGGCTTCAGATCGAATAGGCCGCTGCAGCACAACCCGCCCTTCACCGTGTCGGCGGGCAGGTTGAACTCCTGGCGCCAGTCCGTGGTGAGGACGACCCCCGCCAGATGGCCACCCGACGAATGGCCGGAGACGTAAATGCGATCGGGATCGCCGCCGAAACTTTGGGCGTTGCGATGAACCCAAGCAACCGCGCGGCGGACTTGGTCGGCCATCGGCATCAGGCTGCCGCCCGCGTCCTGGACCCACACGAAATCGGGCACGACGAGATGCGCCCCGGCGTATACGAACAGCTCGGCCGGGAAAGCGTAGTCCTTCGCGAGACCCACGCGCCACGCGCCGCCGTGGATGAAGACGTTGATGGGTGCGTTGGGCCGGTTGGTCGCGTAGACGTCGAGCCCCTCGATGGCCGTGGGGCCATAGCCGAATCGTCGCGGCGCGCCGAGTCGCGAACGAACGGCCTCACTGTTGGTCGCGTAGCGCTTGGTGATCTGCGGCAGATTGGGCGCGTATTTGATCTGGTCGTAGGCGGCATCGAGTTCAGCCTGGTCCATGTCGAGCCAGACGGGCGGTCCCTTGGCGCGCGACGCCGCCGTGGTCGCGGGCGGTTGTTGGGCGAGCAGCGGGCCAGCCGCCACGGCCCCGACGAGTGCTGCGCCTGCTCTCAGGAGATCACGACGCGCAGATTGAATTCGAACCGCGGTTTCCTCGGAGCGCATGGACCCTCCATTCGTCAGTGCGTTGGCGGCAACCTCGTCTACTCGTCAAAGCCCAGCCAACGCGTGAATCCTTCCAGCGGCTCTCGCGGCATGGCCAGGTCGTTAACCGCGGCCTGCTCATCGGCATAGCCGAGCGACATGCCGCAGACCACCGCTTCGTCGGGCGCGAACCGCAGGTGTTCGGCGATTATGGACTGGTGACGCACGAACGAGACCTGCGGGCAGGTCGCGAAGCCGCGGGCCTCCGCGGCGAGCATCAGGTTTTGGAGGAAGAGACCGTAGTCGAGCCAGCTGTGCCTCGTGAGCGCGGCATCGATCGTGAAGATCAGGCCTACCGGCGCATCGAAGAAGCGGAAATTGCGGCCCGTCTGCCGCGCGCGGGCTTCCATGTCCGCGCGGTCGATGCCCAGCGCCGCGTAGTAGCGCCGCCCGAAATCCACCTGTCGCGCGCCGCAGTCTGGTGGCGGAGGCTGAGGAAAGGGTGTGAACGGCGCGCTCGTGTTCGCAACGTGCGCCCGCAGGATCGCCTCGCTCAGCGCACGCTTGGCCTCGCCCGCGAGCAAGTGCACGCGCCAGGGCTGGGTGTTGAAAGTGCTCGGCGCCATGCGCGCCATCTCGAGGATCTCCACCAGCTGGGACCGCGACACTGGGCCCGGCCGGAATGCGCGGACGGTCTTGCGCGTACGAATCACGGTGTCGACCGTGGCGGCGGTGGTCGCGGAATGCATGGAAGTGTCTCCTTCGAGTGGGCGCGGCGGTGCCGGGATGCGTGCAAATTGCCATGGCCGCCGTTCTTGTCGCCGAACGCCAGGCACCAGGCGCGGTCGTAAGCCGTCGCCTGCATGCCTTCGTTCGTCGACACCACGCGCGGACGCGTGGCGAGATGGATCGGCGTGGCGTCAGGAGAACTTGGTCAAGATCGCGTTCATCTCATCCTTGGAATGCGCCCGAAGCGTCTGCCCGCGGATGTTCCCCGCGGAGCCCACTGCCAGGACGAACGCGGATACGGAGGCATCGTCGGGCGCCTCGATCGTCACCACCATGTCGTACTGTCCCGTGGTCCAGAAGATCTCCTTCATGTTGGCCCCGAACTTCTTTGCCGATTCCCTGACTGCGTCGGCACGCTTCGTGGTCTCCTTGACGTTGCGAATTCCCTGATCCGTGAAGTTTGCAAGCAAGATGTAGGTCGCCATAGCCATTTCCTTTGCGAAAGTTCAACATCGACGTGGGGCCGCAATGCAGTCCAGCCAGGCGCCGGCCCCGTGGCGTCTGCCGATCGATCAAGATCTGCGCTCTAGGGCTTGGTTATCGCCACGATCACGGGATGACATTGCGGCCCCGCGTGCGCGGCGCCCGCGACTCGACTGGCTTGCAGAGCGGTACGAGACGTACCGAAAGGGCGGGCCTCCGGCCCGAAGGTGACGTTCAGGTTTCAGCCGAAACGACTGATTCCTCGTTCCTGGTTGCTGTTCCGTCGCGGAACACTAAGCAGTCTACTCCCTTGCCGAATCGGTGCAGCCGCGCGGTCGCATGGCTGGAGCGTCCTCGACACGCGCTACTGACATCGATCGCTTGGTTCAAGCTGAGCTCTCCCAAAGGAGAAATGAGTGCGACTCGGACCATCAGCGTATCCGGACAACATGACGCAAGCGCCGACCGAAAATTCCGACGTGGCCTGAACGACGAGAAGGGTGCCGTCGTTCGCGCGGAGCTCGTAGTCGATGCGAGTCTTTCCGCGAACCACTTCTCCGCTTTCCGTCACGATCGGGATCGGGCTGTGCTGCACGCCGGTGCGCTTGACGACGCGAGCGACTACCGTCGCTGGGTATTCAGTCTCGGTGGATCGGTGGGATTGGACGGAACACGCGACAAGCAGCAGAAATGCCGCTCCGATCAGGCCCGTGTTGGCGACTCGCGCCACGCTAACCGGCGGGCGCGTCTTTCGCGCGCGTCCGCGTTGAACGGATAGTTGGACGGCAGGCGCCAGGCGCGGATGCAAACCATCGGACGATTTGATCGGACACTTCAGTCCGACCGAGCAAGTCCATGTGGTTCATGCCATAGCCGATCCACTGGCGCGACTTCGGAAACGACAAGGCGTGGCAGGGATCCTCGTGACGCCCGAGGGCGCTGCTCACGGGTACGAATCCATCGCCCACGAGACGATCACGGATATCGCCGGGCTTCTTGCCGGTGGTCGCGGCCATCGCGTAGCTCTGCACGCCGTCCGGCAGAGGCACGAATTGCCGGGCGTCGCCCGCGCGCGCGAACCGGTCGCGGCCCTTCCAGTGCTCGTCCAGTACGTTGCCGTAGCGCAGGTCCGTGATGCCGGCACTGCGGATCTTCCCCAGTCGGGCGAACGGGGCGGCATACGGGGTCGCGCCCAGGATCAGGTCTATCCAGTTGCCGCCGCGTTCCAGCGGTGCACCCTGGTGAGGCGTGCCGAGGAAGGCGAGTTTGCGGAGCCGTCGCGGCCAATCGTGCCCTGCGACCACACCGTAATGGCAGGCGCTCCGGGTTACCAGCCCGCCCATACTGTGGGCGATGATCACCAGTTCCTCCACGCGATGGGGCCATTGCTCGAGAAGAGCCTCGAGCAAGCCGGCAAGAGTGCGCCCGTTGGTGGACGTGTGAAGACCGCTGTTGTAGTGAAGATAAAGGGGGGTGAAGCCCAGGTCTCGGGCGAGCACCGCACCGTGGTCGTGTCCATCGCGGTTCCACTGCAGATCATTCAGACACAGCCCGTGTGCCAGCACCGCCAGTTTGCCGCCCCCCTGTGGGATCGCCGAGGCGAGCGCCTCCGTCTCGAGCGCGAGAACTCGGCCATTGCGCCGCAGGCTCATGGGTATCGCCAGCGGGTTGTCGCTCGCGACAAGGTAGTCACCCAACACACCGTTCAACGCGGCCAAGACGGCCTCGCGTTCGGGCGATGACGCGCGTCCGGCGAGCGTCGGCCTGAGCTGGGCGAGGATGGCATCCAACCCGCCGCCCACCAGACGGGTCACGCCACGCACGCTCTTGTAGACCAGTCCCGTGAGGCCGCGCGTGCGTCCCGGCGGTTGCGTACCGCGCCCGCGGGCGGTACGGGCAATCGTGTCATGCACGGCCTCGACGAGATCCGCCAGCCCTGCAGTCGCGTGCGTGGCCAGCCGCGCGAACCCGCGAAGGTCGGAGGGGTGAAGGTGAGTCGTCTTGGTCATGCCAACGCCACGCGCAGGCGCTCGCTCGCCCGCTCGGTACGCTTCCGCCGGGCCCCAGCCGGACGGGTCACGCGCGCTTGCGCAGAAAGACGTGGGTCGCGCGTTCGCCCGCGACGTACTTCGCGCATTCATAGCCCAAAGCACGCATGTCGATGTCGTTCAAGAGATGCTCCCCGGAACCGAGCAGGACAGGTCGGATGGCGAGATGCAGCTCGTCGATCAGGGCGGCGCGCAGATACTGCCGGATGGTGGATACGCCGCCACCGAGGCGGACGTCGCGGCCGCCCGCTGCAGCGGTCGCCTGCTCCAGAGCGGCGTGAATGCCTTCGGTGACGAAGCGAAACTCCGTACCTCCCGCCATCCTGAGCGGCGCCCGCGGGTGATGCGTCAGCACGAAGACGGGCGTGTGATACGGCGGCTCGTCGCCCCACCAGCCCTTCCAGCTGTCGTCCGGCCACGGGCCTCGGACAGGACCGAACATGTTGCGCCCGAGAATCCAGGCACCGATTCCGGCAAAGCCTTGCTCCGCAATTCCGTTGTCGACTCCCGTCTCTCCATCGTCATGGCCGTGCATCCTCCGCCACACGCGTGTGTGGAAGAACCACTCCATCAACTCGGGGCCCCTGACGCCGAGCGGATTCTGGAGATCCTGGTTCGGCCCGGCACCGTAGCCGTCGATGGAAATCGCGAAGCTTTGGACGCGGAGTTTCGACACGGCATTCCTCGCTGCTTGGTTAGTGGCGCGGCGAGCGGTGGGCCATCCAATGTTCGTGAACGGCGCGAGTAGGGGAGCGAAGCGACGGTTGCGAGAGTGCGTTTTCCATCGCGCTGCCGGCCGTCAGCTCAGCTTTTCCTTCGGACAGGACATGCCCCTTGGCGTATCGTCGGATAGCCGCCGCCTGTTTTCTGCCACTTCTTCCGGACCAAACGATCGTAGCAGGAACATTCTGCTGCACGGGTCGTATCGCGAATGTCGAATCGCAGTCTCTCGCTCGTCGCCTATTCAACGAACGCCTGCATCACGACGCTGCCGATCAAGCCACCCGATGACCGCAGCAAAGACAATGTAGGAAACAAGAGCAGTTATCGCCAATTCGCCCGGCGAAGCCGGCGGAGGACCGAAGAAGATATAGGTTTGGATCGCAATCATCAAAACGCCGAAGGCAGGCGGGCCGAAGCGGCCGAGGACATTGACTGCAATTGTCCGTCTCATATACATGAACATGCCCCCGAACAGAAGGAGTGCCTCGAGAGCAAGGGCGATCACCGGATAGTTCCAGATTCCTAGACCAACCTTCATCGTGTCGTCGTACAGAGGGAGATCGGGCCGGTGGACTAACCAGTCCAGAACCCAATGCGAGAACACGGCTGCCCCGATCCATGCGGCGGCTGACCATTTGCGTAGTACAAGAAGAACTTTGCAGAGCGCGCCTGCTGCCACCGACCACAGGATTGCAGCTACGAGACTATGCGTGTAAGGCATGTAGTAGAGGTCGAATGGGTTCGAAGCGGTTATCCCTGGAACAATTCGAGCCTTTTCGATTCCCAGCAAAATCAGCGCGGACCAAGCAACGTCCACAAGCTGAACGGCAATGAAGAGTACCCATAGGGGTATTGGAGGTTGAGCCGCTTTGATCGCAAAGCTTGGTCCATAGTGTCCAACGAACATCGCGATCGCCTCAGCGCCGTCTAACGCCGGCTAGCGCGCGCGTGCGTCTTCGTGCGTCGCGTGGATGGCGTTGTTGGGCGCAACCTATGGCTCTTCAACGAGGGTAACCTCTGGCTCCTTTCGGAGTATTCGACCAAGGTCCGCGTACAGCTTTGCCACTGACGGCCCTGTCTCGACTTTTCGGAACAGTCTCTTCCAAAAGGAGACCTCCGCTGTCGCAAAGCAATGCCAAACGACATCTTCCTTCTCGGGAGGGCCATCACCCGGTTGCGCCGTCTCGTAATCGGTTACGCTGCCGCAGCCAACCCACAGCATAAAGGGTTCACGACTGCACATGAGGCATCGGCCCCAATCCTCGTCGATGACGTCCTCAACGACATAGCCACAGTCCTCCAAGCGTGCTTTCAACCAGACGGCCAACTGCCGCCCATACAGTCGCGGGTTGATCTCTTCATCTTCTCCGGGTTCGATCTCGAACTTCGAAGATTTGAACCAGTAGCCTTCCAGTTTCATAGTACCCAACGCTGCGCATGACGGGCCGCGTCAGCGGCGCGGAGCGCAGCGTAGCGACGCTGGCAAGCGGTCCCCTCGATGCGCGGGTTAGAACTCATAGTTCGTAATGCACCTTGCCGTCTGACACCTTTATCGCCCCGCGCTCTGTGAGTTGGGCGACCAGCAGATCAAGGTCTTCGTCACCGAGTTGATTACCAAGTAGCGCGTTGATCGTGCTTCTAAGGGTCTTGAGTGTTCTAGGCCTGCCCGTTTTGCGCTTTGCGAGGTTTTCTAGGATCGCATCGACCCGCTCCGGATTTCGGTCAGGTTTGGATGCCTTGAGTGTGAGGTCGCATTCCTCACTGATTGGCTGGTAGCGACAGCACGCGACCCCCGACTTCAGCCGGGCCTCAATCCGGCACGACCTCGGCCTTGAACCCCGCGCGCTCGAGCGCGCTCACGATCTCCGCGACGTGCTGCGGCCCGCGCGTCTGCAGCACGAACTCGACTTCGGCGGAGAGCACCGGGAGATGCGTGAACGCGCGCTGGTGATGGACTTCCTCGATGTTCGCGTTCGCGTCGGCGAGGCACGCCGTGACTTTCGCGAGCGCACCCGGCAGGTCGCGCAGCTCGACCTTGAGCCGGGCGAGACGTCCGGAGCGCGCCATGCCGCGCTCGATGATGTCGGAAAGGACCAGCGGGTCGATGTTGCCGCCGGAGAGCACGACGCCCACGCGCTTGCCGCGGAATCGATCGGGGTGGCGAAGCAGCGCCGCGAGCCCGGCGGCGCCCGCGCCCTCGACCACCGTCTTCTCGATCTCGAGCAGCATGACGATCGCCTGCTCGATGTCGCCGTCGCCGACGAGCAGCACGTCGGCGGCGAGCGCCTTCACGATCGGCAGCGTGAGCGCACCCGGCTCCTTCACCGCGATGCCCTCGGCGATCGTGCTGCCGGCGAAGCTCGCCTGCTTTCCGTGCAGCGCGCAGTGCATCGCCGGAAAGCCGTCGGTCTCGACGCCGAGGATTTCGATCGCGGGGTTCGCGTCCTTCGCCGCAACCGCGATGCCCGAGATCAGGCCGCCGCCGCCGACCGGCGCGACGATCGCCTCGAGGCCGGGCACCGCCGCGAGCATCTCCAGCGCGACCGTCCCCTGGCCGCAGATCACGCGCTCGTCGTCGTAGGGGTGCACGACGGTGAGCCCGTGCTTGCGCGCGTGCTCGAGCGCTGCCGCCTTCGCCTCGTCGAAGGTCTCGCCGGCGAGGATCACTTCCGCGCCGTGCTCGCGCGTGCGCTCGACCTTCACGTGCGGCGTGAACCGCGGCATGACGATCGTCGCGCGGATCCCGAGCCGCTTTGCGTGGTAGGCGACCGCCTGGGCGTGGTTGCCGGCGGAGACCGCGAGCACGCCGGCCGCGCGCTCGCGCGAGGTCAGCCCGAGGAGCTTGTTGAGCGCGCCGCGTTCCTTGAACGACGCGGTGAACTGCAGGTTCTCGAACTTCAGGAAGACCTCGGCGCCGGTCGCTTCCGACAGCGTGCGCGAGGGGAGGAAGGGCGTCTCTTCGATCGCGCCCGCGATCGCGGCGGCGGCCTCGCGAATGCCCTGTGCGGTGACCGCCATCAGAGCGGCTTCACGACGACGAGGATCACGGCCGCCAGGAGCAGCACCACCGGCACTTCATTGAACCAGCGGTACCAGACGTGGCTCTTCGTGTTGCGGTCGTGCCTGAAGTCGCCGAAGAGCTTCGCGCACCAGAAGTGGTAGCCGACGAGCACCAGCACGATCGCGAGCTTCGCGTGCATCCAGCCCGTGCCCGCGCCCACGCCGTACCCGAGCCAAAGCCACAGGCCGAATGCGATCGCCAACACTGCGCTCGGCGTCATGATGCCGACGAGCAATTTGCGCTCCATGATCTTGAAGCGCTCGATGCCTTCGCGATCGGTCGCCTGCGCGTGGTAGACAAAGAGCCGGGGCAGGTAGAAGAGACCCGCGAACCACGTCACGACGAAGACGATGTGGAGGGCCTTGATCCAGAGCATCAATGGAGCAGCCGACGGCGGAAGAGGATCATCGCAGCATAGAAGCCGGCCGCCGCGTAGGCAAGCAGCACCGCGACGTTCAGCGCCGCGTGCGGCGGGATCTCGCCAAGGAAGAGCGGCCGTACGAGCTCGGTCGCGTGCGTGAGCGGCAGCACCCACGACACCGCCTGCAGCGCCGAGGGCAGCGCGTCGATCGGGTAGAACACGCCGCACAGCATGCCCATCGGGGTGACGAACAGCGTGAAGTAGTACATGAAGAAGTCGTATGACGGCGACACCGCTGTGGCAATGAGCGCTAGCGCGCCGAATGCGAGCCCGATGATCGGCACCGCCGCCAGCACCCAGAGCGCGAGCGGCGAGCTCGTGAGCCCCAGCGCCCAGGCCACCACCATGATCGCGAGCCCCGACAGGAAGCTTTTCGCCGCGCACCACCCGAGCTCGGCGGCGACGATGTCGTCGAGCGCGACCGGCGCGTTGAGGATCGCGTCCCACGTCCGCTGCACGTGCATGCGCGAGAACGACGAGTAGAGCGCTTCGAAGGTCGCGCTGTTCATGACCGAGAAGCACACCGTGCCGGCGGCGAGGAAGACGATGTAGGGCACGCCGTCGACCTGCGGCAGGAACGACCCGAGGCCGTAGCCCAAGCCAAGCATGTAGATCAGCGGGTCGCCGAGGTTGCCGAGCATCGATGGCACGGCGAGCTTCCGCCAGACGAGAAAATTGCGGCGCCAGACCGGGACGAGCCGGAAGGAGAGGCGGGGGAGGGCGTACGTGGCGTTCATGCGAGCTGTCCTTCCCGTGACTCAGTCACGCAGATCCCTGCCCGTCAGCTTGAGGAACACGTCCTCGAGGTTCGCCGGCCGGTGGAGGTATGCGAGCGCGCCGTGGCGTTCGAGGTCGGCGACGATCGGGCCGGCGTCGCGGGCGTAGCAGAACACCGATTCGCCGACGCGCTCGACCCGCGCCGCGAGCCGCGGCGCCTCGCGCTCGCCCCATTCCGCTGCCCCGTCGCCGTGCACCTCGACCACCTGCGGCTCGATGTGCGTCTGGATCAGCTCGCGCGGCGCACCCTGGGCGATGATGCGGCCACGATCCATGATCGCGAGCCGGCCGCAGAGCCGCTCGGCCTCGTCCATGAAGTGCGTGGTGAGCACGATCGTCTTGCCCTGCGCGACGAGGCTGCGCAGCCGCTCCCAGATCAGGTGCCGCGCCTGCGGGTCGAGGCCGGTCGTCGGCTCGTCCATGAAGACGAGTTCCGGGTCGTTCACCAGCGCCCGAGCGAGCGTGAGGCGGCGCTTCATGCCGCCGGAGAGCGTCTGGATCTTGGCGTCCGCGCGCCCCGCGAGCCCGGCGAACTCGAGCAGCCCGGGGATGCGGCCGCGGATCTCCGCATCGGGGATGCCGAAGTAGCGGCCGTACACGAGCAGGTTCTCGGCGACGGTGAAGTCGGGATCGATGTTGTCGTGCTGGGGGACGACGCCGACGCGCTCCCGCGCCGCGCGCGCTTCGCCCGGCACCGGTCGCCCCATCAGCTCGATCGAGCCTCCGTCGGGGTCGATCAACCCGAGGCAGAGCCGCAGCGTCGTTGTCTTGCCGGCGCCGTTCGGCCCGAGCAATCCGAAGCATTCGCCGCGCGCGATCGCGAGGCTCGTGCCGGCGACGACCTCGTTGTCGCCGTAGCGCTTGCGCAGGCCGGTGACTCGCAGGACCTGGGTCGCGGTCAGGCTTTCCACTGGCGCTTGATGATGTCGCGAATGAGGTGCAGCCGCCGGTGGAAGAAGTGGTCGGCGCCCGGCACCACGACGATCGGCAGCTCCTGCGGCCGCGCCCAGCCGAGCGCGTTCGCGAGGGGTGCGGTCTCGTCGAGCTCGCCGTGGATCACGATCGTATCGGCGGGGACGGGCTCGGTCCGGTACGTGCGCCCGCCGGTGACGAGGCCGTCGGGAACACCGACGAGCGCGAGCCGCTCCGCTTGTACCCGCTTCGCCACCCGCGTTTGCACGTAGGCGCCGAACGAGAACCCGGCGAGCGCGACCGGCAGCGGACCGAACCGGCTGAGCGCCCAGTCGATGACGCGCACGAGATCGTCGGTCTCGCCGTCGCCGTGGTCGTGCTCGCCTTCGCTCGCCCCGACGCCGCGGAAGTTCGGCCGCACCGCGATATAGCCGAGCTCGGTGAACGTGCGCGCAAGCGTCTGCGCGACCTTGTTGTCGAGCGTGCCGCCGAAGAGCGGATGCGGATGGGCGACGAGCGCGATGCCGCGGGCGGCCTCTTCCGCCGCGCCTTCGGTCGGGAACACCGACGGGTGGTCGACGACGATCTCGATTTTGCCCGCCGGCCCGTCGACCGCGAGCCGCTCGGGCTTGCGGGTCACAGGCGCAGGCGTTCCACGACCCGGCCGTTGACGAGATGCTCCTCGATGATCTCGTCGATGTCGGACTTGTCGACGTAGGTGTACCAGACCGCTTCGGGGTAGACGACGACGCAGGGACCTTCCTCGCAGCGGTCGAGGCAGCCGGCCTTGTTCACCCGCACCTTGCCCGGCCCGGCGAGCTTCAGCTCCTTGACGCGGTCCTTGCAGTAGCCGCGCATCGCATCGGCGTCGTGGCTCTGGCAGCACGCCGCCCCGGTGTCGCGCTGGTTGCAGCAGAAAAACACGTGATGCTTGTAGTGGCTCATCGGGGAGTGCTCCTGGTGGCCCGGATTATAGAGGCCGCGTGCTCCCCCCAACGCCGGTACGAGGGGGCACGCCCCTTGTAGATCCCTCCAAGTTGGTACTCTAGAGGGTGGAATCGCCCGCCATCCTGCTCCTCTCCGGCGGCGTCGAGAGCACGACGCTGCTGCACCAGCTCGCGCAGGCTGGCGAGCCGATGCAGGCGCTCTTCGTCGACTACGGGCAGCGCGCCGCACCGGAAGAGCGGCTCGCCGCGGAGGACCACTGCGAGCCGCTCGGGGTCGAGGTGGTGGTGCTCGACCTCGCGCGCGTGGGTGCGACGTTCCGCCGCGGGCAGGAGCGCAAGGCGCACATCCCGCTGCCGCACCGGAACCTGGTGGCGCTTAGCCTCGCCTTGTCGTACGCGACCAACCTGGGCGCGCGGCGGGTCTACATCGGGGTCAATCACGGCGACACGCTCGAGTACCCGTCATCGTCGCACGCGTTCCTCGCCCAGTTCCGGCTGATGGCCGGGCTTCTCGGCGACGTCGAGTTGCGAACCCCCTACGTCAGCATGGGCAAGAGCGAGGTCGTGCGCCGCGGCGCGGAGCTCGGCGTCGACTTCGACACGACCTACTCGTGCCTGCTCGGCTACCCGGTGCACTGCGGCCGCTGCCCGCAGTGCCGCAAGCGCCGGGCGGCGTTCGCGGAGGCCGGCGTCGCGGAGCCGGAGGGGTTCTACCGGGCGTGAGCCCGCACGGCAGCGCGGCGCGTGAGGTAAGGCCGCCGCGCAGCCGTTCAGTCGAACGACCGCGTGTAAAACACGCCCAGCGAGCTGTCCTGCCCGCCCGACGCGCGGACGCGGAAGCCGCGCCCGAGCAGGTACTCGAGCGTCACCAGCGTCCGCGCGGCCGCGAGGCCCTGCTCGACCGTCAGGTAGAGCCGCTCGGACAGCCGCTTCCCGATCGACACCGCCGAGCTCTGCACGTTGGTCCCGCCCTTGAGGCCGATGTCGTCGAGGCCCAACGACAGTGCGATCCGCCGGCCGATCGGGATCGCGTTCGAGTCGTCGAGCAGCGATGCCGCCGCCGACTGCAGCAGGATCGCGTCGGCCGCGGACGCGGTATCGAGCGGGCGGCCGAGCACGAGCCACGCGAGACGCTCGCCCTCGGGGAGGGGCGGGCGCGACACGACCTGCACCCGCGGGTTGCGCAAGGTCCCGGTCAGCTCCACGCCGGGTTCGACCTGCAGCCCGCGGCGCACCGCGAACACGTCGAGCGCGGGATTCTCGATCGGGCCATCGAAGATCAGCCGCCCGCGCTCGATCTCGAGGCGCTGGCCGAGGAAGAAATAGATGCCGCGCACGGCGCTGATCTCGCCCTTGCCGACGAACTCGCCCGAGTCCCGCGTCTCGACGCGCAGCTTGCCGGCGAGGGCGGTGTCGAGGCCGGCGCCGACGATGCGGAACTTGCGTCCGAAGTCGAGATCCAGCGTGACCCGGAGCGGCGAGCGCCCGGCCGCGGCGCGCGGCGCCGGCTTCGCCGGGCGACCGATCACGACGACGTCGTCGCCGAGCGTCGCGCCGCGCTGGCGTGCGAACTCGATGTAACCCTCGCGCGCGGCGAGCGCGCCGGTGAGCACCACCCGCCCGCCGGCGATTGCGAGCTTGCCGGCGCCGTCGAGGATGAGCAGGCGGTCGGGAAGCCCGAAGAGCCGGAGGTTCTCCGCCTGCCACTCGAGCGCCGTATCGCCGGTGCGCGGCGCGATCCCGCGCGCGGTGAGCCGGCCTTCGCCGCCGCGGATCTCGAACGTCTCCACCCGCAGCGCCTCGGCGTCGAGCGTCGCGGCCAGCCGGCCGTCGACGAGACGCACGCCCTGCGCCGGCACCTCGAGCGCCAGGCCGGCCGCGTCGATGCGGCCGGTGAGGTGCGGCGCGCGCACCGTGCCGGCGGCGGCGAGCGAGGCGTTGACCGTACCGTCGATCAGCGGCTGGCCGTTGAGCAGCGGGCCGAGCGGCCGGAGCGAAGCGATCGCCGCGGTCAACCGCGCGGCGAGCGGCGCGTCGGGCGAGAACGTGCCCGGCGCCGCGCCAGCGGCGCGGCCGATCTCGAACGTCGCGTTGGCGCTCCCAAGCCGTCGCGCCGTCACCGCCGCCGTGCCGCTCGCGGCGTCGTCGACCAGCTTCGCGTCGAGGCGGAGCTCGCTCAGCTCGAGCGAGACCCGCGCAGGGTTGCCTGCTTCGCCGATCGCGAGATCGCCCGATTCGCGCGCGACCGCGATCGTGCCGTTGAGGTGCGGCGTGGTCTCGATCGACCAAACGCCGCGCACGGTGAGCGTGGACTCGACGTCCGCCTGCAGGCCGGCGAGCGCGAGGAGCGGCGCGATCGCGAAGTTCGCTGCCTCGCCCTGCGTCGACAGACGCCCTCGCTCCCAGCGCAGGCGCTGGATCGAGAGCCGGCCGTCGCCGACCTCGAATGCCGCCGCACCGATGGCGACGCGCGACCGGCCGGTCTCGACCGCGACCGGGGCGAGGAGCCGAGCCGGAAGGCGTCCGCGATTCTGCAGCGTGTCGATTGTGCCGGCCCATCCCTCCCCGCGCCGCCAGCGGCCGACCGCGCGGCCGCCGAGATCGATGCCGTCGCCGGCGGCCGCGACGTCGATGACGTGCCGCGCGAAGCTGCCGGTCGCCTTCGCGGAAACGCTGCTGAGCGTGAACCGGCCGACGGCGGCTGAATTCACCGCGACGTCGACGTCGATCCGCGGGTCGTCATCGGCGGTCAGCGTCCCGCGTGCGGTCATCGACACCGCGCGGTAGGCGCCGAGCGCTTCGAGTCGCTCGGCGGTCGCGTCGAATTCGACCGCGGGCCGGTCGAGCGCGCCGCGCAGCGTGGCGTTCGCGGTCGCGCGACCGGTGATCCGCGGGTCGAGGTCGGCCAGGCGCGGCGCGGCGAGCGACACCGCGAGCGAGTCGCCGGACCGGCCGAGGCCGCCGTGCGCCACCAGGCGATTGGTGCCGACGCGGAGCGACGCGTGCAGGTCGTGCACCTCGGACGCCGAAGCGGCGAGCCGCCCGTCGCCGACGAGCGCGACGTTGCGCCACCGGCTCTCGCGCACGTCGAACCGCGCTTCCACCTGCCACCGCGGCGCGAGCGCGCCGGTCGCGGCGACGTCGCCCGTGATGCGCGCGCTGGGATAGGTGCCGAACGCCGAGGGATCGAGGCGGTCGAGCTGCGCGCGGACGTCGAACCGCTGCGCGCCGGCGAGCCCCACCGTGCCTTCGGCGGTCAGCGCGCCGCCGCCGGCGGCGGCGACGAAGCGCTTGACCGCGAACGAGTCGCCGCGGCGCGCGCCGTCGAGCTCGAAGCGCACGTTGGCCTGCGCCAGCTTCGCGCGCACTGCCTGCGTGTCGGCCGTCAGCGTGGCGGCGACCGTGCCGTCGAGCCGAGTCGGGTGCAGCGGACGATGAAAGGCCTGCAGGTCGAGGCGCTTGACCGTCAGATCGAGGGCGGCGCGATTCGGCGCGGCCCGCGCGCTCCCGGTCGCGCGTCCGCCCGGGCCGAAGCCGGCGTTGAGGCCCTGCAATGCCAGCTCGCCGCCGCGCCACGTGAACGGCGAGACCAGCGTGACGAGCGGCAGCTTGCCGTCGCTCAACGGCCCGGCCGCGGCGTTCTTCGCGTCGAGTGTGCCGCTGATCGTTCCGTCGTCGCCCATGGCGGCCGCGACCGTCGCCGCGAGCTCGGTGCGCGGCCACGACGCATCGAGGCGTGCGAGATCGAGGCCGGTCAGCCGGGCATTCGCGTCGGCGAGCCAGCGCGTCGCAAACGGGGCGAGGCGCACGGTCCCGTCGACGGCGCCGCCGGCGGCCTTGCCGCCGAGCGCGATCTCGAGCCGCTCGAGGCTGCCATCGAGCGTCGCCTCCAGGGCGACCGGGAGGCTCACGTCCTCTCGAGCGAGCGACGCGGTGCCGCTCGCCGGGAACGGCGGCGCCGCCCCGAGGGCGATCGCGCCGCCGAACGTGCCGAGCGTGGAGCGCGCCTTGAGGTCGCGCACCGCGTGGCGCGTCGCGGAGCCTTCGTACGCGAGCGACACATCCTCGAACGCGAACTCGTCCGGCTCGCTCCGCACTACCACGCGGCCGAACATTGCGCGCTCGATGTCGACGTCGACGGGCAGCGCGAGCGTGTCCGGCGGCTTAGGCTCGCCCGGCGTCGGCTTGATCACCACTTCCAGCTCGCGCGCGGCGAGCGTGCTCAGCTCGAGCCGGCGCGCGAGCGCGGCGACGAGCACCGGCTCGAGCGCGACCTCCTGCGCGACGATGCGCACGTCCTCGTCCTCGTAACGCAGCCGCGCGATGCGTACAGTGCCGGAGAGGTAGCCGCGCGGGTCGGTGATCTCGAGCGCGCCGCCCGCCGCGGCGGCGATTTCCTTCGCGAGCCAGACGACCGCGTGCTCGCTCTTCGCCAGCCAGGCAACCGAAAGCACGCCGCCTAGGACGACGAGCGCGAACACGGCAACGAGGGTCCAGAGCAGCCGGCGCATCGTCAGAATGTCAGTCCGAACGAGAAGTGGATTCTGAACTCCTTCGTGTCCTGGCCGTACGCGACGTCGAGCCGTAACGATCCGGCCGGCGTGCGGGCGCGCCCGCCGAGCCCGTAGCCGAGCTTGAAGCGGAAGTCGCCGACCTCCTCGACCGCGTTGCCGGCATCGACGAAGGCCGCCAGGCCGACGTTCTCCCAGGCCCAGTACACCGCTTCCGCGCTCGCGAGCCCGTAGAAGCGGCCGCCGACGATCGCGTCGCCGCTCTTGACGCCGAGGCTTTCGAACGCGTAGCCGCGGACCGTCGTATCGCCGCCGGTGCGGAACAGTGCCGCCTGTGGGATGCCGCTCGACGTGTTGGCGAACACGTTGCCGACCTCCGCGCGCACGATGCCGTCGACCTTGCGCGCGAGCGGGACGAACCACGCGAGCTTGCCGACCGCGCGTCCGAACGCCCGGCTCGACACGCCGGGCGGCGCGGCGGAGAGCTGGACCGCGGCGTTAAAACCGCTGCGCGGCGACAGCAGGTTGTCGGTGCGCCGCCACGTATACCAGAGGTGGCCGAGCAGCGCGTAGGTGTTTTCGGCCGGAACCCCGGAGGGTTCCTGGCGCTCGAGGATGTAGCTGAGCCCCCACGCCGGCTGGTTGCGCTCGTCGATGAACTTGCGCGTGAACGCCGCCGTCACCGACTGGGTGTCGAGGCCCTGGATCTGCGTCGCCTGGACGCTGCCGCTGTAGACGTTGAACCAACCGCTCCCATCGGGTGGCGACTCGATGTTCGCGCCGAGGCCTTGCACCTTCGATTCGATGCGCAGCGTGGAGGTGAGCCGGTGGTCCAGGCCGAGGAAGTCGACGTCGCGGTAATCGACCTGGAACCGGAACTGGGTATCCGTGCTGTAGCCGATCCCGACGTCGACCTTCCGCTTCGGCGCCTCGATCAGCGACACCCGCACCGGCAGCGCGCCCGGAGTCGCCGGGTCGGCGTCGATCGCCACCTGCACGCTGGTGAAGTAGTTCGTCGCCGTCAGCCGGCGCTGATAGACCTCGAGCTTCTCGCGACTGTACGGGTCGCCGGGATGGATCGGGCTCAGGTTCCGAACATCGGCCTCGGCATACTTCAGGAGTCCGGTGATATGGACCTCGCCGAACACGAGCGGGGGCCCGCTCGCGAACGTCACCTCGAGGTCGGCCGCGTGGGTGGCAGGGTCGATCGTGGCGCGGCTCTCCGCGATCCCGGCGATGGCATAGCGCTCCGCGCCGAGCACGCTGATCCCCGTGCCCTTGGCGATCTCCCACCCCGACTGCGTGAACACGTCGCCGACGCGGAGCGGCCACGCTTCGCGCACCGCCGCGATGCGCGATGCGCCGTCCGGTTCGACGAGGACCGCCCCGGTGAATTCCAGGCGCACCGTGCGCACGCGCGTCGGCTCGCCCGGCGTCACGGCGATGTGGACCACGCGGCCTTCGGCAGTGCGCTCGGCGCGGACCTCGATCCGCGGCGAGAAGAACCCCTGCGTCCCGGCGATGTCGCGTGCCTGCGTCCGGGCTTCGTCGCGGAGCAGCTCGAGCAGATCGTCGGTCAGCGCGTCGTAGCGCTGCCAGCGCATGATGTCGAGGTTGTCGCGCAGCGCGTCGTCGAGCGGCGATGGCGCGGCGATCTCGACGCGGAACGCGGGGGGCGGCTCGGCGTCCGCGGCACGCACGCATCCCGCGACCACCGCCAACCCGACCGCTAGCAGCCAGCGGACCACGCTCACCGCGGCTGCCTCACTGCCCGCGCCTCACCGCCGCCGCTCCCGCTTCGGCCGCAGCGGGTCGGTGCACACGTCGGCGCCGTCGCGCGGGATCGGGCCCTCGGTCAGCCACTCGAACGGCACCACCACCAGCGAGCCGAAGAAGCGTCCGAGGGTGAGCAGCACGTCGCCGACGCTCGGGCCGACGTGGAAATCGGTGAACGTGCCGGTGACGTCGACCGGCGTCGCGAGGCTGAAGAGCTGCGCGCTCTTCGCCTGCGGCTGCAGCCGGAACGCGAGCGTCTCGTCGCGGAAGTCCGCGCCGCCCTTGCCGCTGACGCGCATGCGGCTCGTGTCGAGCAGGATCGCGTCGTCGCTCAGCTTGCCGTCGCGGAGATTGAAGCGCGCCACCACGCAGTTGACGACCGGCTCGTTCGACGGATCGACCTGCGGCAGCAGCGCGTGGAAGACGTTCACCGCCCAGAGATCGAACGTGCCCGAGCTCAGGCGCTTCGGCCACACCGCGATGTCGATGCGGCCGTTCGCGTGCTCCATCACCTTCGCGAGCGCCGGCGCGCGGCTGCCGAGCTCGAGGTTCATGCTGAACCGTCCCTCGGCCTCGGTGCCCGGCCGGATCCGCCGCGCGAGGATGCCGTAGTCGAAGTTCTCGACGTACGCGCCGGTGCGCACGCGCACGCCGGCCGCCGACGGCTCGTAGAGCAGCGACAGCCGCACGGTTCCGCCCGGGATGTTCACCTCCGCCGGCCCGATGAAGAGCCGCCCCTCCGTGACCTGCGCGCGCAGGTGCCCGTCGCCCATCCGGTCCTTGCCCGAGCAGCACCTCCGCGACCTCCACGTCGAGATCCGCGTCGAAGCGCGCCAGCACGTCCGCGCTCGCGAGCGCCTGCGCCTGTGCCGCGGCGTCCTTCGCCTGGCCGCGGAGCGCCTCCACGCCGGTGGGCGCGGCGCCCTTGTCCTCCACCGGCGACCAGCCGTCGAGCTTGAAGTCGTCGAGCTGCACGCTCGGTGCGGACACCTTCATCTCGAGCCGCGCGCGCTCCTGCGCGAGGTCGATCCGGCCGCTGCCCGCGAGCCGGCTCGCGCCGACCCGGACGTCGAGGTCCGGGACGCGATAGGCCGTCGGAGTGACTTCGACCGGTCCCGAGACCGACCACGGGCCCCACGGCGGCAAGCGGGTTCCGGCGAGGCCGTTGAGGGTGTCGAGCCGATCGCCCGAGAGCACGAACTTCAGGGCGGCGGTGGTCTGGGTCACCGGCAGCGCGACGCGGCCGTCGAGGGCGAGCCGCGCCCCGGCCGTCTCGGCGGTCGCCGAGAACGGCGCGAACTTCGCGGCCGGCCCGAAGTCGGCGAGCGTGCCGCTCGTCACGCGGATCGCGATCGGCGCGTCGCCGAGCGTGCCGTCGACGCGGACGGTGAGCGGGCTGCCGGCCGGTGCGCTCGCATACGCTTCCTTCAGGCGGATGTCGGCGAGCACGCGGCGGCCGGCGGGGCCGCGAATCCGCCACGTGCCGCCTTCGAGGCGCGCCTCGATCGACGAACCCGCGAGCAGCTCGGTCAGCGTGCTGCCGCGGCCGAGCACCTGTACCCGCAGCGCTTCCACCCGCGCATCGAGATCGTCGGCGAGGCGCATGGTCCGGAGCATCGCGCCAAGGTCGACGTTCTCCGCGCCCATCGCCAGCGCGAGCTCGGGCACGCCGCTCCGCAGATCGAGCGCGACCGTGCCGGCGACGGGCACGCCGGCAAAGAACGCGCTGAAAGTCGAAGGCACCATCCGGCCGCCGCGCAGGCGCAGCGCCACGCCCGCGTTCGTGAGCTCGCCGCGCGCAAACACGACCCGCTCGAGGCCGACGCCGATGTCCGCGCTCGCGAGGTCGATGCCGTGCGGGAGGATCGGTACCTCGATCGTGCCCGTGGTCGTTCGTCGGCGGCGCGGCGGGGAACAGGCTCTCCAGCTCCGGCACGTCGACGAGCGGACTCCGGACTGCGGCGGCGATGATCGACTGCTTGCCGGCGCCGATGCCGGTGCGGTGCGCGTCGACCACGATCTCGCTCCGTCCGAGCTTGAGCTGCAGGTCTTCGAGATGCCATTCGTCGCTCTCGACGCGCGCGTGGCCCTGGACCGCGACCGGCGCGTTCGCGCCCGGCGCGGTGCCGAGCCAGCGCGCGAGGTCGCCGGCGCGACGGCCGTCGAGGCGGAACGTCAGGTCCGTGCCGCGCGTCGCTTCCGGACGGGCGAGGACGCCCGCAAGCGCGAGCGTTGCGCCCGCGCTGCGGACCTGGAGATCGATCGGCGAGCTCGCGGTCCGGAGCATTCCCGGGACGTCGCCGCCGCGCAGCTCCGCGGTCACTCGCTCGCCGGCGAGCGCCCCGCGCCCGGTACCGCGGAGCTGCTTGCCGCGCGCGATCGAGACGTCGAGTGCGTCGAGCGCGAGCTCGACCGGCCGCCCGCCCGCCACGTTGCCGTAGCTCAGCTTCGCCCCTGCGACCGCGAGCTTCAGCTCGAGGTCGCGCGCGAGCGCCCCGAGCGTTGCGCCGCTGCCGTCGAGCTTGAGCTCGAAACGCCCCAGCGTACCGTCGATGCCCGGGAGGCCGGTGAATAGCTCCGCGAGCCGGCCGAGCGGCGAGCGCTGCGCGCTCAGCTCGAGTGCCACCGCCGGCACCGGCGCCGCGCCGTCGAGATCCACTCGCCCGGTCACCGGTACGCCGGCAACGGTCGCCAGCAGCGGCGCGCTGAGACGGCCGTCTTCGAGCTGCACGTCGAGCTCCGCGTCGCGCACGTCGCCGGGAAGCCCGAGCCAACGGGTGACGCTGAGACGCACGTCGGCGTCCACCAGAGCGAGGCCGCCGAGGTCGAGCGGCTCCCGCTCCAACGCCGCCTCGCCGGCCGGCTTCGCGCCGGGCTGCTTGCCGCTATCGCCGGCGAGGAACGGGCGCAGATCGAGCGTCGACAGCTCCAGCTCGCCGGTCACGCGTGGCCGCTCGCCGCCGTGCGCGACTTCGAGATGGCCGGCGAGCCCGCTGTCGCCCATCACGCCGCGGATTCCAGCCAGCGTCACCGTGTCGGCGCGCGCCGTCATCCGCGCCGCGAGGCTCGTCATGCCGACCTTCGGGAGCCGCGTCTGGGCGAGCCGCTCGATCTGCGCGAGGTTTTCCGTGCCAAGGCCGAAGAAAAGCTCGGTCTCGCCGACGCGCGTGTTCATCGTACCGCTCGCGTGCAGCCGCGTACCGGCGAACTCGAGGTCGAGCGTGAACGGCCAGGGCTCGTCGCCCCGGTAGAAGAGGCGCCCCGGGCCGCCGTCGAGCGTCAGGGCGTACGGAAACTGCTTTTCCACGCGGCCGCGCACGGTCGCCTTGATCGGCCGCGACCATGCGCCTTCGGCGTCGAGCGCGTCGAGGTCGAAGTAGCGGGTGCGCCCGCCGGCGTGGTACTCGACCGCGAGGCTCCGCAGGCTCATCCGGCCGATCCGCACCGCGACGCCCGAGCCTTCCTCGTCCTCCGCCGCGTGCGAGAGCGCCTCGAAGACCCAGTTCCGCCGCCCGTCCGCGGCGCGCTCGAGCCACACCTTCACGTTCGCGGCGTCGAGCGTGCGGATGCGCAGCCGGCCGCGCAGCACCGGCCAGAGGTCGACCTCGGCGTGCGCCGCGCCGAGCTCGGCGAACGCCGGCGTCGCGAAACCGGGCGGATTGGCGATGCGGACGCCGCCGATGCTGAGGCGGGTGCGCAAGCCGAGCACGAGCTCGAGCGGGCCCTCCAGCGTGACCTGGCGCCCGAGCGCTTCGCTCGCGACCGCGCCGATCCGGTCGCGCCACGGTGCCGCGCTGACCGGCACGCCGAAGGCCGCGACTGCCACCAGGACCGCGACCGGCGCGGCGACGAGCGCCGCGCCGGCGATCACCCACCGGCGCATCGCGGCGTCGCGACTGCGGCGGCGGGCACGGCGGGGAGCTGCGGGAGACGGACTTCCAAGGCGGTACGCGATCGAAGAAGATACCGGCGCGGGGTCCAAGGGTACCGTAAGTCCGCGGCCGACCGCCCCGCGCGCATGGAGCACATGACCCGCGCCGTCCTCGACTACCACGAGCTCAGCAAGCATCGACCCGAGCGCTACGCTCCCGGTCCCGGCTACCTCGACTGGGCGACGCAGCCCGACCCGTTCCGCATCTACGCGGGCGGCGAGCGCGTCGAGCTCCCGCTCGTCGCGGGCGGTCTCGCGGCGCGGTTCAACGATCTCAGGGCCGGGCGGTTACCGCCGGCCGCACCGCTCGATCGCGACGCGATCGCCGCGCTCCTCGAGCTTTCGCTCGGGCTGTCGGCGTGGAAATCTCACCGCGGCGCGTCGTGGGCGCTCCGCTGCAATCCCTCGAGCGGCAACCTGCATCCGACCGAAGGCTACGTGGTGTGCGACGCGATGCCGGGGCTCGACGCCGGCGTCCATCACTACGTGAGCCGCGACCACGCGCTCGAGCGGCGCGCGCGGCTCGCGGTGGCGCCGCACTTCGCCGCGGGCGTGGTGGTCGGCCTGAGCTCGATCTACTGGCGCGAGGCGTGGAAGTACGGCGCGCGCGCGTTCCGCTACTGCGCCCACGATTGCGGGCATGCGATCGCGGCGGTGGCTTACGCTGCGGCGGCGCTCGGCTGGCGCACGCGCTATCTCGCCGAGCCGGGCGACGCCGACGTCGCGCGGCTCCTCGGGCTCGACCGCGACGCGGATTTCGCCGGCGCCGAGCGCGAGGCGCCCGACTGCCTCGTGTGGGTGGGCACGGGCGGCCCGCCGACCGCGGACGCGCTCGCCAGGGCGGTCGCGGGCGCGGCGTGGTCCGGCGCCGCGAACGTCCTCAGCCGGGCACACGTCGAATGGCGCGAGATCGATAGCGTCCACGCCGCGACGCTCCGGCCGCGCACGCCCCTCGCCCCGCGCTTTGCGCCGCGCGGCGCGCCCCTCCCGCGCGCACCCGCGCTCGACCTGACCGCCGCGACCATCATCCGCCGGCGGCGGAGCGCGGTGGACTTCGACGGCGTGACGGCGATCGACGCCGAAGCGTTCTACGCGATGCTCGACCCGCTCGTGCCACGCGCGGGTGTCCCGCCGTGGGATGCATGGCCGCACGCCCCGCGCGTGCACCTCGCGCTCTTCGTGCACCGGGTCACGGGGCTCGCGCCGGGGCTGTACGTGTTCGTCCGCGCACCCGAGGCAGCCGAACGGCTGCGGCGTGCGACGCGTCCCGACTGGCTGTGGCGGAAGTGCGGGCCGAACGCGCTGGACCTCTTCCTCCTGGTCGAGCACGATCTCCGCGACGCCGCGCGCACCGTCTCCTGCCACCAGGACATCGCCGCGGACGCGTGTTTCGCGCTCGGGATGCTGGCCGACTTCGCGCCGGTGGAGCGCGAGCCCTGGCGCTACCGCGAGCTGTACTGGGAGTGCGGGATGGTCGGCCAGGTGCTCTACCTCGAGGCCGAGGCGGCCGGTATCCGCGCGACCGGGATCGGCTGCTTCTTCGACGACCCGATGCATCGCCTCCTCGGCCTGCCGGTTGGCGGCGCGAGCCCGCCGCCATGGCAGAGCCTCTACCACTTCACCGCCGGCGGCGCAGTGGACGATGCGCGGCTCGAGACGTTGCCGCCCTATTCGTTCGCCGCGCGCTCGCGCGTCGCGCCGGCGAGCAGGTAAGCGAGCGCCGCGAACGGCCAGAGCGCGGAGACGAGCCGCGTCAGGCCGTTGAAGTTCAGGAAGTGCCCCTGCGGCCAGCTCGCGAGCGAGTGTGCGAGGTAGGGATTCTCGGGCGCGAGGTTCACCAGCGCCGTCGCGGTCATCAGCGCGAGCCCCGCGGCCGCGATCGCCCAGCGCCGCGGCAGCCCGACGAGGAGCGCCGCCGCCGCGATCCCGATCACGAGGCCACCGCCCGCACCCGGGGTGAGCCAGACGAGCGCGTCGCCGGGCGAGAACAGCACGGCGAACGCGCCCGCGCGCGCCATGACCGCCAGCGCGATCACCGCGAGCGCGAGCAGCCGCACCGGCCGCCCGGCGTTGGTGAGGACCGCGACGAGCAGCGCGACGGCGACCGCGTTCAGCCCGGCGACCGCGGCCTCGATCCGCACGAAGGTCTCGGGGGCGTACAGCTCGGCCTCCGCCGCGCCGAAGAAGCCGCGCAGGTCGCCGTTGCCGAAAGCGAGCGTCTCGGGATTGAGCTGGGTGAAGAGCCAGAGCGCGACCAGCACGAGTCCGGCGTCGGTGCCGGCGCCGGTGCGGAAGAGGCGATCGCGCAGGGCGTGCGCGCCGCCGCGGGCGACCACCGCGCCCCAGACCGCGACACCCGCGATCGCGCCGAGCAGCCCGCCGAGGACGTTCGTGGCGACATCGAGGTTGGAGGGGATGCGGTCGGGCAGGTAGTTCTGGAGCCCCTCGAGGACGAGGCTCAGGGTCCCGGCGAGCGCAACGGCGACGGCGACGGCGGCCTTGCCGCGGACGCGCGGCGCCAGCGCGAGCACCGCGAGCAGGCCGAGCGGAAAGTAGGCGACGACGTTCGCCGCGAGGTCGAAGGCGGTGACGAAGCGCGGGAGCGGCGCGGTGAGGAACTCGAGCGGCGAGAGCCCCTGGTCGCGCCAGCCGGAAAACGGGTAGAGGCTCCCGTAGACGACGAGGACGCCGTAGACCGCGAGGGAATAGCGCGCGAAGCGCGACGGACGCGGCTCCATCGCCGGGGATTGTACTGGCGCGGGAGCGACAGCCCCCGCCGTGCCGTCACTCGACGCGCGCGACCTCGGCTTCGTAGATCTTGAGCGCCGCGTCGTCGAAGAGCGCGAAGACGGCGCGGTCGATCGACGCGTGCTGCGCCAGGAACGCGCTCGTCTCGCGCACCGCGATCTTCGCGCCGGCGGCCATCGGGTAGCCGTAGATGCCGCAGCTGATCGCCGGGAAGGCGATGCTCCGGCAGCGGAGCTCGAGCGCGAGCTCGAGGCTGCGGCGATAGCACGACGCGAGGAGTCCGGGCTCGTTCTGGGTGCCGCCGCGCCAGACCGGGCCGACGGCATGGATGACGTGACGCGCCGGCAGGTTGTAGCCGCGGGTGACCTTCGCATCGCCGGTCTTGCAGCCGCCGAGCTTGCGGCACTCGGCGAGCAGCTCGGGGCCGGCCGCGCGATGGATCGCGCCGTCGACCCCGCCGCCGCCGAGCAGCGTCGAGTTCGCGGCGTTGACGATCGCGTCGACGGCGAGCCCGGTGATGTCGGCCCGCACGACCTGCAACTTGGATACCGCCGGGATGCTTACACTCATGGTCCGCCTCCATGAGCAGTGAAGCCCGAAGTGTGCTGCGCGATGCGGTCCGAATGCAACCGTTCCTGCTCAACTTTTGAGCACTACCGCGCAGGCTCGAGCCGGACGATCGCCCTCGCTCGACGAATCGACGGCGAGATAGCGGAATCCGTCCGGTCCCTGCCGCACGTCACGGATGCGCCCGAGGGCGCCCTGCAGCATCCGCTCCTCCCGCACCACCTTGACGCGGCGAGAGGAGCGCGGCCGCGGCGGCGAGGCTGGCGCGGCCGATCACGGCGCTAGCTAGTAGAGCACCACCGACCGGATCGACGTGCCGGCGTGCATCAGGTCGAACGCCTCGTTGATCCGCTCGAGCGGCATCGTGTGGGTGATGAGGTCGTCGATGTTGATGCGTCGGTCCATGTACCAGTCGACGATCTTCGGCACGTCGGTGCGCCCGCGCGCACCGCCGAACGCGGTGCCCTTCCATACGCGCCCGGTCACGAGCTGGAAGGGGCGAGTGCTGATCTCCTGGCCGGCGCCGGCGACGCCGATGATGGTCGACACGCCCCAGCCGCGGTGGCAGCACTCGAGCGCCTGGCGCATGAGGTCGACGTTGCCGACGCACTCGAACGAGTAGTCCGCGCCGCCGCCGGTCAGCTCGACGAGATGCCCGACGAGGTCGCCCTTAACGCTCTTCGGGTTGACGAAGTGCGTGAGCCCGAACTTGCGTGCGAGCGGCTCGCGCGCCGGGTTCACGTCCACGCCGACGATCATCGCCGCGCCGGCGAGCTTCGCGCCCTGCACGACGTTCAGTCCGATGCCGCCGAGGCCGAAGACGACCACGTTCGCACCCGGTTCGACTTTCGCGGTGTTGATCACCGCGCCGATGCCGGTGGTCACCCCGCAGCCGATGTAGCAGACCTTGTCGAAGGGCGCGTCGCTGCGGATTTTCGCGACTGCGATCTCGGGCAGGACGGTGTAGTTCGCGAACGTCGAGCAGCCCATGTAATGGTGCACCGGTGTCCCCTTGAGCGAGAACCGGCTGGTGCCGTCTGGCATCACGCCCTTTCCCTGCGTCGCGCGGATCGCGGTGCACAGATTGGTCTTGCGCGAGAGGCAGGCCTTACATTGCCGGCACTCCGGGACGTAGAGCGGGATCACGTGGTCGCCGGCTTTCAGCGTGGTCACCCCGGGGCCGACCTCGACGACGATGCCCGCGCCCTCGTGGCCGAGGATCGCCGGGAAGAGCCCCTCCGGGTCGGCGCCCGACCGGGTGAATTCGTCGGTGTGGCAGACCCCGGTCGCCTTCAGCTCGACCAGCACCTCGCCCGCCTTCGGGCCCGCCAGGTCGACCATTTCTATTTCGAGCGGCTTGCCGGCGGCGAATGCGATGGCGGCTTTGACTTTCAAGGCGTTCCTCCGATACGGCGCACCGCGTGATGCGGCGTGGGTGAAGTATACGAGCGGCGAGCGAGCGCGCGACGCCTCGGGTCAACGCACCTTCACTTCGACCCAGAGGCGATTGAGCAGGCGCCTGGTCTTGCGGTCGTAGTCCTTCAGCGATTGCAGGCGCTTGAACTGCTCGGGGTCCGGGAAGATGTTCGGGTTGTTCGCGATCTCGGGTTTGATCCATTGCATCGCCACGCGGTTCGGGTTGCCCGCACCGATGGTGTTCGTGATCTCGGCGGATGCCTTGCCCTCGAGCCAGAAATTGATGAACTCGTAGGCGAGACGGGGCTCGCGTCCGGTCCTGTGCATGACCAGGTTGTCGAGCGCGAAGACCGCGCCCTCCTTCGGCGTCGTGAAGCCGATGGTGAACTTGCGTCCGGCGGCGCGCGCGTCCTGCTGCGCGGTGAAGAAGTCGTTCGAATAGCCGTGCGCGAGCCAGATGTTGCCGATCGCGAGCTCCTTGAAGTAGCTGCCGGCGTTGAACGCCGCCCAGTAGGGCTTCGCCCGCAGGATGAGGTCGCGCGCCGCCTTGAGGTGGTCCTCGTCCGCGTCGTTGGCCGGGTGACCGAGATAGATCAGCGCAGCCGCGAAGAGCTCGCGCTGGCTGTCGAGCACCGTCACCTTGCCTTTGATGCGCTCGAGATACTTCGGCTCGAAGATCGCCGCCCAGGTGTCGGTCGGGATGTCGAGCGAGCGCATGCGCTCGGCGTTGTAGCCGAGGATCGTCAGCGAGTACGCGTACGGCACCGAGTAGCGGTTGCCGGGGTCGAACCACTGGTCGAGGAACTCCGGCTTGATGTTCTTCAGGTTCGGGATCCGGGCGGGGTCGAGCGGCTGGAGCTGCCCCGACGCGATCAGCGCCTGCACGGCGTTGCCGGTCGGCACGATCAGGTCGTAGCCGGTGGCGCCCGCCGCGAGCTTGGCGAGCATCTCCTCGTTGTCGGAGTAGTAGTCCTGCGCGAGGCGGCATCGGCATCGCGCCTCGAACGCCTTCACCGAGGCCTCGGTGATGTAGTTGTTCCAGTTGAAGAGGCGCAGCACCCCTTGCGCGAGCGCCCAGCCCGGCACGGCCGCGAGGAGAAGCGCACAGACGATCCGCCGCACGCCTCAACCCTTGGCGCGCAACGCGTCGGGCGCCACCCGTCCGGCGATCACGATCATCGCCAACGTGAGCAGCATGAGGAGCGCCGAGACCGCGTTCACTTCCGGCGTCACCGCGACCTTGATCATGGTGTAGATCTCGAGCGGCAGGGTCTTGGTGCCGACGCCGGCGGTGAAGAAGGTGATGACGAAGTCGTCGATCGACAGCGTAAACGCCATCAGCCCCCCGGCGACCACGCCCGGCAGGATGAGCGGCCAGGTCACCATGCGGAACGTCTGCCATGGCGTCGCACCGAGGTCGCGTGCCGCCTCGAAGATCGAGTCGTCCAGGCCGGCGAGCCGCGCCCGGACGATGATCGCGACGAAGCCGATCGAGAACGTGATGTGGGCGAGCACGACGGTTCCGAGCCCGAGATCGAACTCGACGCCGACCGCCGCGAGCGCCGGCTGAGCGACGTTGAGGAAGAAGATGAGGAGCGACACGCCGAGCAAGATCTCGGGCATCGCGACCGGCGTGAAGACGAGGAACGGCAGCAGCTTCGACCGGAAGCGGTGCATCGCGATCCCGGCCATGGTGCCGAGCACGGTCGCCGCCCCGGAGGCGACGAGCGCGATCGAGAGCGAGTTGAACGCCGCCCCCAGCATGCTCTCGTCGGCGGCGAGGCGCCGGTACCAGTCGAGGGTGAACCCGACCCACTCGGCGTTCAGCTTCGAGTCGTTGAACGAGAAGATGACGACGATCGCGAGCGGGATGTACAGGAAGGCGTACGCGAGCAGGCTCGCGAACCAGAGCCAGAACGCGGGGAGCGAGCGGCGCGTCCCGCGCCAGCCGAGCGCGGCGGCAGCGGCGAGCAGCGCGAGCGCGATGCCGAGCACCGTGTAGCGCGCGGCACCCGCGAAGAAGCACCCGAAGAGCGCGAGGATCGCGACTGCTTCCAGCGCGAGCGCGAGCTTACGCACGGGCGACGGTGCCCCGCGCGAGCCAGGCGGCGAGCCCGGCGATCGCGAGCACGCACACGGTCAGCATGAGCGAGAGCATCGAGCCGAACGGCCAGTCGCGGACGCCCAGGAACGACTCCTTGATCATGTTGCCGACCAGCCAGTCGCCGATGCCGCCGAGGATCTCCGGGATCGCGAACATGCCGAGCACCGGGATGAACACGAGCGCCGAGCCGGCGAACACGCCGGGCAGCGAGAGCGGAAACGTGACGCGCCAGAACCGTGCCCAGCCGTTCGCGCCGAGGTCCTGCGCGGCGTCGAGCAGCGTCGGGTCGTGCTTCTCGAGGTTGGTGTAGAGCGGCAGGATCATGAACGGCAGGTGGACGTAGACCATCGCGGCGAGCACCGCGAACTTCGAGAACAGGAGGTCGAACGGCCCGAGCATGATCATCCAGGCGTAGACGCGCACCAGGAAGTTCGACGCGAACGGCAGGACGCAGAGCAGCACCATCAGGTCGCGGTGGCGCTTCGGGCTGCGCGCGATCAGCAGCGCGAGCGGGTAGGCCATGGCGAGGCAGATGAGCGTCGTCAGCGCGGCGACGCCGAACGATTTCAGGAAGATCTCGAAGTAGATGCGATCGCTGAAGAACACCCGATAGTTCTCGATCGTCAGGCCGCCCTCCTCGCCGGGCGCCGCAGGGAAAAGCGGTGCGAGACCGCCGAACTCGCCCGGGTAGCGGAACGACGCGATCACCATGATCAGCGCCGGCACGAGGAAGAAGACGACCAGGAAGACGGCCGGCGGTCCGCCGACGAGCCGGCGCTGGAGCCTGTCGCCGCGGGCTTGCGCCATCGCGGGTCAGTCGCGGAGAAACACGCCGGCGTCGCCGCGCCACGCGACCCGCACCGGCTCGCCGACGTCGAAGAAGCGTGCGCGGCCGGGTGCGGAGTTGGCGAGCAGCGCTTCGATGCGCGTGCCGTTCGCCAGCTCGACGACGTAGGTCGTCACGTCGCCGACGTAGAGGAAGTCGCGGACCTTCCCCGCGAAGTGATTCTCCAGCTCGGGTGGCGCGTCCGGCGCCTGGATGCGCACCTGCTCCGGCCGGATCGCAAAAACCCCGGGCTCGCCGGCGCGCGCGCCCTCGACCGCGGGCGCGGCGAGCTCGCCGAGGCCTCTGGCGGCGAGCCGCAGCCCGGCCGGGACGATGTCCACCACGGCGGCGTCGAGCATGTTGCACTTGCCGATGAAGTTGGCGACGAAGCGGTTCTTCGGGAACCCATAGAGACGCGACGGCTCGTCGAGCTGCTCGATCCGCCCGGCGTTCATGACTGCGATGCGGTGGGACAGCGCGAGCGCTTCGGGCTGGGCGTGGGTGACGAACACGAACGTGATCCCGACGTCGCGCTGCAGCTCGATCAGCTCGATCTGCATCTCCACGCGCAGCTTGGCGTCGAGCGCGCCGAGCGGCTCGTCGAGAAGGAGGAGCCGTGGCCGGTTCACGAGCGCGCGCGCGAGCGCGACGCGCTGCTTCTGCCCGCCCGACAGCTCGTGCGGATACTGTCCGCCTTTCTCCTCGAGATGCACCTCCGCGAGCGCCTCCTTCACGCGGACGGCAATCTCGTCGGGCGTCCGACCCGCCATCTTGAGCGGGAACGCGACGTTCTGCGCGACGGTCATGTGCGGGAACAGCGCGTAGCTCTGGAAGACGGTGTGGATCGGCCGCTTCTCCGGCGGGGTGTCGGCCATGTCGCGGCCGTCGAGCAGGATCGCGCCCGCATCCGGCAGGTCGAAGCCCGCGATCATCCGCAGCAGCGTCGTCTTGCCGCAGCCGGACGGTCCGAGCAGCGTGAAGAACTCGCCCGCCTCCACCGACAGGCTGACGTCGTCGACCGCGGCGAGCGCGCCGAAGCGGCGCGTGACGTTCCGGATTTCGAGCAGCGGCATCGCCGGAGGCTAGGCCTCGCTCCAGAAGTCATAGAAGTTGAACCAGTTGTACGGGGCGAGGCGGCAGTAGTGCTCGAGCCGCGCGACATAGCGCTCGAGCAGCGTGGCGGCGGTGTCGCCCGGGCGGTCGAGCCGCTCGAAGTGCACGTCGTAGCGGTTGCCGTCGCGATACAGCCCGACGCCGAGCACGACCGGCGCGCCGAGCATTGCGGCGACCCGGAACGCGCCGAGCGGGAAGTGCGCAGGCGCCCCGAGAAACGGCGCGGTCGTGGTCCGTTCGCTCCGCCACACCCGGTCGGCGAGGATGCCGACCACTTCGCCGCGCTCGAGGCTCTCGCGCGCGCGGAGCAGCGCGGTCGGCGTGCCCATATGGATGATCCAGTCGCCGGACGCGGGGTTGATGCGGCCGAAGACGCTCTGGATGCGCGTCGCGTTGCCGGTTGCCATCACCATCCGGACCCTCAGGCCCCGCCGGTCGCGCCGACCGAGCGCAGCACCTCGAAGCTGCCGACGTGGGCGCCGAGGAGGATGCAGCCGCGGCCCTCGCCGATCGCGGCGTCGAAGTCGCGGCTCGCCGGCACCGAAACGTCGAAGACGTCGGTGCGGCCGGCGAGCAGGAGCACGCGATCGTGGATCGCGCTCGCGAAGGTGTGGAAGTGGCGGTAGATCTCGGCGAGCCGCGCTGGCCGCCCGAAGATCCGTCCGAGGTAGCCCGCCGAGGCCGCACGGGCGCGCGGCCCGAACATCACGAAGTAGAGCGCGATCGGCGGCAGGAACAGGCGCCCGAACGCGCGTCCGAGCGCCAGGGTGACCCACGCGAGTCACCGCCATGAGCGAGCGGCTGCCGCGCTCGCGCTGGCCGAGCCAGACCGGCATCACCGGCCGGTCGACCTCGTTACGCGGTTCGGGGACTGCGCTCATGGCGCGGCGGATTCTACCGGGGGGCGGGGGGCGAGGCGAGCTTTCAGCCGCGCAGGGCGAGCCAGAATGCGGCTACGGCGCACGCCGCGACCAGCCAGGCGACCGCCCGCAGCGTCCGGGTGCGCCGTCGCTCCTCGAGCACGAGCGCCTCGAGACGGTCCTCGATGCGCTTCAGGCGGTCCTCGGCGAGCGCGCGGTGCGCGAGGCGGGGGAGCTGGGGCAGGAGGTTCGCCCAGGTGGGCGCCTCGGCCACGATCGTGCGGACCAGGCCGCGCCAGCCGATCTGCTCCTGCATCCAGCGCTCGAGGTACGGCTTCGCCGTCGTCCACAGGTCCAGGTCGGGGTCGAGCTGCCGGCCGAGCCCCTCGATGTTGAGGAGTGTCTTCTGCAGCATCACGAGCTGCGGCTGCACCTCGAGGTTGAAGCGGCGTGCGGTCTGGAAGAGCCGCAGCAGCACGCGGCCGAACGAGATCTCCTTCAGCGGCCGGTCGAAGACCGGCTCGCACACCGCGCGCACCGCGGCCTCGAACTCGTCGACCCGCGTCCCCGGGGGCACCCAGCCGGCCTCGACGTGCGCCTGCGCGACGCGCTTGTAGTCGCGGTTGAAGAATGCGAGGAAGTTCTGCGCGAGGTAGTTCTTGTCGCGGTCGGTGAGCGTGCCCATGATGCCGAAGTCGAGCGCGATGTAGCGCCCGTCCGCCGCGACGAAGATGTTGCCCGGGTGCATGTCGGCGTGGAAGAAGCCGTCGCGGAACACCTGGCTGAAGAAGATCTCGACCCCGGCGCGGGCGAGCTTCGGGATGTCGATGCCCTGCGCGCGCAGGCTCTCGACCTGGCTGATCGGCGTGCCGTGCATCCGCTCCATCGTCATCACGCCGGTCAGCGTGTAGTCCCAGAACACCTCGGGGACGATGAGGAGCGGCGAGTGGAGGAAATTCCGCCGGAGCTGGCTCGCGTTCGCGCCCTCGCGCACGAGATCCAGCTCGTCGTGCAGGTGCTTCGCGAACTCGCCGACCACCTCGCGCGGTTTGAGACGCCGGCCCTGGGACCACGTCCGCTCGACGAGCCCGGCCGCGGCGTCGAGGAGCTCGAGGTCGCGGTGGATGACCGGCAGCATGTTCGGGCGCAGCACCTTCACCGCCGCCGGGTGGCCGTCGCGGAGCGTCGCGAAGTGCACCTGCGCGATCGACGCGCTCGCGATCGGCTCCCGGTCGAAGCTCGCGAAGATCTCGCCGATCGGCTTGCCGAACGCGCGCTCGATCTCGGCGACCGCGACCTCCGACGGGAACGGCGGCACGCGGTCCTGGAGCTTCGCGAGCTCGTCGGCGATGTCCTGGGGCAGGAGGTCGCGCCGCGTCGAGAGCACCTGGCCGAACTTGACGAAGATCGGCCCGAGCGTCTCGAGCGCGCGGCGGAGGCGCACGGCGCGGGGGGCGCTATAGCGGCCGAACAGATCGAGCGCGCGCGCGCGCCGCAGCCAGCGGCCGGTCGGGTCCCCGGCGAGCGGAAACTCGTCGAGGCCGAACCGGAACGCGACCCAGACGATCTTCGCTAGGCGGGCGAGGCGGCGCACGCGCGGATTATGGCCCGGGCTTGGTGCCGAGCAGCCGCGCGAGCTGGCGGTCGTGGATCCCGGAAAGGAGGAGCTGCGCGGCGATCGCGCCGACGAGCGCCATGAACATGTCCCACTGCGTGTCCCAGTGATCGCCCTGGGTACCGAGGAACTCCTCCGCACCCTGGCCGAGGATGAGCGCCGCCCACCATTCGACGAATTCGTAGCACGCGCTGATCGCGAGGCAGATGCAGCACACGATGAAGAACGTCCACTTGCCGGGCTTGAGAGGCGAGCGGCGGAGCAGGATCTCGCGCGCGATCATGGCGGGGATGAAGCCCTGCGCGAAGTGGCCGATGCGGTCGTACGGATTGCGCGCGAGGTCGAGGAGATCCTGCAGCCAGAAGCCGAGGGGGACGTGGGCGTAGGTGTAGTGGCCGCCGAGCATCAGGATCAGCGCGTGCACGAAGATCAGGCGGTAGACGAGCGGCGTGAGGCGGAACGGACGCCACGTGTACCAGAGGAGCGGCGCGGCGATCAGTACCGGTGCGACCTCGAGCCACCAGGTACCGCGATCGTTCGGGCCGATGCCGGAGACGACGAGCGCGAGGAGGGCGAGGACGGCGAGCGCGATCGCTTCGCGCGTTTCGCCTGCCGTCGGTGGTTGTGCGGTCGTCAACGCGCGCGGAGTTTCGCGTCGATCCGCTCGAGGCGCTTCTCTAGGCGCTCGAGCGCGTCAACCAGATCGGCCACCTCGCGTCCGAACCGCGCGAGCGTCGCTGGCGGAGCGAGGATCGTCGCCTCCTCGGTGAGGTACTCGGCGACGTTCTCGGCGAGGCGCCCGCCCGCGTCCTTCTGCCAGGCGAGGAAATCGCGCGCGGTGCCCGCGATGCGGTGCGCGGCGACGTCGCCGACGACGCGCGACAGATCCTCCTCCACCTCCCAGCGCAGGTGCCGCGCGAGGTACTGCAGCGCGGCCGCGAGCTCCGCGTCGCCGGTGAATCCGATCGACCGGAGCACCGCGTCGTCCCCCTGGAGGAGGCGCGGCAGGTCCGCCGGCGAGAGCGTGACCGTAAGGTCGGGATCGCCCTCCGCGGCGGAGTCGAGCGTGCCCTCTGCGGTGACCACGAATGCGAGGTCGGGAAGCGGTAGGGCCTTCACGCGTACGCGCTTGCCGGCAAACGGCGCGAGCTTCTCGCGCGCCCAGGGTTCGGCGGCGAGCAGGTGGTTCACGAACGCGAGGACGGGGAACTCGATCACGGCGCGGGGAGGATAGCATCGGCGCTCGAGCGCCGAGCGGGGGCGGGCACGCGGCGTGCTTCAGATCGGGCCGATTGGCGCGTGCGCCAGAACGCCGATAATCCGGGTTGACCGATGCAGCGCGAAGACAACAAGCTCGACGCGGCGCCTTCCGACCAGCCGGATCGAAAGGTCCGGCTCGAGTTCGAGATCAGGCTTCACTACGACGTCGCCGGTCCGAGCGATTTCATCTGCAACATCCACGCGGCGGAGACGCTGCGGCAGCGCGTCGTGGCGGAGGAGATGGCGTTCAGCCTGCCGCTCCTCGACGCGCCGACGGTCGAATCCGACGCGGCGACGGCGAACCGCTACCTGCGCTTCCAGTCGCCGGCGGGCGCGTTGGAAGTGAAATATGCGGCGACAGTCGACCTGTTCCACCACCTGCAGGACCCCGCGACGATCGGTGAGACGCCGATCGCGGATCTTCCGCCTGAAGCCCTTCCCTACCTGCTGCCAAGTAGGTATTGCCAGTCGGACGCCATATCGACTGTCGCGCGCAAGGAGTTCGGCGGGATGCAGTCCGGGTACGCGCGGATCCAGGCGATCTGCGACTGGGTCCACGACCGCACCGAGTTCAAGGTCGGCACCTCCAATCCGAGCACCACCGCGCTCGACACCTACGAGCATCGCATCGGCGTCTGCCGCGACTTCGCGCACCTCGCCATTACGCTGTGCCGCGCATTGAACGTGCCGGCGCGTTTCGTGAGCGCGCTCGACTACGGCGCCGATCCGGCGCTCGGTCCGCCGGACTTCCACGCGTACGCCGAGTGCTTCCTCGGCGGGCGCTGGTACGTCTTCGACTCAACGCGCATCTCCCCGCGCACCGGGTCTGCTGCGCCTCGGCACCGGTCGCGACGCCGCGGACGTGGCGTTCGCGACCATCTTCGGCCCGGTGAAAACGACCATGCCGCGGGTGTGGATCCGCGCCGTCGACGACCCTGGGTCGGGGATCTTCCGCCAGTGGACAACGGGCTCGCGGTATCCACCGACGGTCCGGGCGAGTCCTCGCCCGTCGACCGAGTCAGCGCTTCTTCGCCCGGCTAAGCCGTCGCAGGTTGCTTCGCACCCGCCGATGCGCGGGCGCGAGGCCCTTATCGATAACCGCGGCGGCCGAACGTCCGAGCATCCTCTGCGTCGCCAGATGCGACGGCAGCATCCCGAACGGATGCCAGCGCCAAGCGTTCTGCCAGAACAGCCACCACTGACGCATCGCGAGCAGCGGCCACTCCGCGTTGCGTCCGCCAGAGCTGGAAGCCGATCGCGATCGCTGCTTCCTGAAACGCCTGGACCTTCTCGGTCCCCATCCGCAGCAATTCGGCGTGGTCCCGACCGTCCGCGGCCAGCCGTGCGGTCCGGAGGGCGACGACCTGGGGGGCTGCGATCGACAGTTCGACCGCCTTCGCGAGCGGTCCTTTCTTGCGACGAGGTGGGCTCATTCGCTGTCGACTGTGTAGTGCTGCAAACGTTCAGCCGGGCGCGCCGTCGCCGGAGATGGGCGTCGCCCCGTCGTATTTGACGGCGCCCGCTGGATTTGGCGGTGATGCCATATCACGGCATCTCCCCAAGCGCGCTCGCCGTGATCTTAACTTGTTGATTGTGTTGACTCCATGACAGTCGAGCCGAGGTTCCGTCCGCGCTGGCACACGGCCTGCGAAAGGTAGGCGTGGCCGCCGAGCCCGGCAGGCACCGAACCGAAGGAGAGACGCCATGACGAACAAAGTCGAGATGATGGAAACCACGATCCCGAAAGGCCGCACGGTCCGCATCCAGGACGGCAAGGGCCTCGACCTGACGGTCGTCGCGGGCGAGCTGTGGGTCACCTACGAGACACGACATCAAGGACTTCGTGCTGCTTCCGGGCGAGGCGTTTCACGTGAGCCGGAACGGCCTCACCCTGATCCACGCGTTCAAGGAAGTTCAGCTCCGGATCGCGTATCCCGCCGTGGCAGGCGCGCCGAGCCTCACGTTCGGCGGCGGCTACCGCGAAGTTCGGCGCGAGCGTCATGCGCTCGATGGTCGCGGAGTGGCTGCGCGGGATCCGCGGCCGGTTCGCGCCGGACGCGATCGGGACACGCGGACGCGAAGCCGATGCAGGCGCACGCGTAGCGGCTGGGCCCGGCGGGGCCGGCGTCGACCGCCCCGCACGGGCCGGGCGTATCCTGAGCCCGAGTCACGGCGAGGGAGCGGGAATCGCGGTGAAGAATCGCGCGAAGGTCGGCGCGCCGCACGCGCGCTGCGTCGCTGCGGCGCCTTCGGTCCGCGTCCGGCGTCCCGGCCCGCGGCTCCGCGCGCGCGCACCGCCGCGCAGCGCCTGCGCGAGAGCGAAGAGCGCTTCGACTTCGCGATGCAGGCGATCAACGAGGGCGTCTACGACTGGGACATCGCCAACGGCACGATCTACTACTCCGACGCGGGTCCGCAACGCGCTCGGCATTTCGCCGGAGGAGGTGAGAACGCCCGCGGCGTTCCTGGACCGCCTGCACCCCGACGACCGGCCGCGATTCCGCGCGGCGACGTGGCGCACTTCAAGGGCGAGACCGAGCGGTTCGAGTGCGACTACCGCTTCCGCGCCCGCGACGGGAGCTGGCGCTGGGCGCGCCAGCACGGCGTCGCCCTGCGCGACGCACGCGGGCGCGCCTACCGGATGATCGGCTCGACCGGCGACATCACCGAGCTGAAGGAGCGCGAACAGCAGCTCGCCGAGCAGACCGCCGAACAGACGGCGGTCGGCGAACTGCTCGAGGCGATCAGCCGCTCGGCGTTCGACCTCGACGCGGTGCTGCGCACGCTGGTCGAGAGCGCCACGCGCCTCTGCCGGGCCGAGAAGGGGTTCATCTTCCGCCTCGACGGCGACGTGTATCGCCTCGCGGTCGACTACGGCGGCGTGACGCCGGAGTTCCGCGAGTTCGAGCGCAGCCCCGATGCGGCCCGGCCGCGAATCCGCTCGTCGGCCGCACCGCGCTACGAAGCGGGTCGTCCACCTCGAGGACGTGCTCGCCGACCGCGAGTACCGCTGCCCGAGGCGCAACGGATCGGGGGCTTCCGGACCATCCTCGGCGTGCCGATCCTGCGCGACGAGTCGTGATCGGCGTGATCGCGCTGTGGAAGGAACGCGTCGAGCCGTTCACGCCGGCGCAGATCCGCTCGTCACGACGTTCTCGAGCCAGGCGTCGATCGCGATCGAGAACGCGCGGCTCTTCTACGCACGTGGCTGGGCGTGCCGATGCTGCGGAAGGGCGAGCTGATCGGCGCCATCGTGATCTACCGCAGGGAGGTCCGCCCGTTCGACCACCGGCAGGTCAAGCTGCTCGAGACCTTCGCCGACCAGGCGGTGATCGCGATCGAGAACGTGCGGCTCTTCAACGAAACGAAGGAAGCGCTCGAGCAGCAGACCGCGACCGCGGAGATCCTGCGTGTCATCAGCACGTCGCCGACCGATCTTCAGCCGGTGCTGGACGCGGTCGTCGAGAGTGCTGCGCGGCTCTGTGGCGCGGACGACGCGGTCATCTGCAGGTCGAGGGCGACCGGTTTGACGCTCGGTGGCGCACTGCGGATTTCGCTCATGCCCCCGGCGAGCCTACGAGCCCATCCGATCGGGCTCGACGTCGGGCGCGCGTTCCTCGAGCGCCGGTCGTCCACGTCGCCGACATCGCGTCCGCAGAGGCCAACCGATCCCGAAAGCGCCCTCCAGCAGCGATGCGGGTACCGGACGGTGCTCGCGATGCCGTTGCTGCGCGAGGACACCGCGATCGGCTCATCGTCATCCGCCGGCTGGACGTGCAGCCGTTCACCGACAAGCAGATCGCGCTCCTCAAGACCTTCGCCGACCAGGCGGTGATCGCGATCGAGAACGTGCGGCTGTTTAACGAGACGAAGGAAGCGCTCGAGCAGCAGAAGGCCTCGGCCGAGGTCCTCCGGGTGATCTCGAGCTCGGTGGCGGATACGCAGCCGGTGTTCGAGAAGATCCTCGAGAGCTGCGAGCGGCTCTTCGCGAGCCGGAACGTGGGGATCGAGCTCGTCGGCAAGGACGGCGCGGTGCACCTCGCCGCGCACCACGGCCCGAGCGACTTCGAACGGCATTTCCCGATTCCGCTCACCGAGGAATCCGGCCGGCGGCGGGCGATTCTGCAGCGCCGCGTCCTGCATTACCCCGACGTCGAGGCGCCGGGCGTTCCGGAGTACGCGCGCCGGGGCTCCAGGATCGCCGGCCTCAGATCGGCTCATGTTTGCGCCGATGCTCTGGGAAGGCCGCGGCATCGGTGCCATCTACGTCGGCGCGTGAAACCGCCGGCGAGTTCTCCGAGAAGGAGATCGCCCTCGCGAAGACCTTCGCCGACCAGGCGGTGATCGCGATCCAGAACGCGCGGCTCTTCCAGGAGCTGCAGGCGAAGAACCGCGAGCTCACCGAGGCGCTCGAGCAGCAAACGGCGACCGCGGAGATCCTGCGCCGGCTCGTGAACTCGAGCGGCGGCGACGCATGTGTCCGGGCGCTGCCGCCCCCTGCTGCGGGAGAGCAAGGCGCTTCGCGCAATCCGTGATGCGCCCCACAAGGCGCAGTTCAGCGACAAGGAACTCGCACTGCTCCGAACCTTCGCCAGCCAAGCGGTGATCGCAATCGAGAACGTGCGGCTCTTCAATGAGCTCGAAGCGCGCAATCGCGAGCTGACCGAATCGCTCGAGCAGCAGACCGCGACCGGGGAAATCCTGCGCGTGATCTCGAGCTCTCCCACCGATCTCGCACCAGTGTTCGACGCGGTGGCGAGGAGCGCAGCCAGGCTTTGCGACGCGCCCGACGTGGTCATCGTCCGGGCCGAAGGCGGTGCCATGCGGTTCGCCGCGAGTGTGGGACCGTTCGGCCAGACGTTCGGACCCGACCTCACCGTTCCGATCGCCCGCGGCTCTGTGGCCGGTCGCGCGTTGCTCGAGCGACGGACGATCCAGGTCGACGACCTCGCGGCGGAGTCGGAGGGCGAGTACGCGGAGGGCAAAGCCCTGCAGCGGCGCTACGGCCATCGGACCATGGTGGCGGCGCCCTTGCTTCTCGGGGATACCGCGCTCGGCGCGATCGCGATGCTGCGGAAGGAGTCCGGCCGTTCGGCGATAAGCAGCTCACGCTCCTCCGGACCTTCGCCGACCAGGCGGTGATCGCGATCGAGAACGTGCGGCTCTTCACCGAGACGAGGGAGGCGCTCGAGCGGCAGACGGCGACGGCCGAGATTCTCCGGGTAATTCAGCAGCTCGCCGACTGATACGCAACCCGTGTTCGACGCCATCCTCCAGAAGGCGACCGCCTTGTGCGACGCGGACACGGGCGTGCTCCTACGGTACGACGGCGACGCCTACCATGCGCTCGCCACGCGGATCCCCGACCCCGCGTTCGCCGCTGTGTTCGCGAAGCCGAAAGCGCTACTCCCACGGCTCGAAGAGCGGACTCGCCAGACTCGTCCGCGAGAAGCGGCCGGTCCACATCCCCGACCTGCGCGATGACGACGCCTACCGCGGCCGGGAGCCGGAGCGTGTTCGTGGCCGTCGAGGTCGGTGGAATGCGAAGCTGGGTCGGCGTGCCGATGCTGAAGGACGGTGACCTGGTCGGCGCGATCGTGGTCTACCGCAAGGAGGTGCGGCCGTTCGACGAGCGGCAGATCGCGCTGCTGCAGACCTTCGCCGACCAGGCCCTGATCGCGATCGAGAACGTCCGGCTCTTCAACGAGACGAAGGAGGCGCTCGACCAGCAGAAGGCCTCGGCCGAAGTGCTGCAGGTGATCTCGAGCTCGATGGCGGACACGAAGCCCGTGTTCGACAAGATCCTCGAGAGCTCCGAACGGCTGTTCGAGGGCCGGAACGTGGGGGTCGGCTTGGTCGGCGATGATGGCGCGATCCACCTGCGCGCCTACCACGGTCCAGGCCGGGAGGAGCTCGAGCGGTTCTATCCGGTTCCGCTCAGGCGAAGCGTCGCGGGAGCGGCGCGGCCATCGTCCAGCGTCGCGTCGTCCATTACCCCGACGTCGCAGGCTGAGGGCGTGCCCGACTACGCTCGGCGCGGCGGCAGGATCGCCGGCTACCGGTCGAGTCATCTTCGCGCCGATGCTGTGGGAAGGACGAGGCATCGGTGCGATCGACGTCGGCCGCGACACCGTCGGCGAGTTCTCCGAAAAGGAGATCGCGCTGCTCGAAGACCTTCGCCGACCAGGCGGTGATCGCGATTCAGAACGCGCGGCTCTTCAACGAGACGAAGGAAGCGCTCGAGACAGCAGACCGCGATCAGCGAGATCCTGCGTGTCATCAGTGCCTCGCCGACCGATGTTCAGCCGGTGTTCGAGACGATCCTGCGCAGCGCGGTGACGCTCTGCGGCAGCGCGACCGGTGGCGTGTTCCGCTACGACGGCGAGCGCCTGCACTTTGTCGCCGGACACGAATTCAGCCCGGAGAGGCTCGAGGAGCTTCGATCGAAATATCCGCTGCGCCCGGACCTCTCTACGATCTCCGGGCGGGCAATCCTGACGATGTCCGTTGCTCGCAGCGATGACGTGCTCGCGGATCCGCAGTACGACCAGGCGCACGCCTTGAAGCACGGTTTGCGGAGAATGGTCGCTGTTCCGATGCTTCGGGACGGGGTCGCGCTCGGCGTGATCGTTGTGTCGTGGCCGCAGCCCGGAACCACGCCGAAGAGCCAGGAGGATCTTCTCAGGACGTTCGCCGACCAGGCGGTGATCGCGATCGAGAACGTGCGGCTCTTCAACGAGCTCAGGCCCGCAACCGCGAGCTCACCGAATCGCTCGAGCAGCAGACGGCGACCGCCGAGATCCTGCGCGTGATCAGCAGCTCGCCGACCGACATCCAGCCGGTGCTCGACGCCGTTGCCGAGCGGCGCCGCGCGGCTTGTGCGACGCGCGACGACGCGGTCGATCTGTCCGGATCGACGGCGACAACCTGCGGCTGGCGGCGCAGTCATGGGACCGTTCCTGCTAGCGTCCGGACCGCGGACGATACATCCCCGTCAGCCGGGCTCGATGAGCCGGCAGGCGCGGTGATCGAGCGCCGGACGATCCACGTCGCTGACGCTGCGGCACCGCGAGGAGGCGGAGTTCCCGGATGGCACGAGCGCTGCAGGCGCGTTACGGGCATCCGGACCGTCGCTCGCCGCGCCGCTGCTGCGCGAGGGAGCGGCCATCGGGGCGATCCTCGTCCGCCGACGGGAGGTGCGGCCGTTCTCGCGACAAGCAGATCGCGCTGCTCAAGACCTTCGCCGACCAGGCGGTGATCGCGATCGAGAACGTGCGCCTCTTCAACGAGACGAAGGAAGCGCTCGACCAGTCAGAGGGCCTCCGCCGAGGTGCTGCAGGTGATCTCGAGCTCGGTGGCGGACACGAAGCCGGTGTTCGAGAAGATCCTGGAGAGCTGCGAACGGCTCTTCGAGGGCCGGAACGTGGGCGTCTGCCTGGTCGGCGATGATGGCGCGATACACCTGAGCGCCTACCACGGTCCGAACCGGGAGGAGCTGAGCAGCACTTTCCGGTTCCGCTCGAGCGATGTCGGCGAACGGCACGGCGATCCTGCAGCGCCGCGTCCTCCACTACCCCGACGTCGAGGCTGAGAGCGTGCCCGACTACGCCCGGCGCGGCTGCCAGGATCGCGGGCAACCGATCGGCGCTCTTCGCGCCGATGCTGTGGGAGGGACGCGGCATCGGAGCGATCTTCGTCGGCCGCGCCACCGTCGGCGAGTTCTCCGAGAAGGAGATCGCGCTGCTGAAGACCTTCGCCGACCAGGCGGTGATCGCGATCCAGAACGCGCGGCTCTTCAACGAGACGAAGGAGGCGCTCGACCATCAGACGGGCCTCCGCCGAGGTGCTCCAGGTGATCTCGAGCTCGGTCGCGGACGCGCAGCCGGTGTTCGACAAGATCCTGGAGAGCTGCGAACGGCTCTTCGTCGGTCAGCACGTGGGGATCAACCTCGTCGGCGAGGATGGCGCGGTGCACCTGGGCCCTTACCGCGGTGCCCGTCGTTCGGAGCTGGAGCGGATATTCCCGCTGCCGCTCAGCCGCGAGTCGGCTTCCGGGGCGGCGATCCTGGAGCGCCGCGTGATGCACTATCCGGACACGGAAGGCGGCGCGGATGTGCCCGAGCCTGTTCGGCGCGCCGCCAGGTCCATGGGTTTCAAGTCCGCCATTTTCGCGCCGATGCTGTGGGAGGGACGAGCGATCGGCACGATCTGGGTCAACCGCGAGTTCGCCGGTCCCTTCTCCGACAAGGAGATCGCGCTGCTCAAGACGTTCGCCGACCAGGCGGTGATCGCGATCCAGAACGCGCGGCTCTTCAACGAGACGAAGGAGGCGCTCGACCAGCAGAAGGCCTCCGCCGAGGTGCTGCAGGTGATCAGCGAGCTCGGTGGCCGACACGAAACCGGTGTTCGACAAGATCCTGGAGAGCTGCGGGCGGCTCTTCGAGGGCCAGAGTGCCGGCATATCCCTGGTCGGCGAGGACGGCGCCGTGCATCTGGCGGCCTACCAGGGTGCGCATCGGGAGGAACTCGAGCGGCACTACCCGGTACCCCTGAGCGAGGACTCCGGCGCCGGCGCGGCGATCCTCGCATCGACGCGTCGTTCACTATCCCGACGCCCGGGACGGGGCGGACGTGCCCGAGTACATGCGGCGCGGAGCCAGGATCACGGGCTACAAGTCCGCAATCCTCGCGCCGATGCTGTGGGAGGGTCGGGGGATCGGCGCGATCTTCGTGTGGCGCGCGGCCGTCGGCGAGTTCTCGGAGAAAGAGATCGCGCTGCTCAAGACCTTCGCCGACCAGGCGGTGATCGCGATCCAGAACGCGAAGCTCTTCCACGAGATCCAGGAGAAGAGCCACCAGCTCGAGATCGCCAACCAGCACAAGTCGGCGTTCCTCGCCAACATGTCGCACGAGCTGCGCACGCCGCTCAACGCGGTGATCGGCTTCTCCGAGATGCTCGCCGCGCGCTACTTCGGCGAGCTGACCGACAAGCAGGCCGAGTACGTGAGCGACATCCACGGCTCGGGCAAGCACCTGCTCTCGCTGATCAACGACATCCTCGACCTCTCGAAGATCGAGGCCGGCCGGATGGAGCTCGAGGCGGCGGAGTTCGACCTGCGCGCCGCGCTCGACAACGCGCTCACGCTGGTGCGCGAGCGCGCGCAGCGCAGCGGGATCGCGCTGCGGCTCGGAGACCGACCCGGCGCTCGGCGCGTTCCGCGGCGACGAGCGCAAGGTCAAGCAGGTCGTCCTCAACCTGCTCTCGAACGCGGTGAAGTTCACGCCGCGCGGCGGCGCGGTGGGCGTCGTCGCGAGACAGGCGAACGGCAGCGCGGAGATCGCCGTCAGCGACACCGGCGTGGGCATCGCGCCGGCGGACCAGGAGGCGATCTTCGAGGCGTTCCGGCAGGTCGGCACGCGACGTCACGCGCAAGCGCGAGGGCACCGGCCTCGGCCTCGCGCTCACGCGCCGCTTCGTCGAGCTGCACGGCGGTACGATCCGCGTCGAGAGCGCGCCCGGCAAAGGCTCCACCTTCACCGTGACGCTGCCCATCCGCCATGGCGAATGAGCTGATCCTGATCGTCGAGGACAACGAGCAGAACCGCAAGCTCGCGCGCGACCTGCTGCAGGTCCACGGCTACCGCACGATCGAGGCCGAGACCGGCGAGGACGGCGTGGCGCTCGCGCGCGAGCGCGCACCCGATCTCGTCGTGATGGACATCCACCTGCCGGGGATCAGCGGCATCGAGGCGCTCGCGAAGCTCCGCGCGGCGCCGGCGACGCGCGCGATCCCGGTGATCGCGTTCACCGCGTCGGTCATGCCGCAGGACCGCGAGCGACATCATCGCGGCCGGCTTCGACGCGTTCGTGAGCAAGCCGATCAACATCGAGGCGTTCCTCGGGGCGGTCGCGGCGGCGCTCGCGAAGCGCCGGACGGAGGGCGCGGCGTGACCGCGGCGCGGATCCTGGTCGTCGACGACACGCCGGCGAACGTCAAGCTGCTCGTCGACCTGCTCTCGGTCAACGGTTTCGACGTGATCGCCGCCGGCTCGGGCACCGAGGGCCTCGAGCGCGCCGGCACCGACGCGCCGGACCTCGTGCTGCTCGACGTGATGATGCCGGACCTCGACGGCTTCGCCGTGTGCGAGCGGCTCAAGGCGAACGAAGCGACCCGCGACGTGCCGGTGATCTTCCTGACCGCGCTCAACGAGACGCTCGAGAAGGTGCGCGCGTTCTCCACCGGCGGCGTCGACTACCTCACCAAGCCGTTCGAGCCGCGCGAGCTGCTCGCGCGCGTCGGCACGCATCTCGCGCTGCGTCGGGCGCAGCGCGAGCTCGAGGAGCAGAACGCGCGCCTGCGCGCAGGAGATCGAGGCGCACCAGCGCTCGCGGGCGGTCATCGACTGCCTCGAGGACGAGATCCGGACCGGCCACGACTTCCGCGAGATCGTGGGCCGGTCGCCGAGCCTCGCGCGGCTGCTCGATCAGCTCGCGCTGGTCGCCGCGACCGACAGCACGGTGCTCGTGCTCGGCGAGACCGGCACCGGCAAGGAGCTCGTCGCGCGCGCGATCCACGACCGCAGCCCGCGCCGCGAGCGGCCGCTCGTGAAGGTGAACTGCGCGGCGCTGCCGCGCGAGCTGGTCGAGAGCGAGCTCTTCGGCCACGAGAAGGGCGCGTTCACCGGCGCGACCCAGCAGCGCCGCGGGCGCTTCGAGCTCGCCGACGGCGGCACGCTCTTCCTCGACGAGGTCGGCGAGCTGCCGCTCGAAGCGCAGGCGAAGCTGCTGCGCGTGCTGCAGGAGCAGGAGTTCGAGCGCGTCGGCGGCACGCGCACCCTGCGCGCGGACGTCCGCGCTGATCGCGGCGACGAACCGCGACCTCGGCAGCCGCGCCGCGGCCGGCGAGTTCCGGCCCGATCTCTTCTACCGGCTCAACGTCTTCCCGGTGACCGTGCCGGCGCTGCGCGAGCGGCGCGACGACATCCCGCTGCTCGTCGGCCACTTCCTCGCGAAGGCCGGCCGCAAGCTCGGGCAAGTCGTTCGACGGTGTCGCACCCGCGTTCCTCGAGCGCGCGACGAGCTACGACTGGCCGGGCAACGTGCGCGAGCTGGAGAACGTCGTCGAGCGCGCCGCGATCCTCGCGCGCGGGCTCGCTCCTCGAGGCGACGGAGTCATTCGGCGCGCCGGCCGCGCCGGCGCGCGCCGACGAGTCGCCGTGCGCCGGCTGCCCGCACCGGTCGCCGGCACGCTCGAAGACGTCGAACGCCGGCACATCCAGCGCGTGCTCGAGCAGTCTCGCTGGGTGATCGAAGGCGAGCGCGGCGCCGCGCACGTCCTCGGCCTGAACGCGAGCACCCTCCGCGGCCGCATGCGCAAGCTCGGCATTCGCAAGCCCCGCTAAACCCCCGCGCCGTCAAATCCCGCGGCGATGCCGCCGTCGAATCCAGCGGGGCCACGGTATTTGGCGGCCTGCGCGCCCGGGCATTACGTACCCCGAACCCCGGGTCCCTACTTCAATGCACTGAATCCACGAATGTTTTCTGACCGGCCGTGGGTCTTTGCGCGGCGCTGGCACGCCCGATGCGAAGAGAAGGGCAAGGGCAGCGGGCCCGGGTGAAACGAACCAGCCGGCCAAGGCCGGCGCAACCGGACAGGAGACGAACATGAACAAGCCGACCATCACCCTCGCGATGCTGCTCGAGCGGGTCGAGTCCGAGATCGAAACCGCGAACGGACGCACCGTCCGCCTCTGCCGCGACCCGAACGGCAACTACTGGGTCGTCGACGGCGCGGAGCGCGTGATGTCGCTGAGCACATTCGCCGCCGAGTGCAACGTCGCGGCGCGTGAATTCTGCGCGCAGGCGCGCGCGGAGTCGTTCCGCCGCTTGATCGCCCGTGCGAAGGAGGCGCTCGCGCGCATCGTGAAGGGTCTGCAGAAGCCGGGCGCGAAGACCGCGCATGCCTGAGGCGGGACCTCAGCGACGCCGCTTCGCCGGGGCGCGGCGGCGGGAGCGGGGGACCCGAGGCTTCGGCTCCCCTTGGCCGCCGGCAGTTCGAGCATGGCGCGCAACTTCGGCACTAGGGCCGGCAGATCGCGCTCGACGACTTCCCACACGGTCTCGAGGTTTACCTTCAGATAACCGTGGATGAGCCGGTGGCGCATGCCGACGATGTCTCGCCAGGGAATCTCCGCGTGCTGTGCGGCGAACTCCGGCGACACTCGGCCGGCAGCCTCGCCGACGATCTCGATGTTCCGGATCACCGCATCCTGCAGCAGGGCATCACCAAGGAACCCTGCGCGGCGCTTGCGTCCCACGTAGCGCTGGATCCGTGCGATGGCCTCGAGCATGTGCTCGAGGTACGAGAGATCCCGGGAACGGGCTTCGGTCACAGCGGCACCGCTTCGGCGAGCGCCGCTGCGCGGTAGGACTCCGGGAGGTCGTCGAGTGTCACGAGATCGACCGGGACCCCGAGCACGTCCTCGATTGCATGCTTCGCCTTCACCAGGTCGAGCAGCGAGATGCCGCGCGGCGCATCCACGAGGAGATCGAGATCGCTCGCCTCGGTGTCCTCGCCGCGCGCGACCGAACCGAACACCCGCGGATTCGTCAGCCCGTGCCGCGCGAGCGCTCGCTTCGCGGCGGCGCGGCCTGCGATCAGCGCCGCCGAGGGGCGCGGCCGTCTGGTCGGTCGCGTGGGTGCTGCTTCGGTAGCCTGCGCAGCGAGCACCGCCAGCGGCTGGAAGAGCGGGCTCGCGCGATCCGCGCTGAAGCGACGCTGGTTGCCCACTCGCCGTTCGCGCAGCAGGCCCGCGGCCGCCATCCGCTCGACCTCTCGGCGGATCGCCCCCGAGCCGCCGCCCGAGCGGCGCACGAGCTCATTCAGAGTCCGCTCCGCGTCCTCCGCGAAGAGGAGCGCAAGCACACGCTGCTGCGTCCTCGTCAGGATCGCATCGACCGGGCGAAGGGGGACGGGCATGCCCACAGTATATCCCAGATTGGGAGAGATATGACCCATTTTGGGAGCAAGCGCCCGAAAGAAAAGGCCGCCTTCCGGCGGCCTCTTGTTTTCTTCGAGGCGGGAGCTCAGCTCAGCTGCTGGATCCCCGCGAGCACCCAGCCGGTGCCGACTCAGGACATGCTGCCTGCTCGAACATGGTCCGAGATTGAAATCCAGACGGCCGGACCGTCCGCCTCTGCCGCGACCGAGCGGCAACTACTGGTCATCGACGGCACGGAGCGCGTCCTGTCGCTGAGCGAATTCGCCGCCCAGTCCCACATCGCGGCGCGCAGTTCTGCGCCCGGGAACGCGCGAGACGTTCCGCCGGATCGCGGCCAGTGTGAAGTAAGCGTCGCGCGCGTCGTGAGGTCTGCAGCGGCCGGGCGCGAAACCGCGCAGCTGACGTCGCTCTCAGTTCCGTTCTTCTGCTACTACATCGCCCCCCGTCTCATGTTGATCCCGATCCTCACCAACATGAATCGCGCTTCTCACATTGATCTCATTCCGAATGTCTTTTCGTCTTCGGTCATCCACTCTCTTCTTCTGTCTCTCACCGCACGTCCCTTCTTACCTTGCCTCCAGAGGAGAGTGCTCGCCTCGGCGTCCTCGCCGCGCCGACAGCAGAACACCGCTTCAGCTCCCGCGGCTCGCCACCCCCCCGGCCTCGGGCTTCTGCAGGTTCCAGATCTCCTCGAACTGCTGCGGCGCCTGGCCCTCTTCCTCGCGGATCAGGCCGGAGAACCGGATGCTCGCGAGATGCATCCCGCTCTCGGTGACGAGCTCGAGCAGGTTCGCATTGAGTGTCACCACGTCCGTGTGCTGCCGCGCGCCGCGCCGCTCGTCCACGTCGCGCTTCAGGTGCTCGTACATCTCGTCGGTGACGAGCTCGCGGATGCTCGTAAGGTCCGCGCGATCGTTCGCCACCTGCAGCGCGAGGAAGCTCTTCTTCGCTTCGCGCAGGAACCCGTCGGTGTTGAAGTTCGCCGGAACCTTCGGCGTGAACTGGCTCTGAAAGCTCGGCACGGCGACGCCGCCGGCCGCCTGCGACGGCGGCGGTGCGGAGACCGTTTCGTTGCCGAGCCCGGCGTACTGCAACCCGCCGGGGGCGGTCTGGCCGCGCGGCTTCATGAAGGCGCGGGCGATCAGCGACACGACGACGACCGCGGCGAGCCCGAGCAGGATCGCCATCATGACCGAGCCTAGATTGTCGCCGAGGAGCCACGCGAGCCCGAGGCCGGCCGCGAGGCCGGCGAGCGCACCCATCCACGGGCTCATCGGCTTCTTCGCGGCGGTGGCCGTCGGTGCGGCAGGGGCGGTCTGCTGCGCTGCGGGAGGCGTTGACGGCCGCTCCGGCACCGCCTGACGCTGGACGCCGGAGGGCCGGCCGCCACCGAGGCGGCGGGCTTCGGCGTCATCGACGACGAACACGCTGGTGAAGAAAAGTGCCGACAACGCGAGCAGGATACGTTTCATGTGCTTCCTCCAGGGGTCGTTTTTCAGTATTTCACGCCGCGGTGCAGCGCCACCACGCCCGCGGCGAGATTGAAGTATTCGACGTCTTCCAGCCCGGCTTGTTCCATCATCGCCCGCAGTGCTTCCTGGTCAGGGTGCACGCGGATCGACTCGGCGAGATAGCGGTAGCTTGCTTCGTCCTTCGCCACGTGCCGGCCGAGCCATGGCAGGACGCTGAACGAGTACCAATCGTACGCCTTTTCGAGCGGCTTCCAGACCTTCGAGAACTCGAGCACCAGCAGCCGGCCTCCGGGCTTGAGCACGCGCGCCATCTCGGCGAGGGCGGCCTCCTTGTGCGTCATGTTGCGCAGCCCGAACGCGACGCTCACGCAGTCGAACGTTCCCGACCGGAGCGGAAGCCGCTCGGCGTCGCATTGCAAGATGGGGGCGGCGAGGCCCGCATCAAGCAGCCGATCGCGGCCCACGGCGAGCATCGCGCCGTTGATGTCGGACAGCCAGACCTCGCCGGTCGGCCCGACCCGCCGCGCGAACGCGCGCGCGAGGTCGCCCGAGCCCCCGGCGACGTCGAGCACCCGGTCGCCCGCGCGCACGCCGCTCACCGCCACCGTGAACGCTTTCCACGCGCGGTGCAGGCCGAGCGACATCAGGTCGTTCATCAGGTCGTACTTCGGCGCGACCGAGTCGAAGACGCCGGCGACCTTGCGGGCCTTCTCGTCTTCCGGGACCTGCGTGTAGCCGAAGTGGGTGCGGTCGGACATCGATCGCGTTCAGTCGCGGCTCGCGCCGGCCGCCTGCAGCCGCGCAAGGTATTCCTGCATCAGCCGATCGCGGTTCGCGCCGAGGTCGTAGAGGTAGTCCCACGAGTAGATGCCGGTGTCGTGCCCATCGGAGAACCGCGGCTGGATCGCGTAGCTTCCGACCGGCTCGACCCCCAGGATCTCGACGTTCCGCTTGCCGGTCTGCAGCACCTCCTGTCCGGGGCCGTGACCGCGCACTTCCGCCGACGGGCTGTAGACGCGCAGCAGCTCGTACGGGAGCTCGAACCGCTCGCCGTCCGAGAATGTGAGCTCCATCACCCGCGACTTCTGGTGCAGCTTGATCTCGGTGGGGACGGGGGCGTTGCGATCGACCATGAGGGTGCGCGCCGGAAGACTGCAGGATACTGAAAGGGCCGGACCGGAGTAGCCGGACGGACAGTAACAAAACTGTCATGCTCGCGCCATAAACTCCGCTTCGGAACCTCGCACAGCCCGTTCATGCCCGCAAACATCCTCGTGGTCGAAGACGAGCCGGCGATCCAGGAGCTGCTCGCCCTGAACCTCGAGCACGCCGGCCACCACGTGCTCCGCGCGCGCGACGCGGAGCAGGCGGGCGAGCTCGTCCGGCACGCCCTGCCCGACCTGATCCTCCTCGACTGGATGCTGCCGGGCCAGTCGGGCGCGAGCTTCGCCCGGCGGCTCCGCCAGGACGAGCGCACCAAGCAGGTCCCGATCATCATGCTGACGGCGCGCGGCCAGGAGCAGGACAAGGTCACCGGGCTCGACGCCGGCGCCGACGACTACGTCACCAAGCCGTTCAGCCCGCGCGAGCTGCTCGCGCGGATCAAGGCGGTGCTGCGCCGGCGCGCGCCGGAGCTCACCGACGAGCCGATCGAGATCTCGGGCCTGCGGCTCGACCCGGCCACGCACCGCGTGAGCGCGCGCGGCACCCAGCTCGAGCTCGGGCCGACCGAATTCCGCCTCCTCCATTTCCTCATGGCGCACCCGGAGCGCGTGCACAGCCGCACGCATCTCCTCGACCAGGTGTGGGGCGACCACGTGTTCGTGGAGGAGCGCACCGTCGACGTGCACATCCGGCGGCTGCGGAAAGCGCTCGAGCCGACCGGGCACGACCGGTTGATCGAGACTGTGCGTGGGTCCGGTTACCGCCTGGCGGCGAACTGACCTGGACGCGGCCGGCAGTCGCGGCGCGCGCGGCAGACGTGCGCCGGAATGACAGCGTAATTTCTGCTAACGTTCGCGCCGGCTAGCAGTCCCTCGCCCGTGCCGTGAATCCCATCTGGACGCGAACCGCGCTCACCCTCGGCGGGTTTGCGATCGTCGCGCTGATCGCGTGGCCGCTGCAAGGCCCGGCCTGGTCGCTCGGCATTCTCGGCATCGGTCTCGCGTTCGTCCTTCTCCGGCACCTCGTCAATCTGCGCGCGCTCGTCGGCTGGCTCCGCGACCCGCCCGGGACGCCGGTGCCGATGGGCTCCGGCGTGTGGGAGCACGTGTTCTCGCGGCTCTACCGCTTCATGCGCTCGACGACGCAGCACCAGCACCGCCTCACGGCGCAGCTCGCGCGCTTCCGGAGCGCGGCGCAGGCGATGCCCGACGGGGTGATCGTGCTCGACGCCGAGGATCGCATCGTGTGGGCGAACGCGACGGCCGAGCGCTACTACGGGGTCGACGCGCGGCGCGACGCCGGCCAGCCGATCCTCAACCTCGTCCGCAACCCCGATTTCGTCGCGTACCTGAAGAGCGGCGCGTACGACCAGCCGTTCACGCTGCGCCTCGCGCGCGGCGAGGAGCTCGTGCTCTCGCTCCGGATCGTCCCGTACGGCCAGGACGAGAAGCTCCTGCTCGCGCGCGACATCACCCAGTGGGAGCGCCTCGAGACGATGCGACGCGACTTCGTCGCGAACGTTTCGCACGAGTTGAAGACGCCGCTCACGGTGGTGAGCGGATTTCTCGAGACGATCGCCGACGGCAACGTGCGGATCGAGGAGGCCCGCGGCCGGCAGGTGCTCGGGCTGATGCGCACCCAGACCGACCGGATGCTGCGGCTGATCGAGGATCTCCTGACGCTTTCGGCGCTCGAGTCGAGCGCGCAGCCCGCGCGCGAGTCGGCGATCGACGTCCACCGCTTCCTCGGCGCGCTCGCCGAGGAGGCGCGCGCGCTCTCGGGCGGCCGGCACACCGTGCAGCTCAGGCCCGGTCCGCCGGCGACCCTCTGGGGCGACGAGCACGAGATGCGGAGCGCGATCACGAACCTCGTATCGAACGCGATCCGCTACACGCCGCGCGACGGCCGCATCACGATCGAGTGGACCGAGCACGACGGCGAGGGGTGGATCGCGGTGGAAGACACCGGCATCGGCATCGAGCCGCGGCACATCCCGCGGCTCACCGAGCGGTTCTACCGCGTCGACACGAGCCGCTCGCGCGACACCGGCGGCACCGGCCTCGGGCTCGCCATCGTCAAGCACGTGCTCACGCGCCACCAGGCGCGGCTCGAGGTGACAAGCGAGGTCGGGAAGGGCAGCCGGTTTGCCGCGGTGTTCCCGCCGCGGCGCGTGAAGCGGCTACCGCCTCAGGCGGTCGCCGTAGGGGAGACGAGCGAGAAGTTGGCGCGGTCGTAGTCGTAGCCGCGCTGCGCGAGACCGGCGAGCTTCACACGGATCAGCTCGTCCTCGTCGCGCACCTCGAGCTCGCGCGCCTGCTGATACCAGCCCGACGGCATGACGAGCGAGCTCGGCTGTGCGGCGGCGTTCGGCAGCAGGAACGCCTGCACGTACGCCTCGGGCACGTTGTTGGGCGTGCTCGCCGGCCGCACGGCGACCGCCTTGGCGAGGCCCGGGAGCGCGGACGCGCCGACCGTCAGCGAGCCGTCGATCCCCGCCATCAACCACCGCACCTCCGACAGGATGAACCCGCGCGCGCCGGCGGGCCGCAGGCCCACGAGCTGCCCGAGCGAGAGCCGCTCGCCCGGTCCCTTGCGGCGGATCCGGAACCCGTTCGCGCTTTCGTCGAGCGTTTCCCATTTCTCGGCGGTGAACGCGGCGGCGGCGGCGTCCGCGCCGTCACTCTCCGAGGCCCGCGCGCCCTGGTAGATCGCGATCTGCTCGGCGTCGCGCCGCGAGTAGTCCCAGTGGCGCCCGGCGCCCGCGCTCTTGAAGGCCTTGCCGCTGATCGCGACGTGGATCGACTCGAGCCCGCTCACGAGCTCGGCGCGCGCCGCGACCAGCCGGCGGGTGAACTGGCGCGGCGCCGGCACCTCGACCCAGACGCGCGCGAGCTGCGCGAGCAGACGCCCGACGTCGGGCTGCACGCAGTCCTTGCCGAGGCCGAGCGTCTGCGGGTCGACGCCGGACTCGAGCTTCTTCACGCGGCTGCGGACGCTCCGCCGCAGGTTCGCCGTCTCGAGGAATCGGGTCGTGGAGTTCGCCGCGTCGGCCTTGATCCAGGCGGGCGGCTGATTGCCGGCGAGGTCGACCGCGTAACCCTGCGCGTCCTCGGCCGCAGCGACGAGATCGAGTTTGTAGGCCCACATCGACGCCCAGCGGCGCGTCCACTGGAGCTCGCGCGTCGCGAGCCCCGGCGGGTTGGCGAGCGCGAGCAGCAGCGCGCGCACGTACACCTCGTTGCACGTCGACACCGACTTCGAGCGGTGGCCGGCCGAGACGGTGGTCATCGTGACTCCCGCCCGCTCGGCGGCTTCGTAGAGCTGGTGCAGGTCCTGCCACAGCTCGTTGTCGAGCTCGCGGCGCGCGCGGTAGTGGACCATCATCAGCTCGGCGACGCAGTCGAGTGCGCGCTGCGCGAGCAGCGCCTTCTTGTCGGCGAGATCGGGGCTCGCGTCCTCGACTGCGCTCCGGAGCAGCCGCTTGTAGGCGCGGCCGAGCGTGGTCCAGAGATCGTAGACCTGCTCGAAGGCGCCGATCTCGTAGTCCTTGAGGGGCAGCGGGCGGCCGGCGAACTTCTTCCCGTGTTCGGATTGCGCGACCACGATCGGCTCGCGCAGCCGCTCGAGCACCTCGACGTACGGCGCTTCGGGCGGGGAGACCTCCTCGAGCGACTCGAGCAGCCCGGTCAGCTCGCGGCAGGCCTGCCGCGCGTCGGCGAGCGCCGCGCGCGCGAGCCAGGCTTCGCAGCTCTTGAGGTCGGCGACGACGGGCTGCTGGGTGGGCAGGAAGCTCGGCATGACTTTGTTCGACGCCCCGCCTGCGGCGCCAGGTGGGCCCGGGGTCCCCCTGTATGCAAACGGCATGCAGTATATCGCCCATTCCGTTGATTTGTTTGAGGCTTCGTTGGCGGCCAGCGACCGGACGGGGGCCGGGCGCGGGAACTACTTCACATCGGGGAAGCGAGGCGCGCCGGCACGGTGGGCGAGGCGCGCCGTTGCCGGGGTGAGGCGCGCAGGCCGGGCGGGCGCGCCGGCGCCCGCGGCGCCGGTCTCCCTACCTCACCACCACGCCCCACGGCAGCGTGCCGACGGGGATGTCGGCGAGCTTCGTGTTGGTCGCGGTGTCGATCACCGACACGCTGTTCGAGCGGCCGTTCGCGACGTACAGCTTCTTCCCGTCCGGGGTGACGGCCATATTCCAGGGCCGCGCACCGGTTGCGATCGTGGCGACGATCGCGTTGTTTGCAGTGTCGATCGCCGAGACGGTGCCGTCGCGGCCGTTGGAGACGTACACGACCTTGCCGTCGGGCCGCACCGCGACGCCGTTCGAGAAATTCCCCGCTTTGATGACCGCGATGGACTTCCCGGCGGCGACGTCGATCACGTGCACTTCGCCCGAGAGCTCGCAGGCGACGTAGGCGCGGCTGCCGTCGGGCAGGAACCCGATGCCGCGCGGGCGGCGGCCCACCTGGATCGTGCCGACCTGCGCGCGCTTGCCCACGTCGATCACGTCGATCTGGTCGGCGTCCTCGGCGCTCACGTAGACGAGCTGCCCGTCGATGCTGAAGACCGCGTGCTCGGGATTCTTGCCCTGTACCTTGACGGTGAACGTCTCCTTGCCGCTCGCCGCGTCGATGAACTCGACGCTGTTCGACTCCTCGACCGCCACCGCGATCAGGCGCCCGTCCGGGGAGATGCTCACGCCCTCCGGCGACACGCCGAGCGGCACGTCCCCCGCCTCCTTGCGCGCCTGGACGTCCACCACGACGAGCCGGTTGTTCGGCTGGTCGCTGACGAAGAGCCGCGTGCCGTCGCGGCTGACCGCGGTCCCCCGCGGCTTCTTCCCGGCGGCGATCTCGCCGACCACGCGGTCGGTGCGCGTGTCGATCACCGATAGCGTGCCCGAACCCTCGTTCGGCACGTACGCGAGGGGCGTCGCGCCGCCGAGGAGGGCGGCGACCGCCGCGTGCTTCTCCTCGGTCGCGATCACGCCCGCGGTCTTGCCGCGGTTGTCGGCCGCCGCGGGGTCCGCGCCGCGCGCGAGCAGGAACCGCACGGTGTCGGCGTGTCCGTAGGCGGCGGCCCACATGAGGGGCGTCGCGCCGTTCGCGTCGCGCTCGTTCACGCCGACGCCGGCGCCGAGCAGCGCTTCGACGCACGCCGTGCAGCCCTGGCCGGCGGCGTACACCATGGCGGTCTTCTGGACGCGGTCGGTGGGCGCGACGTCGGCTTTCGCGGCGAGCAGGAGCTGCAGGATCTCCACGTGGCCGCCGAAGGCGGCGCTCATCAGCGGCGTCACCCGGGCGAGGTTCGCGAGGTCGATGTTCGCACCGCGCTCGAGCATGAGCTTGACGAGCCCGATGTTGCCGTTGCGCGCGGCAGTGTTGAGCGCCGTGTCGCCCAGGCGGTTGCGCGAATCGGGATTCGCGCCCTGGTCGAGCAGGGCGCGCACGGTCGCCTCGCTCCCCCCGCGCGCCGCCTGCAGCATGTCGAAGTTGATGTTCCGGTTTTGGGCTGCGACAGCGCCGGCGAGGGCGAGGAGCGCAGCGAGTGCGAAGCTTCGCTTAAGAGTCATGGCAGTCCGGGAAGGTTGCGGCGGGCGTCGGTTGCCGGCCCAGGGCGCGAGGCATATGATGCAAACGGTCGCAGAATAATAGGTAAATCACGCCAGGGGGAACCAGCCGTGCGCGAGACGCAAGCAGGCTGCGTGGCGCGTCCTCCTTCCCCCGTGAGCGCGTGGTCAACCGCTTCAGCGCGTCAAAGGAGGCTCGCATGCACAACAACACACTCGCAGTCGCAAGGGGCGCGGTGCTCGCGCTCGGGGCCGTGTTCGCGCTCGGTGCGCTCGCCCAGGAAGTGCAGAAGGGGGCGGCCACCAGCGGCGCCGGCGCGCCGAAGAACCTCAGCGTCTCGCAAGAGGCGCTGACGAAGGCCGGCGGGCAGGGCGCGAACTGGCTGCACACCAACGGCAGCTACGATCAGGCGCGCTACTACCCCGGCAGCCAGATCAACGCGCAGAACGTCAAGAACCTGCGGCCGGTGTTCGTGTTCCAGACCGAGGTCACCGAGTCGATGGAGACTGCGCCGATCGTGGTGGACGGCGTGATGTTCCTGACGACCTCGTACAACCACGTCTACGCGGTCGACGCCGCCACCGGGAAGGAGTTCTGGCACTACAAGCACAAGATGGGGCCGGTGACCACCTTCTGCTGCGGCCCGAACAACCGCGGGGTCGCGATCGCGGGCGGCAAGGTATTCATGGGCACCCTCGACGCGAAGCTCGTCGCGCTCGACGCGAAGACCGGCAAGCTCGCGTGGGAGACGCAGATCGCCGATCCGGAGAAGGGCTACAGCGAGACGATGGCCCCCACCGTCGTCGACAACAAGGTGCTGATCGGCACCAACGGCGGCGAGTACGGCATCCGCGGGTTCGTGAAGGCGTTCAACGCGGACGACGGCAAGCTGTTGTGGACCTTCTTCACGATCCCGGAGAAGGGCCACGAGGGCGTGTGGGCGGTCAACGACGCGACCGGCCGCAACATGAAGCGCGACATCGCCGCAGAGAAGGCGCAGTTCGCCAAGGACAGCTCCTTCTACCAGACGCTCGGCGGCGGCGTGTGGATGAACCCGGCGGTCGACCTGAAGACCCGCACCATCTGGTTCGTGGCCGGCAACCCGTCGCCCGACCTGTACGGCACCGAGCGACCCGGCGACAACCTCTATACCGACTCGATCGTCGCGGTCGACCTGGACAAGGGCACCTACAAGTGCCACTTCCAGTACGTGGCCCACGACGTCTGGGACCTCGACGCCGTCAGCCCGCCGATCCTCGTCGACGTGAAGGACAAGGCCGGGAAAACGATCCCGGGCGTGATCCACGGCGGCAAGACCGGGCATGTCTACGTCCACGACCGCAACGACTGCTCGCTGATCCGCTTCTCCGAGGCGATGATCCCGCAGGAGAACATGTGGGTCCTGCCGACGGCGGAGGGCGCGCGGATGCTGCCGGGCGCGAACGGCGGCGTCGAGTGGTCGCCGATGGCCTACGACGCGAAGTCGCGGCTCGCGATCGCGCTCAACCTGCACCAGCCGATGACCTACCACGTCGAGGCTGCGAAGTACCCCGGCGGCTCGAAGCTCTGGCTCGGCGGCGCGTTCAAGGTGATTCCGAGCGAGAAGCAGTGGGGCCGTGTCTCCGCGGTCAACATCGACACCGGCAAGGTTGCGTGGAAGTACGACACCGAGCAGCCGCTGATCGGCGGCGGGCTCGCGACCGGCGGCGGGCTCTTCTTCTTCGGCGAGGGCAACGGCCTCTTCAAGGCGCTCGATTCGAAGACCGGCAAGCTGCTGTGGAGCTTCCAGTGCGGGGCCGGCGCGAACGCGATGCCGGTTTCGTACATGATCGGCCAGAAGCAGTACGTCGCAATGGGCTGCGGCGGAAACACGCAGCTCGACTTCAAGCGCGGCAACAGCGTGTTCGTGTACGCGCTGCCCTGACCGCTTCCGACAGGCAGTGACTGCGAGGCCGCCCGCGGGCGGCCTCGCCGTTGATTGAAGGTGTTGCAGTGCATCCGAAATACGCTTTTGCATTCGCAGCAGCGCTGATCGCAGGCGCGGCCGGCGCGCAGGACGTCGACAAGGGTCGCAAGAAGGCGGAGAACTGCGTCGGCTGCCACGGCCCCAACGGCAACTCGACCCTGCCGCAGTTCCCGATCCTCGCCGGCCAGACGGCGCGCTACATCTACCTGCAGCTGAAGGACTTCAAAGAGGGCCGCCGGGACGAGCCGCAGATGGAGCCGTTCCTGAAAGACCTCTCGCGCGAGGACATGTTCGACCTCGCCGCGTTCTTCGCGGCGCAGAAGCTGCGGCCGGCGGCGGACTTCAAGCCCGACCCGGCGAAGGCCGAGCGCGGCAAGAAGAAGTCCGAGGAAACGCTCTGCACGATGTGTCACCTCGGCGGCTTCATGGGCCAGAACGAGATCCCGCGCGTCGCCGGGCAGCACTACGAGTACATCGTCAAGCAGCTGAAGGACTTCAAGACCGCGAAGCGCACCAACGACGCGGGCAACATGGCGAGCGTATCGAAGACGCTGTCCGACCGGGACATCGACGACCTCGCCAATTTCCTGGCCGGCCTGTACTGACCCCGGCGCGCGATGCGACGCCGAGGCGCGCTCATCCTGGCGATCGCTGTCGCCGGCAGCGCGCAGGCTGCGGACAATCCGGACACGGCGCTCGAAGCCTCGGCGGTGAACGTGATCGGCACGACGCCCCTGTCCGGCATCGGTACGCCGATCGACGAGGTCCCGTCGAACGTTCAGGTCGTGCCCGAGCGGGCGCTGCGCGACCGGACCGTGGCGAATCCGCTCACGCGGAGCGGCTCCGGGCGAACCACATCCGGCGCAGGATGCCGTCGCGATCGAGCGCGACGTGCTTCAGCGCCGCCGCGACGTGGATGCCGATCAGCGCGATGAAGATCACCGCCAGCGTTTTGTGCGTGCCGTTGAAGAACGCGTAGATCCGCCGGTCGTCGTGCCCCCACGGCGGGATCTCGACCAGCCCGAAGTACTTGATCCCGAACCGGCTGAAGTTGGTGGCGAGATAGCCGGCGAGCGGCATCCCGACCATGCACACGTAGAGGAGCGCGTGGTTCGCGCGCGCGGCGAACCGCTCCCAAGCCGCCATGGTCGCCGGCATGGCCGGTGGCCGGTGCGTGAGCCGCCAGTAGAGCCGCAACAGGATGAGCGTGCCGAGCGTGATGCCGACCGACTTGTGGAAGTTCACCCAGACCGTCCGCCCCGGCGTGTTGCGCGGCACCTCGCCCAGGTAGAAGCCGAGCGCGATCTGGCACAGGATCCCCACCGCGAGTATCCAGTGCAGGGTGACGGCGACTTTGTCGTAGCGGTCGTTCATCGGTCGGCGCGAGAGGCGGAAGCGGCCCTCGAGGACCTGCAGCGCACACCGACAAGGAAGCGCCGCGCCTTTTCGGGGGCGCCCAGTCTAGCATCCTGCGGGGACAGTCAGTCGCAGCCACGCGGATTGTCGACCGTTCCCTACGCCGGACCGCCCGCGCACGCGCCGAAGCCGGGCTCACGTCGAGCCGCAGCATCCCTCCGAGCAATCGGTTCGGATTCTGCGCGTTCTGCTGCGGGTCGCCGCCGCCACCGCCGTCCCCGGTGGAGAGATAGAGCAGGCCGTCCGGGCCGAATGCGGCGCCGCCGCCGTTGTGGTTGTCGAACGTGGGATGCGGGATCCTGATCACCTCGACGCTCTGCGCGTTGGCGACGTTCGCGTTCCCCGCCGAAACGGTGAACCGCTCGACGACGACGTCGCCGGCGAGGTTGTTGAAGTGCACGAACACCCAGCCGTTCTGCGCGTACTGCGGGTGGAACGCGAACGACAGCATGCCGCGCTCGCCCTGCGTCGCCACGCGCGCCGAGATGTCGAGGAACGACGTCGCGAGCACCGCGCCGTTCTGCACGACGCGGATGCGGCCCGGGCGCTCGGCGACGAAGATCCGCGTCGTGTCGCCGGGCGGCGAGGCCAGGAATATCGGCTGGTCGAGGCCGGCCCAGGGCATCTCCAGCAACCCGATCACGAACGCGGCCTGTGTCGCGTAGTTGACCGTGGCGGTCGCGGTCCGTCCGGAGGTGACCTGGATCGTCTGCGCCGCGGCCGTCGGGGCCATCACCGACTGGCCGGTGAGGACCGACTCGGCGGTGACGGTGTACGCGCCCGGCGCGAGGTTCGGGATCATCCGGCTTGCAGTCGCGAAATGGGTCATCCCACCGCCGGCCACGGTGACGACCGCCTCCATGCCCGCGGCGAGGCCGGCGATCTGGAGGTTCATCGCGCCCGCCGCCGGGGTGGGTGCAGGCGTTGGAGTCGGCGTTGGCGTAGGTGTCGGCGTCGACGATGCGACCGGCGCGGGCGCTGCGGCGGGCGCGGCGGCCGCGGACTGGTTGTCGTTGGAACCGCCGCCGCTGCCGCCGAGGCAGCCGGCCAGCACGAGGGCGCAAGCCGCAAGCCGCGAGTGCCCGGATCGGGTCCATCGTCGCCTCCCGGTCAGCAACACCCGCGCCGCCGGGACCGGTTATGACGTCGTCATTATGACGATAGCATGGACCGGCGGGGCCTGTGAAGCCGTGCCCGACGGGCGTGGCGTCGCGGCTTCGACGGAGCGGGGCGCGGCGGAGCGGCTTGGGGCGGGGGGCGGGTGCGGGCGGCGCGGACCTAGAGCAGCACGCGCTCGATGCCGCCGCGGTTCGCCCGGGCGACGAACTCGGGCAGCCAGTCCTGGCCGAGGAGGTGCCGCGCCATCTCGACGACGATGTAATCGGCGTCGACGGCCGCGTCGTGGCGGTAGCGCGCGAGCCCCTGCAGGCAGGACGGGCAGGAGGTGAGGATCTTCACGTCGCCGTCGAACTTCCCGTCGGGGCCGTCGGCGCGCAGCGCGGCCGCCCCCCTGCGCAGCTCCTCCTCCTTGCGGAAGCGGACCTGCGTCGACACGTCGGGCCGCGTCACCGCGAGCGTGCCCGACTCGCCGCAGCAGCGCTCGTTCAGCTTCACCGTAGTGCCCATGAGCTCGTTCACGACCTTGAGCGGCTGCTTCGTCTTGATCGGCGTGTGGCAGGGGTCGTGGTACATGTAGCGCACGCCCTTGACCCCGTCGAGCTTCACGCCCTTCTCCAGCAGGTACTCGTGGATGTCGAGGAGGCGCGAGCCCGGGAAGATCTTGTCGAACTCGTACTTCTCGAGCTGGTCGAGGCAGGTGCCGCAGGACACGATCACCGTCTTGATGTCGAGGTAGTTGAGCGTGTTCGCGACGCGGTGGAACAGCACGCGGTTGTCGGTGCTGATCTTGCGCCCCTTGTCCTCGTCGCCCGCGGCGGTCTGCGGGTAGCCGCAGCACAGGTACCCGGGCGGGAGCACGCACTGCGCGCCCACGTGGTAGAGCATCGCCTGCGTTGCGAGCCCGACCTGGCTGAAGAGCCGCTCCGAGCCGCAGCCCGGGAAGTAGAACACTGCCTCCGACTCGTCGTGAGCGAGCGTCGGATTGCGGACGATCGGGATGATCTTCGGGTCTTCCACGTCGAGCAACGCGCGGGCGGTGCGCTTCGGGAGGCCGCCGGGCATCGGCTTGTTGATGAAGTGGATCACCTGCGCCTTCAGCGTCGGCTTGCCCACCGTCGCCGGCGGCTGCTTGGTCTGCGGCTGCACGAGGCCGAGGGTGCGTGCGGTGCGATGCGCGAGCCGCTGGGCCTTGAAGCCCCAGTCGATCATGCCCTTCCGCACGAGCTTGATCGTCGCCGGGTCGGTGGCGTTGAGGAAGAACATCGCTGCGGCGGTGCCCGGATTGACGCGCTTCTTGCCCTGCTTGCGCAGGAGATTGCGCATCGCGATCGACACGTCCCCGAAGTCGATGTCCACCGGGCACGGGTTCGCGCACTTGTGGCACACCGTGCAGTGGTCGGCGACGTCGCCGAACTCGTCGAAGTGCCGCAAGCTGACGCCCCGGCGCGTCTGCTCCTCGTACAGGAACGCCTCGATCAGGAGCGAGGCCGCGAGGATCTTGTTCCGCGGCGAGTAGAGCAGGTTCGCGCGCGGCACGTGCGTCGCGCATACCGGCTTGCACTTGCCGCAGCGCAGGCAGTCCTTGATCGAGTCGGCGATGCGCCCGATCTCGGACGCCTCCAGGATCAGCGACTCGGCGCCGATCAGGTTGAACGACGGCGTGTACGCGTCCCGCAGGTCGCCGCCGGGCAGGAGCTTCCCCCGGTTGAACCTCCCCTCGGGGTCGACCTCCTCCTTGTAGGCGCGGAACGCGGCGATCTCGTCGGCCTCCAGGTACTCGAGCTTCGTGATCCCGATGCCGTGCTCGCCCGAGATCACGCCGCCGAGCGAGCGCGCGAGCCGCATGATGCGCCCGACCGCCGCGTTCGCCGCCTGCAGCATCGCGTAGTTGTCGGAGTTGACCGGGATGTTGGTGTGCACGTTGCCGTCGCCGGCGTGCATGTGCAGGGCGACGAAAACGCGGCCGCGCAGCACGCGCTGGTGCACGGCGTCGAAGCCCTCGACGACCTTGCGGTAGAGGCTGCCGTCGAAGAGCTGCTCCAGCTCCGCTCGCACCTCCTCCTTCCACGACACCCGCAGCGTGTGGTTCTGGAGCAGCGCGAAGACGGTGCTCGTGCCGCCCGTCGCCACCGCGAGCGCGGGGACGAAGTCGCGGCGGGCTTCGCCCGCGGCAAGGTCGAGGTGGTCGGCGAGGTACTGCCAGCGCTCGCGCGCCCGCGCGACCACGGCGCGCGCGCGCGCCGGTCGGTCGCCGAGCAGCTCGGCGGCCGGCAGCTTGTCGTCATGCTGGTGGAGCGGCAGATCGCCCTGGAAGTATTCGTCCAGCGCGTCGAGCAGCGCGAGCTTGTTCGCGAGCGACAGCTCGACGTTGATCCGCTCAATGCCGTCGGAGTAGTCGCCGAGCCGCTCGAGCGGGATGACGACGTCCTCGTTGATCTTGAACGCGTTGGTGTGCTTGGCGATGGCCGCGGTGCGCGCGCGGTCGAGCCAGAACTTGCGGCGCGTCTCGGCCGACACCGCGACGAACCCTTCGCCGCCACGGGCGTTCGCGAGCCGCACGACCTCCGAGGTCGCGCGCGCGACCTCGTCCTCGTCGTCGCCGACGACGTCGCCGATCAGCACCATCTTCGGGCGTCCCCCGCGGCGCGCTTTCGTCGCGTAGCCGACGGCCTTGAGATAGCGCTCGTCGAGGTGCTCGAGGCCGGCGAGGATGGCGACGGGGTGCGCGTCGAGGTAGTCCTTGATCTCGACGATCGACGGCACCGAGTCGCGGACCTGGCTGAAGTACTCGAGGCACACCGTCCGGATCGCCTTCGGCATCTTGTGCAGGATGAAGCGCGCCGAAGTGATCATCCCGTCGCAACCTTCCTTCTGCACGCCCGGCAACCCGGCGAGGAACTTGTCGGTGACGTCCTTGCCGAGGCCGACCTTGCGGAACTGCCGGCCCGGGACCTCGAGCACGCGCGGTGCGCCGTCGGCGGTGCGGCCGTCGCGCGCGTAGCGCTGGATCGAGAACCGCGCCACCGGCGCGTCGTGGATCTTCCCGAGGTTGTGGTCGAGCCGCGTGACCTCGACCCAGCGGCCGTCCGGATCGACCATCCGCCACGACACGAGGTTGTCGAGCGCGGTGCCCCAGAGCACCGCTTTCTTCCCGCCGGCGTTCATCGCGACGTTGCCGCCGATGCAGGAGGCCTCCGCGGAGGTGGGGTCGACGGCGAACACGTAGCCTGCGCTTTCGGCCGCGTCCATCACGCGTTTCGTCACCACGCCCGCGCCGCAGCGAATCGTCGGCACTTCGCGCTCGACGCCGCCGATCCGCGTCATCTCGACTGCCCCGAGCGCCTCGAGCTTCTCGGTGTTGATCACGGCCGAGTGCTTGACAAGTGGCACGGCGCCGCCGGTGTAGCCGGTCCCGCCCCCGCGCGGGATGATCGTCAGTCCGAGCTCGATGCAGTCGCGCACGACCGCGGCGACCTCGTCCTCGCTGTCGGGCGAGACGACGACGAACGGGTACTCGACCCGCCAGTCGGTCGCGTCGGTGACGTGCGACACGCGCGCGAGGCCGTCGAACTGGACGTTGTCGCGGCGGGTGCTGCGCGCGAGCCGGCGCATCGCCCGCTGGCGGAGCGCCGCCGTCTCCTCGAATTCGCCGGCAAAGCGCCTGACCGCCCCGCGCGCCCGCGCAAGCAGGAACGCGACCTTCTCGTCGCGCGCCTCCAGCTGCGCGCGTGCCGCCGGGTCGCTCTCCCGCGCCGCGTCGCCCGTGTAGCGCGCCCGCCGCTTGTCGATCTCGGCGAGGCGGTGATTGAGGTCCGCGGTCAGCGCCGCGCGCCGGTTCGGGTCCTCGAGCAGGTCGTCCTGGAGATACGGGTTGCGCGCGACGACCCAGATGTCGCCGAGCACCTCGTAGAGCATCCGCGCCGAGCGCCCGGTGCGACGCTCGGCGCGCAGCGCGAGCAGCGCCTGCCAGGCGTCCTCGCCGAGGAGACGGATGACGATTTCGCGGTCGGAGAACGACGTGTAGTTGTAGGGAATCTCGCGCAGGCGCGCGTGCGGGCGATCGACCCCGACCTCGGCCGCGCGCGCGGGATCGGGCGGCTGCATCAGCATGCGATCGATTCTACTCCCGCGATGCAACAAGCCCGTTGGCCGAGACCTATTTCACGCGGGAATCGGCCGTTGTGAATAGGGCACCGGGCCGATGGCAATGCACACCGCCCCCGGGCACCCTCGGCGCCTACCTTGGGAACGTACCCGGTCGCGGACCGGCGACATCCGAGGAGAACGGGCATGAACGACATCAACACGCTCCACCGTCAGCGCGGCCGGCTCGTCGCCGACTCCCGGGTGTCCTTTCTCGCCGGCAATCTCGACTCCGTCCAACCGGTCGCGGCGCTGCCGCAGCCGGGGTTGCTCGTCTTCGTGCGCCACGGCGAATCGGTGGCGAATGAGTTGAACGTGTTCGCCGGAAACGACGACGTCCCGCTGACCGCGTTCGGGCGCGAGCAGGCGCGCGAGGCCGGCCGGCGGCTCGCCGCGTTCGGCGTCCGCTTCGACGAGATCCACACCTCGCGGCTCGGCCGCGCGAAGGAGACCGCGCGTCTGATCGCTTCCGAAGCGCGGGCCCATGTCAGCCCGGACGTACGCTGGGAAACCGGCGTCGCCGCGCTCGACGAGCGCGACTTCGGCGTCTTCACCGGCCGCAACAAGAACCTCGCAGCGCGCGCGGTCGGCTTCGCCGAGTTCGAGGCGATGCTGCACGACCCCGCGCGTCGCCCGCCGGTCGGCGAGTCGAGCGGCGCCCTGTACGCGCGCGTGCGGCACTATTACGAGACCGTGCTCGAGCCGGCGCGGCGCGCCGGCCGCAACGTCCTCGTCGTGGCCCACAAGTGCGTGCTCGAGGCGATGGTCCTCGTCGCCGCCGGTCGCGCCCCGGGCGAGTGCTTCGACATGAAGGTCCCGAACTCGAAGCCGATCCTGTTCGACGAGCTGCCGCGCTTCGCCGAGTGCGGTCGGCGCGGCGTGCAGAAGGCGGGCGACTTCGCCACCGCGCACTGCATCGAGCTCGCGGTGCTCGCCGCGCTCGCCGGCGCCGCGCTGCGCGCGGTGCTGGGCGCCGCGATTCCCGGCGGGGCTTACCTCGATCTCATGCTCGCGCTCCTCGCGGCCGCGGCCTTCCTCGGCTCGCTGGAGGTCAACCTGCGCCAGGCCGTGCAGGATCGCGGCCCGCGTTACATCGCCGGCCTCGCGGCGCGGTGGCTGCCACGCATCCTCGTGGGCGGCGCGCTGCTGTGCCACTTCGGGCCCTCGTGGGCGATCGTCGGCGCGCTGCTCGTCACGCCGCCTGCGACGGTCGCGCCGGTGCTTGCGCGCCTGTGGGGCGGCGACGGCCGGCGCGCGGGCCTCGAGACGGTGCTCGCGTCCCTGCTGCTGCCGCTCGCGGCGGCGGGTGCGGCAATCGCCGGATGTCTGCCCGCCGGCGTGCCGCTCGGCGCGCTTGGCGCCGCGTGCGCGCTGATCGTCGGTGCGACCATCGGCGGCCAGGTCGTCCGCGCGACCGCGAAGACCCGCGCGCCGGCGTTCGCCTTGCGCTTCGGGTGGCTCGGCCCGCTCGCGTTTGCCGGCATGGCCGCGCTCGGCGCCTACCAGCTCATGCCGCTCGGCACTGGGATTGCGATCGACGCGCTCGTCTGGCCGTTCCTGGCGTTCGTCGGCGTGCGCGTCGTGCTCGGCGTGTACGGCCGGCTCGCGACGCGCCGTACGTCGTTCGTCGAGCGCCGCGACGTGCGCATCGCGCAGCAGAACCCGAATGTCTTCCTCTGGGTCGCACTCGCCGCCGGCGACGCTGCGACCGGGTTCGCATGCCTCGCGGCGTTCCTCGCGTGCCTCTGCGCGGAGAACTGGCACCGCGTCGAGCGCGAGCGGAGCGATCTCCTCGCAGCGCTCCCGGCGCAGCCGGTGCCGACGGCGGCCTGAAAGCGCGCGCTGTCGGGGCTTCGACGGGCGCCCGCGTACGCGGCCGCACGATCCGACCGGGCACGTGCAGTCCGTCACGCCCCCGCGATGACGTCGTCATGAGCGCGGCGCAGCGCGGTACACACTCTGGCATCCGCTCTTACCGGTGCCTGCCCATGTTCCGCGCCCTAAGACTCGCCGTACTTGTCCCGTTGCTGCTCGCCGCGGCCGGCTGCGCCTCGGTCGGCATCACGCTCGCCGGGCTCGGCGCAGGCGTCGGGATGAATCACTACACGAACAACGTCGCGTCCCGGACCTTCACCGAGCCGCTGCTCGACGTCCGCCAGGCCGTGGACCTCGCACTCACGCGGATGGGGATTCCGGTCGAGAGCACCGCGCAAACCGAAGGGGCGACGACGATCACCGCCCGGGCCGGTAACCGCGAAATCGAGATCGAGCTCGAGCCGATCACCGCGAACACCACGCGCATGCAGTCGATCGCGCGCCGGGAAGGCAGTCTCCTCCTCGACTCGGCGACGGCCAGCGAGATCATCGCCCAGACCGAGCGGATCCTCGGCCAGCCGCGAGGTTGGGAAGCCGCGCAGCAGAACTGAGCCGCTCCGCACCATCGTCTCGGCCCGGTGGGTAGAATGCCGCTCGCGTCGGGCGGCGTGATTCCTGCGCCCACCAGGGAGGCGACGATGGGCGCAGAACGCTGGATGTGCACGGCCGTGCTGGCGCTGGGATGCGTGCTCGCGACTACGATCGTGCAGGCCCAGGAGGCGGCCTACCCATTCCGGCCGCTGCGCCTGATCCTCCCGTTCCCGCCCGGCGGCTCGACCGACCTCCTCGGGCGCGCCCTCGCCGACAAGCTGGGCGAGAGCCTCCGGCAACCCGTCGTCCCCGAGAACCGCCCCGGTGCGGGCGGCAACGTCGGCGCGGAGGCTGCGGCCCGATCCGCGCCCGACGGCTACACGCTCGTGCTGTGCGCACCGTCGCTCGCGATCAGCCCGAGCCTTTACCGGAAGCTCAACTACGACCCGCTCCGCGACCTCGTGCCGGTCGCGCTGGTGGCGAACATCCCGAACCTGCTCGTGGTCCACCCGTCGGTGCCGGCTCGCACGCTCGCGGAGCTCGCGCAGCACGCGCGCGCGAATCCCGGCAAGCTCAACTTTGGCACTGGCGGGCCGGGCACGTCCAACCAGCTCGCGGCCGACATGTTCCGCTCGCTGACCCGGACCGAGATCGTGCTCGTGCCGTACAAGGGCGCGGAGACCGCGATGCTCGCGGTGCTGTCGGGGCAGGTGCAGATGGTCGTGATCGGCCCACCGGCGTCGATGCCGCACCTGAGAAGCGGCAAGCTGCGCGCGCTCGCGCTGCTCGGGAAGGAGCGCTACCCGGACCTGCCGGAGGTGCCGACCGCGGCGGAGTCGGGCATGCCCGAGTTTGAGGTCGACACATGGTACGGGGTACTCGCGCCGGCCGGCGTGTCGCGGGAGATCGTGGCGCGGCTGAACGGCGATCTGGTCCGGATCATGCGCGCGCCGGACATGCGCGAACGACTCGCGACGATGGGCGTGCAGCCCCTCTCGGGCACGCCCGAAGAGTTCGGCGAGTTCCTGAAGAGCGAGGTCGCGCGCTGGGGCAAGGCGGTCAGGGACTCCGGCGCACAGGTGGAGTGAAGGGATGATTGCGACACGCGCAGGTTGGCTTCTGGCGGCGGTGCTCGCGGTGCACGCGGCGTCCGCCCTCGCGCAACCGTATCCGAGCCGGCCGATCCGGCTCGTGGTGGGGTTCACTCCGGGCGGCGGCACCGACATCATGGCGCGGCTGATCGCGTCGAAGCTGCCCGAGGTGCTCGGTCAACCGGCGGTGGTGGAGAACCGGCCGGGTGCGGCAACCAACATCGCGAACGAGCTCGTTGCGCGATCCGCGCCCGACGGCTACACGCTCCTCGTCTGCACCTCGGTCGTGGCGATCAACATGGCGCTGTACAAGAAGCTCCCGTACGACACGGTGCGCGATTTCGCGCCGGTGTCGCTCTTCGCCGAGGCGCCGAACGTTCTCGTCGTCCACAACGGCGTGGCTGCGAAGACGGTGGAGGAGCTCGTCGCGCTCGCCCGCGCCAAGCCCGGCGTGCTCAACTATTCGTCGGCGGGATCCGGGACGAGCCAGAACATGTCGGGCGAGCTCTTGAAGCTGCGCACCGGCACGAACATCGTGCACGTGCCGTTCAAGGGCACGGCGCCTTCGCTCGCGGCGGTGATGGGCGGGGAGGTCGACATGACCTTTGCCAACATCCCGGCGATCCTCCAGCACGTCAAGGCGGGCCGCTTGCGGCCGCTCGCCCTGAGCGGCGAGCGGCGCTCCGAGCTGATGCCGGACGTGCCGACGATCAAGGAAGCAGGGGTTCCGGACGGCGCGGTCGGGGTGTGGTACGGCGTGCTCGCGCCCGCGGCGACGCCCGGCAGCATTGTCGATACCCTGTCGAGTGCGGTCGCGAAGATCGCCCACTCGCCCGAGATGAGGCAGCGCCTCGCGGAGCAGGGGGCCGAGGCGGTCGGCAGCACGCCGGAGGAATTCGGGAAGCTCCTCCGGGAGGAGGTGGCGCGGTGGACGGAAGTGGTGAAAGCGGCGGGGCTCAAGGCCGACTGACTACGCCCCCGGCCGCTGCGAGAACGTCCGCTCGAAGACCGCCTCCGCGATCCGGTTCTTGAGGATCTCGATCGAGCCGCCGGCGATCATCCAGCCGCGGCAGCGGCGCACGCAGTACTCGACGAGCGCCTCCTGGCTGTAGCCGAGACCGCCCATCACCTGCAGCGCCTCGTTCGCCACGTCGAAGCCCGCCTGGTTGCAGTACGCCTTTGCGATGGCCGTCTCTTCCGCCGAAGGGAAGCCACGATCGGCATTCGCCGCCGCGCGGTAGAGGAGGAGTTGGCCGGCGTCGAGCTTCATCTTCATGTCGGCGAACTTCCACTGCAATCCCTGGAACTCGCACAGGAGCCGCCCGAACTGCCTTCGCTGCATCGCCCACTCGCGCGCGCACTCGTACGCGTAGCGCCCGAGCGCGAGCGACCGCGAGGTGTTCCCGATCCGCTCGACGTTGAAGCCGGCGATCTGCTTCTTGAAGCCGCCCTCCTTCAGCACGACCATCTCCGGCGGAACGTGCACGTCCTCGAAATAGATCTGCGCCCATTCCTCGCCCGACATGAACGTCGAGCGCTGCCCGAAGCGGACGCCGGGGGACTTCGTGTCGACGAGCACCGAGCCGATCCCGCCGACGCCGGGCCCGAAGCGGACGTAGGTGAGGATCACGTCGGCGTACGGCGCGTGCGTCGTGAACACTTTTGCGCCGTTGACGCGATAACCGTCGCCGTCCGCGGTCGCGGTCGTCGTGAGGTCGGTCACCGCCGACCCTGCCTCGGGCTCGGTCATGCCGACGCTGATGACGCCTTCGCCCGCGAGCAGCCGTTTGAGGTAACGCTCCTTCTGGAGCGAGCTGCCGTACTCGGCGAGCACCCGGATCGGCCCGAAGTTGCCGGCCTGCACGACGTCGGCGCTGCGCGGGCAGACCGAGGCGACCGTCTCGATCGCGATCACCGCGTCCATCAGCGCGCCGCCCTGGCCGCCGTCGGCCTCGGCGATCGTGATGCCGAGGAGACCCTGCTTCGCCATCAACCGCGAGACGTCCCACGGGTACTCGGCGGCGTGGGCGCGCGCCAGCGCGCCCGGCGCCAAGTGCTTCTCGGCGAACCGGCGCACCGAGTCGCGGAACGCCTCCTGCTCCGGGGTGAATCGGAAGTCCATCGGGGATCCTCCTCGTCAGCCGCGCGGCGGCCACTCGGGCCGATGGTAGTCGAGCGGCACCGGCGGCCGGCTCCAGCGGGCCGGCGTTTCCGAGAGCTGCACGACCGGGCGCAGGTATCGAATCCTGCCGTCGGGCGCATCCATCTCCGCGAGGAGCGGTGCGAGCTCTTCGGGCGGCAGATCCTCGGGCACGCCACGCCAGACGCTGTCCGGCACCACGCTGCGGTCGACGATCCAGCGCCCGACGCGGGCGAGCGCCACGCGCACCATCCAGCTGCCGCCCTCCCGCGCGCGACGGGCGAGCGCCACCATCGCGCCGAACGCCATCAGATAGCCGCTCACGTAGTCGATCGCCGAGACCGGCAGGAGCTGCGGCTTGCCGCCTTCGCCGGAGGCGAGCGCCATGCCGCTCACCGACTGCACGATGCTGTCGAACCCGCGCCGATCGCGCCACGGCCCCGTCCCGCCCCATGCGTTGAGCGATACGCAGACGATCCCCGGCCGCAACTCGGCGAGCGCCTGCGGCGAGAACCCGCGTGCGGCGAGCGCGCCGGGCCGGTACGACTGCGAGAGCACGTCCGCCTCGCGCGCGAGCGACCGCAGGGTGCTCACGCCCGCCGGCGTCCGCAGGTCGAGCCGCGCCGAGAGCTTGCCGATCCCGGTGTCGAGCTCGACCAAGCCGGAGTCGGGCAGGTGCGCGGCGGTAATCTTCAGCACGTCGGCGCCGTGCTCGGCGAGGCTGCGCGCGCAGGTCGGTCCCGCGAGCACGCGCGTGAGGTCGAGCACGCGCACGCCGGCGAGCGGACGCGCACCCGTCGGCAGCGGCTGGGGCGGCGCATCGCCGATGCGCTCGATCTCGAGCAGCGGTTGAGCGGCGACGGCCTGCGCGTGCGGATGGCGCCCCCAGTCCGTCTCGGATCGCACGAAGCCCGCGCAGCCGGCGTTGGCGTGGATCGCGTCCTCGAGCGCGAGCCCATCCCATGCGCGGGTCGCCTGCTCTGCAGCGGCGCGATCCTCTCCGGTACCGAGCACGCCGAGCGCAGCGGCCCGGTGATTGGCGAAGTTGCAGTGGATGCTGATCCAGCCGTCACGCACGGGGTAGAAGCCGCTCAGCGGGTCCCACTGCTTCGGCGCCTCGCCGTTGATCCGGAGGTAGCGCGCGCTGCGCAGCGAGGCAGCCGCCGCGCGCAGGTCTACCGCGACGCGCTGAGTGTGCCCGCCGCGGAGTTCCCACAGGTGGGCGGCGGCGAGGCCGACCGCGCCGAGCGCAGCGGCGCCCGCGGTGCCGATCCGGTAGCGCGTCCGCAGGACCGGATCCGCTCCGCGGATGTCCGGCGTTCCGCCCGGACGGAAGTCCGCAGCGTCGAGAACCTCGCGCAGCGCGGCGAGCGGCATGTCTACTCCTTCAGCATCACCAGACCGTCCACGGCGACGACGCCGTCGCGCTTGACGATCAGCGGATTGATCTCGGCCTCCGCCACCGGCTGGCCCGCCACCAGCGCGAGGCGCGAGAGCGCGGCCACTGCACGAGCGAGCGCCGCTACGTCGCCGCGCGGCAGGTTGCGGTAGCCGCGGATGGTCGCAAGCCCTTTCACTTCCGCGATCATCGTTGCCGCGTCGTCCTCCGTCACCGGCGCGAGGCGCAGCGTGTAGTCCCGGTAGATCTCGGCCAGCGTGCCGCCCGCGCCGACGAGCACGAGCGGTCCGACCAACGGGTCGTGGCGGTACCCGACGATCGCTTCCGCGAGGCCCGACTCCATGCGCTGCACGAGCACGCCGTCGATCCGCGCACCCGGGTGTGCCGCCGCAACGGCGGCGAGGAGCGCCTTCACGCGAGCGTCGTACTCGGCCCGGCTCGTGATGCCGAGCGCGACGCCGCCGCCCTCAGTCTTGTGCGCAATGTCGGGCGAACGGACCTTTGCGGCGACCGGATACGCGAGTGCGTGCGCGTAGTCCGGCGCCCGGGCCGCGGCGGATTCGACCACCGGCACCCCGAGTGCGCCGAAGAGCGCGAGCGCCTGCGTCTCGTCCAGCTTGCCCTGCCGCGGGAGGTCCGCCGGCCACGGGATCGCGGCGAAAGTCGGCTGCTCGCGCGGCGCGCGCCAGGCGAAGAACGCCGCGAGCGCATCGGCACAGGCTTCGGGTGTCCGGAACGCGGGCACGCCTTTCGCCGCGAGCAGCGCGAGCGAGCGCTCCGCGTGCGGGGTAAGGAACGCGGCGAGCGGCTTTGCGCGCGGCGGCGCGTGCAGGATCGGCTCGACCGCGAGCTGCGGATGAAACATCGCCGACGACCCGACCGCCGCCAGCACCGCATCACAGGCGGGCGAATCGAGGAACGCCTGGAGAATGGCGTCGTAGGTCTGGCTCGTACCGGCTAGCGTGAGATCCACGATCGGCGAATCCGAGACCCGTACCCCGAGTGCCGAGAGCTGCGCGCGCAGCGGCGCGTCGGGCGCGGCCGCCTCGAGCCCGAGTGTGCCCAGCCGGTCGACCACGCTCGCGGCGCCGCCGCCGGTCGTCGTGACGACGGCGACCCGCGGGGGGCGCCCGAGACCCGGCGGCGAACGGCCCGCGACGAGCGGGGCGATCTCGATCAGGGTCTCGAGCATGTCCACGCGGACGATCCCGCAGTCGCGGAAGTAGGCGTCGATCGCCCGGTCGGAGCCGGCGAGCGCGCCGGTGTGCGAGCGCGCGAGCGCCTCGCCGAGTCCGGACCGCCCGAGCTTGTAAGCGACCACCGGCTTTCCCGCGGCGTGCGCCTTGCGCGCCGCTGAGGCGAGCCGCGCAGCGTCGCGCACCGTCTCGAGGAAGAGCAGGATCACGCGCGTGTCGCGGTCGTCCGCGAGCAGCTCGACCAGCTCGCCGACGCCGAGGTCGGCTTCGTTCCCGACCGCGATCAGCTTGGCGAAGCCGAGGCCGCGCGCCGCGCCGCGCGAGAGCACCGTGCCGAGCATCGTGCCGCTCTGCGAGACGACGCTCGTCGTGCCGACGGGCAGCGCGTCCATCTCGAGCACCGCGTTCACGGTCAGCGCGACGCGGCCGGGAATGTCGATCAGTCCCATGCTGTTCGGCCCGAGGAGTCGAACGCCGAGCGCGCGTGCGCGCGCGACGAGACGCGCCTGACGGGCCGCGCCTTCCGGGCCGGTTTCCGCGAAGCCGTCGGTGAAGATGGTGACGACCGGGATGCCGCGCGCGCCGCACGCCTCGACCGCGAGCTCCACGGTATCGCCGGGCGTCATGACGAACGCGTGGTCGATGGTGCCCGGCGCCTCGGCCAGGCTCGTGTAGGCGCGCTCGCCGAGCACCTGCGAGCGGATCGCATTGATCGCGACGATGCGGCCGCCGTAGCCGTGCTTGCGCAGGAACCGCAGCGGGCGCGCGGTGTTCTTCGTCGCGTCGCCGGAAGCGCCGACGAGCGCCACCGCACGGGGCGCGAAGAGTGCCTGGGCGAGGCTCACTCTACCTGCGCTTCCCGCTCCAGACGCCAGAGTCGCGCGAGCAGCTCGCGCGCGCGTGCGGCGCCGATCACCGGCGCCGCGAGCTCCAGATACTTCTCCTCGAGCTCCCGGTCGGAGAGCGGCGCGTCGGGATCGCCCTTGCGCGTGGGCTGGAAATGCTCGGCGCTCCGGCCGTCGCGCGCGGCGATGGACACGCGCGCGGCGCGCTGGCCGGGAAAGGTCGCGTCCAGCTCGGGATCGATCGCGACGTCGACCCGCCGCATCAGCTCGCGGGTGACCGGGTCGGCGAGCCGCGCCGGCTCGAAGGCCGCGAGCCGCACGCTGCCGTGCGCGAGCGCCGAGGCGACGACGTACTTGAGCGAGAAGCGCCCTTCCGCCGGCGTCTGCGGATCCTCGTAGTGCGCCACCTCGAGCCCGGCGCGGTAGGTGCCGACGCGGACGCGCTCGATGTCGCGCGCCGCGATGCCGAGCTTCGACTGGACCGCGAGCGCGCCGTCGATGGCCGCGAATGTGTGACCGCAGCAGGCGTGATTCTTGAACGTCATGCGCGTGATGTGGAAGTCGTGCCCGAGCGTGCCGAGCGCCTTGTCCCAGTCGGGGCCGTCGCCCATCGCGCGGCCGTAGCCGGACTCGCCCTCCATCACGTCGAGCGAGCCGGTGACACCCTCGGCCGCAGCGAGCGCGGCCGTGACGCCGGCCTCGGCGGCATGCCCGGCGTGCAACGGCTTCGACATCGAGTCCATCCGGAACGCCTGCTGCAGTCCGGCCGAGAACGTGGCGACGGTCGCGAGCGCGTGCGCGAAGCGGGCCGGATCGAGCTGGAGCAGCTCGGCCGCTGCGGCCGCGGCGCCGAAGCAGCCGATCGTGCCGGTGTTGTGCCAGTACTTGTAGTGCGCCCGGCCCATCGCGGCGCCGATTCGGGTCGAGATCTCGTAGCCGACGATCACCGCGCGCAGGAACGCTTCGCCGGTCGCGCGCCGGGCCTGGGCGAGGGCGAGGGCGCCCGGGATGGTCGGGGCGCCGGGGTGGTAGATGCCGTCGCGGAAGATGTCGTCGACCTCGACCGTGTGCGCGGCCGAGCCGTTGATCAGGGCCGCGGCGCGGACGGTCGCGCGCCGGCCGAGGGCGAGGCGCGCCTCGCCGCGGTCGAGCTCCTCGGCGAACGCGCGTTCGAGCATGGTCGCGGGCGGTACCACTGCGCCGGGGAGGAGCGCCGCGTACCAGTCGATCACCGCGCGCTTTGCGTGGTGCAGCACCTCCGGCGCGATCGGGTCGCGGCGGGAGGCTTCGGCGAACGCGGCGAACCGCTCGACGACGTGCATTCGAGCTAGTTCTTGTACGACGGATCGACCCGGTCGGCGAGCCGCCGCATGGCCGGCCACTCGAGGAGGCCGTAGGGCCGGCGCACGTTCGGCTGGTAGAGGTGGTTGGTCTTGTCGATCACGTCCTGCGGCGGCAGCACGATCGTGTCGTTGCACGCCATCGCCATTAGCTGCGACCGGCACGCGCGCTCAAGGCGATAGGTGTTGTTGAACGCCTGCGCCACCGTGGCGCCGAGCGCGAGGATGCCGTGGTTGCGCAGGATCATCACGTCGCAGTCACCTAGGTCGGCGATCAGCCGCGCGCGTTCGTCCAGATCGATGGCGACGCCCTCGTAGTCGTGGTACGCCACCTTGGTGAAGCGCATCGCCGTCTGCGTCATCGGCAGCAGGCCCTGCTTTAGGGCGCCGACCGCCATGCCGGCGAGCGAATGCGTGTGGATCACGCAGTGGATGTCGGGCTTGGTTTCGTGGATCGCGCTGTGGATCACGTAGCCCGCCGGGTTGAACTTGTAGCCGAGCCCCTCGGGGAACTCCGGTTCCCACAGCACCTTGCCCGCGAGATCGACCTTGATCAGCGACGAAGCGCAGATCTCGTCGTACATCAGCCCCATCGGGTTCAGCAGGAAGTGCTCGGTGCCGGGAATGCGCGCCGAGATGTGGTTGTAGACGAGGTCGTCCATGTTGAAGATGCGCACCAGGCGGTACGCGCAGGCGCAGTCGACGCGCGTTTCCCACTCCGCCGCGTTCACCTTGCCCTTGAGCGACTTGAACGTGAGCGGGGGGTAGTCCTTGTCGGGCGTGAGGTCGGGATAGGCCTTGCGCAGGTCGGTGACTTTGGCCTTGGACATGAAGCCTCCTGCAACGAAATCTACCCCAATAGCCGCTAAGCGACCGCCGTCGGCGCGATCGCGTCGATGTCGGTTGCGACATCGATCACGACCGGCCGCCCCGCGCCGAGCGCCCGCTCGAGCGCGGGTGCGAACTCCGCGGCACGCTCCACCCGGATGCCGAGCGCGCCCATCTCCTCCGCGATGCGGGCGAAGTTGACGCGATTGAACGTCCACAGCTCGCGCGCCTGCTCGGTCTGCTGCCCGCCGTAGGCGCGGTCGAAGCCGCGCTTCGACTGGTTGCCGCTCGCGTTGTTGTTGACGACCGTGACCGCGTTGATCTTCCACCGCACCGCGGTCTCGATGTCGCCGATGTGGTACCAGAGCCCGGCGTCGCCGGTGAAAGTCACCACCGGGCGGTCGGGCGCGCCGCACTTCGCGCCGAGCCCGGCGGGGAACGCCCAGCCGAGATGGCCCGCGCTGCGGATGTAACTTTGCCGCGGCGAGCGCACGTCGTACATCCCGCCCATCCACATGCCGGCGTGGCCGGTATCGACCACGACGATCGCGTCGTCGGGCACGTGCTTCGTCAGCTCGGCGCAGATGCGCTCGGGCCGGATCGGCACCGCGTCCGACTCGAGCAGCGGACGGTATTTCGCATACCACTCGCGGCAGATGGCCCGGGTCGTCTCGAGCCAGGCGTGCCGGCGCGAGGCGGTCGACGGATCGGCGTGCTCGAACATCCGGGCGAGCGCGGTCTTCACGTCGCCGAGTACGGCCGCTTGAAGAGGATAGTTCCGGCCGAGCGTCTCGGGGTCGACGTCGATCTGGACGGCACGCACCCCGGGCTTCGGCACCGCCCAGAAATGGGTCGTCATGCCGCCGGCCGTCGTGCCGATGAAGCAGACGAGGTCGGCGCCCGCGACGATGCGATTCGCGCTCTCGCGCGAATAGCTTCCGACGACGCCGGCGGCGAGCGGATGCGTGCCGGGGATGACATCCTTGCCGTTGAGCGAGGTGGCCACCGGCACGCCGAGCTTCTCGGCGAGCGCGACGAGCTCGAGGCCCGCGCCCGAGGCGCGCACGCCGCCGCCGGCGACGATCACCGGGCGCTCGGCCGACTGCAGCGCGGCGAGCGCGGCGAGCACGTGCGCGGCCTCCGGCTCGGGGCGAAACGGCGGCACGCGCGCGAACTGCGGTTCGACGAGCGGTTCCATTTCCGCCTCTTCCTGGTCGATCTGGCCTTCGTTGCCGCGGAACTGAAGGTGGACGGGGCCGGGCGCGCCCGAGACGGCGACGCGGAACGCCTGGCGCAGCATGTCGGGAAAGCGGTCCACCGCGTCGACCGTGGCGTTCCATTTCGTCACCGGCTCGAACGACGGGATGTCGTCCACTTCCTGGTACACCTGCCGGAACTTCGTGCGCGGCTCGCGCCCGCCGGTGAGCGCGATCACGGGCGAATGCGCGAGATACGCGTCGCGCAGGCCCGCCGCGAGATTGAGCGCCCCGACTACCTGCGCCATGCACACGCCCGGCCGCCCCGAGGCGCGCGCGTAGCCGTCGGCCATGTACGCGGCGGATTTCTCGCCGTGGGTGTGGATGCGACGGATGCTCGTCCGCCGCTCCATCTCCGCGAACGTGCGCCGCAGCACGGCAGGCACCATGAAGACGTGGCTCACGCCGTAGCCGGCGAGCATGTCCGCGAGGACTTCGGCTCCTGTCACTTTAGCCATCGGGATTTCGTCATCGGGTGCGCACTCCGGCTGGATCGCTGGTCGGCGATGATAAGCTAGACTGCGCCCTCCCCCGGAGGAGACGATGCCAACAAAAGCAGCAGCCAGGCTGAAGACCCGCGACACGCGCGAAGCGCGCAACCGCAAGCTCACCCGGAAAGACGTCCACGCCGCCGCGAAGCGCCTCAAGAACTGGGGACGCTGGGGCAAGGACGACGAGATCGGGACGCTCAACTACACCGCGCCCGGGGACATCGTCAACGCGGCGCGCCTCGTGCGCAAAGGCAAGGTGTTCTCGCTCGCGCTGAACTTCGACTCGAAGGGCCCGCAGGGCGGCAAGAGCAAGTATCCGGCGCTCGGGCGCTTCAACCCGGTGCACGTGATGCTCCGCACCGGCACCGACGCCTACTCCGGCGTGCTCGACCACCGCAAGATCCGCAGCGCCGACGATCTCGTGATCATGCCCCTGCAGTGCGGAACGCAATGGGACGGGCTCGGCCACATCTTCTACGAGGACTACACGTGGAACGGCCGCGACTGCCGCACGGTGACGACCTCGGGCGCGCAGTACGCAGGGATCGAAAAGACGCGGGACCGCATGGTCGGCCGCGGCGTGCTCCTCGACATCGCCGCCCTCTTCGGCAAGCGCTGGCTGCCCGACGGCTTCGCCATCACCAACGAGATGCTCGACGCCGCGGAGAAGAAGCAGAAGGTGAAGGTCGGACGCGGCGACTACCTGATCGTGCGCACCGGCCACGTCGAAGCGAAGCTCGCGTCCAAGACCTGGGACGGCTACTCCGGCGGTGACGCGCCCGGGCTCGCGTTCGAGACGCTCGACTGGCTGCACGCGCGGCGGGTCGCCGCGATCGTCACCGACACATGGGGCGTCGAGGTGCGGCCGTGCGAGACCGAGGACACCAACCAGCCCTGGCACTGGATCGCGATCCCGGTCATGGGACTGTCGGTCGGCGAGATCTTCAACCTCGCCGAGCTCGCGAAGGACTGCAAGGCGGACGGCCGCTACGAGTTCCTGTTCGTGGCGCCGGCGCTGCCGATCACCGGCGCGGTCGGCTCGCCGGTGAATCCGCTGGCGATCAAGTAGAGAGGAGGGCGAGCGATGATCAGGTTCGTGGTCTTGGTCGCGGCGCTGATTGCGGCGCCGCTCGCAGCGGTGCCGCGCGCATTCGCGCAGGGCTATCCGAGCAAGCCGATCCGCGTGGTGGTCGCGTTCGCGCCCGGGGGTCCGGCCGACCTCGCTGCGCGGCTCGTCGGACAGAAGCTGCCCGAGATCCTCGGGCAGCAGGTCATCGTCGACAACCGCGCCGGCGCCGGCGGGAACATCGGCGCTGCGGCGGTGGCGAAGTCCGCGCCGGATGGCTACACCGCCCTTGTGACGACGTCGGCGATCGCGGTGAACATGACGCTGTTCTCGAGCCCCGGCTACGACGCGGAGCGCGACTTCGCGCCGGTCATCCAGATCGCGACGCAGCCGAACATGATCTTTGTGAATGCAGGTTTGCCGGCGAAGACCCTGGACGAGCTGCTCAAGTCCGCGCAGGGCTCGAAGCTCATCTACGCGTCCCCGGGCACCGGCACGACGCCACACCTCACCGCGGAAATGCTGTTCAAGGTGGTGGCCAAGCTCGATGCAGCCCCGGCGCACTTCAAAGGCGCCGGTCCCATGGTCGCGGCGGTCGTCGGCGGCGAGCCGCCGGTCGGATGCGGCGCGATCTCCGGACCCCTCGCCCAGATCAAGGGTGGCAAGCTCCGCGGGCTCGCGGTGTCGAGCTCGCGGCGCCTCGCGTCGCTCCCCGACGTGCCGACCCTCGGCGAGCTCGGCTTCCAGGGGATGGAGGATTACACCTGGATCGGCATGTTCCTCCCCGCAGGAACCCCCGCCGAGATCGTCCAGCGGCTGAACGAAGGCGCTAACCGTGCGATCCAGGCACCCGACACCCGCGAGCGGCTCGAGGCGCTCGCGTTCGAGCCGGTCGGCGGCTCGCAGCGCGAGTTCGCGGAGTACGTGAAGGCGGAGATTGCGAAGTGGGGCAAGGTCGTGCGCGAGACCGGGGCGAAGTCCGACTGAAGGTGTGGCCCGGTGCGCATCGTCGCGATCAACGAAGCGGCCGTGCCGGTCCGCTCGGCAATGCGGAACGCGGTGTTCAGCTTCGCCGACATGACGACCTCGGTGGTCGCGGTCGTCACCGACGCGATCCGCGACGGCAAGCCGGTCGTCGGTTACGCGTTCAACTCGACCGGCCGCCACGCCTGCGGGGCGCAGATGCGTGCGCGGTTCATTCCGCGGCTCCTCGCCGCCGCGCCTGAAGCGCTGCTCGACGATGCCGGGACGAACTTCGACCCGGCGAAGGCGCTGGCGACGATGCTCGCCGGCGAGAAGCCCGGCGGCCACAGCGAGCGGTCGATCGCGATCGGCACGATCGAGGTCGCGCTCTGGGACGCGGTCGCCAAGATCGAGGGCTTGCCGCTTCATCACTCGCTCGCCAATCGCTATTCGAAGGGCGCGGTGCGCGAACGCCTGTTCGTCTACGTCGGCGGCGGCTGGTATCACCCGGGCGGAACGCTCGACGATCTCCGCGCGGAAGTCGGCCGTCACCTGGACGCCGGCTACCGGATGGTGAAGATCAAGGTCGGCGGGGTCCCACTCGCCGAGGATGTAAAGCGCGTAGAAGCGGCGCTCGCGGTGGTCGGGTCGCCCGACCGGCTCGCGGTCGACGCGAACGCGCGGTTCGGCCGGGACGACGCGCTCGCCTACGCCGCGGCGCTCGCGCCGTTCAAGCTACGCTGGTTCGAGGAGCCGACCGACCCGCACGACTACGCGCTGATGGCCGAGCTCGCCGCGAGCTACGCGCCGCCGCTCGCGACCGGCGAGAACCTCTACTCGACGCAGGACGTCGTGAACCTCGCGCGGTTCGGCGGCTGGCGCCCCGGCCGCGACCTGATCCAGGTCGACCCGCCGCAGGCGTACGGCATCACGCAGTTCGCGCGCACGCTCGGCGCGCTCGAGCCGCTCGGGTTCCGGCGCACGGCGTTCTGGCCGCACGGCGGCAACCAGATGTCGCTGCACGTCGCGGCCGGGTTCGGGCTCGGGGGCTGCGAGTCGTATCCGGGCGTCTTCGGCGCGTTCGGCGGCTTCGCCGACGACGCGCGGATCGAGGACGGCATGATGGCGCTTCCCCAACGCCCGGGGATCGGCTTCGAGGGGCAGCGGGCGCTCTTCGAGGTCATGCGCGGCGTTGGCGGTGTGCAATGAGCGCCCCCGGCGAGCCGCTTCTCGACAGCGAGCACGCTGCATTCATCCAGGGCGCGGTGTCGATCGTCGTCGCATCCCGCGATGCCGGCAACGTACCGCGCCTTGCGCGCGCGCTCGGCTGCCGCGTGTCCGACGACAGGCGGCGGGTGACCGTGTACCTCGCGGCGTTCCAGGCCGCGGCGCTGCTCGCCGCGATCCGCGCGGAAGGGGCGATCGCGGTCGCATTCAACCTGCCGAGCACCCATCGCGCGTTCCAGCTGAAGGGGACCGATGCGACCGTCGTGCCGCTCGACGCCTCGGACGTCGAGCGCGCGAAGCGCTACGCCGATGCATTCAGCGCGGACATCGGCCTGCTCGGGTACGCGGCGGCGTACGGGCGTGCACTGCTCTGGTTCGATCCCGCAGAGCTCACCGGCGTCTCGTTCACGCCCGCCGCGGCGTTCGAGCAGACGCCCGGTCCGCGCGCCGGCGAGCGGCTCGGGAGCTAGCGCCGTGGCCTTGACGCTCGAAGCCATCCGCGCGTGTCTCGAAGGCGCGGTCCCGAGCACGGTGGCGACCTGCGCCACCGACGGTACGCCCAACGTGAGCGTGGTGTCGCAGGTGCACTACGTCGACCGGGGGCACGTCGCGCTGTCGTTCCAGTTCTTCAACAAGACGCGCCAGAACGTACTCGCGAATCCACGCGCGGCGGCGCTGGTGATCCATCCGGAAACCGCCGCGCAGTACCGCCTGGAGCTCGAGTACCTGCGCACCGAGACGGCGGGCCCGCTGTTCGAGAACATGAAGGCGAAGCTCGCGGGCATCGCGTCGCACACCGGCATGAGTGGTGTGTTCCGGCTGCAGGGGTCCGACATCTATCGCGTGCTCGAGATCGTCACGGTCCCGTGCAACGCGCTGCCCGCGCCGCCGCCCCGGCGCAACATGCTTTCGGCGCTGAGGCTCTGCGCCGAGCGGATGACCCAATGCGCAGACCTCGGCCTGCTGCTCGACGACACGCTCTCGAGCCTCGACGAGCTCCTCGACGTGAAGCACGCAATGGCGCTGATGCTCGACGGCTCCGGGCAGCGGCTCTACACGGTGGCGAGCCGCGGCTACCCGCTTTCGGGCGTGGGCTCCGAGATCGCGGTCGGCTGCGGCGTGATCGGCGTTGCGGCCGCACAGCGCACGCCGATCCGGATCATGCACATGAGCGCCGAGTACTCCTACGGCCGCGCGATCCGGGAGAGCGTGGAAAAGGCGGGCCTCGGGAAGACGCTCGAGACCGCGATCCCGTTCCCCGGGCTCGCCGATTCGCGCAGCCAGCTCGCGGTGCCGATCTCGGGCGGCGGGCGGCTGCTCGGCGTGCTCTACGTGGAGAGCCCCGAAGACCTGCGCTTCGGCTACGACGACGAGGACGCGCTGGTGGCGATTGCCGCGCAGCTCGGGATGGCGATCCACGTCCTCCAACAGACTGCCGAGAGCCAGGACGAGGCGCCGTCGGCCGCGTCGGGCAAGGTCGCCGCGGACGGCGCGCCGGCCACCGTGCGGCACTACGCGGCCGACGACAGCGTGTTCATCGGCGACGACTACCTGATCAAGGGCGTCGCCGGCGCGATCGTCCGCAAGCTCGTGCGCGACTACCTCGCCAGCGGCCGCACCGAGTTCTCGAACCGCGAGCTCCGCCTCGACCCGACGATCCGCCTCCCCGACATCAGCGACAACCTCGAGGCGCGGCTCGTGCTGCTCGAGCGTCGGCTCGCGGAGCGCTGCCCGTTCCTGCGCATCGAGAAGACCGGCCGCGGGCGGTTCCGCCTCGTCGTCGCGCGGCCGGTCAAGCTCGTCGAGACCCCGGCGTAGCTCTCCGGCGATTACTGAAACCGCACCATCGGCCCTTTCGGCTCCACGCCGGGCGGGAGATAGGCCGGTGCGGGCTCGCCCGCCGGCCCGAGCGTCTTCACGTACTGGAAGATCGCGCGCAGATCGCGGTCCGACATCGCCTCGAGTGCGAACCACGGCATCGGCGGCCGCGCCTTCATGTTCCGCGCGGTGTTGAGCCATTCCGCCTCGGTCATGTCCTTCATGTAGAGACGCAGGTTGACCGCGTACGTCGTCCCCCACGGCCCGCTCCAGCCGAGCCGATCGCCGGTGAGCCAGACCTTCTCGTCGACCTTGCCGGCGTTCGCCATGTAGCCGGGGGTGTGACAGTCGTTGCAGCCGGCGATCTTCACCAGGTAGCGCCCGTGGTCGGCGAGCGCGTCCTTGCGGGCCGGGCCGGGCTGCGATTGGGCCGCGAGGTCGAACGAGCCGCCGAGTCCGACCGTGGCGGCGGCCACTGCGATAGCGAGCTTGCGTTTCATGGATCGCGCCTCGCGTTCAGTCGAAGACCGGAACCGGGCCGAGCGCGGCAGCGAGCTTGGTCCAGTCGCGCTCGCTCAGGTGCGACCGCGCCGTGGCGAGCATCCGCTCGAAGACCGCCCGCGGCGCGCCGGCTTGCATGCCGGTGAACAGCCCCGCGCGCTCGTCGGGAGTCATCGCGGGCACGGCCCACCGCAGGAACGCCGCCAGCATCGCGGGGCTGACCGACGCGACGATCGCCTGCTGGATCTCGACGAGCTCCTCGTCCGTATGGGTCGCCCAGAGCGCCGCGTTGTTCGCCGTTTCCTCGACGTTCATGTGCTCGAGGTTCTCCGCCACGAATAGGCCGAGGCGGCGGTAGAGGCGCAGCGCAGCACCTCCGCGCGCGTCGGGCTGCGCCCGCTCGACCCCGCGGACGTCGAACTCGAGCCGCTCGATGGCCTGTAAGTGGCCGTCGTGGTCCTTGGCGGTCGCGCCCGCCGATCCCGGCCGCCGGGCCTCCATCGCCGGGTGCAGGAACTGGTTCTCGGCGTGCAGGTGCTCGAGACAGAACTCGAGCAGCCCGCGAACCTGTGCGACCGTCCCCGCGACCTCGTCGGCATCGTGTCCGTCCATGCGGCCGACAGCGACCAGCGTGTCGCTCATGAAGCGGCGCAGGCCCTTGTGTACGCCGGCGTAAATGTCGAAGCGTCCGGCGGGGGCGATCTCGCCCGATTCGGTCCTCTGCTCGACTGCGATCTGGGTCATTGCTCTCTCCTCGTGGGTACGTCGGTGACGGGAGAAAGCGTAGTCGCGCGCGGCCGGGGCGTTTCCTAAATGCTGCCTAAGGGAACCCTAAGAATTCCTTAACCGGGGGCAGGCTGTTCCCGGTACTCGGGGAAGACGTCCCGGTAGCTCGCGTAGGTCGTGGCGTAGAACACCGGGATGAACACGACCAGGAGCAGGAAGACCATCGTCGGGACGATCTGCGGTCCGGCCGGCACGCGCTGCAGGCTGAACATGACCGCGGTGGCCAGTCCGAGCGCTGCCGCGCCCACCAGCCCGTAGACGAGGAACGCGCGCCAGTTGCGGGCCGCCGCGAAGAAACTGAAGAAGAGCGCCTTGGGTGCGGACATGCCGTGCCAGGCGGCGAGCACCGGCGCGAACCAGAAGGCGAGCTGCACCGGGATCCAGAGCGCCATGGCGAGCGCGACCGCTGCGGCGAGGCCGCCCTGCTCCATGCTCGGACCGCGTCCGGAGAGCGTCCAGCGGGCGAGCGCGCCGCCGTCGACGAAGGCGGTGACGGCGAAGATCGCGAGCGTGACCGCGAGATAGATCCCGCCGAGCGTCACCAGCGCCGCGAGGTTGCGCTTGAACCCGTCGGCGACGAGCGCGAGCTCGAGCCCGCGTCCGCGGTCGAGCGCGCGGCAGATCGCCATGAAGCTCACGGCGAGCGCCGGGGTGACGAGCGACGCGACGAGCAGCCCGAGGTACGGCAGCCGCGAGATGATGCCCATCGCGAGCCAGTACGTCATCGAGACCACCATCCAGCCGAGCGGCGCACGGCCGACCAGCGCGAGCCCGCGCGCGATCCACTGCCAGCCGCTCGCCGCCGGAACGATCGTCATGGCACCGCAGCGGCCGCTTCCGGGGTGCAGAGCCGTGATCCCGGCCTTGCGGTCAGCGGCAGGCCGGGATTCGCCGTTGTCGCACCCCCACGCAAGCGTGATGCCCCTGCTCGGTGGCTCACCCGGCCACCCACGGGGCGTCGTGCTCGTCGCGGATCCGCAGCTCGAGGATCCGGCGGAAATGCTCCGGGTCGTGCGCGTGCACGAGCTCGCCGGGGCGGGGGAGATGGAAGTCGTGAAGCCGCGACAGCCAGAAGCGCAGCGCGGCCGCCCGAAGCATCACCGGCCACGCGCCGCGCTCGGCCGCAGTGAACGGCCGCACCGCGTGATAAGCGGCGAGGAGCGCGTCCGCGCGCGTGCGGTCGAGCGTGCCGTCGGCCTCGATGCACCAGTCGTTGAGCGTCACCGCGACGTCGAAGAGCCAGGCGTCCACGCCGGCGAAGTAGAAGTCGATCACGCCGCCGATCCGCGTGTCCTCGAAGAGGACGTTGTCGCGAAAGAGGTCGGCGTGCACCGGGCCGCGCTGGAGGTCGAGCAGGCGGAAGCGCGACTGGAACTCGAGTTCCGACGCGAGCAGCCCCCCGCGCGCCTCGTCGAGAAACGGCAGTACCTCGCGCGCCGCCTTCCGCCACCATCGCGGCCCGCGCGGATTCTCGAGCGTGCCCGGGTAGGACTCGCCGGCGAGGTGCATGTCGGCGAGCACGGCGCCGACCTCCGCGCAGTGCGCGGGCAGGGGTGCGGCGACGACGGCGCCCGGCAGCCGGGTGACGAGCGCCGCGGGCTTGCCGTTCAGCGCGGAGAGGATGCGGCTCCGCCGGTCGGCGATCGGCGCCGGGCAGGGGATGCCGTGGCGCGCGAGGTGCGCCATCAGGCCGAGATAGAAGGGCAGGTCCTGCGCCGGCAGCCGCTCGAAGAGCGTAAGGACGTAGCGGCCGTGCGTGGTGGTGACGAAGTAGTTGGTGTTCTCGATCCCGGCCGCGATGCCCTTCAGCTCGACGAGCGTCCCGACCGAGTAGGCCTTCAGCCAGGCAGCAAGCTGGGCTTCGGTGACCTTGGTGTAAACGGACATCCGGCGCGGCAGTTCACCACTGCAGGATCCTCCACATCGGCGCGCGGACGCCGGTGAGGTCTCCGTCCGCGGTCCTGGCGATCGGCGCTCCCGGCAGGGCCTCGATCAGCTGATACGTCCAGCCGTTCGGGTCGGTGACCGTGATGACGCGGCTGCCGTCCGGCATCAGCTGCTCCTCGACCTTCGACCCGGGCGGGGTCAGCGTCGGGCCGGGCGCGTTCGGGTCGGACTCGAGCCCGACCTGCGGCGGCGGTTCGGGCACCGGTTCGAGCTGCGGCGGCGGCGCCACCTGTGCCGCGAGTGGAAGCGAAGCGGCGAGGATCGAAGCGACGAAGAGGCGGCGCATGTCTGATTCCATCATGGTCGGTTCCATGAATGGTCGGTTCCATGACGGCTTCTTAAGTGTAACAGATCCGTTTGCGCCGCCGACCGTTGGTGCTACAGGTTGAGGAAGGTTTCGCGTTCGGCGGGGCTCGGGACGAACGCCCGGTTCTCGTAGTGGCGGAAGATCGTCTCCACCACCTGCTCGGGCTCGTTGTGGACCTGGACGAGATCCATGTCGCCGGGATCGATCATGCCTTCGTCGACGAGCCGCTCGCGGAACCAGTCGAGGAGACCGCGCCAGAACGGCTCCCAGACGAGGATGATCGGCATCTTGCGGGTCTTGCCGGTCTGCACGAGCGTGAGCGCCTCGGTCAGCTCGTCGAGCGTGCCGAATCCGCCGGGCATCACCACGTACGCGGACGCGAAGCGCACGAACGTGACCTTGCGCGCGAAGAAGTGGCGGAACGAGAGGCTGATGTCCTGATAGGCGTTGCCGAACTGCTCGCGCGGCAGCTCGATGTTGAGGCCGACGGCCGGCGACTTGCCGAGGAAGCCGCCGCGATTGGCCGCGGTCATGATCCCGGGACCGCCGCCGGAGATGACGGTGAAGCCGGAGTCCGACAGCAGCCGCGCGATGCGTTCGGCGAGCGCGAAGTAGGGATGATCGGGCGGCGTGCGCGCGCTGCCGAAGATCGAGACCGCGGGGCGCACCTGGTTCAGGCGTTCGGTCGCCTCGACGAACTCTGACATAATCGCAAAGAGCTGCCACGCCTCGCGCGCGGTGTACGCGCGCGAATCGAGCCCCGCGGCCACGAGCTTGGGCAGCTTGTCGTCGGGGCGGCCTTTCTTCAATCGGTCTTCCATGTCGGATAAGTCGCTGGTCCTGGTCGACGGGTCGTCGTATCTCTATCGCGCGTTCCACGCGCTTCCCGATCTGCGCAGCCCTGCGGGCGAGCCGACCGGTGCCATCTACGGTGTGCTGAACATGCTACGGCGGCTGGTGAACGACTACAAGGCAGATTTCCTCGGCTGCGTCTTCGACGCGAAGGGCAAGACGTTCCGCGACGAAGTGTATCCGGAGTACAAGGCGAACCGCGCGCCGATGCCCGACGATCTCTCCGCGCAGATCGAGCCGCTCATGGAAGCGATCCGCGCGATGGGCTGGCCGCTGCTCGTGGTGGAGGGCGTGGAAGCGGACGACGTCATCGCCACGCTCGCGAAGGAGGCGACGGGCGCCGGCATCCGCACCGTCGTGTCGACCGGCGACAAGGATCTCGCCCAGCTCGTCGATCCGCACGTCACGCTGATCAACACGATGTCGAACGAGACGCTCGACGAGGCGGCGGTGAAAGCGAAGTTCGGCGTCGCGCCGACGCAGATCGTGGACTACCTCGCGCTCGTCGGGGACTCGGTCGACAACATCCCGGGCGTCGAGAAGGTCGGCCCGAAAACCGCGGCAAAGTGGATCGGGCAATACGGCTCGCTCGAGGGCGTGCTCGCGCACGCCGACGAGATCACCGGCGTCGTCGGCGACAACCTGCGGAAGGCGCGCGACTGGCTGGGCAAGGCGCGCGAGCTCGTCACGGTGAAGCACGACGTGGCGCTGCCGTTCAAGGTCGCCGATCTCGCGCCGCGCGAGCGCGACCGCGAGCGGCTCGCCGCGCTGTTCCAGCGTTTCGGCTTCAAGGGCTGGCTGAAGGACGTGCAGGGGAACGGCGATTCGCCGGCACCGGCGGCGGCGCCGCTCGCGCCATCCGCATCGGCGGTCGCGCCCGCGGACGTCCCGCGCAGGTACGAGACGGTGCTGACGGAAGCCGATCTCGCGCGCTGGATCGCGCGGCTGAGCGTGGCGAAGATCGTGGCGTTCGACACCGAGACCACCTCGCTCGACCCCTTCGCGGCCCGGCTGGTCGGCGCCTCGTTCTCGATCGCACCCGGCGAAGCCGCGTACGTCGCCATGGCGCACGCGTATCCCGGGGCCCCGGACCAGCTCGGCGTCGAACGGGCGCTTGCCCTCCTCAAACCGTGGCTCGAGGATGCGGCGAAGAAGAAGCTCGGGCAGAACTCGAAGTACGACGAGCACGTGCTCGCGAACCACGGCGTGATGCTCGCCGGAATCGCACACGACACGCTGCTCGAGTCCTACGTCCTCGAGAGCAGCGCGCGGCACGACATGGACTCGCTCGCCGCGCGTTACCTCGGCCTTAAGACCATCACCTACGACGAGGTCACCGGCAAGGGCGCGCAGCGGATCGGCTTCGAGCAGGTGGACGTGCAGCGCGCGACCGAGTACTCGGCGGAGGACGCCGACGTCACGCTGCGGCTGCACCAGGCGCTGTATCCGAAGGTGGCCGCCGACGCGAAGCTGAAGCGCGTCTACGAGACGATCGAGATGCCGGTGCGCGAGGTGCTGTTCCGGATGGAGCGCGCCGGCGTGCTGATCGACGCCGCGGCGCTCGAGCGCCAGAGCCGCGAGCTCGGCCAGAAGATGCTCGAGCTCGAGCAGAAGGCCTACACCGAGGCGGGGCAGTCGTTCAATCTGAACTCGCCGAAACAGATCGGCGACATCTTCTTCGGGCGCCTGAAGCTCCCGGTGATCAGGAAGACGCCGAGCGGCGCGCCCTCGACCGACGAGGACGTGCTCGAGAAGCTCGCGCTCGACTATCCGCTGCCGAAGACGCTGCTCGAGTACCGGTCGGTGTCCAAGCTCAAGTCGACCTATACCGACAAGCTGCCGCGGATGGTGAACCCGCAGACCGGCCGCGTGCACACCAACTACGGCCAGGCGACGGCGGTGACCGGTCGCCTCGCCTCGAACGATCCCAACCTTCAGAACATCCCGGTGCGCACGCCCGAGGGGCGGCGGATCCGCGAGGCGTTCATCGCGCCGCCGCGGTACGCGGTCGTGTCGGCGGACTACTCGCAGATCGAGCTCCGCATCATGGCGCACCTTTCGGAGGACCGGGGGTTGCTCGACGCCTTCGAGCGCGGCGAGGACATCCACCGCGCGACCGCGGCCGAGATCTTCGGCCGCAACCCGCGCGAGGTGAGCGCCGAGGAGCGGCGCTACGCGAAGACGATCAACTTCGGCCTGATCTACGGCATGAGCGCGTTCGGCCTGGCGCAGCAGCTCGGCCTCGAGCGCGCCACGGCACAGGCCTACATCGACAGCTACTTCGCCCGCTATCCCGGGGTCCAGCGGTACATGGAGACGACGCGCCAGGCGGCGCGCGAGCAGGGTTACGTCGAGACCGTGTTCGGGCGCCGGCTGTGGCTCGCCGAGATCCGCAACTCGAACCAGGCGCGGCGCGCGGGCGCCGAGCGCGCGGCGATCAACGCGCCGATGCAGGGAACCGCCGCCGACCTGATCAAGCTCGCGATGATCGCGGTCCAGGACTGGCTCGACCACGAGGGGCTCGGCGCAAAGCTCATCATGCAGGTGCACGACGAGCTGGTGCTGGAAGTGCCCGAGCCGGAGCTGGGGCGCGTCAAGAAGGAGTTGCCGGAGCTGATGAGCGGCGTCGCGACCTTGAGCGTGCCGCTAGTCGTCGATATCGGGGTGGGCAGGAACTGGGACGAGGCGCACTGACGCCCCGTGGTTCACCGGAGCGAGCTGAAGACCTTCTTCGCGATGCTCGTCGCCGCCCCCATCGGATCCTTCCGAATCGAGCGCTCCTGCTCGGCGATGACCACGAACAGGCCGTCGAGCGCCTTGCGCGTCACATAGAGGTCGATGTTCGCATCCTCCTTGCTGATCAGGCCGTACTGCGCGGCCTGGCCGGCGAGGCCGTTGTATTGCTGCGCGAGTTGGACCTTCGCCGTCATTTCCTTGACGATCGGCAGGAAACGCTGCGTGAGTGCGTCGCTCGTCGTGCGCTTGAAGTAGAGGGTCGCCGCATCGTCCGGCCCGGTGAGGATGCCTTTCGCGTCGGAGACCGACATGCTCTTCACCGAGCTGACGAGGAGCGGCGTCGCCTCCTTGACCGCCATTTCCGCGGCGCGGTTCATGCTGGTCACGAGCTCGTCCGCCTGGCGCCCCATGCCGAGCATGCGCAGCCCGCTCTCCACGCGCTTGATCGTGTCGGGCAGCGGGATCTTGACCCTGGGATTGCCGAGGAACCCGTCCGGTGCGGAGAGCTGCGACACCGCCTTGCTCGACCCCTGCACCAGGGCGTCCTTCAGCGCCTGCACCGCGTCCTGGTTGGTGATGCCCGCGAGGTTCTGCGCAGCCGCGTGCCCGCAGATGACAAGTCCGGCGAGAACACCGAGAATCACGGCTTTCGAGCGCATCGGTTCACCCCCGGGACGACATGAAGCTGGCACGCCGGACCATTATCGCCGGAGTTGCCGCCGCGGCGATAGCCGGGGCGGCCTATGTCGCGCTCGCTCCGAGTGCACCCGCGCACGCTCCCCCGGTCACGCTCACGACGATCCAGGGCGAAAAACTGACCGCCGAGGACCTGCGCGGCAAGGTCGTCCTGGTCAATTTCTGGGCGACCTCCTGCACGACCTGCGTCGAGGAGATGCCGAAGCTGGTCGACACGTACCGCAAGCATCGCGAGCGGGGCCTCGAGACGATCGCCGTCGCGATGAGCTACGACCCGCCGAACTACGTCCTCCACTACGCGGCGAAGAACGCCCTGCCGTTCAAGGTCGCGCTCGACCCGATGGGTGCGGCGGCGCTGGCGTTCGGGGACGTGAGCCTGACGCCGACGACGTTCGTTATCGACCGGCGCGGGATGATCGTGAAACGCTACCTCGGCGTGCCGGATTTCGCCGAGCTCGACGCGCTGATCGAGCGGACGCTCGCCGAAGCGGGCTGAGGCTGCCGGCCGGGCCGGCCTAGTACTTCTTCGCGACGCTCGCCGCCGGCGGCCGCTCGGCGAGGAGCGGCTTGAGGAGCGCTTCGAGCTTCTCGGGGCCGACCGGGCCGGCCACGCGGTACCGCAGCGTTCCCTGCCGGTCCACGATGTAGAACATCGGCGTCGTGCTGACGCGGCCGTAGTGGTCGAAGAAGGCATCGCTGCGCATCGCCACCGGGAATGTGTAGTCGCGCTTGCGCCAGAACTCGCGCACTTCGCCCGGGCGCTCGTCGATCGACATCGCGACCACCTCGAGGCCCTTGTCGTGGTACGCGCGGTACAGCCGTTGGACGTCGGGGAGCTCCATGCGCGCCGCCGGGCTCCAGGTCGCCCAGATCACGTTCACCACGACCTTGCCGCGTAGCTCCTTCGCCTTCAGCAGCTTGCCGCTGAGGAGCCTGACGTCCAGCTCGGGGGCGGGCCCGTCGACCTGCGCGATCTGAGCCGCGGACGCGGTGGTCGCACACACGGTGGTCGCACACACGGCGGTCGCACACACTGCGGCGACGATCCCCGCAAACCGCGCGGCCGAGCGACAACTCGAGACGAACGCCATGTATCTCTCTCCTGCGGATCTGCGGCTAGGACACGCCCGCTGCATGCGCCTGGCGGTCGGCGTGGTAGCTCGAGCGCACCATCGGCCCGACCGCGGCATGACTGAAGCCGAGCGCGCGCGCTTCGCGCTCGAACCGTCCGAACGCTTCGAGCGGGGCGTAGCGCGCGACCGGGAGATGATGCGCCGAGGGCGCGAGGTACTGGCCGATCGTCAGCATGTCCACATCGTGCGCGCGCAGATCGCGCATCACCTCGACGATCTCGTCGTCGGTCTCGCCGAGGCCGACCATCAGCCCGGACTTGGTCGGGATGCCGGGATGCCGCGCCTTGAACGCCTGGAGGAGCCGGAGCGAGTGCGCATAGTCCGCGCCGGGACGCGCCTGGCGGTACAGCCGCGGAACCGTCTCGAGGTTGTGGTTCATCACGTCGGGCAGCCCGCGCACCAGCGCGTCCAGCGCGGATTCGAGCCGGCCGCGGAAGTCGGGCACCAGGACTTCGATCCGCGTCCGCGGCGAATGTTCCCGGACGGCGTTGATGCAGTCGGCGAAGTGCCCCGCGCCGCCGTCGCGGAGGTCGTCGCGGTCGACGCTGGTAATCACGACGTACCCGAGCCGCAATGCAGCAACGGTCTCTCCCAGATGGCGCGGCTCGTCCGCGTCCGGAGGCTTCGGACGGCCGTGCGCGACGTCGCAGAACGGGCAGCGGCGGGTGCAGAGGTCGCCGAGGATCATGAACGTCGCCGTGCCCTTGCCGAAGCACTCGCCGATGTTCGGGCAGGACGCCTCCTCGCAGACGGTATGGAGCTTCGCCTCGCGGAGGATCTGCTTGATCTCGTAGAAGCGCGTGCCCGGGCTGGGCGCCTTGACGCGGATCCAGTCGGGCTTCGGCAGGCGCTCCGCCGGCACGATCTTGATCGGGTTGCGGGCGGTCTTCGCCGCGCCGCGCTGCTTGTCGGTGACGTTCGCCATCGGGAAGACGATTATGCCTCGGCTTCCAGCAGCCGCTGCAGGCCGGCGACGAGCGCGTCGCCGATGACCTCCGGCCCCTCGCGCATCCCCAGGTCGGCGAGCCGGGTGACTGCCAGCCCTTCGTATCCGCAGGGGTTGATGTCGGCGTAGGGTCCGAGGTCCAGGTCGACGTTGAGCGCGAGGCCGTGATAGCTCGCGCCGCCGCGCACGCGCAGCCCGAGCGCCGCGATCTTTGCCCCGTCCACGTAGACCCCGGGCGCGCCGGCGCGCCGCTCGCTTGGCACGCCGCGCGCCGCCAGCAGGTCGATCACCGACTGCTCCAGCAGCCGGACGAGGCGCTTCACGGTGAGCCCGCGGCGGCGCAGGTCGATCAGCGCGTAGACGACGACCTGGCCCGGACCGTGGTAGGTGACCTGGCCGCCGCGATCGACCCGCCGCAGCGGGATCGCGGTCGCGCGGAGGAGATGCTCCTCCTTCCCCGCCTGACCGAGCGTGTAGACCGGCGGATGCTCGAGCAGCCACAGCTCGTCGGGGGTCGCGGCGGTGCGCGACGCGGTGAAGCGGCGCATCTCGTCGTACGTCGCTTCGTACGGCACGAGCCCGAGCCGCCGCACGACGAGCGAACGGGGAGCGACGAACGGCGAGTCGCGATTCACGATCGCCCCGCTACAGCACCATCGTGACCATCGGATGATCGCAGAGCTCGCGGTAGAGCGCGTCGAGCTGCTCGCGCGAGACGGCGCGGATCGTCAGGGTGAGCGAGAGGTAGGTCGCCTCGCGGCTCGCGCGCATCTCGAGCGTGGCCGCGTCGAAGTCCGGGGCGTGGCGCTTCACCACGCCGACGATCGCCTGCGCGAACCCCGCCTGGCGCTTCCCGAGCACCTTGATCGGGAAGTCGCACGGAAAGGCGAGGAGCGAGAGCGTCTCGAGCTCAGGCATGCGCTTTGGCCCGCACGCGCGCCTTGTAGTCCTGGAAGAGCTGGTACATCCGCGCGTACATCGGCCCCGGCTTGCCGGAGCCGACCGCACGGCCGTCGATGCGCGTGACCGGCAGCACTTCCTTCGTCGACGACGAGAGCCACACCTCGTCGGCCGCGAGGAGCTCCGCCACCGGCACCCGGCGCACCTCCACCGGGAGCCCCGCGGCGCGCGCGAGCTCGAGCACCAGGTCGTAGGTGATCCCGGGCAGGATCAGGTTGTCTTTCGGCGGGTTCACGATCGTGCCGCTCTTCACCAGGAACACGTTGCACGTCGACGCCTCGGTCACGTGACCGTCGCGCACCAGCACCGACTCCACCGCGCCCGCCTCCTCGGCTTCCTGGCGGAGGAGGCAGTTCGCGAGCAGCGACACCGACTTGATGTCGCACCGGTGCCAGCGAAAGTCTTCGCGCGTCACCACCGCGACGCCCTGCGCGCGCTGCTCGGGCGGCGGGGTCCGCAACGGGTTCGACATGGCGAAGACGGTCGGCGTCACCGGCGTCTTCGGGAATTCCTGCGAGCGCGGCGCGACCCCGCGCGTCACCTGGAGGTAGACGCTCTGATCGTCCCCGGCGTTCCGGTCGACGAGCGTCTGGAGGAGCTTCGTCCAGCCGGCGGCGTCGTGCGGATTCTCGATCCGGACCTGGCCGAGGCTGTAGGCGAGCCGCGCGAGATGCTCGGGCAGGCGGAAGAGCGACCGGCCGTACACCGGGACCACCTCGTAGACGCCGTCGCCGAAGATGAAGCCGCGGTCGAGCACCGGGACCTTCGCGTCGGCAAGCGGCAGGAACTCGCCGTTCAGGTAGCAGATTTGCGCCATCGCTTCCTCCTTACTTCTTCAGCCAGAGCCGCATGCTGTCCCACGCCCGGCCGACGAGCCCCGCGATCGGCACGGTTTCCAGCGCGATCACCGGATACTCGCTGAGCGGCTTGCCGTCGATCGCGACCTTCACCACGCCGACCTTCTGACCGGCGCTCACCGGCGCGACGAGCGGCTGCTCGCTGACGAAGTCGGCCTTGATCTTCTGCGTGTCCCCGCGCGGCAGGACGAGGTCGAGGTCGCGGTCGAGCCCGGCCTTGAGCTCGTCGCGGGTGCCCTTCCAGACGCGCAGCGTGCCCACCTCCTGACCCTTCTGGTAGAGCCGTACGGTGTCGAAGAACTGGAAGCCGTAGTTCAGGAGCTTCTGGCTTTCCTGCGCGCGGGCGCTGTCGGAGTTGGCGCCGACCACCACCGACAGGAGCCGCCGCGGGCCGCGTTTTGCCGAGGCGATCAGGCAATAACCGGCCCCTTCCGTGAAGCCGGTCTTCACCCCGTCGACGTTCGGATCGAGCCAGAGGAGGCGGTTGCGGTTCTGCTGGGTGATGTTGTTGTAGCGGTACTCCTTGGTCGAGTACAGCGCGTAGTCCTCGGGGAAGTCGCGGATCAGCGCCGTGGCGAGCACCGCGAGGTCGCGCGCGGTCGAGTAGTGCTTCGGGTCGGGCCAGCCGCTCGCGTTGGTGAACTGGGTGTCCTTCAGCCCGAGCCGCTGCGCCTCCCGGTTCATCATCTGCGCGAAAACGTCCTCCGAGCCGCCGACGAGCTCGGCGAGCGCGACGGTGGCGTCGTTGCCCGATTGCACGATCATGCCGTGCAGCAGCTCGTCGACGGTCACCGGCTTCCGCGGCTCGATGAACATCCGCGAGCCGCCGGACTTCCACGCGCGTTGCGAGACGGTGACGCTCTGCTCGAGCGTGATCGCCTTCTTCTTCAGCGCGTCGAAGACGAGATAGGCCGTCATCAGCTTGGTGAGCGAGGCCGGCTCGATCCGCTCGCCGGCGTTCTGCGCCGCGATCGTCTGCCCGCTCTGGTAGTCGACGAGGAGCCAGGCGCGCGCGGCGACCGGCGGCGGCGGCGGCGCGTCCGCCAGTGCAGCGAGCGGGACGGCGAGAGCGAGCGCGAGGAGCTGGCGGAGCATGCGGGGAGAGCGACCGGAGGGGAGCGCCGCCGATTTTACCGCACGACCACGTGCGGCCGGACGTCCAGGCTCTCCTTCAGCCGCTCGGCGGCGGCGCTCGCCTCGGCTCGCGACCGGTAGGGCCCGACGTGAAGCCGGAAGAGCCCGTCCTTGCGGTAGATCTCGATCGGCCGGTCGAGCGACGCGAGCTCGAGCGCGGCGCGGGCACGGAACGTCTCGGCGTTCTCGCGTGCGGAGAAGGCCGCGAGCTGGAGGTAGACGCCGCCGGCCTCGGTCGTGACCGCCACGTCCGCTGGTGGAACGGGCTCCGCGGATGCGGCGGGTGCGTTGGACGGCGCCGGTGTAGCGGGTGCTGCCGGCGTGTTTGGCGGGACCGGCCCGGCGGGTGCGGCGGCGATCTGCTGATCGGATCCCGGGACAATCGCGTCGACCTCGACCATCGTGCTGCCCTGCTCGAGATAGCCGAGCTTCCACGCCGCGGCGTACGAGAGATCGATGACGCGGCCGGGCCAGAACGGACCGCGGTCGTTGACGCGTACGACCACGCTGCGCCCGGTGGCGACGCTGGTGACGCGCGCATAGCTGGGGATCGGGAGCGTCGGATGGGCCGCGGTCATCGCATACATGTCGTAGATCTCGCCGCTCGACGTCCGCTGGCCGTGGAACTTGCGGCCGTACCAGCTCGCGAGGCCGCGCTGCCGGAACGGCCGCACGCTCCGCTCGGGCACGTACTCCTTGCCGAAGACGACGTACGAGTTGTTCGCGAACCGATTGAGCGGCTCGGCGCGCGGCTGCGCGTCCGGGATGCGCTCGAGGTCGGGAACCGCGCCGTCGCCCGGGCCGTCGTCGAGGTAGTAGCCGCCGCCGCGGCGGGGCGGTGTCGTCGGGGCCGTCGTGGGGCCGTCGACGGGGCCTTCGCCTCTCGCTCGACCGCCGGTGGGCGCGGCGTGCCGGCACACGACGCGACGATCGCCGCGACCGCGCAGAGCGCGATCGCGCGCGTCCCGCCGCCCGGTGCCGCTCTCACGTCTGGACCAGCTTGCGGTGCTTGTGGATGCTCATCAGGATCCCGAGCCCGAGGAACAGCGTCACAAGCGCGGTCCCGCCGTACGAGACCAGCGGGAGCGGCACGCCCACCACCGGCAGGATGCCGCTCACCATTCCCATATTGACGAACGCGTAAGTGAAGAAGATGAGAGTGATCGCGCCGGCGAGGAGCCGTGCGAAGAAGGTCGGGGCGCCGGCCGCGATGACCAGTCCGCGGGCGATCAGGCCGAGGTACAGCGCGAGCAGGACGAAGTTGCCGAGGAGGCCGAACTCCTCCGAGAACACCGCGAAGATGAAGTCGGTCGAGCGCTCGGGGATGAACTCGAGGTGGGCCTGCGTGCCCTCGAGCCAGCCCTTGCCGAGGAAGCCGCCGGAGCCGACGGCGATCGTCGCCTGGATGATGTGGAAGCCGCGCCCGAGCGGATCGGTCGTGGGATCGAGCAGCGTGCAGATGCGCGCCTTCTGGTAGGCCTTCATGCCCGGCCAGACGAGGTCGGGCTGGCAGAGCATCGGCTCGAGCACGACCAGCACGGCGACGCCGACGGCGCCGAGCGCGACCACCGGCACGAGCAGGCGCCACGAGAGGCCGGCGAGGAAGATGACGTAGAACCCCGCCGCGGTCACGAGGAGCGCGGTCCCGAGATCGGGCTGCTTCGCGATGAGCAGCGCCGGCACCGCGAGGATCAGCGCCGCGGCGACGTAGTCGCTCACCTTCAGCGTGGCCTCGCGCTTCTGGAAGTACCACGCGAGCATGAGCGGCATCGCGATCTTCATCATCTCGGACGGCTGGAAGCGCACCACCCCGACGTGCAGCCAGCGTCGCGCGCCGTTCGCCACCTCGCCGAACAGCGCGACCCCGATCAGCAGGATCAGGCCGACCGCGTAGATCGGTACCGCGAAGCGCATCAGCGTCTGCGGCGGGATCTGGGCCGCGAGCCACATCGCGACGAAGGCGACCGCGATGTTGACGAGCTGCGCATCGAGGCGGCCGGGCGTGTCGTAGGCCGCGCTGTAGAGCGTGAAGAGACCGACGCTGAGGATCAGCACCGCCAGCAGGACGAGCGTCCCGTCGAGATTGGCGGTGAGCTTGTCCCAGAGGCGCGCGAACACGTCAGTCGTCGAGCGCGTCGGGGTTGAGGTCGGGCGCCTTCTCTGGCAGCTTGCCGAGCAGGTAATAGTCGAGCACGACGCGGGCGATCGGTGCGGCGGTCGCGCTGCCGTGTCCGCCGTTCTCGACCAGGATGCCGAGCGCGATCTGCGGCGCCGCCGCGGGCGCGAACGCGATGAAGAGCGAATGGTCGCGATGCCGCTCGGCGACCTTCTTGTCGTCCCACTTCTCGTTCTGCTTCATCGCGACCACCTGCGCCGTGCCGGTCTTGCCCGCGAAAGTGTACGCGGCGCCCGCATACCGGCGCGAGCCGCGGTCCCGCCGGGTTTCGTGACGTCGACCATCGCCGCCTTCACGAGCTCGACCCATTTCGGGTTCACCTTCACGGTGCGCACCGGCTGCGGCTCGACCGCGCGGGTCTCGCCGGTGCGCGCGTCGATCACGTTACGCACGATGTGCGGCTTGTAGACGACGCCGTTGTTGGCGAGGATGCTCGTTGCGAACGCGAGCTGGATCGGCGTCGCGAGGTTGTAGCCCTGGCCGATCCCGACCGACACGCTGTCGCCGGGGTACCATTTCTGCTCCACCGCCGTCTTGAAGCGCTTGCGCTTCCATTCCCGCGACGGCAGGAGGCCGCCGCGCTCGCCGTCGACGTCGATCCCGGTCGGCTGGCCGAACCCGAACTGCGTGAGGAAATCGTGCAGCGCGTCGATGTCGGTATCGTTGGCGACGCCGTAGTAATAGGTGTCGCAGGAGATCACGATCGAGCGGTGCAGGTTGACCGCGCCGTGGCCGCCGACCTTCCAGTCGCGCCATTGGTGCGACACGCCGGGCAGCGCGAAGAACCCCGGATCCGAAATCGTGTACTCCGGCGTGCGCCGCCCGAGCTCGAGCGCCATCACCGCCATGAACGGCTTGAACGTCGAGCCCGGCGGATAGGCGCCGCTGAGGGCGCGGTTGTTGAGCGGCTTGTCGGGGTCGTTGTTGAGCGCTTCCCACGCCGCCGCGTCGATGCCGTCGACGAAGAGGTTGGGGTCGTACCCGGGCTTGGAGACGAGCGCGAGCACCCCGCCGGTCGCCGGCTCGATCGCGACCAGTGCGCCGCGGAATTTGCCGAAGGCGTTCTCGGCGACCTCCTGCAGCTTGATGTCGAGCGTCAGCGCGAGGTTGTTGCCCGAGGTCGGCGGCGACGACGCGAGCGTGCGGATGCCGCGCCCGCTGGCGTCGATCTCGACCTGCGCCGAGCCGGTGACGCCGTGCAGCTCGCGCTCGTAGCTTCCCTCGATCCCCGCCTTGCCGATGAAGTCGGAGCCCTTGTAGTTCGCCTGCACGCCGTCGGCTTCGAGGCGCTCGAGGTCCTTGTCGCTGATCCGCCCGATGTAGCCGAGCGCATGCGAGGCGACTTCGCCCAGCGGGTAGCTGCGGAAGAGCCGCGCCTTGATCTCCACGCCCGGGAAGCGGTAGGCGTTCGCCGCGAAGCGCGCCACCTCGTCGTCGGTGAGCCGGGTGCGGATCGGCAGGCTGTCGGCGCCCTTGATCTCGGAGCGGAGCTTGCGGAAGCGGCTGCGGTCGCGCGCCTGGATCTCGATCACGGTCGCGAGCTCGCCGATCACCGACTCGACGTTGCCCGCCTTCTGCGGGTTGATCTCGAGCGTGTACTGCGATTCGTTGCGCGCGAGCACGACGCCGTTGCGGTCGAGGATCAGCCCGCGGTTCGGCACCAGGGGCACGACCGAGATGCGGTTGTCATCGGCCTTGGTCCGGTAGTACTCGTGCTGGTAGAGCTGGAGATAGACGAAGCGCAGCGCGAGCAGCCCGAACGTCGCCAGCACCACCGCCCCGGCGACGCCGAGCCGGAACTGGAAGCGGCGGAGATCGCCCTCGAGATCGCGGAACTCTTGACTCATCGCATACCCGGCCGGCGGGAAGGGTACCGCGCTTTGTTCATATCGGCCGCGTCTCGTCGACTTCCGCCGGCCGCCGCTGCGGCGCGAGCAGGAACACCGTCACGACCGGCCACAGCGCGGCGGCGACGACGCTCCCCACGAAGTAGGAGAACCCGGGGAAGGTGCCGCCGGCCGCGAGCCGGACCGCGAGCATCAGGAGCTGGGTCGCGGCGAGCAGCACGAGCACGTGCAGCGCCTGCTGCCAGAGCGGGAAGCGCAGGATGCGGCGGTGGAGCGACTGCGCGGCATACGCGAGCGCGGCGTAGGCGAGCGCGTACTGGCCGAAGAGCGTGCCGTTCGCCGCGTCCATGACCAGCCCGAGCACCCACGCGGCGCCGATCCCCATCTTGCGCGGCTGGTGGATGCACCAGAAGGTGATGACGACCGCGAGGAGGTCCGGTACGGCGCGGACGTCCTGCCACGGGAGCAGGTTGAACGCGAGCGCTACCAGCAGGCTCGCGACGATGAAGCTGCCCTTCGCGGGGAGCAGGAGGTACTGCTGGCCGGGTGCTTCGAGCGCCATCAGTCGGTCCTCCGGGGCGGGCGCTTGCTCCTGCCCGGTTTGCGGGCGCCGCGGCCCGGGTCTTCGGACCAGGCCGGCGTGTCGTCTATCCGCGCGAGCACCAGCACCTGTCGGTGCTGATCGGTGCCCGCGACCGGCTGGGCGACGATCTTCGCGAACGCGTAGGCCGCGTCGCGCTCGATGCGCACGACGCGCGCGACGGGCAGGCCGCGCGGGTACACGCCGTCGATGCCGGAGGTCGCGAGGACGTCGCCCTTCTCGACCTCGGCGTTCGCCGCCATGTGGCGCAGCTCCATCGTCGCACCGTCGCCGGAGCCGTAGGCGACGCCGCGCAGGCCGTTCCGCACGACCTGCACCGGGATCGCGTAGTCCTTGTCGGTGACGAGCGTCACCTCGGCGAGGAGCGGCTGCACGCGCGTCACTTGGCCGATCACGCCCGCGGCGTCGATCACCGGCTGGCCGAGGGCGATGCCGTGCTGGGTGCCCTTGTCGACGATCACCTTGCGGCTGAACGGGTCGCGGCCGGCGTACACGATCTCGGCGAAGATCGAGTCCCCGGTGAGCCGCTCCCGCGCCCCGAGCAGGCGCTTCAGCTGCTCGTTCTCCTCGCGGACCGAGTCGAGCGCGAGCAGCAGCTCGGCGTCCTTCAGCTTCTCGTCGCGCAGCTCGGTGTTCTCGCGCCGCAGCCGGGTCTGCGTGGCGAAGAACTCGCGGCTGTGGGCGAGCGCCGACACCGGCGCGATCGCGAGCTGCTGGAGGGGATAGACCGCGACGGCGAGGAGCTGGCGCATCGGCTCGGCGTAGCGGAAGCGCGCGTCGAGCACCATGAGCAGCACCGAGAGCAGCGCGAAGAACGTGAGGCGCGCGATCGGAGCCGGGCCACGATGGAAGAATTGCGGTGGCGCGTACTCCATGACGCTCCGCGGAGAAGGGGAAAGGGAGAAGCGGGAAGGGGAAAGCCGGAAGGACCGGGCGCGGCGCGCGCCACGCCTTTCACCCCTCTCCCTTCCCCCTTCTCCCTTCCTTATTCATTGGTGAAGATGTTGCCGAGCTTCTCCATCTTCTCGAGCGCCTTGCCCGAGCCGCGCACGACGCAGGTGAGGGGATCCTCGGCGACGATCACCGGCAGACCGGTCTCCTCCATCAGGAGCCGGTCGAGGTCGCGCAGCAGCGCGCCGCCGCCGGTGACCACCATGCCCTTCTCGGCGATGTCCGCGCCGAGCTCGGGCGGGGTCTGCTCGAGCGCCGACTTCACGGCGGACACGATCTGGTTGAGCGGCTCGGTGAGCGCCTCCAGCACCTCGTTGGAGGAGATGGTGAAGCTGCGCGGAATGCCCTCGGCGAGATTGCGGCCCTTCACCTCGATCTCGCGCACCTCGGAGCCGGGAAAGGCGGAGCCGATCTCCTTCTTGATCATCTCGGCGGTCGACTCGCCGATCAGCATGCCGTAGTTGCGGCGGATGTAGTTGATGATCGCCTCGTCGAACTTGTCGCCGCCGACGCGGACCGAGCCCGAGTACACCATGCCGCCGAGCGAGATCACGCCGACCTCGGTGGTGCCGCCGCCGACGTCGACGACCATCGAGCCGGTTGCCTCCGCGACCGGGAGATCCGCGCCGATCGCCGCGGCCATCGGCTCCTCGATGAGATACACCTGCGAGGCGCCGGCGCCGATCGCCGATTCGCGGATCGCGCGCCGCTCGACCTGCGTCGAGCCGCACGGCACGCAGATGATGATCCGCGGCGACGGCGACAGCAGGCGCGAGACGTGCACCTTCTTGATGAACTGCTTGAGCATCTGCTCGGTGACGGTGAAGTCGGCGATCACGCCGTCCTTCATCGGCCGGATGACGGTGATGTTGCCCGGCGCCTTGCCGAGCATCTGCTTTGCTTCCTTGCCGACCGCCTGGATCGTGCGCTTGCCGCTCGGGCCGCCTTCCTGGCGGATCGCGACGACCGACGGCTCGTCGAGCACGATTCCTTTGCCGCGGACGTAGATCAGCGTGTTGGCCGTGCCGAGATCGATTGCGAGGTCGTCGGAGAAATACGCGCGGAGAAATCCAAGCATGTAGTTGTTCCTGTAGCTGTTCCTGTAGCTTACGCGCGGCTATAATAGCGCGATCTAAGCTGTTGTTCTACGTCGAAAATCACGCTGAGTCCACAATGTCCCTCAGTCTGGATGACGTCCGGCGCATCGCTCACCTCGCCCGGATCGAGGTGACCGACGCCGAGGCCGCAGCGGTCCACACTCAGCTGAACGGCATCATCGGTCTGGTCGAGCAGCTGAAGGCCGCGGACACCCGGGGCATCGAGCCGATGTCCCACGCGCGAGACGTCGGCCTGCGGCTGCGGGAGGACGCGGTCACCGAGGCCGACCGGCACCAGGCCTTCCAGGCGATCGCCCCCCAAGTCGAAGCGGACCTGTATCTCGTCCCGAAAGTCATTGAGTAAGCGCTTCTTCCCTTGCGGACGCTGACCGCTACCCTCGAGGAACTCGGCGCCGCCCTGGCCGCGAAGGAGGTCTCGAGCGTCGAGCTCACCCAGGCTTACCTCGACCGGATCGCGCGGACACAGGGGACGCTGAACGCTTTCATCACCGTCGATCCGGAAAAAAGTCTCGCCCAGGCACGCCTCGCGGACGGACGCATTGCCCGCGGCGAGGGGGGGCCGCTCACCGGCATCCCCGTGGCCCACAAGGACATCTTCTGTGCAGAGGGCTGGCTGACCACCTGCGCCTCGAAGATGCTCGCCAACTTCGTCGCCCCCTATGACTCGCATGTGATCGGGCGGTTCAACGCCGCTGGGGCCGTGCTGCTCGGCAAGGCCAACATGGACGAGTTCGCGATGGGCTCGTCCACCGAGAACTCCCACTACGGCCCGGTGCGGAACCCCTGGGACCCCGCCAGCGTGCCCGGGGGGTCCTCGGGCGGGTCGGCGGCCGCGGTGGCTGCCGGTCTTGCGCCGTGCGCGACCGGGACCGACACCGGGGGGTCGATCCGGCAGCCGGCGGCGATGTGCGGGGTCTCGGGCCTGAAACCGACCTACGGCCTCGTTTCACGTTACGGGATGATCGCCTTCGCCTCGAGCCTCGACCAGGGCGGCCCCCTCGCCCGGACCGCCGCGGATCTGGCGCTGCTCCTCAACACGATGGTCGGCTTCGACCCGCGCGACTCGACGAGCCTCGACCGGCCGGCGGAGGACTACGCGCGCGAGCTGGAGCGGCCCTTGGCGGGCGTCCGGGTCGGCCTCCCGAAGGAATACTTCGGCGAGGGCATGGCGGACGATGTTCGCAAAGCCGTCGACGGGGCGATCGGGGAACTGAGGAAACTCGGCGCGACCATGGTGGAGGTCGCGCTGCCCGCGATCGCGCTCTCGGTCCCGGCGTACTACGTGATCGCGCCGGCCGAGGCGTCGTCGAACCTGTCGCGCTACGACGGAGTGCGCTACGGCCATCGCGCACCCGAGTACGCGGATCTTCTCGACCTGTACTGCAAGACGCGCGCGCAGGGCTTCGGCGCGGAGGTGCGGCGGCGGATCCTCGTGGGGACCTATGTCCTCTCGCATGGGTACTACGACGCCTACTACCTGCAGGCGCAGAAGGTGCGGCGCCTCATCGCGCAGGACTTCGCCGGTGCGTTCAAGCAGTGCGACGTGATCGTCGGTCCGACCTCGCCGACGGTGGCGTTCCGGATCGGCGAGATGGTCGCGGATCCGGTGACGATGTATCTCAACGACATCTACACGATCGGCGCGAACCTCGCCGGACTGCCGGCGATGTCGATTCCGTGCGGTTTCGGCCGCGCGTGGCCTGCCGGTCGGGCTGCAGATCGTCGGCGACTATTTCTCCGAGGCGCGGATGCTGAACGTCGCGCACGGATTCCAGCGCGCGACCGACTGGCATCTGCGGATGCCGGACATGGCGAAGGCCTGAGGGCTCCCGCGATGGAATGGGAAACCGTGATCGGCCTCGAGACCCATGCCCAGCTGTCGACGCAGTCGAAGATGTTCTCCGGCGCGTCGACCGCTTTCGGCGCGAAACCGAACACGCAGGCGAGCGCGGTCGACATCGCCCTGCCCGGCGTGCTGCCGGTGGCGAACCGGGGTGCGGTCGAGCGGGCGATCCGGTTCGGGCTCGCGGTGGGCGGCAACATCCGGCGGCGCTCGGTGTTCGCGCGCAAGAACTACTTCTACCCGGACCTGCCGAAGGGCTACCAGATCAGCCAGTTCGAGGCGCCGATCGTCGAGGGGGGAGCCATCGCGATCGTCGTCGGCGGCGAGGAGCGGGCGATCCGGCTTACTCGCGCGCACCTCGAGGAAGACGCCGGCAAGCTCCTGCACGAGATTGCCGGAGACGCACATTTCGCGCGTAGCCACGGCATGACCGGCGTCGACCTCAACCGCGCCGGCATCCCGCTGCTCGAGATCGTCTCCGAGCCGGACATGCGCTCGGCGGAGGAAGCCGTGACCTATGCGCGGGCGCTGCACGCGCTCGTGCGCTGGATCGACATCTGCGACGGCAACATGCAGGAAGGTTCGTTCCGCTGCGACGCGAACGTGTCGGTGCGGCGCCCGGGCGCGCCGCTCGGCACGCGCGCCGAGATCAAGAACCTCAACTCGTTCCGGTTCCTCGAGCGCGCGATCCTGTACGAGGTGCGCCGCCAGATCGAGATCCTCGAGGGCGGCGGGAAGATCGTGCAGGAGACGCGGCTCTACGACCCGGACCGCGACGAGACGCGGTCGATGCGCACCAAGGAGGACGCGCACGACTACCGCTACTTTCCCGATCCGGACCTGCTCCCGCTCGTGGTGACCGAGGATCAGATCACCAGGATTCGCGACGCGATGCCGGAGTTGCCACAGGCAAGGCGCGCCAGGTTCCAACAGTACGGGCTATCCGCCCAGGACACGGCGACGCTCACCTCGAGCTGGAGCATGTCGGAGTACTTCGACAGCGCGGTCAGGGCCGCGGCCTTTGCCTCGCCCAAGGAAGTCGCGAACTGGGTGACCGGTGACTTGAGCGCGAGGCTGAACGAGGCCGGAAAGGATGCTGCGGAGAGCAACGTCAAGCCGATGCAACTCTCCGCTCTGCTGGCCCGCATCCACGACCGCACGATCTCCGGCAAGATCGCCAAGGAAGTGTTCGACGCGATGTGGGCCGGCGAGGGCGATCCCGACGCGATCATCGAGAAGCGCGGCCTCCGGCAGATCTCCGACGCCGGCGCGCTCGAGGCGATCGTCGCGGAAGTGCTCGCCGCGAACCCGAAACAGGTCGAGGACTACCGCGCCGGCAAGGAGAAGGCGTTCAACTCGCTCGTCGGCCAGGTAATGAAGGTGACGAAGGGCAAGGCGAACCCGGCGCAGGTGAACGAGCTGCTCAAGTCAAAACTCGGCAGCTGACTCGGGGGTCTACAGGGGGCGTGCCCCCTGTTCCAGAAAATAAAACTCGGCAGCTGACTCGGGGGTCTACAGGGGGCGTGCCCCCTGTTCCACAAACAAACTGGCCGGCTCGGCCGGCCAGTCGTCCGGATCCCGGCCGACGCCGGGACGAGGTCAGTTCTTCGTCGCGGCCTTCGGCGCCGCGGTAGCGACCGGCGCGGCCGCAGGTGCGGGAGCCGCGGGACTCGCTAAACCGCTCTTCACGAGCGCCCGGTACCGGCGCAGATCCTCGTCGTACTTCGTGTTGATCGCGTCGGTCTCCTTCTTCTTCTTGTCGAGGAGCTCGGTGTGCGACACGATCGCGGCGTCGTTGACCTGGATGTCCTGCTTCAGCTGCCCGGGCATCGGCTTCTTCTTGTAGAACTCGGCTTCGGCTGCGAGCTCCTGCTGGCGCTTCTTCGCGTCGGCGACCTTGCGCTGGGTTTCCTCGACCGCGTCCGCGTTCGCCTTGAGCGCCCGTGCACGGGCCTCGGCAATGTCCTGCTCGCTCGAGTAGGTGTTGAGGAGCGCCATGTTCTTGCGCTTCTCTTCCTTCGCGGCCATGTCTTCGTCGAGCTTGCGCTTGCGCTCGGCTTCCTGCGCGGCGATCTGCTCGGGCGTGAGCGCACCTTCGTTGCGCTTCGTGACCGTCCCCTGTTTGTTGAGCTGCTCGTTCGGCTTCCCGGCGGCGCTCGCCGGCATCTTGTCGGTGTAGACGACCTTGCCGTCGGCGTCGGTGTACTTGTAGAGCTTCTGGGCAGCGGCGGGCCCGGCGAGGGCGGCCGCGCAGAGGAGGAGCATGAGGCTGCGTGGGCTAAGCATGGTGCGACACTCCATATTGTCGTCGATATGCGGCGATCGCTCGCAATGCCTCCTCGTGCTGCGGCGCACCTTCTAGATATCCGAGCAGGTCATCGAGCGTAGCGATCGCGATGACCGGTATTCCATAGTGTTCGCGGACTTCCTGGACCGCGGAGAGCGCGCCCGAGCCGCGTTCCATGCGGTCGAGGCACACGACAACCCCGACCGGCGTCGCGCCGGCGGCGCGGATGGCGGCGACCGACTCGCGCACGGCGGTACCCGCAGTCATCACGTCGTCGACGATCAACACGCGGCCGGCGAGCGGCGCACCGACCACCGCGCCGCCCTCACCATGGTCCTTGGCTTCCTTGCGGTTGTACGCGTAGGGCACGTCGCGCCCGCGCCGCGAGAGCGCGACCGCGGTCGCCGCGGCGAGCGCGATGCCCTTGTAGGCGGGGCCGAACACCATGTCGTACGACACGCCCGAGGCCTGGATCGCGTCTGCGTAAAATTCCGCAAGCCGTCCGAGGCGACCGCCGGTGTTGAACAGGCCCGCGTCAAGGAAGTAGGGCGTCGTTCGGCCGGATTTCGTCACAAAGCTGCCGAAACGCAGCACCCCGCTCGCGATCGCGAACGCGATGAACTCGCGGCGGTAGTCGCTCATCCCGGCGGCTCGAGGCGGCGTCGATTTTTCAACGGATTTCAATATGTTACGCGTGATCACCCTGAATCTCAACGGCATCCGCTCGGCCGTCGCGAAGGGCTTCCTCCGCTGGCTCGCGCGACAAAAGGCAGATTGCGTGTGCATGCAAGAGATCAAGGCTCATCGAAGCGATCTGCCTAGTGCAATCCTCATGCCAGGATCGCTCGAAGCGCACTTCGATTTCGCGCACAAGAAGGGCTATAGCGGCGTCGGCATGTATTGCCGCCGAGCGCCCGATGCCGTTTCGACCGGGTTCGGCAGCCGCGAGTTTGACCCGGAGGGACGCCTGCTCCGTGCCGACTTCGGCGAGCTCTCCATCGTTTCGATGTATGTGCCTTCGGGGTCGAGCTCGGAGGAGCGCCAGCAGGCGAAATTCCGGTTCCTGCGCGAATACATGCCGGTGCTCGAACGCCTCGCCGCGAGCGGCCGCGAGTTCATCCTGTGCGGCGACTGGAACATCGCGCACCGCGAGATCGACCTGAAGAACTGGCGTTCGAACCGGAAGAATTCCGGGTTCCTGCCCGAGGAGCGGGCGTGGCTGACCGCGGTGTTCGAGAAGGCGGGCTGGGTGGACGTCTTCCGCCGCCTCGACCCGCGTCCGGAGCAGTACACCTGGTGGTCGAACCGCGGCCAGGCGTGGGCGAAGAACGTCGGGTGGCGGATCGACTACCAGATCGCCACCCCCGGGATCGCGGCGAAGGCGGTGAAGGCCTCGATCTACAAGGCGCGGCGATTCTCCGACCACGCGCCGCTCACGATCGACTACGACTGGGAGCTCGGAGGCGCTAGCCCGACGCGGTCGAGTCGACGGGCGCGATCGTACTGAGCGCGCGCGCGGCCCAGCGGTAGCTGCGCCAGACGGTGAACGCGCGCCGTGCCCAGCGGAACGCGCGCCTCGGCGAGAGCAGCACGAAGACGGCCGCGGCGATCGCCACGAGACCCGGATGCGCGCGGGCGTACTGCGCGACGGCGATCCCGCGATCGGCAATCGCGAGCGGTCCCTTGAGCGGCGCGAGGAGCAGCGCCAGCTCGTCGCGCTGCGCCGCCGAGCGGGCGAGCAGCCGCTCGCGGCGGGCATGGATCTGCGCGATGCGGCGGCGGTTCACTTCAGATGCTCCTCGTCCTTCATGAGCTCGGCGAGCGAGCTCGCGAACATCTTCGGGCGCCGCGCAAGGCTGCGCTTTAGGGCCAGCATGCCAGCGACGCCAGCGATCAGGAAGAACGCCGCGAACGCCCCGAGCGTAGCGAGGCGGTGCGTGTCCCATAAGAGCACCACCAGGAAGATCACGAAGAGGAGCACGGCCATCTGCAGGCAGAAGGCGATCGCCGCCAGGGCGAGCGCGAGCCCCGCGAAGCGGATGCGCTCTTCCTCGATCTCGGTGCCGAGGATCTCGAGCCGGGTGCGCAGCAGCGCGAGCGCGCTGCGCCCGAGGCGCGAGAGCGAGTCGACGAGTCCGGGGGGGCGCGGCGCGGCCCGCCTCCTGCGACATCGGGAGGGCGTCGCCTAGCGGCGGGCGATCAGCATGCCGATGATCACGCCGACCGCAGCCGCGGTCCCGACCGCCTTCCACGGATGGGCGTGCACGTAGTCGTCGGTCGCCTGCGCGGCGGCCTTCGCCTTGTCGACGACGACCTCCTGGGCCTGGTTGACCTTCACCCGCGCGGTGCGAAGGCTGTCCTCCATCTTCGCGCGCGCGGCGGAGACCTTCTCGCCGGCCGCGCTCGCGGTGGCGCGCAGGAGATCCTCGGCATCGGCCATGACGACTTTCATGTCGGTGACGAGCTTATCGGTGGTGACCTGTTCGTTCATGGTTGTCCTCGCAAGTGGGGAGCCGGCCGCACCGGGGGTAGGGGGCGCTCCGGGGAGAGCCGTCGAGGCTACCGGCTTTTCGGGGGCCGGGCAACCCGCCCGGCTACTCGAACGACACCCGGGCGGTGCCGAGGCCCTCGAGCGCCACGGCGCAGACGTCGCCGCGGGCCGGCCAGTACGTCTGGACCATGCTGCCGGTGAGGACGAACTCCCCCGCCCTGAGGCCAGCCCGCGCGGACGCAAGCCAGGCGAGGGCGTTGAGCGGACTCCCGAGCGCGTCGCTGCCGGTGCCGCGGCCCACCTCCCGGCCGTTGACGGACATCGCGCCTTGCACGGTGGCCAGGTCCAGCGCAGCGTCGAAGCGGCGCGGTGCGCCCAGGACGCAGCCCGAGTTGAAGAAATCGTCGGCGATCAGCGTGGGCGTGTCGACCGCCCCATAGTCGACCCACCGATCGTCGACGATCTCGATCCCGGCGGCGCACGCCTCGACGGCCGGGGCGACCTCGGCCGGCTCGTACGGCCGGTCGCGCGGCGGCAGGTCGCGCCCGAGCAGCACCGCGATCTCGCATTCGATCCCGACGCGGACGAAGGCGCCGTGGCGCAAGCGCGCTGCGTCGCGATACACCCGTGCCGCGAACACGCCGCCGGCGCACGGATGGTCGATCTTCAGGTACTGCTGCATGACCGGCGTCGTGCAGCCGATCTTGTAGCCCGCCAGCGGCCCGAGCCCGGCGCTCGCGAGCGCTCCGTGCAGCGCGTCCTGGACGCGATAGGCGGCCGCAACGTCCGCGGGGCGAAGCTCGGGCGGGAGCCCGCTCATGCGCGTGCGCGCGAGCCGCGCCTCGGCCAGGAACGCGGCTGCGGCTTGGACGGTCACTCCTTCACCACGCGGTTACGCAGGATGCCGATGCGCTCGACCTCGAGCTCGACGACGTCGCCCGGCTTCAGGAACCGCAGCTGCTCGAGCCCGCAGCCGTTGCCGACGGTGCCCGAGCCGAAGAACTCGCCGGGATGCAGCGTCTCGGACCGGGCGACGTGCGCGATGCAGTCCTCGAACTTCCACTTCATGTCGCGGGAGTTGCCGCGCCCCCACTCCTCGCCGTTCACCCGGACCCTCATCTCGAGGGCGTAGGGATCGGGGATCTCGTCGGCGGTGACGAGGCAGGGCCCCATCGCGTTCGCGTTGTCGAAATCCTTGCCCTTGCCGGGCCCGAGCTGGCCGGGCATCTCCTTCGTCTGCTCGTCGCGCGCCGAGAAGTCGTTGAAGATCGTGTAGCCGAAGATATGGTCGCGCGCCCGCTCGCGAGCGATGTCCTTGCCGGGGCGGCCGATGTAGAAGCCGAACTCGAGCTCGAAGTCGAGTGCTTCGCAATACCCGGGCCACGGCACTTCGTCCTCGTGACCGCAGACGCTGAACCGGTTCGGGTGATAAAAGATCGGTCGCTCGTACCAGGTCTGGGGCACCGCGAGGATTCCCTTCGCTTCCATCTCGCGGAGCGCCGCATCCGGGTCCGGCGCGGCGCGCGCACGGAGCTTGCGCGCCGCCTGGAAAGCCTGCACCAGATGCTTCTCGAAGCACAGGAAATCGCGCATCTGCGGCGGCTGCGGAATCGGCGCGGCGAAGCGCACCGCGTCGCGTGCGAATACCGCCGCCTTCGGGCGTCGCTTCGTCGCCGCGAGCGCGCGCGCGAGGTCGAGCGCGGGCTCGCCGCCTTCGGCGATCGCGAGCACGCTCGCGAGCCGAGGCGAGGCCCGGCCGTAACGCGCGCGATGCGCGGCCTGCAGGTCGAGCACGCGCGCGCCGTCGTCGATCAGCGCGCCGGCGCGCAGGCCGCCGCGCGCGGTGCGAAACGTGACGAGCTTCATTCCTCCCCCGCTGCCGTTGCCTGCGCGCTATTCTACGGCCCCGCTCAACGACGCTTCGAGGAGACCATGATCTGGCGAGTCCGCAGGGTTCTCACCGGCCACGACGCCGACGGCAAGTCGGCTTTCATCATGGACGGGTCGGCGCCGAACGTGAAGGAGATGGCCGCGATGCCGGGGCTCGCGCTGACCGACCTGTGGGAGACGAAGGGTGCGCCGGCGCGGAACGAGGGTGCGGCCGACAACGCCGACCGGCCGGTGCGGCTGGAGCCGCCCCGCGGCGGCACGATCCTGCGCATCGTCGAGTTCCCGCCCGACAGCGCCTGGCGCGGCCGGACCGACGGCCGCGAGGGTTTCGACTCGATCGGCGCCGGCCACGCCCAGGATGCGCACTCGAGCGACCCGATGATGCACAAGACGGCCACCGTCGACTACATCATCGTCCTCAAGGGCGAGATCCACGCGATCATGGACAAGGGCGAGACCCTGCTCAAGGCGGGCGACGTCATGATCCAGCGCGGCACGAACCACTCCTGGAGCGTGCGCGGCAGCGAACCGTGCATCATCGCGGCAGTTCTCGTCAGCGCCGCACCGCACGGGGCGAAGCGCAAGCCTGCGAAGCGGCCCGTGAAACGGGCGACGAAGAAGGCCATCCGCCGTCCCGCGAAGCGCGCGGTCAGGCGACGATAGCGGGGCCCGGCTGGCCCGTGAAGGCCTCCTGCGGGGACTGACTAGCGACCTAGGCTGCCGGCGCGGCGCGAAACCCGAGCGCGTGCGACAGCGCGTCCGCATGCCGGCGCAACACGCTCGCGACCGGGCCGTCCGGCGCAATGCTGAAGGTGCCGGTGCTCCCGATCGCGAGCAGCGCCAGGCAGACGCGGTTGTCGCGATCGAAGACCGGGGCGGCCATCGCATCCGCGCCCGGGACCAGCAGCTGCGTGACGGACGCAATTCCGGTGCGGCGCGCCTCGTCGAGGGAGACCTGCAGCGACCTCCGCGCCGCGCCGCGCTTGGACGCGGGTAGCGCCTGCAGCTCGGCCTCGATCAGCGGCTCGACGATGTGCGCCGGCATGAAGGCGGCGAACACCAGTCCCGAGGCCGAGCGCGTCACCGGCGCCACGACGCCGGCGCGCACGTTCATCGATACGGGATAGGAAGACTCCTCGATGCGCACGATGGTCGGCCCGTGGCTGCCCCACACCGCGAGCGCGACCGTGAGTCCGATCTCACGCACGATCGCCTCCAGCGAGTCCGAGGCCAGCTTGACCGGCTGGCGCGCGTTGAAGGACGCGATGGCCATCTCGAGCGCGTACGGCCCCAGACGATAGGTCGACTCGCGATCGTCCTGCTCGACGAGCCCGGTGCGGCAGAAGCTCACCATGTAGCGGTGGACCTTCGACGCGGACATGCGCGTCAACGCCGCGATGTCCTTCAGCTTCATCGGCCTGCCCGCGCCGACCAGCACCTTGAGCACGCCGATCCCGGCCTCCACCGACTGGATGCCCACCTGCCGGCGTGCGCGCCGGCGCGGGCGCGATCCCGCCCGCTGCAACGCCGCCAGCTGCGCCGCCAGTCCGTAAGGACTGCCCGGGGTCGTAAACGCCGTATTCGTGCGCGATTGGGCCATCGGCCGTGCCCTCGTTCTAGTTGCAGAATAGTAAATTTGATTGCGATATTGTAAATGCCTATCGTTGCAGCACGCAACCCACGGAACCAGGAGAGACCCGATGAATGACAAGATCGCCGACATCGGCGCGATCCGCGCCACGCTGAAAGAGGACGCCCGCGCCCTGCATCTAGTGGAGTTCTGGGAGCAGCGCGCCGACATCGAGCTCCTGCAGCCGCGCAACCGCGCCAAGCCCTACCGGTGGCGCTGGGCGGACATCGAGTCGCGGCTGCGCGCCGCGGCGCACACCGTCCCGATCGAGGAGTGCGAGCGGCGGGCTCTCGTGTTCCGGAATCCCGGGATCGGCGACAAGCCGTACATCACCGGTACGATTTTCGCCGCGTACTCGCTGTACAACCCGGGCGAGCGCGCGCCGGTCCACCGACACACGCCCTGTGCGAGCCGCTTCGTGCTCGAAGGCGACGGCGGCTTCACCGTCGTCGAAGGCGAGAAGCTGCCGATGTCGCGGGGCGATCTCATCATCACGCCTCACGGCACCTGGCACGACCACGGCAACGACGGCACCAAGCCGGTGATCTGGGTCGACGTGCTCGACGTCCCGCTGGTCGAGTCGTTGAACGCGACGTCGTTCGAGTTCGACTATCACGAGCGGGACGCGGAGGGGCGAGCGCAGCGCAGGTTCCATCAGTCGGTGAGCGTACCCGTCGGGCATTCGCAGAACCTGTACGCGACCGGCGGCGTGAAGCCCTTGTTCGTCGATCATCGGCGCAGCGCCCACGAGCACTCGCCGATGTTCTGCCACCGATGGGCCGACACGCGCCGTGCGCTGGAACGTATGGCCGGCTACCCGGGCAGCCCGTACGACGGGGTCCTGATCGAGTATGTCGACCCGACGACCGGCGGTTCGGTCATGCCGACGATGTCCTTCCGTGCGCAGCTGCTGCGTCCGGGCGAGTCGACGGGCTGGCGACGCCGGACCGCCAGCACCGTTTACTGTGTCCTCGAGGGCGAAGGCCGCGTGGAGCTCGAGGGCGGGGCGTTCGAGTGGACGCGCAACGACGTCTTCACCGTCCCGGGCTGGTGCTGGAGCCGGTTCGTCAACCCGACGCGCGAACCGGTGTTCCTCTATTCGGTGACCGACGAGCCGACGCTGCGCAAACTCGGGCTGATGCGCGAGCAGGGTCGGACCGAGGCCGGCGCGACGATCGAGTTCGGCGCATGAGCGCGGCGATGCTTGCCGAGCGCTGGGCGGCGATTCCGGTCGAAGGCGGCGAGATGTCCGGCTTCCATGTCGCGCCGGAGGGCCGTGCGGTGCCCGGCCTAGTCATGCTGCAGGAGATCTTCGGCGTCAACCCGGCGATGCAGGAGAAGGCGCGTCGCTTCGCGTTGCTCGGCTACGCCGTGCTCGTGCCCGACCTGTTCTGGCGTCAGCAGCCGCGCGTCAGCCTCGGCTATGGTGCGGACGATCGCAAGCGCGGCTTCGAACTGATGCAGGGCTTCGACCTCGCGCGCGGCGCGGCGGACGTCGCCGCGTCGGGGCGCTGGCTCGCAGCGCAACCCGGCTCCGCGGGGCGCCTCGGCGTGATCGGCTTCTGCCTCGGCGGCAGGCTCGCGGTTACCGCGCAGCAGGAGCATCGCTTCGACGCGATCGCCTCGGTGTACGGCGTGCGGATCGACGCCGATCCGGACGGGCTCCGACGCCTCGACGTGCCGTTCCAGTTCCACGTCGGCGACCGCGATGCCCATATCAGCGCCGAGTCGGTCGACGCCGTGCGCAAGGCGGTCGATGGGACGCCGAACGCGCAGGTGTTCGTCTATCCCGGTGCGCAGCACGGCTTCTTTAACCCGTTGCGCGCCGACGTGTTTGCGCCGGAGGCCGCGACGCTCGCCGAGCGGCGCATCGCCGAGCTCTTCTCGGCCACGCTCGTCGCCCGGGCCTGACGCCATGCGGATCTGCCGTTTCCAGGACGATTGGGTCGATCGCGACCGGCTGGGGATCGTGGAGGGCGACGCGATATGGGACGTCACCTCCGCGCTCGAGACGCTGCCGGCACGTCGCTGGCCGTACCCCAGGGGCGATGCGCTGATCGCCCATCTCGACTCGATCCGGCCCGCCCTTGCCGCCGCGCGCGGCAACGCCCGGTGCGTCCCGCTCGCTGATGCGCGGCTGCTGAGCCCGGTCCCGAACCCCGAGACGATCATCGCCGCACCACTGAACTATCGTAAACACCTGGACGAAGCCGCGGCGAGCCGCGAGATCCACCACGGCACGCACGTCCCCGATTTTGAAGGCTACGCGACGCCGATCGACAAGCTGGGCTTGTTCATCAAGGCGTCGAGCTCGCTCGTCGGACCCGGAGAGGGCGTGCACCTGACGTTCCCGGAGCGGCGGAACGATCACGAGCTGGAGCTCGTCGTGGTGATCGGTCGCGAATGCCGGAACGTCGATCTGGCGCTCGCCCGGGGGGCGATCGCCGGTTACGCCATCGGCCTCGACATGACGGTGCGCGGACCCGAGGACCGGAGCTACCGCAAGTCCCTGGAGAGCTTTTCGGTGCTCGGACCGTGGCTCGTGACCGCCGACGAAATCGACGATCCCGGCGCGCTCGACTTCGAGCTGCGCGTCGGGGGCGCGATCCGGCAGCGGGGCAACACGCGTGATCTCCTCGTCGGCATCGACGAGCTCGTCGCGCGGGCGTCGCGCGCGTTCCGGCTGTACCCGGGCGATCTGCTGTTCACCGGCACGCCCGAAGGGGTCGCTGAAGTGAGATCGGGCGACCAGATCGATTGCTGCATCGAGCGCATCGGCGCGATGCGCGTCGTGATTCACTAGGCGCCGCGGGGGCGTGTCGCGGCACGCGAGCCCCAAATCATCCGCCTCATAACGACCGCGATAACAGCCAGGAGGAGGTAGTCATGTCCGGTGTTGCGCACGACGTATCCGAGATCATCGACCGCGCGCGGCTCGGCGGTTTGCAGAAGGGCGCCATCCTGCTCTGTGCCCTGGTGGCGATCCTCGACGGTTTCGACACCCAGGCGATCGCATTCGTCGCGCCGGTCATCGCAGCGCAGTGGTCGCTCGGCCCGTCGTCGTTCGGCCCGACGTTCGGCGCCGGCCTGCTCGGGCTCACTCTTGGTGCGCTGGTGTTCGGCCCGGTTGCCGACGTGATCGGCCGCAAGCGCGTGATCGTCGTCTCCACCGTCTGGTTCGGTGTTTTCTCCCTCGCCACGATCCAGGCGGAATCGATGACTCAGCTCGCCGTCTATCGGCTCATGACCGGCATCGGCCTCGGCGGCGCGATGCCGAACATCATCGCGCTGACCGCGGAGTACTCGCCGAATCGGAGCCGCGCGACGCTCGTCACGCTGATGTTCTGCGGGTTCCCCCTGGGCGCAGTGTTGGGCGGGGCGATCAGCGCACCGCTCATCGGAACGTTCGGCTGGCAGTCGGTGTTCGTCCTGGGCGGGATCCTGCCGTTGCTGCTCGCGGCGGTGCTCGGCCTCGCCCTGCCCGAGTCCATCCGCTACCTGGTCGGCTCGGGCGCCGACGCGCGCCGCATTGCCGCGATCGTTTCGCGCATCGACCGGGCGCACCGCTACGACGACCGCGATCGTTATGTCGTCCCGGAGGCGCGTCTGGTCGGCGTGCCGATCAAGCACCTGTTCCTCCACGGGCGCGCGACCGGCACGCTGCTCCTGTGGGCGGTGTTCTTCTCCAATCTGCTGGTACTCTATTTCCTGATCAACTGGCTGCCGTCGGTGCTGCGTGCGGCGGGACTGCCGATCGAGCGCGCGATCATCGCCACCGTCGTGCTCAACGCGGGCGGCATCGTGGGCGGCCTTGCGCTCGGCCGCTTCGTCGATCGCCGCGGCCCGTTCGGCGTCCTGCCGGCGAGCTACTGTCTCGCGGCGCTGGCGGTCGCGACGATCGGGATCGCGGGCGCGACCATCTCGACCGTGATGGCGGCCGTATTCGTCGCTGGCTTCTTCGTCATCGGCACGCAGTTCTGCATGAACGCGCTGGCCGCGAGCGCGTACCCGACGGCAGTGCGAGCGACCGGCGTCGGCTATGCGTTGGGTGTCGGGCGCATCGGCTCCGTGCTCGGACCGGTGATCGGCGGCATGCTGCTGTCGTTCGGCTGGAGCGCCGGCGCGTTGTTCCTCGCCGCGGCGGTGCCAGCGGCGGTCTGCGCGGTGGCCGTCGCGCTGCTGCGGTTGCAATATGGAACGGCGCTCGCGCTCGCCGCGCCATAGTCGCGCGCAGCCCGGTGGTTCGCCGCGCGCGACCGGCGCGGCGAAGCGCGCGAGCCTAGGGCGAGGGCGCCGGCCGCGCGTCCGCCCACGCGAGCATCTTCTTCACCCACGGCAGCAGCAGGTAGGCGGGAAACGAGAGGAGGAACGTGAGGAGGAAGTAGGGCGAATAGCCCATCTCCTGCGCACCGAACCCGCTCGCGAAGCCCGCCACCGACCGCGACAGCGCGAACACCGAGGATAGGAGCGCGTACTCGGTCGCCGAATGCCGCTTGTCGACGATCGCCATCAGGAACGCGAGGAACGCGGCGGTGCCGAGGCCACCGGTGAACGACTCGGCGGCGCTCGCCGTGTACAGCACCGCCCGGTGCCAGAGCTCGGGGCTCGCACCCGTGCCGTAGGGGATGAGCGCGGCTGCCGCCGCGTAGCCGAGGTTCGACAGCGCCTGGAAGAGCCCGAGCACCCACAGCGCCTTGAAGATCCCGGCGCGGTCGGTGTACCAGCCGCCGGCGAGCCCGCCGGCGATCGAGAGCGCGAGCCCGATGTTCACCGAGACGAGCCCGATCTCGGTCGCGGTGAAGCCGGCGTCGACCCAGAACGGCTTCACCATGAAGCCCATCGACGAGTCGCCGAGCTTGAAGATCAGGATGAACGCGAGCACCGGCCAGATGTGCGGCCGCGCGACGAGCTCGACGAGCGCGCCGAACATCGGCCCGCGCGTCGCGTCGGTCTTCGCCGCCGGGACGCGCCGGCTGCCGATCCGGCAGACCGCGAACGCCGCGACGGCGCTACCGAGCGCGACGCCCCAGAACGCCGGATGCGCGCGTGACCACCCGGTCACCTGGTCGACAAGTGCCAGTGCGCCGAGCGCGAGAGCGAGGACCGCCGCGGAGAGCTTCGGGTCGGTAACGATCCGCACGAGCTCCGCCCGCAAGGTCGTTTGCGCGTCGCGCTCGACCGCGCGCTCGGGCGGCGCGGTGAGCACCGCCGCCGCGCACCCGGCGAGAATCAGCGCCGCACACACGAACGCGCCGCGCCAGGTGACCCAGTCGGAGAGGATGAGCACCAGCCCCGACGCGAGCATTCCGACGCGATAGAGGCCGATCCGCACGCCGTTCGCGAGGCCGAGCTCCTGCCGGTCGAGCAGCTCGATCGTGTAGCCGTCGATCGCGACGTCGTTGGTGGCGGAGAGCAGCGTGAACACCGCAATCGCCGCCCACACCCACGGCCCGAATCCGGCGGCAGCCGCGAACACGAGCATCACGGCGCCCATCGCCAGGTCGACGGTCGCCATCCAGTAGCGGTGGCGACGGTAGTGGTCGATCGCCGGTGCCCACAGGAACTTGAGCGTCCAGGCGAGGCCGAGCAGGCTGATCGCACCGATCGCGCGGAGGTCGACCCCCTGCTGGCGGAACCAGACCGGGAAGATCTCGTAGAAGACGCCGAGCGGGAAGCCCTCCGAGAAGTACAGGAGCCCGACCCAGAAGAGCTTCGACTTGAGGAGCTTCGGTTGTGGTTGCGGTTCCAAAATGCGGCGCGGGCCCGGTTGGCGCGCTATTGTCCGTGGACCCCGCACCGCGCCGCAAGCGGGCGATGACCGGAACAACTCGCGTAAACGCAACAAATCACGCGCGCACCATGCTGCGTCGGACTTTCAAGTTCGATGGGCAAGTCCCCGACGCCGGCGGCCGGCGAAGTGCCGCCGCCTCGCGGCAGGCAGTCGATCATCCTGTGCGAGTAGCGCGGCGCGGCCGCTACTGCCGCCGCTCGAACCGGAACACCGCGAGGCTGCCGAGCAGGTTGGGGAGGAGCTCGACCCGCCGTCCGGCGTGCAGCACGATCCGCTCGAGGATCCGCACCGCGTGGTCCGCGCAGAAGCGCTCGAAGTCGCTGATGGTGCAGAGGTGGACATTCGGCGTGTCGTACCACTGGTAGGGAAGCTCTTCCGACACCGGCATCCGGCCGCCGACCGCCACCTGCCAGCGTGCCTTCCAGTGCCCGAAGTTCGGGAACGAGACGATTCCCTGGCGGCCGACGCGCAGCATCTCGAGCACGATCTCCTCGGTGTGGCGCATCGCCTGCAGCGTCTGCGACAGGATCACGTAGTCGAACGAGCCGGCGTCGAAGCCCTGCAGGCCACGCTCGAGGTCGCTCTGGATCACGTTCACGCCGTTCTTCACGCACGCGAGCACGTTCTCGTCGGCGATCTCGATGCCGTAGCCCTTGACCCCGCGCGTGCCGGTGAGGAACTTCAGGAGCAGGCCGTCGCCGCAGCCGAGGTCGAGCACCGTCGCCTCCGGCGCCACCCACCCGGCGATCGTGTCGAACTCGGGCCGCCCCGAGAGCTGCTCGTGCCCGGTCATGCCGCAAAGCCACCACCGGCGACGACGCGCAACGGCTCGCCTTCGTCGAGGAGCGCCGCGCCAGTCGCGACCGGGCGCTCGGCGCCCACCGCGCGCGCGACGTTGTCGAAGTAGGCGCGCACGAGCCTGAGGTAGCGCGGATCCTCGAGCAGGAACGCGTCGTGCCCGTGCGGAGCGTCGATCTCCGCGTAGGCGACGTCGCGCCGGTTGTCGAGGAGCGCCTTGATGATCTCGCGCGAGCGGGCGGACGCGAACCGCCAGTCGGAGGTGAACGAGACCACGAGGAACTTCGCCTTCGCCGGCGCGAGCGCCGCGGCGAGGTCGCCGCTGCATTCGGCGGCCGGATCGAAGTAGTCGAGCGCGCGGGTGATGAGGAGATAGGTGTTCGCGTCGAAATACTCCGAGAACTTGTCCGCCTGGTGGCGCAGGTACGACTCGACCTCGAAGTCGATGCCGAAATGGAACCCGAGCTTTCCCGAGCGCAGCACGCGGCCGAACTTCTCCATCATCGCGTCGTCGGAGAGATAGGTGACGTGGCCGAGCATCCGCGCGATGCGCAGCCCCCGCTTCGGCACGACGCCGTGCTCGTAGTAGTCGCCGCCATGGAAGTCGGGATCGGTGGTGATCGCCTGGCGGGCGATCTCGTTGAACGCGATGTTCTGGGCCGAGAGCCGCGGCGCGGCGGCGATCACGAGCGCGTGCCGGATGCGCATCGGGTAGGACAGCGTCCATTGCAGCGCCTGCATTGCGCCGAGGCTCCCGCCCATCACCGCCGCCCAGCACGGGATGCCGAGCCGGTCGGCGAGCCGCGCCTGCGCTTCGACCCAGTCCTCGACGGTCACCACCGGGAAGCTCGATCCGTAGGGTTTGCCGGTGCGGGGGTTGGTCGACGCCGGACCGGTCGAGCCGAAGCAGCCGCCGAGGTTGTTCACGCCGACGACGAAGAACCGGTCGGTGTCGAGCGGCTTGCCCGGGCCGATCATGTTGTCCCACCAGCCGATGTTGCCGGGGTCGTCGGCGTAGTAGCCGGCGACGTGGTGGGAGGCATTCAGCGCGTGGCAGACCAGGACCGCGTTGGAGCGCGCCGCGTTGAGGCGCCCGTAGGTCTCGAAGACGAGGTCGTACGCGTCGAGCGTGGCGCCGCTCCTCAGGCGGAGCGGCTGCGCGAAGCGCAGCCGGCGCGGCGTCGCGACGCCGACCGAGCGGGGGAGATTCGTGTCGTCTGGACCCATAAAACAAAAACCCGTTCAGCTCGCGTCTGCCGAACGGGTCTTGAACCCTCGCTTTAGCAGAATTTCAGTCCCGCCCCAAGGCTGGACCCGCGCCCGCAAGCTGAAGTGTCAAATCGGCGCGATCAGGAGGGGATTGTACGACAGCCCTCCGCAGTCAGGGGGGCGGCGTTCGCTACTGCTCCTGCCAGTTCTCGCGGCGGTACTTGCGCCGCCGGGCGACGGCGAGCCGCTCGAGTTGCGGGAAGTCCTTGATGGCGCGCAGCACCGAGGTCGAGATCCGGTGCGGCACCTCGCCGCACTCCCGGGCGAAGCGCGCCGCCAGGTCCTCGGAGTCGATCGGCGGCGCCTCCGGCCCGTCGTGGAAGTGGCCGAGCCCCTTCTTCCACACGAGCGCCCGCTCCGCGTGGCCGACGCCGTAGCACAGCTCGAGCGCGACGATCTCGCCGTCGCGGTCCTGCCGTACGAAGAGGTCGAAGAAGTCGTCGTGGAACCAGCGCCGGGTATGCCCGGCCGTGTCCTGGGTCACCCCGGTGATTTCGCGTAGCACTTCGTTACTCCTGTTAGGCATTGAGCCTCGCAAGCAGACCGCGTGTGCGGTCGGCCTCTTCCGAGCGCAGAATCCGCTGCGCCAGCGCCTCGACCTCGGGAATCGACGACCGCAGCACCTGCTGTTTCACCGCCAGCAGCTGCGCCGGATGCATCGAGAACTGGCGCAGGCCGAGGCCGAGCAGCAGTCGCGTCAGCTCGAGCTCGCCCGCCATCTCGCCGCAGACGGCGACCGGCACGCCGGCCTTGTTCGCCGCGCGGATCGTGTGGGCGACCAGGAACAGCACCGCGGGATGCAGCGGATCGTACAGGTGCGCGACGTTGTCGTCGGTGCGGTCGATCGCGAGCGTGTACTGGATCAGGTCGTTGGTGCCGATCGACAGGAACGCAAGCTTCCTTATGAAGCCGCCGACCGCGAGCGCCGCCCCCGGCACCTCGATCATGCCGCCGACCGGCACCCCTGGGTCGAACGGGATGCCGTCGTGCGTCAGCGTGTCCCGCGCCACGGCGACGTAGTGCAGCACCTGGTCGATCTCGTGCGCGTGCGAGATCATCGGCACGAGCAGCCGCACCTTGCCGTAGTGGGACGCGCGCAGGATCGCGCGGAGCTGGGTGAGGAACATCTGCGGCTCGGCGAGGCAGAATCGGATCGCGCGCAGGCCCAGCGCCGGGTTCGGACCGGCGAACTGCTCGCCGTTGATCGTCTTGTCGGCGCCGAGGTCGAGCGTGCGGATCGTGACCGGACGCCCGGCCATCGCCTGGACGACCTGACGGTAGGCCTCGAACTGCTCGTCCTCGTCGGGCAGGTCGTCGCGGTTGAGGAACAGGAACTCGCTCCGGAACAGGCCGACCCCCATCGCGCCGACGTCGAGCGCCTGCTCGACGTCCTCGGGCAGCTCGATGTTCGCCTGGAGCTCGACCGGGACGCCCTCCAGCGTCGCCGCGGGCGTCGTCTTGAGACGCTTCAGCTTCTGCCGCTCGAGCTCGAACTGGCCCTGGCGGAGCTGGTACTCGGCGAGCACCTGCCGATCGGGGTTGACGATCAGCACGCCGGCCGAACCGTCGGCGACCAGGAGCTCGCCCTCGCGGATCATCTGCCGCGCGTGGTGCAGGCCGACGATCGCCGGGAGGTTGAGGCTGCGCGCGACGATCGCGGTGTGCGAGGTGACGCCGCCGACGTCGGTCACGAAGCCGGCGAACTGGTGCTGCTTGAAGAGGATCATGTCCGCCGGCGAGAAGTCGTGCGCGACGACGATGATGTTCTCCTCGTGCTCCGGCGGGGAGGGCGTGTGCCCGGTGCCGAGCATGCCCTTCAGCACGCGCTCGACCACCTGCTGGACGTCGGCTTTCCGCTCGCGCAGGTAGGCGTCCTCGATCTCCTCGAAGCGGTGGACCAGGATCTCCATCTGGTGCACCAGCGCCCACTCGGCGTTCCAGCGGCGGGTGCGGATCAGCTCGCGCGGCGCGACCGAGAGCATCGAGTCGTTGAGGATCATCAGGTGCAGGTCGAGGAACGCGCCCATCTCGGCGGGCGCGTCCGCTGGCACCGCCGCGTGCAGGCCGATCAGCTCGCCGCGCACCTGCTCCACCGCCGCGTCGAAGCGCACGATCTCGGCGTCGATCTCCTCGCGCGCGATCTCGTAATGCGCGACCTCGAGCCGCGCGCTCGTGATGAGGTGGGCGTAGCCGATGGCGATGCCGCCCGACACGCCGGCGCCGTGCAGCGTGAAGCTCGCGCCCGTCTGCTTGCCGAGCGCCGCCTCTACCGTCGCGACTTCAGGCTTCCCCATCGCCCGCCACCCTTTACTCGCTTTCGCCGAATTTGTCGTTCACCAGCGTCGCCAGCGCCTCGAGCGCCGCGTCGGCGTCGGCGCCCGCGGTCTCGATCCCGATCCGGCTGCCCTTGCCTGCGGCGAGCATCATCACGCCCATGATGCTCTTCGCGTTCACGCGCCGCCCGTTCCGCGACAGCCAGACGTCGGCGCCGAACTTGCTCGCCACCTGCGTCACCTTCGCGGCCGCCCGCGCGTGCAGGCCGAGCTTGTTCTGTATCTCAACTTCCCGTTGCGGCATGCGCTTTGCCCGCGCCGAGATGCACCACGCCCTCGCGGCCGCCGCTGACCGCCTTGTCGACGACCGCGCTCAGCGGCTGCGCGCGGTAGGTCAGCGCGCGGATCAGCATCGGCAGGCTGGCCCCGCCGACGACCTCCACCTTCCCCGCCACCGACAGGCGCGCGGCGATGTTCGAGGGGGTGGCGCCGATCACGTCCGTCAGCACGAGCACGCCGTCGCCTTCGTCGAGCTGCCGCACCAGATCCTGGGCCTGCGGCAGGATCGCGTCAGGGTCGTCGTGCACCGTAACGCCGAGCTGCCGTACCCGCAACGGCCGCCGACCGAGCACGTGGCTCGCGCAGTGGATCAGCGCTTCGCCGAACGCGCCGTGCGCGACGATCAGGATACCGACCATGGACGGACTACTGCTGCAAGACGGTATGGCGGAGTTTAACGCTTCAGGCGGGGGCTGGCGCGCCTAACCCATTGAACCACCAAGGCGCCGCGGCGCCAAGGAAGAACTTGCCGCAGAGGCGCTACTTTGAAGCCCGGGCGGCCGAGCGGCTCCCCGGCCCGGCGGCGACGGCGGATTCGAGGGCATCTAAGAACATCCCGGCGACGTCGAAGCCGGTCTGCTGGGCGATTTCCTGGAAGCAGGTGGGGCTGGTGACGTTGACCTCGGTGAGCCAGTCCCCGATCACGTCGAGCCCGACGAGGAGCAGGCCGCGGCCCGAGAGAACCGGGCCGAGGGCCTCCGCGATCTCCCGGTCGCGCGCGGTCAGCGGCCGGGCAACGCCGGTGCCCCCGGCGGCGAGATTGCCGCGCGACTCGCCCGGCTTCGGGATGCGGGCCAGGGCGTACGGCACCGGCTGCCCCGCGATCAGCAGCACGCGCTTGTCGCCGTCGCGGATCTCGGGGATGTAGCGCTGCGCCATGATCGAGCGTGTCCCGTGCCCGGTAAGCGTCTCGATGATGACGTTGCGGTTCGCGTCGCGGTCGGTCACGCGGAAGACGCTCGCGCCGCCGTGGCCCTCGAGCGGCTTCAATATGACGTCGGCGTGCGCGTCGATGAACCGCTGCAGCTGGCCCTCGAGCCGCGTCGCGATCGTCGGCACCATGAACTGGGGGAACTGGGCGATGGTGAGCTTCTCGCTGTGGTCGCGGATCGCGCCGGGATCGTTGAACACGCGGGCGCCCTCGCGCGCGGCCATCTCGAGGAGCCAGGTGCTCGTAACGTACTCGAGGTCGAACGGCGGGTCCTTGCGCATCAGCACCACGTCGAACCCGGTGAGCGGCGTCTCGTGCGGCGGCAGCTCGAGCCGGTACCAGTCCTCGTCGTGCAGCGCCGGGTTGCCGAGGTACTTCTCGGCGTTGAGGAGATGCAGGCGGCAGTGCTCGCCGATCACCCGCCCGCCCTTCCACATCAACCCTTCCTGCGGCGCGTAGTGGATCTCGTGGCCGCGCTTCGCGGCCTCGACCATCATCGCGAACGAGGTGTCCTTGTAGGTCGTGAGCGACGGCAGCGGGTCGAGGATGAAGAGGATTCTCATCGGCGGAAAGGGGCAGGGAGAAGGGAGAGAGGGAAAAGCGGGTCCTCGCCTTTCCCCCTTCCTCCTTCCCCCTTCACTGCTCTGCGGGGGCGGTCTCTTCCAGTTCGATCGCGGCCGCCAGCGCCGCGAGCCGTGCGACGACCCCGTAGGCGTAGAAGCGGTTCGGCGTCGCGTCCGGGTTCGCGAAGTGGTCCGGCTGGGTGCAGCAGTTGTCGAACGCGAGCGGCTCGAAGTGCATGCCGGGTGCGTTCAGGTTCTCGTCCTTGCCGCGGCTCGTGTGCACGCGGTAGAAGCCGCCGATCACGTAGCGGTCGATCATGTACACCACCGGCTCGGCGACCGCATCGTTCACCGTCTCGAAGGTGTGCACGCCTTCCTGGATGATCACCTCGTGCACCTCGAGCCCCTCTTTCACGACCGCCATCTTCTTCCGCGCGTCGCGGTTCAGGCCGCGCACGTCGTCGGGGCTCTTCGCCATCATGATGCCCATGCCGTAGGTGCCGGCATCGGCCTTGATCACGACGTAGGGCTCCTCCTTGATGCCGTACTCGAGATACTTCGCGCGGATCAGCGGCAGCAGCGCCGCGACGTTGGCCGCCAGGCACTCCTCGCCGCTCTTCTCCTTGAAGTTCACCTCGCCGCAGCGCGCGAGATACGGGTTGATCAGCCACGGGTCGATGGCGAGGAGCTTCGCGAATTCGTTCGCCACCCGCTCGTAGCGCCCGAAGTGGTGCGACTTGCGCCGCACCGCCCATCCGGCGTGGAGCGGCGGGAGCACCCATTGCCCGCTCAGGCCTTCGAGGATCGGCGGGACGCCCGCCGACAGATCGTTGTTGAGGAGGATCGTGCAGGGATCGAAGTCCGCGAGGCCGAGCCGGCTCCCCTGCCGCAGGAGGGGCTCGAGCACGAGCGGCGCGTTATCGGTGACGGCGACCTCCGTCGGCGCCTTGATCTCCGGGATCAGCGTGCCGATCCGCACTTCGAGCCCCGCCTGGCGCACGATCGTGCGCAGCCGCGCGACGTTCTGGAGGTAATACTGGTTGCGGGTGTGGTTCTCCGGAATGATCAGGACGCGCCGCGCGTCCGGACAGATGCGCTCGATCGCCGTCATCGTCGCCTGCACCGCGAGCGGCATGAACTGCGGGTTCAGGTTGTTGAACCCGCCGGGGAAGAGATTGGTGTCGACCGGCGCGAGCTTGAATCCCGAGTTGCGGAGGTCGACCGACGAGTAGAACGGCGGCGTGTGCTCCTGCCACTGCGTTCTGAACCAGTGCTCGACGGCGACGCTCGCCTCCAGTATGCGCCGCTCGAGGTCGGCAAGCGGTCCTTGCACCGGGGTCGTGAGGGCAGGAATCATGGTCGAGTCGTCGCGGTCTCGGGGAGGATGGCGGGGCCGGAGCGGATGGTAATTCTAGCCCAGGGTCCCACCCCGACGCCCGCGCCTTTTTTTCGACCCGCTACGCGGTCGCGGGCGCCCGGTCCCGTGACCTCAGCCACTTCACGAGCGGCCACACCCAGACGGCGACCGTCAGGACGCCGAGGAAGCCCGCGATCGGCCGCTCGAAGAAGGCGAGGAACCGCCCGTCGGCCTTGATGATCGAGCTGACGAAGTTCTCCTCCAGCATCGTGCCGAGGATCAGGCCGAGGATGGCCGGCGCGACCGGGTAGCCGTTCTCCTCCATGAAGTACGCGACCACCCCGAACACCAGGATCACGGTCACCGCGAACAGCGTGTTGTTGATCGCGAATGCGCCGACGACGCAGAACAGCAGGATGATCGGCATGAGCACGTTGCGCGGCACGTCGAGGATCCGTCGCGCCGCCTTGATGCACGCCCACCCGAGCGGGATCATCAGCAGGTTGGCGAGGAAGAACACGATGAACACCGCGTAGATGTTTTCCGGGTTGTTGATGAAGATCGTCGGTCCGGGGTTCATGCCTTTGATGTAGAGGACGCCGATCACGATCGCGGTGATCGAGTCGCCCGGAATGCCGAACACGAGCGCCGGGATCCACGCGCCGGCGAGCGCGCTGTTGTTGGCCGCGCCGGCCTCGACGATCCCCTCTACGTGCCCGGTGCCGAACTTCTCGGGCGTCCGGGAGAACTTCTTGGACATGGCGTACGACATCCACGCGGCGATGTCCGCGCCGGCGCCGGGGAGCGCGCCGATCGCGGTCCCGAGCACGCTCCCGCGCAGGACCGACCACGGATATTGCTTGCACAGGCCCCACATCCCGCGGAACACGTTGCCGATCTGCTTGCGGAACATCTCCGCATGCTCGTCGGTCGTGACGGCATAGCGAAGGATCTCCGACACCGCGAACATCCCGATCATCATCGGGATCAATCCGACCGAGCCGAGCAGCTCGATCGAGCCGAAGGTGAATCGCGGGTAGCCGGCCGGATTGTCGAGGCCGATCGAGCTGATCAGCAGCCCCGCGAGCAGCGACACGACGCCCTTCACAGTGTCGCCCATCGAAATGATCACCGCGCACGCGAGCCCGAGGAGCACCAGCCAGAAGTACTCGAACGAGCTGAACTTGAGCGCGACCTCCGCGAGCGACGGCGCAGCCACGACGAGGACGATGGTGCCGAAGATCCCGCCGATCACCGAGAACACGAGGTCGGCGCCGAGCACCGTCTCGGCGTGGCCGTTCCGCGTCATCGCGTACGACTCGTCGGTGTATGCCGCGGAGGCCGGTGTGCCGGGGATGCGCATCAGCGCGCCGGGGATATCGCCGGAGAAGATCGCCATCGCGGTCGCGGTCACGATCGAGGCGATGGCCGGCACCGGCGCCATGAAGAAGGTCACCGGCACGAGCAGCGCGGTCGCCATCGTCGCGGTGAGGCCCGGCACCGCGCCGACGAAGAGGCCGAACAGCGCCGAGAGCAGGATGACGAAGATCGTGTACGGGTCGAAGACGAGCCCGAACGCGGTCGCGAGCGCGGTCATGTCACCACGCGAATCGCTCGAGCACGCCCCACGGCAGCGGAACGCGCAGCACCTTGTAGAACAGCGTGTGCATCAGGAGCGTCGCCACGATCGCGACCGGGAGCGCGACCGCATAGGCGCACGCCGAACTTGAGGAGCAGCACGCCGAGAAACACGATCGAAGCGATGACGAAGCCGAGCGGGTCCGCGGCGACGACGTAGAAGACGAGCGCCGCGCAGACCGCGAGAAAATTCGTGACCAGCGCCGGGCGGCGCAGCCACGGCCCGGGGACGACGAGCGGCGCGCCCTGGCGCAGCCCGCGCACGACGAGAATCGCGCCGGTGGCGATGAAGCCGACCGCGATCACGCCGGGGAAGAGCGCGGGGCCGTACTTCTGCCCCGGGATGAGCGGGTAGCCCTGGATGTGGACGAGGATCGCGACCGCCAGCGCGATCAGGCAGGCGCCGACGATGGCGTCGTTGACTCTCATGGGTGGAAGCCGTCCCGGCGCCTCCCGGGACGGCGCGCCCTAGCGCATCACTTCACGATCCCGACGGCTTTCATCGTGGCGCCGAGGTCGTTCGACGACTTCTCCATGTACTTCGCGAACTCGGCCGGCGGCATGTAGATCACGCCGAAGCCGCGGCTCGCCATGAAGTCCTTGTACTCCTTCGAGTCGTAGGCGCTCTTCACCGCGGCGACGAGCCGCGCCTCCACGTCCTTCGGAATGCCCTTCGGCGCCGCCATGCCGCGCCATGCCGCTATCGACCAGTCGATGCCGAGCGCGGTCTTCAGCGGCGGTACGTTCGGGTAGAGCGACGGCGGGTTGGCGTCCATGATCGCGAGGCTCTTCACCTTGCCGGCGTCGATCAGCGCGCGCGCCTCGGGGATCGAGCACGGGACGATGTCCACGCCGCCGGCGACGAGATCCTGCAGCCCGGGCGCTGCGCCGTTCGACGGCACCCACGGGGTGGCGGCGGGATCGACGTTGAGGCTCTTCAGCATCCCGGCGATCGCGAGGTGCCAGATGCCGCCCTGGCCGGTGCCCGACGACTTGAGCTTGCCCGGGTTCGCCTTGATCGCGTCGACGAGCTCTTTCGCCGTCTTGTACGGGGAGTCGATCCGCACCTGCAAGCCCGCCGGATCGGCGTTCACGAGCCCGAGCGGCGTGTAGGAAGCGCCCGTGAGCTTGGTGAGCCCCTGCCAGTGCATCATGCCGATCTCGACGGTGATGAGACCGAGCGTGTAGCCGTCGGGCGGCGCCTCGGCGATCGCCGAATGGCCGACGACGCCGCTGCCGCCGGTGCGGTTCACGACGTTGACCGGCTGCTTCAGCTCCTTCTCCATGATGGCCGCGAGGATGCGCGCGGTGGCGTCGGTGCCGCCGCCCGCGCCCCACGGCACGATGAGCGTGATCGGGCGGTTCGGATATTGCGCGGCCGCGGGCGCGGCGAGCGCGGCGGCGACGACGGAAGCGGCGGCGAGCCGCAGTAGCGAACGGCGAAGCATGTGGTCCTCCTTCGGTGATCGCCGCGCGGCGTCGTGTTGTTCTGTCCGCGCGGCGGTATGGGGTGACGCGCTACTTCAGGGCGAGGATGTATTTCAACATCACCTGCAGATCGGCGTCGCTCACCTGCGGGTTCGGTGGCATCGGCACCTGACCCCAGACCCCGACGCTGCCGCCCTTTACCTTCTGCGCGAGTTCCGTGGCCGCGTTCTTGTCGGCGGCGAATTTCGCGGCGACGTCCTTGTAGGACGGCCCGACGACCTTCTTGTCGATCGCGTGGCACGCGAGGCAGCCGTTCTTCTGCAGCAGCGCGCCCGCATCGGCGGCAGCGGGAGCTGCGGCCGGCGCGGCGGCGGCAGCGACCTGCGTCGGCGCAGCGGCCGGCGCGGCTGCGGCGACCGGAGCTGCCGCTCCTGCCGGCGCGGCGGCAGCGGTCGCGGCTGCTGCCGCAGGCTTCGGTGGCTCCTTGAAGCTCGCGCCCGACTGGTTCGCCATGTAGACGATCGCGGCAGTCAATTCCCAGTCGGAGAGCGACGGGTTCCCGCCGCGCGGCGGCATCACGCCCTTCGGGCTCTGTACGCCGTTGATCGCGTTCTTCACGAGGGCGGCGAGCCCGGTCTTGAGGTGCGGCGCCCACGCCGCGTTGTCTCCCACCTTGGGCGCGCCCGCGATCCCTTGCCCATGACAGGCCGCGCAGACGGCCTTGTAGGTTTCCTCGCCGGACTTGAGCGTGCCCGCGGGGGCGGTGGCGTCGGCGAACACGACGCGGGCGACGGGCTGGATGCGCGCCGCGACCGCCTCCGGCGCGAGCGTCGCCGGGTCGGCCTTCCGGTCGCTCGTGATGAACTGCGTCAGCAGGATGATGCCGATCACCGGGATCACGAACGCGAGCGCGACGACGACGACGAGCTGCTGCCAGGTCTTGATCGGCGAGGAGTGGGCGTGTTCGAAGCCGGCGTCTTGCATCGTCGCGACCTTGAGGTGGGTAGGGGCGGAAGGCCCGCGATTATAGCCGCCTGCCCCGGGGCCGGCCAAGGCGTTGCGGTAGAATCCGCCCCGCTTCGATCGCGCGCCCGTAGCTCAGTTGGATAGAGTGTTGGTTTCCGAAGCCAAAGGTCGCAGGTTCGACTCCTGCCGGGCGCGCCACACCACTTGAGCTGACTCGGGGTCGACTCCTCCGGGGCGCGAAGCGGTCCCCTCGGTGCCCATTGCCGTATGACTTTCACGCTTAAAGCGCTGCTGCTGGCCGTCGGCCTTCTTGCCGCGATGGTGATCCTGCAGGAGCTCGGCCGCCGGTTCGCTCTGCGGCGCGCGGCGCGGGATCCGGAAGGCGCGCGCGCCGGCGCGGGCGTCGTGGACGGCGCGATCTTCGCGCTGCTCGGCCTGCTGCTCGCTTTCACCTTCTCCGGGGCGGCGTCCCGGTTCGACGAGCGCCGCAAGCTCATCGTCGAAGAGGCGAACGCGATCGGCACGGCCTATCTGCGCATCGATCTGCTGCCGGCCGCAGCGCAGGGCGAGATGCGGGAGAAGCTTCCGCCGCTATCTCGATGCGCGTCTCGCGGCCTACCGGGCGTTGCCGGACCTCGAGGCCGCGAACGTCGATCTCGCGCGTGCGACCCGACTCCAGCAGGAGATCTGGGCGAAAGCGGTTGCGTCCTCCGCGGGGACGCCGACCGCGGTGCTGGTCCTGCCGGCGCTCAATCAGATGATCGACATCACGACCACGCGCACGATGGCGGCGCAGACGCATCCGCCCGGTGATCATCTTCGTGCTTCTCTGCGGACTCGCGCTGCTCAGCGCGCTCCTCGCCGGGGACGCGATGGCTGCGGCCAAGAAGCGCGACTGGATCCACATGGCCACGTTCGCCTTCGCGGTCGCCGGCGCGGTGTACGTGATCCTCGACCTCGAGTTTCCGCGGGTCGGCTTCATCCGCGTCGACGCGTTCGACGCGGTGCTGGTCGAAGTCCGCAAGAGCATGCAGTAGCGGCGGCGCGATGCGCGCCGGTCCCCGCGACTGCCGGGTTCAGCCCATGATGTTCACGCCGCCGTCGACGTAGAGCGTCTGCCCGGTCATGCGGCGCGCATAGGGCGTCGCGAGATAGGCGCACGCGTAGCCGACGTCGTCGATGTCGACGAGCTCGCCCACCGGCGCGCGGCTCGCGGCCTCGTTGAGGAGCAGGTCGAAGTCCTTCAGCCCGGACGCGGCGCGGGTCTTGAGCGGCCCGGGCGAGATCGGGTGCACGCGGATGCCCTTCGGCCCGAGCTCGTACGCGAGGTACCGGCAGGACGCCTCGAGCGCGGCCTTCACAGGGCCCATCACGTTGTAGTTCGGCACCACCTTCTGCGCGCCGTGGTAGCTCATCGCGAACATCGCGCCGCCCTCGGTCATCAGCGGCGCGGCGAGCTTCGCCATGCGCACGAACGAGTGGCAGGACACGTCCATCGCCACCTTGAAGCCCTCGGCCGAGCAGTCGAGAAGGCCGCCCTGGAGGTCCTCCTTCGGCGCGAACGCGATCGAGTGCACCAGGATGTCGAGGCGCCCCCACTGCTTCCGGATCGCCTCGAACACGGCCTCGAGCTCGCCCGCGCGCTGGACGTCGAGCGGCAGGAAGATCGGCGCGGCGAGCGCCTTGGCGAGCGGCTCGACGTGCGGCCGCGCCTTCTCGTTGAGGTAGGTGATCGCGAGGTCCGCGCCGAGCGCGCGGAACGCGCTCGCGCAGCCGTACGCGATCGAGTTTTCGTTCGCGATGCCGATCACCAGCGCCTTCTTGCCGGCGAGAACGGGGTTGTGGGCTTGTGCCATGGTCGTCAGCTCTTTCGCGAGCAGGTCGCGCGTGTGCCGCGCGATCATCAGCTCTTCGTTGGTCGGGATCACCCACGCCGGCGATCCGGCTCGACGGCCGTGCTGATGCGCGGACCGTGCTTCGCGTTCGCCGTCGGGTCGAGCTCGACGCCGAGCCAGGCCGCCTGCCGGCAGACCCGCTCGCGGATCGGCGCCGCGTGCTCGCCGATGCCGGCGGTGAAGACGATCGCATCGAGGCCGCCGAGCGCTGCGGCGAGCGAACCGAGCTCGCGGCCGATCCGGTAGAGAAAGAGATCCACCGCGAGCTTCGCCTGCGGTTCGGACGACTCGAGCAGCGCCCGCATGTCGCTCGACACCCCGGACACGCCCAGCAGGCCCGACTGCGTGTAGATCAGCTTCTCGATCGCCCGCGCGTCCAGCTTGCGCTCGTCCATCAGGTACAGGATTACCCCGGGATCGATGGCACCGCAGCGGGTCCCCATCGGCAGTCCGTCGACCGCGGTGAAACCCATCGTGCTCGCGACGCTCTTGCCGGCATCCAGCGCGCACATGCTCGCCCCGTTGCCGAGATGCAGCACGACGGTCTTGCCGCGCGCGGCGCGCTCGTCGTAGCGCGGCAGCGCGGAGGCGATGTACTCGTAGGACAGCCCGTGGAAGCCGTAACGCCGCACGCCGGCGTCGGTCAGCTCCTTCGGCAACGCGAACATCTGTGCGAGCGGCGGGTTGGAGCGGTGCATCGCGGTATCGAAGCAGGCGACCTGCGGCAGCTCCGGCCTGCGCTCGAGAAGGACGCGAATCGGCGCGAGGTTGTGCGGCTGGTGCAGGGGCGCGAGCGGCACGAGCTTCTCGAGCTTCGCGACGACCGCGGCGTCCAGGCGAACCGGGGCGGCGTAGTCGGTGCCGCCATGCACGACGCGGTGACCGACGGCCGCGAGCCGGTGATCGGCGCCGTGCGTCGCCTTGAGCCAGTCGAGGATGTGCGCGAGCGCGCCGTCGTGCCCGAGCTTGGAGCCGGGCTCCCACCGCTTCTCGCCCGCGGGCTTGCCGGCGGCGTCCTTCGCGACGAAACGCGGCGTGGTGTAGATGCCCTCGACCTGCCCGCCGGCCACGAGCGCGAGCTCGGGGCTGCGCTCCGCGAACAGCGAGAACTTGATGCTCGAGGAGCCGGCGTTGAGGACGAGGATCGCTTCAGTCACGCGATCGCCTTTGCCGCGCTCTCGCGCCGCGCCTGGACGACGAGCACCGCCACCGCGCACGAGGCGAGCCGCGCGATCACCGAGTCGGCGCGGCTCGTGAGGATGATCGGCACCTTCGCGCCGAGCACGATGCCCGCCGAGTCCGCCTTCGCCAGGAACGAGAGACTCTTCGCCAGCATGTTGCCGGCCTCGAGATCGGGCACGATCAGCACGTTCGCGCGCCCCGCGACCGGCGAGACGATCTTCTTGATCGCCGCCGCCTCGGGGCTGATCGCGTTGTCGAGCGCAAGCGGGCCGTCGAGAATGCCGCCGGTAATCTGGCCCCGATCGGCCATCTTGCACAGTGCCGCCGCTTCGACGGTCGACGGCACTTTCGGGTTCACCGTCTCCATCGCCGACAGGATCGCGACCCGCACCTCCGGGGCGCGCAGCGCGCGCGCGAGGTCGATGGCGTTCTGCACGATGTCGACCTTCTCCTCGAGCGTCGGGGCGATGTTCACCGCCGCGTCCGAGATGATCAGCGCGTCGGGATGGCCCGGCACGTCCATCACGAAGCAGTGGCTGATGCGGCGCGCGGTGCGCAAGCCCGTGTCTTTCCGCACCACCTCGGCCATCAGCTCGTCGGTGTGCAGGCTGCCCTTCATCAGCGCCTCGGCCTTGCCTGCCCGCACCAGCTCGACCGCAGCCGCCGCCGCGGCGTGGCTGTGCGGCGCATCGACCAGCTCGTAGCCCGAGATGTCGAGCTTGAACTGCTTCGCCACGGCTTCGATCTTCGCCTTCGGTCCGACGAGGATGGGCTTGATCAGCCCGAGCTTCGCGGCGTCGACCGCGCCGGCGAGCGAACTCTCGTCGCAGGGGTGCGCGACCGCCACGGTCACCGGCTTGACCGCCTTCGCGGCCTCGATCAGCCGCTGATATTTTTCGTGGCTCATGCGGACTTGAGCTCCTGTACGGGGGTATCGAGACCGAGGATGCTCGCGACCCGGCGGAAGCGTTCCTCCTGGTGAGGGCGTCAGCTCGCCGCGCGATTTCATGACCAGCCGCGCGGCGTCGAAGCCCTGGCGGCGGTGGCGCATCTCGGGCGCGAGCTTCGGCAGCGCCGCGATCGCGCGCTCCTCGTCGAGCGCGAGCACGAACGCCTGTTGCTTGATCGCGGCCTTCAGCGCGGCGAGCGACGGGCACGTTCTCCGGCTTCAGCTCCTCGATCATGCGGCGGACCATGTTGAACGGGCCGCTCGTCGACGGCGCCGCCCTCCGGCCGCACGTAGATCAGCAGCCGCGCCCAGGCGTCGAGCAGCGTCCCTTCCTCGATGTGCGACTCGAGCTCCTTGCGCTTGAGGCGCTTCAGCTCGTCCTGCTCCCACCCCGCCGACTTCGGGCCGCGGCGCCCGAGGCTACCGGCTTCGACGCCGACCGCCGCCGCGAGCCAGGGCGACTCGTAGATCGCCTTGAACATCCGCTCGGACATGTCGTCGCGCACGTCGCGGTACTGGTCGAGCGCCTGCTCGATCTGGTCCGAGACGTCGCGCTCGACCTTGACGAGCGGGTTGTCCGGCGAGACCGGCCGGCGATTCGCGCGCACCGTCTCGGCCATCGACTTGACCCAGAGCATCCACGGGTTGAGATCCGAGAAGAACCACCGCTCGAGCCGCGCCGGATTCGTGTCGCGCAGCACGCGCGCGGTCGCTTCGTTCGACATCGCCTTGACGATCGGCGAAGCGAACGTGTCGTAGAGGCCCTGGTTGATCTGCGACACGCGGTTGACGACCTCGAACGCCTGCTCGTCCTTGCGGCCGTCGTCGAGCTTCAGGATGTCGTCGATCGTCCGCGGCGCGAACTGGATGAGATAGCGCCCGTCGACGTACTCGATCCCCGGCATGTCGGGCTTCGTGTCGGTGATGACCGCCTCGTACAGCCCCGGTGGGAGCGTATCGATCAGCTCGAGCGCGCTGGCGAGCTCGGCGGTCTCGCGCTTCGCCACGCCGGCCGAGACGAAGATGCCGAGGTGGCCGATCTTCTCGTGCAGGCAGTAGACGATCGTCTGCTCGTTGAGGCGGATCTCGTCGACGCTGCGATAGAGGTCCGGGATCCAGTCGAGCGCCTGCTGCGGCGGGGTGATGTTGTCGCCCCAGGAGGCGAACACGACGATCGGCGAGCGGATGTTGCGGATGTCGACCCGGTGCTGGCCGTCGAACGACTCGACCTCCCCGACGGCGAGCTTGTTGCCGACGAAGAGGTTCTGCGAGATCCACTCCATCTCTTCCTTGTTCATGAGGTAGTGGCCGCCCCACCATTTCTCGAACTCGAGGAAGCGCTCGCCCTCGGTGTCGACCTTGGCGTAGAGGTTGTACAGCTTGGTCCAGTAGGTGTTGGACGGGTTGAGGTTCTCGAAGTTGTTGACGAGATAGGCGCCGTCGAACTTGCCGTGGCCGAGGTCGCCTGCCATCGAAGCCATCCAGGTGCCGCCGAGCAGACCGCCCGAGTAGCGCATCGGGTTCTTGCCGGCCACGCCTGCCCAGTAGGAGATCGGCGAGCCGGCGAGCAGGATCGGGCCGACGAGCTTCGGCGCGAGCGCGGCGAGCATCATGCAGCGCCCAGCCGCCCTGGCAGTTGCCGATGACGAACGGCTTGCCTTCCGCGTCCGGATGCAGCTCGTTCACCTTGCGCATGAACTGGGCCTCGGCGGAGCAGACGGACTCGATCGTCTGGCCCGGCACCGGCTGCGGATAGAACATCACGAAGTAGCACGGGTGGCCGGCCTTGAGCGCGATCCCGATCTCGCTGTCGATCTTGAAGCCGCCGATCCCCGGGCCATGACCCGCGCGCGGATCGATGACCACGAACGGGCGCTTCTTCGGATCGACCGGCGGATAACCGGCCGGCGGCTTGACGCGCACCAGCGCGTAGTTCGCGGGCTTCGCGAGCTCGCGGCCGTCGACCACCGTCTCGTAGTCGAAGACGAGGACCGGCGGGTTGCCGGATTTCGCGTGCTCGAGGTACTGGTTGCCGCGCTCGCGCAGCACATCCCAGGTGAGGATCGTGCGCTGCCATGCGTCGAGCAGATATTCTGTTGCGGCCTGGGCCGCTTGAGGCATCGGCCAGAGGCCGGGCGTCACGGGGGATTCGTTTGCCATGGTGAGGCTCCTGCAAGCGCGGGGACGGCGGGGGATTGCGACGCTAACACCGATTCATGTTGCAATGCAACTTTCGCATAGAGTCAATCCGGTGGTTTGAGTTGGATCAACCGGTTGCCAGATGTGGCCTGCTAACCTAGCCTCGCAGTGTGACAACCCGTAGACGTGGAGTAGGGCATGAAACTCTGGCTCGCCAACATCGACCCCGAAACGACCGACGACGAGCTGCGTGAGTTGGTGCGCAAGTACTCGAAGCTCGAGGTCTCGCGGGTTACCCGCGAGCCCGGCGATGGGTCACGCCCCGGCGCCGTCCTCGAGTTCGACGAGGGCGGCCGCGAAGCGCTGTACGCAGTGCAGCGGCGCCTGAACGGGATGTACTGGAAGAACCGGTCGCTGACAGCCCATGTGCCGATGTAGTCGGCAGGAGGCGGGGCGACGGCGTGCCAGCTTGCCCGGCGCGCGCAACCTGTGAACCCGGCCGACTACTCCGCCGTCGAACCGCTGCGCGACGGGCGCGAGCTCGAGATTCGCGCGCTGCGGCCCGCGGACCGCGCGGGCATGCTCGCAGCCATGGAGCGCACGAGCGAGGAATCGCGCTACCGCCGGTTCTTCGCGGCGAAGCGCACGTTCAGCGAGAAGGAGCTCGACTTCTACCTGAACGTCGACTTCGTGAGTCACGTAGCGCTGGTCGCGGTGCTCGAGGAGCACGGCCAGCGGGTGATCGCGGGCGGCGGGCGGTACATCGTCTCGGAGCCCGGCCGAGCCGAGGTCGCCTTCGCGGTGGACGACGCGCACCAGGGACTGGGCATCGCCACGCGCCTGATGCGCCACCTCGTCGCCATCGCGCGCGAATCGGGAATCAAGGTGCTGGTCGCCGAGGTCCTTGCCGACAACGCCCCGATGCTGAAGGTGTTCGAGCGATGCGGTCTTGCCATGACGCTGCACCGGGAGGCGGGGGTGGCGCACGTCACGCTGGATCTGTAATGGCTTTGAAGCACGCAAGCCGAAGTCCTTTCGGCTGCGATCAAGCGTGCAGCCCACCGCCGCGAAGGTTGGAATCCGACCAAAGTATGATTCGCGATGCCCGGCGCGGGTACGGGTATTGCCGTGCTGTAAGTTGCGGCCCGGACAGCGCGAAGGAGGATCGAGCATGAAATCCTGGAGCGAGCTTCTCGCCCGGCACCTCTTTGTCGTCCTGCTCGCGGTAGCCACCGCGACCGGAACCGTCGCGCGGGCGCAGGGCGAACCGCCGACCTTCAAGCCGGAGGAAATCGAGGCGCTGGTGGCGCCGATCGCGCTCTACCCCGATTCGATCTGCTCTCCCAGGTGCTGATGGCGGCGACCTACCCGCTCGAGATCGTACAAGCCGCGCGGTGGGTGAAGTCGAATCCCAACGTAAAGGGCGACGCCGCCGTGAAAGGCGGTCGAGGGCCAGACCTGGGACGTGAGCGTGAAGTCGCTCGTCGCCTTCCCCCAGGTCCTCGAGCCGATGAACGAGAAGCTCGACTGGACGCAGAAGCTCGGCGACGCGTTCCTCGCCGACCAGAAGGCGGTGCTCGACGCGGTGCAGCGGCTGCGCCAGAAAGCGCAACAGTCGGGCAACCTCCAGACCACCGAGCAGCAGAAGGTGATCGTCGAGCAGGCGGCGCCGCAGCAGACGGTGATCAAGATCGAACCGGCGAACCCCCAGATGATCTACGTCCCCGCGTACAACCCGACGGTCGTGTACGGCGCATGGGGCTACCCGGCGTATCCGCCGTACTACTGGCCGCCGTCCCCGGTGTGGTACCCGGGCGGCTACCTCGCGCGCGGCTTCGCCTGGGGCGTCGGTATCGCGGCAGCGGGCGCGCTCTTCGGCAACTGCAACTGGGGGCGCGGCGACGTCAACATCGACGTCAACAGGGCTACCAATATCGACCGCAGCTTCAATCGCACCAACGTGGGCGGCGGAGGCCAGTGGCAGCACGACGCGAGCCATCGCAAGGGCGTGGCGTATCGCGATAACGCGAGCCGCGAGAAGTTCGGGAAGGACGTCCCGGGAGCCGACCGGCGCAATGACTACCGAGGGCGCGACGGCGGCCCCGGCGATCGTGGCGGACCTGGTGATCGGGGTGGGCCGGGTGATCGAGGCGGCGTTGGCGATCGCGGTGGACCGGGGGAGCAGGCGGCGTCGGCGATCGCGGCGGACCGGGAGGAGCAGGCGGGGTCGGCGATCGCGGCGGACCGGGAGGAGCAGGCGGTGTCGGCGATCGCGGCGGACCGGGAGGAGCAGGCGGTGTCGGCGATCGCGGCGGACCGGGGGAGCAGGCGGTGTCGGCGATCGCGGCGGACCCGGCGGAGCAGGCGGCGGCGGGCGCGACAACGCATTCCAGGGCGTCGGCAACGGCGCAGCCTCGCAACGCGACTTCGACCGCGGGCAGGCGAGCAATCAGTCGATGGCGAACCGCGGCGGTGGCGGCGCAGGCGCGGGCGCCGGCGGAGGGGCACGGCCGAGCGCGGGCGCCGGCGGCGGAGCGCGGCCGAGTGCCGGTGCGGGCGGCGGAGCGCGGCCGAGCGCAGGTGGCGGCGGCGCGCGCGCCGGCGGCGGTGGTCGTGGTGGCGGCGGCAGGCGCTAGGGAGACGAGGATGCGAACCGTACATCGACACTCATGCAAGGCGGCGGCGACCCGCTTTGCCGCTGTTGTTGCTGCGCTTGCGCTCTGCATTGGCTGGATGCCGGCTGCTTTCGCGCAGCAGAAGACTTTCGCTTCAGCCGACGCGGCGATGAACGCGTTCGGCGACGCGGTCGCGACGAGCGACGAAGACGCGTTGAGAGCGCTTCTCGGCGCGGACTTCCGCACGTACATCCCGCCGGTCGGTGCCGAGGGCCGCTACCGCTTCCTCGCGGCGTGGGCCAAGTCGCACGCGGTCAAGCAGGAGGGTGACTCGAAGGCCGTCATTGCCGTGGGCGGCGACGGCTGGACCATGCCCATCCCGATCGTCAAGACCGCGCAGGGCTGGCGATTCGATACCCGCGCCGGGGCCGACGAGATGCGTCTGCGCCGGATCGGTCGGAACGAGCTCGCAGTGATGCAGGTGATGCTCGCCATCTACGATGCGGAAAAGGACTACGCCAGGAAGGACCACAACGGCGACGGCGTCCTCGAATACGCAACCAAGTTCACGAGCTCGTCGGGCAAGCAGGACGGACTGTACTGGCCGACCAAGGCGGGCGAGCCATCGAGCCCGCTCGGACCGGCCGTGGCTGCCGCCCGTGCGGCGGGTAGCGGCGGCGATGCAGGCTACTACGGCTACCGCTACAAGATCCTCACCGGGCAAGGGAAGAACGCGCCGGGCGGCGCCTTCGACTACGTCGTGCGCGGGCGGATGATCGGCGGCTTCGCCGTCGTCGCCTGGCCGGTCAAGTACGGCGAGACCGGCGTGATGACGTTCATCGTGAGCCACGACGGTGTCGTGTACGAGAAGGACCTCGGTCCCGATACCGCCGCGCGCGCGAGCGGCATGATCCGCTTCGATCCGGACTCGACGTGGCAGAAGGTCGAGCCCGGCAAGCCGTAGCAGCGCCGGGGCGAACCTCCCATCCGCCGGCCGGGACCTCAGGGCCCCGGACGCGTCGCACCACCGCGCGGAGCGGAATCCAACCAAAGTAGGATTTGCCCCGCTCCGCGCGGGGCATAACGTTCTGCGAAGAGGGTGCGCGACCCGGTCCGGTCGCGCCCGATCGACCGGCAAGGAGGTTTCATGGCGACCAATCCGAAACTCGCGAGCGAGCGCTGGGAAGTCGCATGGCGCGGCTTCGCGCCCGGCACCTGGCAGAGCCGCGTCAACGTCCGCGAATTCATCCAGCGCAACTACACCCCGTACGAGGGCGACGGCGCCTTCCTGCAGGGCGCGACCGAGCGCACGAAGGGCATGTGGAAGAAGCTGCAGCCGCTCCTCGCCAAGGAGCGCGAGAAGGGCATCCTCGACGTGTCGCAGGTGCCTTCCGGCATCCTCGCGCACGCACCCGGCTACATCGACAAGGACCGCGAGATCATCGTCGGCCTGCAGACCGACGCGCCGCTCAAGCGGGCGATCATGCCGTTCGGCGGCTGGCGCGTGGTCGCGGCGAGCCTCGAGTCCTACGGCTACAAGCCGGACCCGGCCCTCGGCGAGATCTTCACCAAGTACCGCAAGACGCACAACGACGGCGTGTTCGACGCCTACACGCCGGACATCCGCAAGGCCCGGTCGTCGGGGATCGTCACCGGCCTGCCGGACGCGTACGGCCGCGGCCGCATCATCGGCGACTACCGCCGGGTCGCGCTCTACGGCGTGGACTTCCTCGTCGCCGACAAGGAGCGCGAGAAGCACGAGCTCGACGACCGCCATTCGACCGAGGACATCATCCGCCTGCGCGAGGAGCTGGCCGAGCAGATCCGTTCGCTCAAGGAGCTGAAGGAGATGGGGTCGCGCTACGGCTACGACATCTCCGGGCCGGCGACGAACGCCCGCGAGGCGGTGCAGTGGACCTACTTCGGCTATCTCGCCGCCATCAAGCAGCAGAACGGGGCGGCGATGTCGGCCGGGCGCCTCTCCACGTTCTGGGACATCTACTTCGAGCGCGATCTGCGCGAGGGCAAGCTGACCGAGTCGCAGGCGCAGGAGATCATCGACGACCTCGTCATCAAGTGGCGCATCGTGCGCTTCCTGCGCGCCCCCGAGTACAACCAGCTCTTCTCCGGCGACCCGGTGTGGGTCACCGAGGTCGTGGGCGGACAGGGCGAGGACGGACGCACGCTCGTCACCAAGAGCGCGTTCCGCATGCTGCACACCCTCTACAACCTCGGCCCGGCGCCCGAGCCGAACATCACCGTGTTCTGGTCGCCGCGGCTGCCCGACGGCTTCAAGCGCTTCGCGATCAAGACGTCGATCGACACGAGCGCCATCCAGTACGAGTCCGACGACCTCATGCGGCCCAAGTGGGGCGACGACTGCGCCATCGCCTGCTGCGTCTCGGCGATGCGGGTCGGCAAGCAGATGCAGTTCTTCGGCGCGCGCGTGAACCTGCGCCAAGACGCTGCTCTACGCCCTGAACGGCGGACGCGACGAAATGAGCGGCGAGCAGGTCGGGCCGAAGCTCGCGCCGGTCACCGGCGACCTGCTCGACTACGACGAGGTGATGGACCGCCTCGACCCGATGATGGACTGGCTCGCGAAGACGTACGTCAACGCGCTCAACATCATCCACTACATGCACGACAAGTACTGCTACGAGGCGATCGAGATGGCGCTGCACGACCGCGACATCCTGCGCACGCTCGCCTGCGGCATCGCCGGCCTCTCGCACGCGGCCGACAGCCTGTCGGCGATCAAGTACGCCAAGGTGAAGCCGGTGCGCGACGAGCGCGGGATCATCGTCGACTTCAAGACCGAGGGCGAGTTCCCGTGCTTCGGCAACAACGACGACCGCGCGGACGACATCGCCAAGCTGCTCGTGTCGATGATGATGAACAAGATCCGCAGGTACCCGAGCTACCGCGACGCGGTCCACACCCAGTCGGTGCTCACCATCACGTCCAACGTGGTGTACGGCAAGGCGACGGGCAACACGCCGGACGGCCGCAAGAAGGGCGAGGCCTTCGCGCCCGGCGCGAATCCGTCGAACGGCCGCGACACGCACGGCGCCCTCGCGGCGCTGATGTCGGTCGCCAAGATCCCGTACGACGACGCCGAGGACGGCATCTCGCTGACGCTGTCGGTGGTGCCCGCCGCGCTCGGCAGCGAGGCGGACCGCATCACGCGCGGGGTCAACGGCGCTCGACGCCTATTTCTCGAGCGGCGGCTTCCACGTCAACATCAACGTGCTCAACCGCGAAACGCTGCAGGACGCGATGAAGCACCCGGAGAAGTACCCGCAGCTCACGATCCGGGTGTCGGGCTACGCGGTGAACTTCGTCAAGCTGACGAAGGAACAGCAGCTCGACGTCATCAACCGCACGTTCCACGGTGCGATGTAGGCTGCGCCGTGAGCGAGCCCCGCACAGGCAGTCGCTACGAACTCCACGTCGCGCGCAAGGGTGCGACGGAGAGCAAGACGGCGCACGACTATTATGCCGTCCACCCGGGCGACGTCGAGGAGGTCAAGGAGGAGGACGACCTCGTCGGCTACGTGCACTCGTACGAAGTCGGCAGCACGGTGGACGGCCCCGGCATCCGCTTCGTCGGTTTTCTGACCGGTTGCCTGTTGCGCTGCCAGTACTGCCACAACCCGGATACCTGGCACAAGTACAACGGCCAGCCGGTGACCGTCTCGCGCGCGATGCGCCAGATCGGCAAGTACGCCCAGGTGCTCAAGATCAGCCAGGGAGGCGTCACGCTGTCGGGCGGCGAACCGATGGTGCAGCGGCCGTTCGTCACGCGGATCTTCCGCCGCTGCAAGGAGCTCGGGCTGCACACCTGCATGGACACCTCGGGCCGCCTCGGCGACCGGTTCACCGACGCCGAGCTGATGGACATCGATCTCAACCTGCTCGACATCAAGTCGGGCGATCCGGCGATCTACGAGAAGGTCACGCGCCAGCCCCTGCAGCCGACGCTCGATTACGCGCGCCGGCTGTCGGCGCTCGGGCGCCCGATCTGGATCCGCTTCGTCCTCGTGCCCGGTCTCACCGACGGTCACGACAACGTCGAAAAGGTCGCCGATATCGCCGCCGGGCTGAAATCCGTCGAGCGGGTGGAGATCCTGCGCTTCCACCAGATGGGGCGCGACAAGTGGCACAAGCTCGGCCTCCAGTACCCGCTGGAGAACGTCGAGCCGCCCGGGCGCCGAGCTGACCGAGCGCGTGCGCGGGCAGTTCCGCAGCCGCGGGTTGACCGTCTACTAGAAGAAGAAAGGGGAGGGAACCGTGGAGTACGTCAAGACGCTGCTCGAGCAGCAGCCGCTGATGGCGCTGTTCCTCACGATCGCGATCGGCTATCTCGTCGGCGAGATCAACATCAAGGGCTTCTCGCTCGGCGTGGGCGCGGTGCTGTTCGTCGCGCTCGCCGTGGGCTGGTTCGCGCCCAAGTCGGTGCCGGCGGCAATGGTCGGGACGCTCGGCCTCGCGCTCTTCCTCTATACGGTCGGGGTCCAGTACGGCAAGCAGTTCTTCCTCGGCCTGACGAGCGCCGCCGGACGCAGGGCGAACATGATGGCGTTGATCGGCGTGCTGCTGGCGGGCGCGGTGAGCATCGTGTTCGTGAAGGCGATGGGGCTGAACGTCGGCCACGCGCTCGGGCTGTTCGCTGGCTCGGGCACGAGCACCCCGACGCTGCAGGCGGCCATCGCGACGCTCGGCAACGACGACCCCGCGGTGGGCTACTCCGTTTCCTACCCGTTCGGTGTCGCCGGCCCGATCCTGCTTCTGTACGTCGCGTTCATGATCCTCAAACCGAAGCTCGAGGCCTCCGCGGTCGCCGGCCTCGAGCTCCTCGAGGTCGCGATCCGCAATCCGGATCTCTTCGGCAAGACGCTCGGCGAGGTGATGAGCGGGCTGCCCGCGGGGGTGCAGATCGTGGCGTTGCGCCGGGCGCACCGCAACGAGCCGGCCGCCCCGAACATGATGGTCGCCGAGGACGACGTGGTGCTGGCCTCAGGCCCGAGCAAGGACGCGCTGGCCCAGGCGGCGAAGCATCTCGGCGAGGCCGCCCACGGGCGCATCGCCAAGGATCGCAGCGATCTCGACTATCTGCGCGTGTTCGCCTCCCGCCCGACGGTGGTGGGCCGGGCGCTCGGCGATCTCGAGCTTCCGGGCGTCAAGGCCTCGGTAATCGCCCAGGTCCGCCGGGGCGATACGGACATCGCGCCCCGGCCCGACCTCGTGCTCGAGTTCGGCGACCGCGTCGGCCTGCTCGCCAATCGCGGCGATTTCGCGGCGATGCGCAAGTTCTTCGGCGATTCGATCAAGGGCACCGCGGAGTTCAGCTACATCTCGATCGGCCTCGGCATGGCGCTCGGCTTCCTGGTGGGCGCGATCCAGTTCCCGCTGCCCGGCATCGGCAAGCTCGCCGTCGGGCTGTCGGGCGTGCTGATCGTGGCGCTGATCCTCGGCAACCTGCGCCGCACGGGCGGCATGAACTGGACCATTCCGCTTTCCGCCAACCTCGTGATGCGCAACCTCGGGTTGACGCTCTTTCTCGCGCAGGTCGGAATGTCCTCGGGGCCGAAATTCGCCGCGACGGTGACGGAGACCGGCCTGCTGATGCTCGGGCTGGGTGCGATCGTGCTGGTCGCGCTCGTCCTCCCGATCCTGATCCTCGGCCTCTTCGTGTACCGGCTGCCGTACGACGAGGTGGCCGGCATCGTCGCGGGCGCCTGCGGCAACCCGGCGATCCTCGCGTACGCGAACAAGCTCGCGCCGACCGACCGGCCGGACATCGGCTACGCGATGATCTTCCCCGGCATGACCATCGTGAAGATTCTGTTCGTCGACATCGTGCCGGCGCTGTTGTGACGGCGATCGTCACGAAGACCGCGGCTGCGCGCGTCGTCTACGTGGTCGACGCCGACGCGTCGGTGCGCGAGGGGCTCGCGCGGCTGGTCGATTCGGCCGGCCTCGAGTCGGTGCCGTGCGACTCGATCGAGGCGTTCCTCGGACAGACACCCGGCGCGCGCAGCGCCTGCGCCCTGCTCGAGGTCTCCGGGCTGGCCCGGTGCGAGCCTGCGACCTGGTCGCGGCTCCACGCCATGGCGGCGGCGGTGCCGGTGATCGCGCTCTCCGCGCGCGACGATCCGGCGATGCGGCGGCTGGCGCAGGAGCTCGGCGCGGAGGCGTTCTTCCGCAAGCCGGTTGACGCCGCAGCGCTGCTCGATTCGATCGACTGGGTTACGCGCGCCGCGCGGACGCGCTAGGCGGTTGATCGGCCCACCGCTCGCGCCATTGCGGCGCAGCATCACGCCGGGCGGGCCCCTTGGGATAGGTCAAGCGCGCCGGGGCGGGGCGCGGTCTACTTCCACCTTTACCGGTTATGCTCGCGGTCCCGCGCGCTGCCAGCGCGCCGGAGAAGTACCGACCGAGAGGAAGGATATCGGTGAGGAGAACGGTGGCGTCGTCCGGAGTGAACGGCGAGGGCATCGAGCGCGCCGACGGCGATGCTGCGCACCTGGATCGGCTCGCTTTCGAGGGCCTGGTCGCCGATCTCTCGGTGCGCTTCGCGAACGTCTCCCACGACGGCATCGTCGCGGAGATCCAGGCCGCGCTCGCCCGGCTGGTCGAGACGCTCGGCTACGACCGCTGCACCTACACCGAGCTTGCCCCCGACGGGGTGCTGCACGTCGTGTGCTCGGCGGCGGTCGGCGGCATCGAGCCGCTTCCGCGCGGTCCGTTCGGCGTAAACCCGTGGCTGGTCGGCGAGATTCGCGCCGGGCGCGTCGTCGCGCTCGCGGACCTACCGCACGGGCTGCCGCTGGAAGCCGCTCCGTACGCCGACCGCGCCCGGCGGATCGGACTGCGGTCGCATCTCTCGATCCCGCTCCGCGTCGGCGGACGCGTGGTCGGGGCGCTTTCGTTCGGCGGGCTGCGCGGCGCGCGCACCTGGCCGGACGAGGTGATCACCCGCCTCACCATCATCGGCGAGGTGTTCGCGAGCGCCGTCGCCAGGGCGCGGTTCGAGGAAGAGGCGCAGCAGCTGCGCGGCCGGCTGTGGCGCGCCGACCGCGTCGCGCGCACGGCCGCGCTCACCGCCGCGATCGCGCACGAGCTGAACCAGCCGCTCGCCGCGATCCTCAGCAACGCGCAGGCCGGGCTGCTCTACCTGGAGCGCGGCGCGATCGGGCACGAGGAGATGCGCACCATCCTCGAGGCGGTCGTGCGCGACGACAAGCGCGCGGCGGACACGATCAGGACGATGCGCGCCCTGCTGCGGCACGACGAAACCGGCCGCGCGCGGATCGACGTCGCGGCGGCGCTGCGCGAGGTCCTCCAGCTGCTCGCCGCCGAGCTCCGTCGGCAGGGCGTCCGCGTCGAGACCGAGCTCGGGGCAAATTGCTGGACGATGGCGGACAAGGTGCAGATCGAGCAGGTCGCGCTCAATCTGATCCTGAACGCCGCGGCGGCCATGCAGGCGTGCCCGCGGGAGCAGCGATGCATCCGCGTATCGGCCGCCAGGACCGACGACGGCCGGGTCGTCGTCGCCGTGCGCGATGCCGGGGTCGGGATCGCGGCCGAGCACCTCGGCGCCGTCTTCGAGCCATTCTGGACGACGCGGCGCGAAGGGCTCGGGCTCGGGCTCGCGGTCTGCCGCTCGATCTTGCAGGCGCACCGTGGTGCGATCTCGGTCGAGCCGAATCCGGATCGCGGCGTCACCTTCCGCTTCCAGCTGCCGGCGCGAGACCGATCCGGCGGAGGCGGGCGCAGCGGCGGCGGAGCCCGCGCCGCAGGCGCCGGTCACGAACCGCTGCCGGCGCGCCCACCGTGTGCGTCGTCGACGACGACGCGGCCGTCCGCGAGAGCCTCGTCCGGCAGTTCGCGGCCGAAGGGTGGAACGCGCTGGCGTACGCATCGGCGACCGAGTTCCTCGAGCGCGCCTCGCTCGCGGAGGTCGGATGCATCCTGCTGGACAACCGGATGCCGGGGATGTCCGGCGTCGAGCTGCTGGAACGACTCGTGGGCGGCGGCATCGCGCCGCCGGTGGTCTTCCTCTCCGGGAATGGCGACGTGGCGACAGGCGTGGAAGCGATGAAGCTGGGCGCGGTGGACTTCCTGGTGAAGCCGGTCGATGGTGAGGCTCTGATCGCCGCGGTCCGCAAGGCGCTGGAGCGCCACGCCGGCGAACGGAAGCGCTCGCTCGAGCGCGAGGCGTGCCGGGGGCTCGTCGCCCGGCTCTCGGCGCGCGAGCGCGAGGTCCTGGAGCACGTGATCCGGGGCCGGCTCAACAAGCAGATCGCCGCCGATCTCGACATCGCCGAGCAGACCGTCAAGCAGCACCGCGGCCGGGTAATGGAGAAGATGGCGGTCCGCTCCGTCCCGGACCTCGTCCGGGTGTGCGAGGCGGCCGGGCTCCTCATCGCCCCGGGGCGGTCCCCGGCCAGGGCCGCGGCGGACTGAACGCCGCCGCCAATGCGGACCGGGGTCCGACCAAAGTAGGATTCCCCGCCCGAGCATGATCGGTAGAGTGGCAGCCGCGGGACTCGTGACCGCAAGGGTAGTGGTTGTGCACCTTCCCCGATGCGCCGTTTGATGCGCATCCCGATGCCGGGCCGCTGAACGAAGCGAGCGATGACCGATACCCGAGAGCAGCAGCGACTCGCCGAAGCGCGCGAGCAGACCGTGCCGTGGAAGCGGTGGGGCCCGTACCTGAGCGAGCGGCAGTGGGGCACGGTGCGCGAGGACTACAGCGCCGACGGCAACGCCTGGGACTACTTCAGCCACGACCAGGCGCGGTCGCGCGCCTACCGCTGGGGCGAGGACGGAATCGCCGGCATCTCCGACGACAAGCAGACGCTGTGCTTCGCGCTCGCGCTATGGAACGGCAAGGATCCGATCCTGAAGGAGCGCCTGTTCGGCCTCACCAACAGCGAAGGCAATCACGGCGAGGACGTGAAGGAGTACTACTTCTACCTCGACAGCACGCCCACCCACTCGTACATGAAGTGCCTGTACAAGTATCCGCAGGCCGCCTACCCGTATGCCCTGCTCGTGGAGACCAACAAGAAGCGCAGCCGGCAGGAGATGGAGTACGAGCTGCTCGACACCGGGGTGTTCGACGACGACCGCTATTTCGACGTGTTCGTCGAGTACGCGAAGGCCGGGCCGGAAGACATCCTCGTCAAGATCTCCGTCGCGAACCGCGGCCCGGCGCCGGCGACGCTGCACGTGCTGCCGACGCTGTGGTTCCGCAACACCTGGAGCTGGTCGCAGGGCGCGGCGAAACCGCTGCTGAAGGATGCGGGCAGCGCAACTGGCGCAACGGTGGTCTCGGCCTCGCACCCCGAGTTCGGCGACCGCCGGCTCTACTGCGAAGGGGAGCCCACGCTGCTCTTCACGGAGAACGAAACCAACAACCAGCGTCTCTTCGGCACCGAAAACGCCACGCCCTACGTGAAGGACGCGTTCAACGAGTATCTCGTCCATCGGCGGCACGAGGCGGTGAACCCGGGCAGAACCGGCACCAAGGCGGCGGCGAACTACAGGGTGACCGTCGCAGCCGGACAGACGGGTGTGATCCGGCTGCGGCTCACCGATGCGCAGGGCGGACGCGACCCCGTTCGGAAGCGCGTTCGACGACGCGTTCGCCGCGCGGCTGCGCGAGGCCGACGAGTTCTACCGGTCCATCACGCCCCCGTCGTCGACCGAGGACGAGGCGCGCGTGATGCGCCAGGCGCTCGCCGGCATGCTGTGGACCAAGCAGTACTACTACTTCGACGCCGACCGGTGGCTCGAGGAGCACCAGGCGCACCCGCTGCGCGGCCAGACGCGCCAGATCCGCAACCGCGAGTGGTATCACATGGTGAACGACCACGTGATCTCGATGCCGGACAAGTGGGAGTACCCGTGGTACGCGGCCTGGGATCTCGCCTTCCACTGCATCGCGCTCGTCGCGGTCGACCCGGATTTCGCGCGCGAGCAGCTCGAGCTGATGCTGCGCGAGATCTACATGCACCCGAGCGGCCAGATCCCGGCGTACGAGTGGAACTACAGCGACGTCAATCCGCCGGTCCACGCCTGGGCGACGCTGTTCCTGCACCGCGTCGACCAGGCGCTCGACGGGACCGCGGACATGGAGTTCCTGAAGCGCTCCTTCATCAAGCTCGCGCTCAACTTCAACTGGTGGGTGAACCGCAAGGACCGCTTCGGCAAGAACGTGTTCGAGGGCGGCTTTCTCGGGCTGGACAACATCGGCGTGTTCGACCGCAGCGCGCCGCTGCCCACCGGCGGCCACCTCGAGCAGGCCGACGGCACCGCCTGGGTCGCGCTCTTCTGCCAGAACATGATCGAGCTGTCGGTCGAGCTCGCCGCCGAAGAACCGAGCTACCAGGACATGTGCACGAAGTTCGTCGAGCACTTTTCGTGGATCGCGTCGGGGATGAACCGCACCGGCCCCGACGGCATGTGGGACGAGGCGGACGGCTTCTACTACGACGTGCTGAGGCTTCCCGACGGCACCGCGCAGCGGCTCAAGGTGCGCTCGATGGTCGGCTTGCTACCACTGTGCGCGGCAACGGTGATCGAGAAGTGGCAGCGTGAGCGCGTGCCGGAGGTCACGGCGGCCTGGATGAAGCGCCTCAAGCGCATGCCCGAGCTGATGCAGAGCATCCATGCGACGGGGCCCGGTCACGAGGGCGTCGCCGGCCGCGGGATCCTTGCGCTGGTGAACGAAGAGCGGCTGCGGCGGATCCTCGCGCGGATGCTGGACGAGAAGGAGTTCCTCAGCCCCTATGGGTTGCGCGCGCTCTCCCGCCATCACCTCGAGCATCCGTTCGTCTTCAAGGTCGGTACGCAGGAGTACCGGGTGGGCTACCTGCCTGCCGAGTCCGATTCCGGAATGTTCGGCGGCAACTCCAACTGGCGCGGCCCGGTCTGGATGCCGGTGAACGTGCTCATCATCCGCGCGCTGCTGCAGTACTACCTCTACTACGGCGACGGGCTCAAGGTCGAGTGCCCGACCGGCTCGGGCCGGATGATGAACCTCTTCGAGGTGAGCAAGGAGCTCGCGAGCCGTCTCGCGCGCATCTTCCTGCGCGACGAGAAGGGCCGGCGGCCGGTGTTCGGCGGCGCCGAGAAGTTCCAGAGCGATCCGCACTGGCGCGACTGCATCCTGTTCTACGAGTACTTCCACGGCGACGTCGGCGCCGGGCTCGGCGCGAGCCATCAGACCGGCTGGACGGGTCTCGTCGCGCGACTGATCCAGATGTACGGCGCGCTCGAGCCGCGAAAGCTGCTCGAAGCGGGCAAACGCGGATTCCATGCCGCCAGCGCGGCCGGTGAGGTGACAGCCGTTGCGCCCGTGGCCGAAGCACCCGTCGATCTACGAGATCAACACCTGGGTCTGGCTCGACGAGCAGAGCCGCAAGACCGGGCGAGCGTTGACGCTGGCATCGGTTCCCGACCGGGAATGGGATGCGATCGCGGCGCTCGGCTTCGACGCCGTGTGGCTCATGGGAGTGTGGGAGCGAAGTTCCGCCGGCATCGCGATCGCGAACCGGAACGACGGCCTGCTCGCCGATTTCCGGCGCGCGTTGCCCGACTTCCGCACCGAGGACAACGTCGGTTCGCCGTACTGCGTGCGTCGCTATTCGGTGGATGCGCATCTCGGCGGGTGCGACGGCCTCGCGCAGGCACGCGACGCGCTTGCCCGGCGCGGCATCCGGCTGCTGCTCGACTTCGTGCCGAACCACGTCGCCCCGGACCACCCCTGGGTGGTCGAGCACCCCGAATTCTTCATCCGGGGCAGCGCCGAAGACCGGGCGAGAGAACCGGCATCGTTCATCGAAACGGGCGGACGAACATATGCACGTCTTCGCGTGCGGACGCGATCCGTACTTTCCCGCCTGGCCCGACGTGCTGCAGCTCAACGCCTTCGGGCCGGACCTCCGCGCGGCCGTGATCGAGACCGTGCGCGACATCGCCAGTCAGTGCGACGGGGTCCGGTGCGACATGGCGATGCTGCTGATGAGCGACGTCTTCGAGCGCACCTGGGGCGGCCGCGCCGGTGCGCGACCGCAGGCCGACTACTGGCGCGAGGTCATCCCGGCCGTCAAGGCCGGGCATCCCGGGTTCAGGTTCATCGCCGAGGCCTATTGGGACCTCGAATGGCCGCTGCAGCAGCAGGGCTTCGACTACTGCTACGACAAGCGGCTCTACGACCGGCTCGAGCACGCCGATGCCGAGGCGGTCCGCCTCCACCTCTGTGCCGACCGGGCGTACCAGGAGCGGCTCGTCCGGTTCATCGAGAATCACGACGAGCCACGGGCGGCGGCGAGCTTTCCGCCCGCGAAGGCGCGTGCCGCGGCCGTGACCGCGCTGACGCAGGCCGGCGCGAGACTCGTGCACGAGGGGCAGCTCGAGGGCCGCAAGGTGCGGCTGCCCGTGTTCCTGGCCCGCCGTCCGGACGAACCGGCGGACGACGCGCTCGGCGAGTTCTACCGGAAGCTCCTCGGCGCGGCGAGTGACGACGCGTTCCGCGACGGGCACTGGCAGCTCTGCGAGCGCAGCGGCTGGCCCGACAACGCGAGCTTCCTGAACCTCGTCGCCTGGTGCTGGCGGCACGACGAGCGCCGGTACCTGATCGTCGTCAACCTTTCCGGCGCCGCGTCGCAGGCGACCGTCCGCGTCCCGTGGGACGAAGTGCGGGGCAGGAACTGGCGGCTGAACGACCTGTTGAGCGGCCAGTCGTACCTGCGCAGCGGCGACGACCTGGGCGGCCCGGGGATGTACGTCGAGCTCGTCCCGTGGGCCTGCCACTTGTTCCGGCTCGAACCGCCCCCGAATGTGGCCGATGGTTGACCCACTCAATCCGCGCCGCCGCGGCGTAGCATGTTCGTCGAACGACCGAGACAGAGAGGAAATCGCATGGCGAAAGCGAAGAAGAAGGGCAAGGCGGGCGCGGGCAACGAGGCGCCCAAGGAGAAGCTGAAGCGCAAGGTCTACGACAAGGAGCTCGCAAGACTGCACGTCGAGCTCGTCAAGCTCCAGCAGTGGGTCCAGCACAAGGGGCTCAAGATCTGCGTCGTCTTCGAGGGCCGCGACGGCGCGGGCAAGGGCGGGACGATCAAGGCGATCACCGAGCGCGTGAGCCCGCGCGTGTTCCGCGTGGTTGCGCTGCCCGCGCCGACCGAGCGGGAGAAGAGCCAGATGTACGCGCAGCGCTATTTCCCGCACTTCCCGGCGGCCGGCGAGATCGTGATCTTCGACCGCAGCTGGTACAACCGCGCCGGGGTCGAGCGCGTGATGGGCTTCTGCACCGACGAGGTGGCGAAGAAGTTCCTGACGATGGTGCCGCTGTTCGAGAAGACGATGGTCGAGTCGGGCGTCATCCTCATCAAGTACTGGCTTGAGGTGAGCGAGGCTGAGCAGACCCGGCGGCTCGCCGCGCGCATCGACGACGGGCGCAAGATCTGGAAGCTCTCGCCGATGGACCTCAAGTCGTACAGCCGCTGGTACGACTACTCGCGGGCGCGCGACGAGATGTTCGCGGTGACCGACACCGACTTCGCGCCCTGGTACGTGGCGCGGACGGACGACAAGAAGCGCGCGCGGCTGAACATCATCACCCACCTGCTCGCGCAGATCCCGTACAAGGAGGCGCCGCGCGAGAAGGTGAAGCTGCCGAAGCGGCAGAAGCCGGGCGGCTATCGCGAGCCGGACTACCCGTACAAGTACATCAAGGAGCGTTTCTGACGCGCACCCGGGACGCCGCGGTTCGTCCCGCCTATTCGGTCCGCGTGGTGCCGAGCCCCTGCCGGTCCTCGACCGAAGCGTCGCGTTTTTCCTCGGCGTCCGGGAACGACCTGGCGATCATCGCGTCCAGCCTTTTCTGCTGCTGGCGCAGGGACTCGTGCCGCTCCGCCGGGAGGGCGGCGATCAGGTCGACGGCCAGGGCCTTCATGCGCCGCATGACCTGCACGCTGGTCGCGCCGCAATACCGGATCTCGTCGAATGCCAGCTTCAGGAAGTCGTCCCACGTCGGATAGGGGACGACCACCCGGAGCGCGCCGGCGCGATCGCGGACGGCGCCGATCTCCAGCCGCCGGCGGCCGAGGCGCAGCAGCAGGTCCTCGATCTGGTCGAGCGCCTGGACCGCGGTGGTGGGATCGTTCACGGCCGGGGAGAGCGCCTTGATCGCGATGTCCACCAGCAGGCGGACGATGTACTTGGGATCCTGTTCGAAGGTCCGCTCGCCGCCGAGCGCGAACGCATCGGCGAGCGCCCGCTCGTCGATGGCCTGCCTGCCGCCGTATACCCGCAGCATCGCGCTGCCTTCGACCAGCGTGTCGCCGACCGACGCGATGACGACCACGACCGCTCCGGCCGCCGAGGCCGCGTCGAGCAGGGCGGGAATGTTCAGTGCCTGGACGGTTTGCGGGCGCCCCGTGTGATGCAGGGTGAGCGCTACCGGAAGCTGCCGGAATTCCGCGGCGTCGGGCGTCGCGACCGGCGCGTCGAGCGGCGGATAGGTGTCCTCGATGACGCGGCGGCCGTGATCCGCCGTGAAAGCGAGCATGCGGTGGATCTGGAGCAGCGAGATCTTCTCGATCAGCGCGATGAACATCCCCACGCTCGCGAGCAGCAGGACGATCACGAGCCAGCTGCTGACGAACGGCGTTCCGTGCCTCCCGTCGCGCTCGATCCACGCGATCGCGGCGATCGAGTAGAGGAAGGTGGCGGAAAAGATTCCCACCGCGTGCCACAACACCGGATCGCGGGCGATCCACAGCACCAGACGGGGCGAGTAGGCGGTCGCGCTGAACTGCACCATCACGAACGCGAGCGAGAAGACGATTCCGGTCAGCGCGATCATCCCCGATCCGACGGACGAGAAGATCGCGATCGCGGCCGAGGCGCTCAATCCGGAATCGGATCCGGGCAGCAGGCTCGCCTCGAGCCTGGGCAGGATCATCCCGGCAGCGACGGCTGCGACGGCGTAAGCCGCGGGAATGCTCCAGCTGGGAAGGCGCAGGCGTCGTCGTCGATGGGTCATGGCCGGGGAGTCCATGGCCGGGATTCTAGGGCCGCGCGAAGCGGAGCGGCTGAACGATGAGCGGCCCGATTCCGGAATGGGTCGTGACCGCGTCCGCCGTGGTCACCGTGTTCACGGTGATGTTCAGCATCGGCCTGAGCATCGCGCCCGGCGAGCTGCGGTGGATCTGGCAGCGGCCGGGCACGATGGTGCGCGGTCTCTTCTCCGTCCTGATCGCCGTTCCGGCGCTCGCGCTCGCCGTCACCCAGCTGCTCGAGCTGCCCAGGCTGGCGGCGATCGGCGTCGTGCTGATGGCGATCTCGCCCGGCGCGCCGGTGGCGCTGCGCCGATCGCTCGGCGCGGGCGGCCACCACGCCTTCGCCCCGAGCCTGCAGATCTCGGTGGCGCTCCTCGCGGTCGTCTCGATGCCGCTATCCATCGCGGCGCTGAACCACGTGTACGCCGGGCACGCGAGCGTCGCGCCCTGGGACGTCGCCCGTCAGGTGTTCGTGGCCCAGCTGTTGCCGCTGGGGCTCGGCATGGCGCTGCGGCAGGTGGCGGCTGCGCTCGCCGCGCGGCTCGAGCCGCGGCTTGCGCGGATCGGAAACGCGCTGCTCGTCGCGACCGTCGTCCTCGTGCTGATCAATGGCTGGGAGGGCACGATCACCGCCGGCTTCCGGGTGATGACGGCAGTGGCCCTCATCACCGGCGCCGCGCTCGCCGTCGGGCACCTGCTGGGCGGCCCCGAGCCAGCGACCCGCACCGCCGTGGCGATCACCAGCGCGGCGCGCAACCCTGGCCTCGCGCTCTTGGTCGCCGCGGTGAACGCAGCACCGCCCGGAGTCAACGCAGCGATCGTGGCCTACCTCGTGGTCTCGGTGATCGTGGTCGGTACGTACGTGGCATGGTGTCGGCGCGCCGGTGCGCGGTCGGCGCGTGCAGGTTGATCCTGGAGGCGTCATGCGACTCGATGTCACTGCCCTGGCGTTGACCGCCGGATCGTTGTGGGGCGTCGCGATGCTCGTCGTCGCGTCGGCGAACCTCATCTGGCCGAGCTACGGCCAGGCGTTTCTCGCGCTCGTTGCCTCGATCTATCCGGGCTATCGTCCCGGGACGGGCGCAGGATCCGTCGTCATCGGCACGCTTTACGCCCTGGTGGACGGGGCAGTCGGCGGCGGTGTGTTCGCCTGGATGTACAACCTCTTCGCGCGCCGGCGCGCGGGCGGCACGGCGTAACCGACGGATGTCATCCCCGTCGCGCTAACTGCCGGGACGGTGCTCCCGGGCATCCGGGCCGGCCTCGATCCACGCGAGCGCCGCCGCGCGACCGGCGGCGTCGAACGTGCGCACCTCGGCGCTCACGAAGTGGCTTGCGATCTTCGGCGCGACGGCGAGCAACGTGCTGTCGGAGACCACGGCGATGCGCCGGATCCGGCGATGGTGATCGCGTACGAAGCGCAGGTGCGAGAGCAGCCCCGCGAAGTTCTCCCAGCCCGGGAACGACGGCGCGTCGATCACCAGGCCCGCGAGCTCACCATGCTGCTCGAGGTACGGATCGACGGCGCCGGCGAGGGCGCTGAAGTCCTCGGCGCGGAGCGCGCCCTCGGGTTTGAGGATCAGGATTCCCCGCTCTCGCAGCAGCTCGTAGTGGATCATGGCGTCTGTCTCCTGTGTAATTTCACTGCACTTGCGGCGGCAAGAGGTACAACGTGATGGCGAAGATCGCATACACCCATAGGAGCAACACGCCGACGAACCAGGCCGACCGGCCGCTGTTCGTGACGAGCGCTGCGGTGAGGGTGGCGAAGAGCACCATCCCTACCGCGCCCGACCATAGCTGCAGATCCATCGGCGTCGGGCCGATCACGTAACTCAGCAGCACCAGCACCGGCGCCACGAACAGCGCGATCTGGGAAGCGCTTCCCAGCGCGATCCCCACGCTCAAGTCGAGCCGGTTCTTGCGCGCACCGGAAAACGCGGCGGCCATCTCCGCCGCGCCGCCGACGAGCGCCACGACGATGAAGCCCACGAACGCCTGGCTCATCCCGAAGGCCTCTGCCGCCTGCTGCACCGACTCCACGAAGATCTCGCTCACGAGCGCGACCAGTACCGTGACGCCGGCCAGCGTGGCCAGGGCCAGTCCCAAGGGCCACGGCGCTTCGCTCTCTTCGCCATGCTCCGTGCTGGCGAACAGCTCGCGGTGCGTCTTGAGGGAGAACAGCATGCCCAGCCCGTAGGCGATGATGAGCAGCACCGCCAGACCCAGGCTCAGGTCCTGCATGAAGGCCGCTCCTTCCGCCGAGTCGATGGCGACCGCCGAAGGAACCAGCAGCGCGACCGTGGCGAGGAAGAGCAGACCCGCCTGCAGGCGCGCGCTGACCCGGTTGTACTCCTGAATGTGATACTTGAGTCCGCCGAGCAGAAACGACGCTCCCAGCATGAACAGCGTGTTGGTGACGATCGCGCCGGCGATGGACGCCTTCACCAGCACGTACTCGCCGGCGCGCAGGGCGGTGAGCGCGATGACCAGCTCGGTCAGGTTTCCCAGCGTGGCGTTGAGCAGGCCTCCGGCCGCGTCGCCGGTCTTGGCCGCAACCGATTCGGTGGCGTGACTGAGCAGTGCCGCCAGCGGCACGATGGCGAGCACGGACAGCACGAAGAGCGCCGTGTGCGCTTCGGGCTTGAGCTTCGCGGCCGCAAACACCACCGGCACGAAGGCGAGCAGCCAGAGCAACGGGTTGTGGCGGATTTCCCTGAGCAGGAGGTTCATTTCTTCATTTCCATCTGGCGTGGTAATGGGTGATAGCACAGCCCGCCGCCTCACCGGTACTGCCACGCAATGCCGACGAGGTCGAAGCTGTTTCCGGTGCGGGCGGACACCCCGCTGCTCGCGTAGAGCTTGATGCAGTTGTGAGCGTTCACAGGGAAAGCCAGGGTTCCGCCTATGCGCCAGTTCTGCTGGAGGTCGTTCTGGCGGCTGTCGTTGAGAGCGGTGCGGCCGCCGGCGATGTACGTCGCGTCCACGGACGCCCAAATCCCCGAGCTGAAGCTGTAGATCGTCATGCCGACTGGAGCGAATACATCGGATCCTGGGATCCGCCGGTCGCCGTTGAAGAAGTCGGTGTTCGTCGCGGACGGCGTGACGCCTGCCTTGAGCTCCAGCGTCCACGAACCGAGCGCCTTCGACGCGCCGATCTCCGGCTTGAAGGACCCACCGTTGGTGCCGATGTTGACGAGGTTCGAGCTGTCGTACTGCCCTGCGTGCGACCGACACCTGCACGCTCGCGCCCACGATCAGATCCTGCTCGTAGGACTTGAACTCCGGAAGCGTCAGCGCGGGCGCGCCGTAGAAGTTGACCGACAGGCGAAACAGCGGGTCCGCGAACCCGTCGACCTCCCGCTCGACCGCCTCGCCTCGGTAGGACGCCGATCCCGACAGCCAGGTGTAGGGCACGATGACGTCGAACTTTCCCGACTTGCCCCACAGGTCCAGCGCCCGCGCGTAGCCCAGCACGATGTTGGAAGTCTTGAGCTGCGGATCGGTGACGGGCAGGGCCGTGTCGAAGGACAAGCCGCCGCGCGTGTAGTACGGCCCGGCGAGCAGGAAGTTCACCCCCACGGGCGCATTGGAGTAGGCCCGCGGTTCGATGCTCTGCGCGGCCTGCAACCGAGGCGCTTGCCGCGAGCACGCACGCGGCACGCACCGCCAGCGAACACGCTTTGAAGCGGAAGGCGCGGCATCAAGGCGAGTCTACAACCCAGCCGCTGGGGGAATGGTTCACGCGATGTCCGGCGAGTGGTGAACCTCAGTCCGTTACTGCGATGGCACTGGCTCATCGCCACCTGTCCACACGCGATCGGCCATGGAAGGCATGGGTCGGCCGCGCTACTTCGCCGGCGCACCTCCAAACTCGCGCAGGATCGACTGGAAGTCCGGCGATTGGCGCAGCAGTTGCGCGGCGACGTCGCGCAGCCGGTCGACCGACTCGGCCGGCAGCACGAAGCTCGTGGGCAGTTCATGAAGTACTCGCGCTCCTTCGCGTCGCCAATCTCGTCGAAGCTGACGTCCACCGTGTGCAGAGGTCAGATTCGGCAGCGGGACGTTGGCTTCGAGCCTGCGCCTCGGTTGCGCCCGCCATGCGCGCCCGCGCAATCAGCAGCTCGCGCCTCCAGCCATAGATTTCCTGGCGGTCCTTCATGAGCTCGACGGTTTCGAACGAGTAGCGGTCGATCGGCACCCCGGACGCCTGCAACAGCTGAGCGACCGTGCCGGGGGGCGACTCGCTGCGGTCCCAGTCGGTCCGTGGCGCCGAGCGGGCGTTCACCACGATCAGCACGATCCTGCGGATTGCGCCGAATCCCACCTCTTCGCGGAACGCCGTGCTCGCCCCAAACGCCTCGAAGGTCTCGAGCACGCCGCGCATCCCGATGTTGTCCGCCACGCCGCCGTCGACGAGGTGGATGTACGGGCGATCCGTGCTGTTCTGGAAGTCCCGCATCTCGCGGTACCGCTGCAGCGCGCGCGCCGACGGCCGGACACGGCCCTCGGTCTTGGCGACGTCGCGGACCCAGTCCGGGTACTCGTAGCCGCAGGTACCGCCGTAGTTGTCGAACGTCACCGCCGAAAGAACGACCGGCACGGCCGAGGAGGTCGCCGCCGCGCGCGACAGGCGGACCTTGGTCAGATCCGAGCACAGCAGGTCGAAGTCCTGTTGGTAGAACGCGAGCCGCGAGCCGGTCGAGATGTCGGTCCCGGAGGCCACCGCGACCGGCCCCTGCTTGGTCGAGCAGGTCGCCGAAGGTCGCGCCTTCGAACAGGATCTCGTCGTAGTACTCCGCGGCGAGCTCCGAGCGCCCGGCGCTGCCGCCGACGAACTTCCACCAGTTGAACGGGTTCATGGCACGCGAGACAAGGGCGCCCTGCACGTCGCGCTTGAGGAACCTCTGCTCGTACTCGGAGAACAGCCGCTCTCCGTAGAGCGCGTAAGCGAGCGCCGTGAAGCTCCCCCCCGACACGCCGGTGATGAGATCCACCTCGTCGATCAGCCGGGTGCGCCGGCCATCGACGACGATCTCGGTGCGCCGGAGCTCCTCCAGTACGCCGTACGAGAACGCCGCGGCGCGCGTTCCACCGCCGGAGAACGCGAGCACGAACAGCGTGTGCGGATCGTTGTTCTCCCGCTTCGGGATCAGCAGGTACGGACGGTAGCCGGACTTGGGATCGGCCCGCGTGATCGGCTCGTTGATCGGCCGGCTTGCGCAGCCTGCCAGCGCCGTAATCGCCAGCAGGCCGATGAGAAAGCAATTCGCTCGCATGTTCCCTACCTCCAGCCCGCCTTACTCTGTACCCGCGGCACCTTGGCTCGGCGGAGCTTGCCGAACAGCGCCTTCAGCGTGATCGAGCACCTAACGCGAGGTCGGTTGGCTGTCCTCGTCCGTGTACTTGTAGAGCTGCCTGTTGTCCGCCGCCTCGATGCTGGTCCCACTCGTCCAGAACAAAATGCGCCGGCGGAAACTCTCGCTGTCGGATTTGGCGTTTCGGGCGGCGAGGTCGGCAGCCGCCGGGTAGGCCATGGGGCGCTTGCTCCTGTCGATCTCGAGCAGTTTCGTCTCGTCGTTCACGCGCACGCTGTACCTGGCGATGTTGTAGAGGAGGTACCCCGCGAAGAGGTTGTCGAAGTCCTCGTATTGCCCCTGCTCTCTGCGGAAGTCGCGCGACAGGACGGAGGGGAACCGGTTGGGCAGGTCCTTGAACGCCACCTGTTCTTTCTCGTGCGGGTCGACGTAGGTCGAGCCGCCGTACTTCTTGTACAGCACGGCGTCCAGTCTGTATCCGCGCGCGTCCCACTCCTTGACGAGCTTCATCGCCATCTCGGTGGGGATGTTCGCGTTGGCCGCCGCAGCCACCGGCCCGGGGAGAATCCTCGCGCTCGTGACCTCCAGGTCCTTGTACCCGGCGCCCAGCTTGAATGCCGCGCCGATGGTCTTGGCGCAGTTCAGGCGCAGGTAGTCGTACTTGATCTCCCCGTCGTGGTACTCGGTGTTTCTGGCGCGCTTCTGATAGTCGTCGTTGAGGCGGCTGAAGAAGGCCGCGAGCGCTTCCCTCTCCTTGGCAGGCACGCCGTAGACGCGCACGCCGATCACCGATCGCTTGTAGATCTCGCCGAAGTCGAGGCCGAACGACGCCTTGGGATCGAGCGACGACATCGTCCTGAACAGGTACTCCTTCTTCGGGATCCGGACCATGAGGTCGCCGGTGTAGAAGTCCTTTTCGTGCGCGGGCTCGCGGTCGGCGTAGAAATTGGCCGAGTACACCATGTCGTCGCCCGGCGCCTCGTCGCGGATGGCGAGGGCGAGGTGCCCCGCCGAGCCGCCCTTGGAGGTGCCGTAGCTGATCAGCAGCTCCAGGTCGTAGGGGTCCTGCCGCAGGACGTCGACGATCTCGTCGATGTTGGCGGGCTCCGGTCCACCCGGGGTGCCGAAGTCGGCAGCCGCCGCATTCCCGAGCACCAGGGCTCCCGCCGTGACGCACCAAGCCGCTAACCTCATCCGCTCATTACCTCCCAGATATAGTGTGCACGAACAGGTCCGAGCCCGGCCAGGATATCGGCCTTGCTCTCCCCTCGCTTCATGAACGCCACCGCCTCGCTACGGGCACGGGCCGAGCTGCGCCGCGAGCGGAGCGAGCGGGTACGGCAATAGGCGCCGGCCATCGAGTGTGGCCGCGCGCGCGCGCAGTTGCAATGCGTCCGGCGCCGCCGCGTTCATTGTAGCGAACACAAGATCGTTCGCGTCCTCCGGCGTCCTCACGCAGGCGCACGCACCGCCATCGAACGCCGCCTTGATCCGTCGCGCGATGATCGCGTTCTTGCGGTCGTCGAGCCCGAGATTGACCACGAGCACCCCGTTGGGAGTGAGCCGCTCGCGCAACGCCGAGAAGAAGCGCTCGGTCGTGAGGTGCTCGGGGATGATCCCGTCGCCACTGCCGGCATCGGCGAGGACGAGGTCGTACCGCGCCTTGGCGTCTTGCACGAAGGCCGCGCCGTCCGCGAGGTGCACGCGATATCTCTCATCCTCGACCAGGCCGAAGAAGCTCTTGGCCGCCTCGACCACCACCGGATTGATTTCGACGACGTCGACGCGAGCCTCGGGCAGCACGCGATGAATCAGGCCGGAGAAGCTCCCGCCGCCGAGCCCGATCATGAGCACGCTCTCGGGCTCGGGGACGAAGAGCAGCCCCATCCCGGCGTAGCGCACGTACTCCATCGGGACACCCGCCGGGTTGTCGAGGGACATGAAGCTCTGATCGACGCCGTTGACGTCGTCGAAGCGCAACGCGCGGCCGCGCGCCTCCTCCACCACGATCACACGGCCGTAGGCGGACGGCTTGTCGAAGACCACCTTCGGTCGCGATGCCGCTGCGCTCGCGTTGGCCGGTGGTGCAACCGACTCCGCAAGTGCCGAGTGCACGAGCGGCACCAACGCCACATGGCGGCTAACAACAACGTCGTGACAGCCTTCACTCGTAGTGCATCCGCCCGGTGTTGGCGAGCGGCCTTGGCCCAGGCAAAAACGCGACACGCTGCGCGGACGCAGGCTTCGGACGCTTCAGAACAGCACCTTCAGCACGCGATCGAGCAATTCCTCCACCGAGAACGTCGTCAGCAGCAGCGGTGCAACCGGCAGCAGCATGATCACCGCCAGAGAGATGACGTTCCTCATGCTGAACGGCGTCAACCGGATGCCCTCGACCACCAGGTAGCCGTTGCGCAGGTCGGCAAGCGACTGGATGTCCGCGCTGCCGAGCGGCGTCTCGTCGGCCAACCGGCCGCCGCGAATCCATTTGCGGTTGAACTCGCGTGCATACTGTTGTCCCAGGTTGCCGTACTCCTCCATTCCCTTGCGCCTGGCCACCCGAAGCTGCGGCGTGAATACGAGCAGCGGTCCGAGGACGACGAACACCAGCAGTCCCACGGTGCCGAAGATTTCCACCTTGAAGTCGAGCAGCTTCGCGCCCTCGTAGAAGATCCTGTTGGCCATCATCCCGGCGAGCACCGTGCCCAGTGCCAGCAGCACCAGGTAGTAGGCGCGGCCCGTTCGGACGAGAAAGTGCAGTCCGGCGGTGCCGTCCGGATGCGTCGGCTCCAGATTCAACCTGATGCGCGACACCTGCCACAGGAAGCGCGCCCAAATGAAGAACCTGAAATACCAACGCACGACCAGGAACTGGATCACGGGCATGCTTACAAGCGCCACCCACCAGCCGGCAAGCGTCGGCTGCAGTTGCCCACCCTCTACGGTGGCGAACCAGCTGGTCACGTTGAGCGCCAGTTGGTCGCGCCATACGAACGGCATTCCCACGCCGTACACGAACACGATCAACAGGAGCTCCGGCACGACGGAGTTGCGCAGCCGCATGGCCGAGGCGATGGCGGCGTCGAACTGCGGGCGCGCCGCGTCGGGTATCAGGCCGCGTTCCACGAACTGCCCCACGATCTGAGGCAGCACCCGGTGAACCCTGACCTCCGCCAGGATCAACAACGGCACGGCGATCAGCAGGCGCAACTGCGTTTCAACGTCCTGCAGGAACGTCACCGCCCCGCTGCCGCCCCAGGCGTTCCCTTCGGCAATCGACAACAGCAGCAACGGCAACCAGGTGATCAGAACCGTAACGAGTACGCGCCGGCGCACGAGCTCCAGTGCATCTCCGGACAGGTGCGTGCGTCGCCAGAACCGGTAGAGCAGCCCGCCGCTCACGACCGAGAAATCGGTCAATTCCTTCGGGGGCATCGCGCTGGCGCCGGAGGATACTTCGGTTTGAATCGTCGCCATCGTGAACCTCCGGCTGCGCGCCTTCAGAGCACCCCGAGCTGCCGCAGCGCGCTGTTGATGATCTGCAATCCCAGCGCCACCTGGATGACGCCGAGAACGGCGCCGAAGATCGGCAGCACGACGGCCAGCACGATCTGCAGGCGCCGGGCGACGAGCATGACGATCAGGTTCAGCACCATGATCCCCACGACCACGGCGCCGACGGTCAGACGACTCTCCAGGGTCTGGCCGAAGGCGACGAGGACGACGACTGCCGCGATGCCGTAGGGCGTGACGATGGTCGGAAAGGCCAGCGGAGACATCGCCACCTTCATGGCCGCTGCCGGCGGAACGGCGACCTCGTCGGTACGCGGCTCGGCCGCCTCGAACTGTTCGAGCACGTTCTTGAGCGCCACGAGAAAGAGGATGATCCCGCCGGACAGCGCGAGAACCGGCAGGGGGATGCCGTAGTTGCTGAGGATGCTTTCGCCCAGAAAGCCGGCAATCAACAAGGCAAGCGCCGAGAAGATCGTCGCCCACACTGCGATCTGGCGGGTGAGCCGGGCGTCTGCCCCTTTCGTCACCTTGAAGAAGGGCCCGATGATCTTGAACGGCCCGAGCATCAGGAACAGCAACGCAAAGACCTGTCCCAATGCGAACTGCCTGAGCGGCGCCGGACCGGCAGCAGGCTCCGCAGCCCATGCCGCACCGGCGGCGGTCAGGCAGCCGAGCCCGATGATGAAAGGCACGATGGGTCGCGTGTCCCAACGTATTGGATTTTTCATCGTTCCTCTCGAGCGGGCGGTCCCGCTACTTGGCCTTCTTCGCGGGCTGCATGGGTGGATCCGAACGGTCGTCGCCCTCGACAGGCAGCTCGGCCTGCCGCCAGGCCAGCATGCCGCCCTGCAGTTGGCAGGCGTTCCGGAAGCCGTGCCGCTGCAGCAAGCGCACGGCGGGGATGCTGCGATGTGCCGAACGGCAGATGGCGACGATCGGGCGCGTCCGGTCCAGTTGCAGGCTGGCGATGCGCGAGCCGAGTTCGGTGATCGGCACGTGGATCGCGCCGGCGATGTGACCGGACCGCCACTCCGCGCTGGTGCGCACATCGATGATCTGCGGCCGTGCCGAGCCATCCTTGCGCATCACGTCGAGTTTCGTTGCCGAAATTTCCGGCACCTTGCCGAACGGCAACCACCAAAACAATTCCATTGCGACTCGTTCTGTTGCTGACGAAGACGACGGCAGGGTGACCCTCCTAGCGGCGGACACCTGGACGGTTCCCGGCCGCCCCAGGCTGGTTGATGCCCGGGTCACGTCCGACGTTTCCTGCGGCGCCGGGCTGGTTGATGCCCGGGTCCACGCCCGGGCCCGCACCGCCGACATTTCCTGCGGCCCCAGGTTGATTGATGCCTGGGTCGCGCCCGACGTTTCCTGCCCGCCCGGGCTGGTTGATCCCGGGGTCCACGCCTGGGCCAGCACCGACGTTTCCTGCGGCCCCAGGTTGATTGATGCCTGGGTCGCGCCCGACGTTTCCTGCCCGCCCGGGCTGGTTGACGCCGGGGTCACGCGCGTATGCAGTGCCGGGTAGGGATGCGGCAATCGCACTGAAGACGAGTGCGCACATGAATGTCTTCGCTAGTACGTTCATTTGTCCGTCTCCTGACTAGCGTTCATTTCGGCTTCGTCGTGATGTACTTCAGCGTGCTTCCCTCGTACACCGCCTGGTAGAAGTTCCCGCCGCAGTAGTAGTAGTTCACGTCGCCCACCGGGGTGGCCGTGCAGCCGGCGGGAAGGGACGCAACGACGGTCCCCATCGGCAGCGGCTTTCCGGGAGCGGCGGCCGGTTGCTGGGCTGCTGCAGCTTGCTTCTTGGCGGCTTCGGCCTCCTTCTGAGCTGCGGCCGCTCGCTGCTCGGCCGCTGCCGCCTGCTGCTGCGCCGCTGCGGCCTGTTGCTGGGATGCCGCGGCGTCCGCCTGCGCCGATGACGCACTTGCCGAGCCGGCCGCGGCCCCGACGACGAAGGCGGCCCCTCGGCCGCGGAAGGCGTGCGCGTCGGACACCACAGGACATGCCGGCCATCTCGGCGAGAGACATCGCGCCGAGAACGATGAGCGCTCCTGCAATCTTGTATGACGGATTTCATGGCTTTACTCCTGTCGGCTTCAGCGATTCGACGCGCCGGTTGTCTGGACCGGCAGGAAGCGGGTCGCGCTGGTCCCCTTGGGCGGCACGAAGTTGAACTGCGCGTCGTCCACGGCAGGATCGGTCTTCCAGTCGGTCAGGACCGTGGCGACGCTCAGTTTTTCGGGTGTGTCGGTTTCGGTGACGACGTACTTGCACGGGAACGGTCGTTTGCCCTCGGCGATCCAGATCTGGAAATCGACGCCCGGGCGGCTGAAGAGCAGGTGATCACACTTGACCCCGCCGATCACCGCCTTGCCGACGACCGTGGCCAGGGTCACGTCCTGGATCAGCAGCGGGTAGGCATTGCGGTAGAGCAGATCGGCGGCGGGCAGCAGGATTCCGACCGTCTCGCGCGCGAAGTTGATCATCGTCTCGACCGTCGGGGGTGCCGCCTCGGTCGCATAGACCTTCTCCCTCGGGTTGTACAACGTCAGGGTCTTGCCGTCGTAGAAGAAGCGCTGATCCATCAATTCGCCGGCGCGCACGGCGAGCAGCTTGTTCGGGCGCTTGATGGTCACGTTCGCCGCGAGGTCCTTGTCGACGCGGTGCCCCGAGACGTGCAGCTCCTCGATGGTGTTCTGCGTCCGCACGCTGAACTGCTGCAAGCCGTCGAGAAACTCGCTCATCTGCTTCAGCCTCTGGACGGCGGCCGGATCCACTGCCGGCGCTTGAGCGCGGGCGTCCGTGGAAACGGTCACCGACAAGGTCAACACTGCGGCGAAGCAGGCCGCGGCGATCCCTCTCTTCGATGCGTTCATGTCTTGCCTCTTTCGTCGATTGAGTTGAGATTGCGCTACCCGAGCCGGATCGAAGTCGCCTCGGGAAGCTTTGCCGCAGATCGCCTTCTCCCACCGTCCCTCGATCAGCTCCTTCGCCGCCTGCTCGAGGAACTCGGGCGCAGCCCACTGCTGCACGTCGAAGTCGCGCTTGATGTAGCCGTGCCGCAGCATGAAGTCCTTGCCGATCTCGATCTGCGCCAGGTTCCTCGGCGCGAGGCTCGGCACCATGTCGATGTGCTTGATGCCCTGGTAGGTGTCCTCGGCGTCGCGGTAGTAGGTCTGGCGGTCCAGGATCACCGCCGCGGCGCGCTTGTGCTCGTTTGCCCAGCGGCCCACCTTGATCATGGCCTTCAGGAACGTGACCACGAGCTCAGGGTGCTCCTCGGCCATCACGTCGCTGCACGTGATGATCGCGGGCTCGTTGTTCGCCTGCAGGCGCCAGTCCGGGTAGCGCGACAGGTCCTCGATCGCCGCGATCTTTCCGGTGTCCTCCTGCAGGTGCTGCCAGGTCTTGCTGTGGGTGTAGATCGCATCCACCTTGCCGGCGAGCAGCGCCGCCTCCAGCGGGCGGAAGGCCAGGTTGCGCTTGTGGTCCATCTTTCCCATGTAGAGCTCGGTCGCGCTGTCCAGCGGCTCCAGCATCTTCGGGTCGCTGTACCAGTCGTCCGCGTACGGGAACTCGACGATCTCGACGTCGTCGATGGTCATGTCGTTCAGCATGAGCATGTTGAGGATCCCGTAGTGCTCGGTGATGCGCCACCAGTCGTTCTTGAGCGTGTTGAGGCTCTTCGACAGGCCGATCCGCTTGCCCTTCAGGTGGCTCATCTTGTAGATCGGGTCCTTCGCCCGCACCAGCATGCAGCCGCCCTCGTAGGTCGGCGTCGCGCCCAGCAGCCGCGTGCGGCGGATGTCGGCCTCGACATGGATCGGCGGGTAGAGGCCGCCGAAGCGGATCAGGTTGTCGAGGTTGTGGATGTAGTGCGGGTACCAGTCGTTCTCGCGGCGGCTGCGGAAGTAGGAGTAGTCGACGCCGATGGCCTTGAAGTCGCTCTTGCACCAGCCCAGCTCCTGGTCGACGTTGCTCGCCGACACCATGCCGCAGTTCGTGTAGAAGACTTCCTTCCAGTTCAACTCCACCGTGCTCAGTTTCTTGCCCTGCACGATCGTGGTCGGCATCTTGACCCTCCTTCGCGCCTAAAGATCTTCTTCCACCAGCGCCTTGACGCGTCCTGCCTTTACCGCCGCGACCAGCGCCGAGTGATCGCGCACCGTCTGGTCCGCGTACGCCAGCGCGAACTCGCCGATCGCCTCGTCGAAGACGTCCGACTTGCCGAGATAGCCGCTGATCTGCGCCGCATCGCCGGACCTGGCGTGGGCGCGGGCGAGCACCGTCCCGCAGAACCCTGCGTACCGCTTCAATTGCCCTGCCGAAGCGCCCTCCACCGGGATGGAGAGCTTCATGTCTCGCAGCTGGCGCACGAAGAACTGGTAGCCCCGCCGCCCCCTGCGTCCAGCCCAGGAAGATGTCGCTGGAGGACTGCATCAGCCGTTGCCCCGCGACGACTCGCTGGCCCTGGTTCTCGTAGACGCTCTTGCCCGCGTACGGTGCGAGCACCGACGGACACGCCTCCTTCACCTGCAGGAAGAGGGGATGGCCTTCGGCGGAGGAGAAGAGACCCACCAGGCAGCGGGTGCCGACGCTGCCGATGCCGACGACCTTCACCGCGAAGTCTTCCAGGCGGTAGCGATCGAACAGCACGCGGCGATCGTCGGGCAGCGACAGGCGATAGTCCTCCATCCCCTCGAGGAACATCTTCTCCACGCCCTTCTCGGCGACGTGGAAGAGCACCGGCGGCTGGTCCACCAGGCGGTGCCGGCCATCGACCGCGGCCGTCAGCTTGGGAAACAGATACTCGCCGATGCGCTGGCGGGCCTTCTCGACCATTTGCTTCCGGATCTTTCGCGTCTCGGCATCCGGCGCGTTCTCGATCAGGGACTGCATGTCCAGACGCTCGTACCAGACGTCCAGCGGGCTCCTTTTCGAGCACTCGCGCATGTGCTTCCGGTACGCGCGCACGCACGCGACGGCCGCCTCCCGGGCCTCCGCATCGGAGCAGCGGTTGTCGCGGGCCGCCACGGCAAAGCTCGCCCCGAGGCGCTTGACATCCCACTCCCACGGCGCAGGCAGCGTTTCGTCGAAGTCGTTGATGTCCAGAATCAGGTTGCGCTCCGGCGTGGCGAAGATGCCGAAGTTCAGCAGATGGCAGTCGCCGCACGCCTGTACTCGCAGGCCGGTGCCGGGGAGCGTGGCCAGGTCGTGAGCCATCAAGCCCGCCGAGCCGCGCAGGAAGGTGAACGGGCTGCGCAGCATCCGCCCATAACGGATGGGGACCAGATCCGGCATGCGATCCCGATTGGACTCTTCCAGCACGCCGATCGGGTCGCGTCGCTTGGCCGGCGGCTTCCAGGCGGCGTGGCGCTCGCGCGGCAGCTTCTCGCGCAGCGCCTTGCCCGCCGCCACGCGCTCGTCTCGCGAGAGAAACGCGGAGCGCGAAGCCTCGGGCACGTCGTCCACGGACGCCCGCTTGGGACCCATTTCGGTTTGCGTCATGCCGGAAGCCTTCGAATCGCTCCTTCGCGGTCCGGTCAGGTGGTCCAGAAGTTCGCCGCGTGGGTTCGCGACAGCATGCCGCCGGCGAGGGTCCTCGCCTTGAATCCCTTCTGCTGCAGCACGCGTGTCGCGTAGTAGGCGCGGCCGCCCGAGCGGCAGATCACGAAGATTTCCCGATCGCGGGGGAGCTCGCCGAGTCGCGAACGCAGTTGACCCAACGGAATGTTGACCGCGCGCGGCTCGGTCTCCACCGCGAGCTCCGCCGGCTCGCGAACGTCGAGCAGGAACCCCTCGTCGCTCGAAGCCCAATGACTGACCGGCATGTCGCCGCGCAGGATGTCCGCCGCGACCATCCCGGCGAAGTTGACCGGATCCTTCGCGCTGCCGAACTGCGGCGCGTAGCAGAGCTCGGCCTCCTCGAGGTCGTAAACCGTCGCGCCCATCTGCAGCGCCACCGCGAGCGCGCTGATGCGCTTGTCCACGTTGTCCTCGCCGAGCGCCTGGGCGCCGAGGAGCTTCCCGTTCGACTTGCGGAAGATCACCTTCATCGCGATCGGCTTCGCACCCGGGTAGTAGCCGGCATGCGAGTTCGGATAGAGGTACGTCTTCTCGTAGTCCGTGTCGCCGAGACGCTTCAGCGTCTTCTCGCTGACGCCGGTCCAGGCCGCCGCGCCGTCGAAAAAGCCGATGATCGAGGTGCCCTGGGTGCCGCGGAAGCGCGAGTCGCGTCCGGCGATCACGTCGGCCGCGATGCGGCCCTGCCGGTTGGCCGGGCCGGCGAGCGCGATGAGGCTCCATTCGCCGGTGACGAAATCCTTGACCTCGATTGCGTCGCCCACGGCGAAGATGTCCGGGTTGCTCGTGCGCATCTGATCGTCGACGCGGATACCGCCGCGCTGGCCGACCTCGAGGCCCGCCGCCTTGGCAAGCGCGGTATCGGGACGCACGCCGAGCGCGAGGATCACGATGTCGGCGGGATACGCTTTTCCGGATTTCGTGAGCACCTTCAGGGTGCCGCTCTCGCCCTGCTCGAATCCGGCCACGCCGTCCTTGAGCGCGAGGCGCAGGCCGTGGCGCTCGAGGTAGCCTTCGGCGATGCGCGCCATCTCCGGGTCCATCGGCGCCAGGATCTGGTCGCCCATCTCGACGAGCGTGACGTCGAACCCGCGGTGGATGAGGTTTTCCGCCGTCTCGATGCCGATGAAGCCGCCGCCGACCACCACGGCGCGGGTCTTCGGCCGCACCGACTGGAACCCCGCGTACCGGTGCATCCCGGCGAGGAACAGCGAGCCCTTCTCGAGCCACTCGCGGATCGCCTTCGCGTCGGGAACGGTCCTCAGCTCGAAGATGCCCGGGAGGTCGATGCCGGGCAGCGGCGGGCGGATCGACGGCGCGCCGGGCGAGAGCACCAGCTTGTCGTAGGACTCGGTCGTCACCTCGCCGGTGGCGACGTTGCGCAGTTCGACCGTCTTCTTGTCCGGCGACACCTTGATGCACTCGCAGCGCGTTCTGACGTCGATGGCGAACATCGTGCGGAACGTGTTCTCGTCCGCCACCAGCAGGCTCGACTCCCTCTCGATCACGCCGCCGACGTGATAGGGCAGGCCGCAGTTCGCGTACGACACGTACGGCCCGCGCTCCACCATGATGATCTGGGCGTTTTCGTCCAGCCTGCGCAGACGCGCCGCGCACGACGCGCCGCCGGCCACTCCGCCAACGATGATGACTTTCATGCGCTGCCTTTCACTTTCATTGTGTGCGGTGGGTCGTGCGGGGCGTTCTCCACACTCGCGAGGGCCGCCACAACCAGTGTCCAGGCAGGGAATAGCTGCAAGACCGGCACCGCTTCGATGAACAGGGCCGGCAGAAGCGGCCACCGGAAGCCCAGCACGGCGAACAGCACCACGGCGGTGACCGCATCCAACGCCCACTGCGCCGGGGGATAGAGCGCCGCGGCAAAACCGAGGGCGTCCGACAGCACCGCGGTCACCAGGGCCCCCCGCCAGCGGGGAGACTTCCACGCCGCCCGGAGGTTGTGAATCAGGTTCTTCTGCATGGCGTTGCTCGCTTCAGCCGCTGACCCCGGGGAGCGCCGATGTGGTCGCATCGAGGATGTCCACGGCGTGGTGCTCGCGAGCCGGATGCTCGCGTTCGTCATTGCGCAGTCCATGTCATGTCGCCGACATGCGATTTCGGCGGAGGCGGCCTAGAAGGGCGTCCAGAGTGTTGCCGGTCAGGCTGCCGAGCGTGATCGCGCGCACGTAGGCGAGGATCTCGGCCACCTGCGCGTCGCTGTAGTACTTGCGCAGGTTCTCGATCGACTCCGGATCGAACTGGTCGAGCTGTCTCCGCGTAATGCTGGGCAAACAGGATCGCCGCGGCCTCGGCCGGGTTCTTGGCCTGCAGCGATTCGATCTGCTGGCCGAGGATCTGGTTGACTTCTTCCAGCGGTACGCCGTGCGCCATCGCCCAGTGGCTGTGGCCCCACTGGCAGTAGCCGCAATCGGTGACCGAGATCACGCCGAGCATGACCTTCTCGCGCAGCGCAGCGGAGGTCTTCGGCCTGATCAGCGCCGCGAGGAGGGCGGGGACCGACGCAACGGCGTTGCCGATGGTCCTGAAGAGGTTGCCGCGGGTGAGCGTGCGCTTCATCTTCGCCGGCGGCTTCGACCGCGCGATGGCGCCGTCCTCAGTGAGCCGCGGGGGTGCGGTCGCCATCGCCGCTGCTATCTTCCCGGGCCCGCGGGTGCGGCCCTGTTGCTTTCGATCGCCCGGACGATCTTCAGGACGTCCTTGTAGCTGCCGCCGTTGAACGCCTTGAATCCCCCGGCATCCAGTACTTCCTTCGCCTTTCCGGCCCTGGCGCCCGTGCCGCAAAAAAGCACGATGTTCCGCTCACGCGGCAGTTCGTCCGCGCGGCGCTTCAGCGTGAGCAGCGGAATCTTCGTCGCGCCCGGAACGCTGCCTATTCTCGCCTCGATCTTCGACCGGACATCGACCACGAGCGCTCCGTTCCTGATCAGTTTCGCCACTGCTTCCGGCGGCAGCTTCGTGTTCGCTATCGCGTCGTGCCTTGCCTTCAATTTTTTTAGCAACATATGTTTCCTTTCAGTCGATCGCCCGGGTTGACACCTGAGCCGCGCCGTTCCTGTCTTCAACGGCTCCCGGACGCACGGCCTGGCGGGCGCGATGCCGCGCCGCCCGCCGCTTGTCTACTCCGAAGAGCTTTCCTGCCTTCACCAGCAGGACCAGGACGAGCAGGATCGGGGCGAGCACCGCGCCGACAACACCCTCGAACACCGTGATGGGGCGACCCCTGCCGCGAATTCGATCCAGCAGCAGATCCACGGTGTTGCCGCTGAGATTCGTGAACGTGATGAAGAAGACGTACCCGAGGATCTCCCTTATCTGCGCCTGGTTGAAGAAGGCGCGCAGATTCTTCGCCGACTCGAGATCGATTTCGTGGAGATGCCTGGCATAGTGCTGGCCGAACCGGATGGCCGCCACTTCGGCGGGATCGTTCTCCTCGAGCGAGTCATCCCGGTTGCTGAGTATCCGGTTGACCTCTTCCAGCGAGACGCCCTGCGAGAACGCCCAATGCGCATGGCCCCACTTGCAAAAACGGGCGTCATTGATCGCAGTTACGCCGAGCATGACCTTTTCGCGAAGACTCTTGGAGGTCTTCGGCCTGAATACCGACCGGACGATGATGGGGAACGAAATCGCCATGTTGACGACCGTCCTCAGGAAGTTATCCGGCGTAAAGGTCCGTTTCGCCACACCGCGTGCGCTTTCGCTGCCGGCAGTGTTTGCAACATCCGGGGCCGTTGCCATCGTCGCTGCTTCCTCCTCGCGCCTAGGCTTGTCGCCCCATTCCCTGGGAAGCGCCTTCCTCGATGATGATCTTCTCGGGATCGACGCCGTACACCCAGGGCGCCGAGTTCTTCCAGCCGTTCTTCATCCTCTTTCCGTGAAAGACGCTCTCGGGATCGTCCACCGTGTCTCCTTCGATCCCGTCGACGATGTTGTACGCCTTCGTGAAGCCGGCCGCGGCAAGCTGATTGACCGCCATGCCGCCGCGCCCGCCCGACCGGCACGTGACCAGCAGGATGTCGGTCGGCTGCGCGATCTCCTTGACCTGGGCGACGAAAGCCGTGTTCATTTGCGGTGCATACGTGAACTTGCCGTCCTTTCTCTGGTAGCTCACGAAGGCGAACGGAATGTTCCAGGCCATCTCCGGGTGTCCGACGAAGGCGAACTCTTCGGGGGTCCGCACGTCGATGACCTTCACCTTGTCCGGTGCGGCTTTCCACATTTCGTAGGCTTGCGCGGCGGTCACGTAGAGACCGAGGGTCGTCTGCTTCATCTTGTGCAGCTTGCTGCCATCGACCGTGGCCGCGGGCTTCGGGTCTCGCTTCAATGTCATGAGTAACCCCCGATCTTCAGCCTGTGCTGCCGGTTACAGCACGTAGTTGGCGCTGGTGTCCGCGCCGTAGCCGCAGCCCTGGTAGGTGCAGTGCAGGTCGTCGCGAATGATGGCCGCCCACCCGCCCGCGCGACCCGTATCCAGCACCAGGTTCTGGCTGAGCACCTTGGTTTCGAACTTCCAGCCTTTCGGCAGGTTCTTCAGCTTGCTCCCCACCGTGTTGAGGTTGTCGGGGGTCAGGCTCGGATCGACCGCCTTGGTGTATTCCTGCAGGACCCAGACCGGGCCGTCCGGCTCGCGCAGCAGATGCACGGGCTTGCCCGCGTGAAAGGTCCAGATGGTGTTGCGCTGGATCAATGAGGGCACGTAAGCGCTCTGGAACTGGGTCGATCATTTCGGCCCCGGTCATGTCTCCGGCCCAATTCATCTTGATACCGTGAAAATCCACGGAATCTCCGCCGGCGTAGTCCACTTCGTCCATCATCCAGAAGCGGCCGCTATTGACCGCGCACTTGTCCACTTCGAGTTCGCGCGCCAGCTTCTCCGGATCGATCTTCTTGTAGTCGTCCGGCCCGACCGGGAGGGTCGCCGCCGTATAGACGTGAGCCCGCTGGGTCTTGCCGATGCCGACAAAGGCGCCGAGTCCGCAGAACGCGGCACCGCGGGTGTTGTTGGCATGGACTCTGCGAGTAGGACCAGGCTTCAGTTTCATTTGGTATCTCCTTCCGGTTTGCTGATTGGTTTATGGCACGTCGTGCTGTAGCGACTTGACAGGTCCCCGCCGAAGCCGGGGCCTGTCACCTCGCGCGTTTGCGCCTCCATGCGACGGTCGCCAAGATCCGTCTACGGGATGTAGTTGGCGCTCGTGTCCGAGTCGTCAGCACCAGGGTGCATCAACCCCTACTTCTTCATCTGTTTCGCGACAAACTCCTGGACTCTCTTGCCTTGCTCAGCCAACCCTCCAGCGGTGCTGAACTGGATGATCTCGGCCCCTTCCTTCGACTTGAAGTTGTGCGGAGCCGGCCAGAAGCACACTTCCCCAGCGCGGCAAATCTCAACGGTCCCGTCAAGGTAAATGACCTCCACCGAGCCCTTCAAAACGTAAGCCCAGTGTTCAACCCCGCACAGATCGTGCTCCAGTCCCTTTCCCTTCAGAATGTCTGTGAAGTCAGTACCCGGGGCAAAGACGTGGTAGGCGCACTGCATGCCGCCCCATTGCTCATCCCAAATTTTGAGGCCCGGGGTGTTCCGGGTGACGAAGTCGTCTACTGGGTTCATATCCGTCAATTTCTTTCTCATCGTTTGCTCCTTCTTGTGCCTCACCGGACCGGCGGTGATGGCGATTTGTTCAAAGCCAGACCCGGTCGCCTGGACAAACCCAATTACGCACCAACGGCCATTCAACTCAACCGAGCCGGGGTCTTTCGCTTCGACCGTCGGGTTCATGATTCACGCGCTCGCCGCCCGACGACTGCAGAATCTAGGACTCAGGCACCGGGCTGGCTCGACATTACCGGACAGCCGATAGACATTTTCGGACAGAGTCCGCTACCCTATTTGCGTGAGATCAAGCAGACGACGCGTAGCGGGCGTGCGCCCGCAGAAAGCCGCGCGCAGCCGGGGCGGAGCGCCGACCGTCCGGATCGGGATCACGACGGTGATTCCCGAGCTTCTCCAAAGCCTCGGCGCGGATCCGGTCGAGGTCCTGGCCGAAGTGGGGTTGGATCCGAAACTGTTCGCCGACCCCGGTAACGTGATGTCCCTGGCCGCTCGGGGACGGCTATTCAGTCACTGCGTGGCCCGGACCGGGTGCAAGCACTTCGGACTGCTGATCGGGCAGACGGGACGCCTGTCCTCCCTCGGACTGCTGGGCTTCCTGGTGCAGCACTCGCCGGACGTGGAAACGGCGCTGCGCAGCCTCGTGCGCTTCTCGCATCTGGTGGTGCGCGGCGCCGGCGCGCAACCTCGCGGTGCACGGCGACTTCGCCATTCTGGGCTACGAAATCCATCAGCCGGGCGTGGAGGCCACCGACCAGGCCGGCGACGGCGCGATGGCCATGTTCTGCAACATCCTGCGGAAGCTCTGCGGGCCCGAATGGAAACCCGTCGAGGTCTGGTTCGCCCATCGCAGGCCGGAGGATGTCGGGCCGTATCGCCGCTTCTTCGAGGCGCCGCTGCGCTTCGATGCCGAGCAGTACGCCATCGTCTTTTCCGCCGCCTGGCTTTCGCACCGCTTGCCGGACGACGATCCCGAGCTGCGCCGTCACCTGCGCGAGCAGATCGACGCGATCGAGGCCCGGCACCAGGAAGACTTCCCGGAGCAGGTGCGGAGCGTGCTGCGAACGGCGCTCGTGACCGGGCATGCCAAGGCGGACCAGGTCGCTGCGCTCTTCTCGATGCACAGCCGCACCCTGAACCGGCGCCTGCGGGATTTCGGGACCAACTTCCAGGCGCTGGTGGACGAGGTCCGCTTCGAGATCGCCCAGCAGATGCTGGAGAACTCCGCGATGGAGGTAAGCCAGATCGCCGCGATGCTCGACTATGCCGACGCGAGCGCCTTCACGCGGGCATTCCGGCGCTGGAGCGGTGCTACGCCGGGCGTCTGGCGGGCGAAGCAGGCACGCGCTGCCTAGGGCGGCGCGGCTGCAATGAGCCTGCACGCACCGCCGCCGACGGGCGCCGACGACTACCTGGTGGGCCGGCGCGCGGCCTGGTTCGCGTTCGCCATGACGTTCGCGCTGATGCTCGTCGACTTCATCGACCGCCAGGTCATCGTCTCGCTGCTGCCGTACATCAAGACCGAGTGGGGGCTCTCCGACAAGCAGCTCGGCGGCCTCGTCTCCGTGGTTTCGGTCGACCGTCGCGCTCGGCGCGCTGCCGATCGCGCTGATCGCCGACCGCACCAGCCGGGTGAAGAGCATCGTCGTCATGGCCACGGTGTGGAGCCTCGCGACGATCTCGTGCATGTTCGCGCGCAACTACAGCCTGCTCTTCGCGGCGCGCGCGCTCGTCGGGCTCGGCGAGGCCGGCTACGGTCCGGTCGGCGCCGCGCTGATCGCGAGCCACTTCCCGGCGCGCCTGCGCGCGCGGCTGCTCGCCGCGTTCCTGGCGGCGGCTTCTCTCGGGTCGGTGCTCGGCGTGGCGCTCGGCGGCGCGATCGCCGCGCGCTGGGGCTGGCAGGCGGCTTTCGGCGTGGTCGGAGTACCGGGCCTGCTCCTCGCGCTGCTTTACCTGAAAGTCCGCGACTACGAAACGGTGGACCTGACCCCGGCGCCCGCCGAGGCGACCGGCTCCACGGCGAGCACGGTAAGGTTCATCTCGCGCGCCCTGGCCCGCTCGCCCAGCCTGCTCTGTCTCTGCCTGGGTGGATCGGCACAGCTCATCGTGCTCTCCGCCGTGTGGGCCTGGCTGCCGAGCTTCCTCAACCGCGTCCATGAGGTCGCGCCGGACAAGGCAGGCGTCCTGGCCGCGCTCGTCGTGCTCTGCGGCGCCGTTGGCGGCGTGGTGTGGGGCGCCGTGGTCGATCGCTCGGGCGCCCAGCGGTTGCGCAACAAGCTCTACTCCTTGGCCGCGCTGTGCGTCGCGTCGGCCGCAGTGCTCGCGCCGAGCTTCGCGGCGACGACGTCGCTCGGCGTGCAGTTCGCGTTGATCGCGGTCGGGGGCTTCGTCATGACCTGCTCTCTCGGGCCGGTGGCGGCAGCGTTCGCCGACGTCGTGCACCCGGGCGTGCGGGCGACCGGGCTGTCGGTCCTCACGCTCGTCCAGAACCTGCTCGGCCTCGCCGCCGGGCCCTTCATCGTGGGCGTGCTCTCGGACCGCTACGGCCTGCAGGCGGCGCTCGCGCTGGTCCCCGCGTTCGGCCTGCTCGCCGCGGCGTTCTTCGCCCTCGCCGCGCGCAGCTACGAGGCGGATGTCCAGCGGATCGAGAAGCTCCAGCCGCTTCCATGGGGTGTTCGCGCCGAACAGA
>CAWBNB010000004.1:0-111619 GCA_963789885.1 uncultured beta proteobacterium | reverse complement strand
TTCTACATGCATCGTGGCCGGCACCCGGTATTGATGAAGTTCCGGACCGGCGTGACGAAGGACGGCCGGCTGACCGGCATGCATCTGCAGACGCTCGTCGACGGCGGCGGCTACGGCTCGTACGGCGTCGCGAGCACCTTCTACACCGGGGCGCTGCAGACGGTCACCTACGAGCTCCCGCGCTACAAGTTCGAAGGCGCGCGCGTGTTCACCAACAAGCCGCCATGCGGCCCCAAGCGCGGGCACGGCACGCCCCAGCCGCGCTTCGGCCAGGAGGTGCAGCTCGACAAGATCGCGGAGCGGCTCGGGCTGGATCCGGCCGCGCTGCGGCTGAAGATCGTCGCCAAGCCGAACTCCCTGACCGCCAACTGGTTCCGAATCGGCACGATCGGCCTCGCGGAGTGCATCCGCCGGGTCGTCGACCGGTCGGAGTGGAAGGCGAAACACCGGAAGCTGCCGGCCGGACGCGGCGTCGGCATCGCATGCGGCGCTTACCTCTGCGGCGCGGGGCTGCCGATCTACTGGAACAAGATGCCGCAGTCGGGCGTGCAGCTGCTCGTCGACCGCAGCGGCCAGGTGACGGTCTTTTGCGGCGCGACCGAGATCGGGCAGGGATCGGACGACGTGCTCGCGGCGATCGTCGCCGAAGTGCTCGGGATCGACCCGTTCGAGGTTCGTCTCGTCACCGGCGACACCGGCATCACGCCGGTGGATCTCGGCTCGTACTCGAGCCGGGTGACCGTCATGATGGGTCACGCCGCGATCCAGGCCGCCGAGCGCGTGCGCGAGCTGCTCGCGGACGCTGCGGCGGAGCATCTCGAAGTGTCGCCGGAGCGGATCGTCCTCGCGCAAGGCCGCGTCTTCCTCGCCGACGATCCGTCGAAAGGCATCCCGTTCCGCGAGGTGGTCGAGCTCGCCGAGGCGAAGTTCGGCACGCTCGGAGCGGTAGGTTCGTACACACCGCCGCGCCCGCCCGCGCGCTACAAGGGCGGCGGCGTCGGGCCCTCGCCGGCCTACTCCTACACCGCGTGCGTCGTCGAAGTGGAAGTCGACGAAGCCACCGGCTGGATCACCGTGCCGAAGGTCTGGATCGCGCACGACATCGGCCGCACGATCAATCCGGTGCTCGCGCGCGGGCAGGTGGAGGGCAGCGTCTACATGGGGCTCGGCGAGGCGCTGATGGAGGAGCAGATCTTCCGGCGGCTGCCGCCGAAGCTCTCGAACGCGCTGGTGCACAAGATCCCGTCGATGCTCGAGTACAAGAGCCTTACCGCCCTCGACATGCCGGAGGTGATCACCGAGCTCGTCGAGGATCCGGACCCGAACTGTCCGTTCGGCGCGAAAGAGGTCGGGCAAGGGCCGCTGCTCCCGGTGATGCCGGCGCTCGCGAACGCGATCTACGACGCGGTCGGTGTGCGCGTAGACGAGTTGCCAATTACGCCGGACAAGGTGCTCAAGGCGCTCGAACTCAAACGCCAGGGCAAGCCCGCCCGTGTCGGGCCGGACCATTTCCCGGCAGTGCCTTATCCCGAGGCGATGTTCGTCCCGCCCCCCTGGGAAGGCGGGGACGGCAACGCGGTAAAGGAGCGGGTGCGGAAACCAGAGGCGGCGGCCGCGTCATGATGCGATTGCCGTGGTTCAGCTATCACGCGCCGCGCACGCTGGCAGAGGCGGCGCGCATCCTTGCCGCAGAAGGGCCGCGCGCAATGGCGATCGCGGGCGGGACCGACCTGCTGCCGAACATGAAGCGCCGGCAGCAGGTCCCGGCGACGCTCGTGTCGCTGCGGCAGGTCGATGCTCTCAGGGCCCTCAGGAACGGGAGCGGGCTCACGCTCGGCGCCGGGCTGACGCTAGCCGAGGTCGTGGCCGCGGCGCCGGTACGCGCGCACTACGCGGCGCTTGCCCAGGCGGCAGGGCAGGTCGCCACGCCCCAGCTCCGGAACATGGGCACGCTCGGTGGCAACCTCTGTCTCGATACGCGCTGCAACTATTACAACCAGAACTACGAATGGCGGAAGGCGATCGACTTCTGCCTGAAGAAGGACGGCGGGATCTGCTGGGTTGCGACCGCGAGCAAGCGCTGCGTCGCGGTGTCCTCGACCGATTGCGCGCCGGCGCTGATCGCGCTCGACGCGAAAGTGAAGCTCGTTTCGGCCGCGGGGGAGCGCGAGGTCGCCGCGGCCGACCTCTACCTCAACGACGGCATCGACTATCTCGCGCGGAAGCCCGACGAGATCCTCGCCGAGGTGCATCTGCCCGATGCCGCGGGCTGGAAGTCGTGCTACTGGAAGCTACGGCGGCGCGGCGCGTTCGATTTCCCGGTGCTCGGCGTCGCGGCGGCGGTGCGCACCGCGCCCGACGGCACGGTCGAGGACGCACGCATCGTCCTTGGCGCGGTGGCGTCGCGCCCGCTCGTCACCAAGGGCGGCGAGGTGCTCGTCGGCAGGCGGTTGACGGATGACGTCATCGCCGAAGCCGGGACGAAGGTCGCTGCGCGCGCGAAACCGCTCGACAACGCGGATCTCGACATCTACTGGCGGAAGGAAGTCGTCGGCAGCTTCGTCGGCTATGCCCTGCGGGAGCTCCGCGGCGACGACATGCGCGCGACGCGGCTCCGCATCGCCCGGCACGCGGTGTAACGTCGGCGACCGCGTGCCGGTGCTACGATCCCACGGTCGCGTCGACCGAGAGCCGTCATGCCGAGATTCGCCTCAGCGCTTGTGTCCGCGCTTGTGCTCAACTTGCTCGCCGCAGGCTCCGCTGCGGCGCAGGTCACCGTCCAGGAGTATCCGCTGCCGCCGAAGGTCGGCGTGCACGACGTCTGGGCGGATGCATCGCCCAACGGCCCGGTCTGGTTCTCGGCGCAGCGGAGCGGCCATCTCGGGCGCCTCGATCCGAAGACCGGGAAGGTCGACCTCATTCCGCTCGGGTCCGGCTCGTCGCCGCACGGCGTGATCGCCGGCGCCGACGGTGCGCCCTGGCTCACCGACGGTGGCCAGAACGCGATCGTGCGCGTCGACCCGAAGACGCACGCGGTGACCAAGTGGCCGCTGCCCGGGGACCGCGGCTATGCCAACCTCAATACCGCGATCTTCGATCGCGAGGGGATCCACTGGTTCACCGGGCAGAGCGGTGTCTACGGCCGGCTCGACCCGCGCACTGGCGCCATGAAGGTGTTCGACGCGCCACAGGGCCGCGGGCCTTACGGCATCCACGTCACGCCGGACGGCGTCGTCTATTACGCTTCGCTCGCCGGCTCGCACATCGCGCGCATCGACGCCAAGACCGCCGCCGCCGTGGTGATCGAGCCGCCCACGCCGCGCCAGGGCGCACGCCGCGTCTGGTCGGACTCGAAGGGCAGCATCTGGGTGAGCGAATGGAACTCGGGCCAGCTCAGCCGCTACGACCCGAAGACCGGTCAGTGGGCGCAATGGAAGGCGCCGGGCGAGAGCCCCCGCGTGTACGCGGTCTACGTCGACGAGACCGACCGGGTCTGGGTGTCGGACTGGTCGTCGCAGACGATGCTGCGGTTCGACCCGGCGACGCAGAAGTTCGAGGCGTTCAAGTCCTCGAGCACGTACGCGAACGTGCGCCAGATTCACGGCCGCAAGGGCGAGGTCTGGACGCCCGAGTCCGCGGCCGACAAGCTCGTCGTCTATCGCTACCGCTGATTCCCGCGCGCCGACCCGTCGGCCCGCGCGCACCGGCGGCCGGGCTCAGCCGTCGAGGCGATAGAGCTTCGCGGCGTTGCTCGCGAAGAGGGGCTCGCGCACCGCGTCGTTCGGCAGCCAGGTCTCGAGCAGGTCGAGGAGATCGGTGTCGTTGGGCATGAACGCCGTGAGCCCGGGGTGGGGCCAGTTGGTGCCCCATACGCAGCGGTCCGGGCGCTCCGCGAGGAGGGTCTGCGCGAACGGCCGCATGTCGTCGTAGTCCGGCGGGCCGCTGTCGGAGAGCCGGTAGAAGCTGGAGATCTTCGTCCAGCAGTCGTCGCGCTTGGCGAGCAGGCGCCGGATCACCGCGAACCCGGGCGAGGTCACCCCCTCGCTGCCGCGGACCCTTCCCATGTGATCGAACACGAGCGGCACCGGGCAGCGGGCGAGGCGCGGCTCGAGCTCGACCCAGTCGGCGGATTTCGCGATGTTGATCTCGATGTGCCAGCCGAGCGGCGCGACGCGGCGGGCGATGTCCTCGAGCATCGCGGTCGTCGCGCCGGTCGCGAACTGATCCATCAGCCGCGCCGCGCGGAAGCCGCCGGCGGCGAGGCGCTTCAGCTCGGCGTCGCTCGTCTCCGCTCCGATCGCCGCGACGGCGACGAAGCGGCCGCCATGCTCCTGCAGAAAGTCGTAGGTGATCGAATTGTCGAAGCCGTAAGGGCTGCCATGTACCTGCACGCCGCGGGCGACGCCAAGACGCGCGTGGAGCGCGAGCCACGCCTCGCGCGTGCAGGGCGGGGGCGAGTACTTGCGCGCGGCCGCCAGCGGGTAGCGGTCGAACGGTCGAAGATGTGCGCGTGACAGTCGACCGTACCCGGCGGGAGCGGGCGCTTCGGCGCGCGCGGTGCCGGGTCCGGGGGCAGGGTGGCGTTCATTCGACGACGATGTTGGCTTCGCGCGCGACGGTGCGCCACTTCTCGAAGTCGGTGCGCACGTAAGCGGCGAACTCGGCCTGGCTCATGTCGGCGATGTCCACGCCCATCGACCGGAAGCGCTCGCGGACGCCGTCGTTCGCGAGCGCCTTGCGCAGCGCGCCGTACAGCCTTTCCACGACCGTCGAGGGGATGCCGGCCGGTCCGAAGAGACCGGTAAAGGTGCTCGCCTCGTAGCCGGTGACTCCCAGCTCATCGAGCGTCGGCACGCTCGGGAGCGACGGCGAGCGGCTGCGCGACGTGACCGCGAGCGCCTTCATGCGGCCCTCGCGGATGTGCCCGATCGAGGCGTTGAGCTGATCCATCATCGTCTCGACCTGGCTGCCGAGGAGATCGGTGATCGCCGGCCCGCTGCCCTTGTACGGAACATGGACGAGTTGCAGCTTGGCCTGCCGCATCAGGAGCTCGATCGCGAGATGGTTCGACGAACCGTTGCCCGCGGAGGCGATGCTCACCTGTCCCGGCTTTGCGCGCGAATAGGCGACGAACTCCGCGAAGCTCGCGACCGGCGTCTTCGTGGCCGCCGTGAGCACAAGCGGCACGAATTGAATCGCGCCCACGGTCGTGAAATCCTTCAGCGGGTCATACGCGATCGTCTTGAACACGGCCGGTGCGACCGTGACCGTGCCGCTGGAGCCGAGCAGCAGCGTGTAGCCGTCGGCCGCCGATTTCACGACAGCGGTGCTGCCGATCGTGCCGCCTGCACCCGGCCGATTCTCGACGATCACCTGCTGTCCGAGCGCATCGGCGAGCGCCGGCGCGATCGTGCGTGCCGTGATGTCGACATTTCCGCTCGGTGGCCAGGGAACGACGATGCGGACCGCGCGGTTGGGGAATTGCTGTGCAGCGACGCCGGTTGACCCGAGCGCGAGTGCAAGCGCGAGCGATAGGTGTCGGATCATGCTTCCTCCCGATCGTCTTTGACGTGCACGATACCGCGTCCGGCCGGGTCGTCAAATTTTGTGTCGGGAGCAAGCGAGACGAGCCCGGGACGCTATCCTGAGGCCACGATGAGGCCGACCGCCGTGCGGTTCCTCCCCTGTGCGCTGGCGCTCGGGCTGGCGACACTCGCGCACGCCGAAGCGCCGGTCTGCCCGAACCCGCCGCCGGCGATCGCGGCGGACGGGATCATGCGGCACGCGGACGTCGCGGCCGCGGTCCGGGACCTCGCGGCCGAGATCGAACGCGATCGCCGGCGGGCCGGGCTCGCGAGCGTCGCGATCGCGGTCGTCCACGGCGAAACCGTGCTGCTCGCCGCCGGCTACGGCTGCGCGAACGTCGCGCGCGGCACGCCGGCCACGCCCGACACGGTTTACCGCACCGGCTCGGTGACCAAGCTGTTCGAGGCCACCGCGCTGATGCAGCTGCGCGACGCCGGGCGGCTCAAGCTCGACGACCCGGTGGCGAGATCGGTGCCCGAGGTGAGGTTCCTCGGGCCGAACGGCGAGCGGGCGCTCCCGACCTGGCGCCAGCTCGCATCGCACACTTCGGGCTTGCCGCGCAACGTCCCGCCTACCCTCGGGACCGTGCCCAGCCTCTTCCAGTACCTCGAGCGCGAGCGGGCCCTGACCGCGCCCGGCGCGCGCTACGCGTATTCGAACCTCGGGTTCATCGTGCTCGGACAGTCGATCGCCGAAGTCGCGGGCGAGCGCTACCACGCCTACGTCCGCCGTCACATCTTCCAGCCGCTCGGGATGACCTCGACCACGTTCGACGCCGGCACCGTCCCGAGCGAACGGCTCGCGGCCGGCTATCTCCGGATCGACCACACCGACGACGGCTGGTCGGGTTATGCGGCCGGCGAGCGCGATCCGTTTCCGCCGTCGGGCACGATCCTCTCGAGCGTGAACGATCTCAGCCGATTCATCGCGTTCCAATTCCGGCGGCCGGTTCCGGGCGAAGCCCAGGTGCTCAGCCCCGCGTCGATCCGCGAGATGTGGCGGCCGATCGCCGCGATCGGGCCCCTCGGCGGCGCGGCGGCGATCGGCTGGCTCGTCCTCCCCTACGGCCCGTACACGATGGTCCGGAAGGACGGCGGTCTGCCAGGCTTCACCGCGAACGTCGCGCTCCTGCCGGAAGCGCGGCTCGGGACGGTGGCGCTCGTGAACGAATCGCCGCAGCGGGTCCGCGCGAGCGGCGCGGAAGTCGCGAGGCTCGAGCGGCTCGTGTTCGAGCGGCTGCTGCCGCCGATCACGCGCGCCGCCGCGCACGCGCCGTCGGCTCAGGCGACCGGGGCCGTGGCGCGCATCGATTCGCGCGCCGAGAACCCCTCGTACCAGCGCGCGAGCGCGGGACGGGAAGCTCGCCAGTCGTCGTCGCCGTAGCGGAAGTCGAGCCAGCCGAGCACGCACCCGGCGGTGATGCTGCCGATCGTCGGCTCGCCGGCGAGCGCCGCGGCGTGCCGCTCGAGGAGATCGAGCCCGGCGTGCCACTTTTCGCGCTGACCCTTCATCCAGTCGACCCACTGCAGTTCCTTCGGGCGGAGGACGGTCTCGTAGCGCGTCAGGATCCCGGCGTCGAGGATGCCGTCGCCGACCGCCTGTAGCTTGAGCGCCGTCCAGCGCGCCTCCCCGGCGGACGGAAAGAGCTTCCGCCCCGCGTGCAGGCTGTCGAGGTACTCGCAGATCACCGGCGAGTCGAACAGCGCCGAACCGTCGTCCAGCACCAGCGTCGGCACTTTCATGAGCGGGTTCGCACGGCCGACCTCGGCATTCGCCTTGACCGGCGACACCGCGGCGACGACTTCCTCGATTCGCGTGGTGAGTCCGGTTTCCCGCGCGACGACTCGGGCCTTGCGGGCGAAGGGCGATTGGGGGCTGATGTAGAGCTTCATGGAAGTTGTCCTCAGTTTTTGATCGATGCGCTTTGGAACCTTGGTATCGGCCTTGAACTCCCGGCGCTGCCGCGGATCATGAAGCCTGCTCCTCGGCGAGCGGCACGTTCCACGCATCGTAGCCGTAGAGCCAGGCGGTGTCGCCTTCGGCCCGGTGCAGCCAGGTGTTCGCGCTCGAGATCGCCTGGATCCGCGAGGTGCGCGGCTTGCGGTGCGCCTCGTAGCACGCGAACGCGCCGGCGATATCCTCGCCGCCCGAAGCCGCCAGGCAGCGCGCGAGCACTGCCGCGTCCTCGATCGCGGTAGCCCCCCCCTGCGCCATGTACGGTGTCATCGGATGGCAGGCATCGCCGAGCAGAACGACGCGGCCGTCGCTCCAGCGCGCGAGCGGCTCACGCTCGAGGATCGCCCACTTGTGGCAGTCGGGACAGGCGTCGAGCACAGCGCGCACGTCGGGGTGGAAGCCGGCGTATCCCGCGCGCAGCTCCCGCACGTCGCCCTTCGCCGACCACGACTCGCGCGTCAGCCACTCGACCGCCTCCGGGACGCTCGTCACGAAGTACACCTCGTCGCGGGCCGCGGTCGTGTAATAGATGACGATGTGGCGGTCGGTACCCCACCACTTCGTGCGGGACGGCCCGAGATCGCGTCCGACCAGAGCCGAAGGAAACACCGCGCGATAGGCGATACGGCCCTTCCACTGTGGATCGTCGCGGCCAAGGAGCAGCTCGCGCACGGTCGAGTGGACGCCGTCGGCGCCGACGACCGCATCCGCCGTCGCGCGCGTGCCGTCGGCGAAGACAAGGCGTCACCGCATCCCCGCGCTGCTCGAGCCCGACGAGCTTCTTTCCCAGCTCGACCCGCTCGACCGGAACCGCCGACGCGAGCGCCTCGTGCAGCGTCGCCCGGTGCATGCAGAGATAGGGTGCGCCGTACAGCGTTTCGGGCATCGGGAGCTCGTTCGTCACCTCACCCGTGTCCCAGGCGCGGTTGAGGTGCGAGCGCGGCGCGAAGGCGAGCTTGCGCAATCGCTCCTCGAGGCCGAGACCCCGCAGTACCTTCATCGAGTTCGGCATCATCTGGATGCCCGCACCGACGCGCGCGAAGCGCGTGGCCTGCTCGTAGACGCGCACCGCGAAGCCGGCGCGCGCGAGCGTCGCCGCGGCGGCGAGGCCGCCCATCCCTGCGCCGACGATTGCGATAGAAGGCGGCACGCTGCTGTGGATCCCGAACCGGCGGCATCGTACCAAGCCGCGCAAGGGCGGGATAGCTCCGCGGTGGTGCGCTGCAACCGTCCGAAAGCCCATACACTAGCAACCGTCCAGAACGGAGGAAGAGGCCAATGAGAAGGATGCTGATCGCCGTGCTCGCACTCGTCGCGGGAACGGAGGCGCTCGCGCAGGGCGCGTTCCCGACGCGCCCGGTCACGCTGATCGTCGGCTTTGCGCCGGGCGGCGGGACCGACATCGCGGCACGAATCGTCGCGAAGCAGCTCGCGGTCGAGTTCGGGCAGCAGGTGATCGTCGAGAACCGCGCCGGCGCCGGGGGCAACATCGCGACCGGCGCGGTCGCGCGCGCCGCCCCCGACGGGTACCTGATCTCCCTCGCGACGATCAGCTCGCTGACCGTCCAGCCGCACCTCAATTCGAAGCTTCCGTACGACCCGCGCCGCGATCTCGCGCCGCTCACGATGGGGGTGGTGTTCGCGAACGTCCTCGTGGTGCATCCGTCGGTGCCGGCGAAGACGGTCGCCGAGTTCGTCGCGCTCGCGCAGGCGAAGCCGGGGACGATCGGCTACGGCACCTCCGGAATCGGAACCACCGGCCATCTCGCCGGCGAGCTGTTCCGCATGATGGCCAAGGCGCCGATCGTGCACGTGCCGTACAAGGGCGGTGGGCCGGCGATGACCGATCTCCTCGGCGGCCAGATCCCGTCGAGCTTCGCCTCAGCGCCGTCGGCGCTGGCGCACGTCAAGGCGGGGAAGATCCGCGCGCTCGCGACCACCGGCGCCGCGCGATCGTCGTTTCTGCCGGACGTGCCGACGATCGCGGAGTCCTATCCCGGGTACGAGGCGACCAATTGGTATGCCTTCGTCGCGCCGGCTAAAACGCCGAAGGACGTGGTGGAGCAGCTCAACCGCCAACTGGTCAAAGTGCTCTCCACGCCGAGCGTCCGCGAGCAGCTGCTCGCGAACGGAATGGAACCGCAGCCGTCCACGCCGGAGGAGCTCGCGCGCTACATGGAGCGCGAGTTCGAGACGTGGGGCCGCGTGGTGAAGGAGGCGGGGATCCAGGCCGAGTGAATCGCTAACCCGCGCTCACCACGATCTTCCCGACTTGCGCATCGGACTCCATGTAGGCCTTCGCCGCGGGTAGCTCGGCCAACGGGAACACCTTGTCGACCAGCGGGCGGATGCGTCCGTCCGCGATGGCGGGCAGCACGTCCCGAACGAAGCCGGCGACGGTTTCCGCGCGCTGGGGCGCAGTGCGCAACTTGTTAGACACGCCGAAGAGCCGGAGCCGCTTCGAGTGGAGCGCTTCGAGGTCGATCTCGCTCCGCATCACGCCGTCGACATAGCCGACGGTCGCTAGCCGGCCGCGGAAGGCGAGGGCGCGGACGCACTCCGCGAAGACGGTGCCGCCGACCGCGTTCACGACCAGATCGGCCCCCTTGCCCCCGGTGGCCTTCATCACCGCGTCGTAGAACCCGCCGCCCCGGACCTGGATGCCGGCCTCCAGTCCGAGCGGCCGCAGCCGGTCGAGCTTTGCGGCCGACCCGGACGTGCCGACGACGTGCGCGCCGACGAACTTGCCGATCTGCACCGACGCGACCCCGACGCCGGAGGAGGCCCCCATGACGAGCAGCCACTCGCCCGGGGCGAGATCGCCCCCGGGATAGAGCATGTCGTAGCTGACGAGGAAGACGAGCGGAACCGCTGTCGCCTCCTCCCACGAAAGGCGCGCAGGAACCACCATCGCCTCGCGGGCGTCGAGGAGCGCCTGCTCGGCGAAGCTGCCCGGCGCTCGGCCCATGACGCGGTCGCCGGGCCGGAACGTGGTAACGCCGTCGCCGATCTCGATGACCTCGCCCGCGCACTCCTGGCCCGCCGGCTTCGCCGGCGCGCCCGCAGCGTGCAGGCCGAGGGAGGCGATGAACTCGCCCCGGTTCAGGGCGGCTGCGCGCACGCGGACAAGAATCTGACCGGTCGCCGGTTTTGGCGGCGCGACATCGCGCAGGTCGAGCAACGTCTTGCCCGCTTCGGAGCGGATCCACCAGGATTTCATCGTGCCACCTCCACGCCGCATCCTAGCGCGAAGCCCGTTATCGGCCGGGGCTCGCCCGCAAGACATGCGACACTTCGTGGATGTTGCGCGCGTTTCTGCTCCTCGCGGCTGCGCCGGCCCTCGCGGCCGAGCCCTTCTCGTACGCCGGCATCGGGCTCGACGCCACGGCGACGAACCTGCGCCCCACGTTCTCCAACTCGAAGTTCGCCGGCGACTACGTGCAGGTCGCCGACAAGGACAGCCACGACCACGTCTACGGCATCGCCCTTCCCGGCGCGAAGAAGCCGCGCACCGTGCGAGTGAGCTTCGAGCGGCCGGGCGGGTCCCGGCCGGGGTACCCCAAGTGCAAGGTGGTCGAGGCGAGGTTGCGGGCCGGCTTCGGCGCCCCGGACGAGATCCGCAAGCTCGCCGCGGAGCGGGTGCCGCGCGCCGACCGCGTCTGGAAGGGCACCCGGGAGACGATGACCCTGGTCTGCGTCGCCGGCCCGAACGGCGAGCTCCTGGCCGAGGCAGTTGTCATCGCGGAGAAGTGATCGTGCGTTAAGTCGCGGCGACCCTAGGACAGACGATGCCCCGTGACGAGCTCGAGATCTGGTGCCCGAGGTGCCGCTGGCGGCCGGCGCCGGAGGACCGGTGGGCGTGCGAGCCGAAGTGCGGCACGGTCTGGAACACGTTCTGGACGCGCGGACTCTGCCCGGGGTGCCGGAAGCTCTGGTCGGTGACGCAGTGCCTCGCGTGCAAGCAGTTCTCGCCGCACCGGCAGTGGTACCACCCGCCGAGCCGCGAGAAAGCGGCGCGACGGCGCAAGCGCGCGACCGACACCGTCGCCTGACGCCGGGCCGGTGCGCCCGGACTCGCGCCGGCGACCCGCTCTAGTCCTCTTCCTGTTGACCGCGCGAGGCCTTGTACTCGGTGTGGAGTTGCGCCTGCACGTTCGGTGGCACGGGCTCGTAGTGCGAGAGTTCCATCGAGTAGGAGCCCTGGCCGCCGGTGACCGATTTCAGGCGGTTCGCGTAGCCGTTCAGCTCGGATAGCGGCACGAGTCCGCTTACTGCCACCACGCCAGGCGAGAGCGAGTTCGTGCCGGTGATCTGCCCGCGCTTGCCGGAGATGTCGCCGGTGATGTCGCCCATGTTGCCCTCGGGGCAGATGATCTCGACGTTCACGATCGGCTCGAGCACGATCGGCCGCGCCTTCTCGAGCGCGTCGAGGAAGGCCTTGCGGCCGGCGGAGACGAACGCGACCTCCTTCGAGTCGACCGCGTGGTGCTTGCCGTCGTACACCGTCACCCGCAGGTCCTGCATCGGATAGCCCGCGACCGCGCCGGAGGCGAGCACCTGCTCCACGCCTTTCTCCACCGCCGGGATGAATTGGTTCGGGATCACGCCGCCCTTCACCGCGTCGACGAACTCGAAGCCCTCGCCGCGCGCGAGCGGCTCGACGCGCAGGTACACCTCGCCGAACTGCCCGGCGCCGCCGGTCTGCTTCTTGTGGCGCGCGTGGCCCTCGGCCTTCGCTGTGATCGTCTCGCGGAACGGGATGCGCGGCGGCCGGGTGTTCACCTCCACCTTGAACTGCGTGTTCATCCGCTCGAGCACCGAGCGGACGTGCAGGTCGCCGAGGCCGCGGATCACGGTCTCGTGCGTGGTCGCGTCGTGATCCATGCGGAACGTCGGGTCCTCGGCGGTGATCTTGTGGATCGCCTCCGAGATGCGCTGCTCGTCGCCGCGCTTCTTCGGCTCGATCGCGAGCCCGTACATCGGCGTCGGGAACTCGAGCGGCCGCATGTGGATGTGGTCCTCGTCGTGCGAGTCGTGCAGCACGCAGTCGAACTCGATCTCGTCGATCTTTGCCACCGCCGCGATGTCGCCGGGCACCGCCTCCGGTGTCTCGACGTGGTCCTTGCCCTGCAGGACGAACAGGTGGCCGACCTTGAACGGTTTGCGCTCCTCGCCGACGAAGAGCTGGGTGTCCTTGGTGATCGTGCCCTGGTGCACGCGGAAGATGCCGAGCTTGCCGACGTAGGGATCGTTCACGACCTTGAAGACGTGCGCGAGCACGTGCTGCTTCGGGTCGGGCGCCGAGCGGAACTCCTCGGCCTTCTCGCCCTCGCCCTTGTAGAAGAGCGGCGGGTTGCCCTCGGCCGGGTTCGGCAGCAGCTTGACGAACACGTCGAGCAGCTCCTTCACGCCGGCGCCGTTGCGCGCCGACACGAAGCACACCGGGACGAGATGACCCTCGCGCAGCGCCTTCTCGAACGGTGCGTGGAGCTGCTCCGGCTCGACCTCGCCCTTCTCGAGGTAGATCGCCATCAGGTCCTCGTCCACCTCGACCACCTGGTCGACGAGCGCGCGATGCGCCTGCTCGACCGAGGAGAAATCCGACTCGCCCGACGGGTTGAAGAAGCAGTCGACCACGCGCGTCCCGCCGCCCGCCGGCAGGTTGATCGGCAGGCATTCCTTGCCGAACGCCTCCTGGAGGTTGGCGAGCACCTGCGGCAGGTTGACGTTCTCGGCGTCGATCTTGTTAATGATCAGGATGCGGCAGAGCTTGCGCTTTGCCGCCCAGCTCATCATCCGGTTGGCGATCATCTCGACGCCGGTCTGGGCGTTGATCACCACCGCGGCGGTCTCGACGGCGTCGAGCGCCCCGATCGCCTGGCCGATGAAATCGGGATAGCCGGGCGTGTCGATGAGGTGGGTGCGGGTGTTGGCGTGATCGAGGTGGACGATCGCGGAGCGCAGGCTGTGCAGGTACTGCTTTTCGATCGGGTCGAAGTCGCAGACCGTGGAGCCGCGCTCGATCGAACCCGCCGCCTGGATCATGCCGGCGGTTTTGAGGAGCGCCTCGGTTAGTGTGGTCTTGCCCGACGCGCCGTGACCCACCAGCGCGACGGTGCGAAGGGCCTCCGTGGTGAACTTCGGCATGGTTCCTCCTTAAGGACGGCAACTCGCATGCGCCCGCTCCCGGGACCGGGCGAGCGATTCTCTCGGCAATCCGCGGCGCGACGCCGCGCTGGGGTCAATCTTATGCCAAGGGTGCGGGTGGCGGCACCGGGCCCGCGGTGCGCGCCTCGCGGCGCTGCGGTACCCAACCGGCACCTGCCCCTTGACGATCGCTATGGGCCGGCCGAATAATAGCGAGTCGCGGCTTCTCGCGCGGTTTCCGTAGCAGTTCGATACAACCTGGAGATGAGCCAATGACCTGGGAAACGCCGGCCTTCGAAGAACTGAAGATGGACGCCGAAATCAACTCGTACCAGGACGACTTCGAGCCGGTTCGGGACGACGGCGTCTAAGCGCTCCGACCAGTCGAGTAACCACGCCAGCCCTTCTGCTCGGCTCTGCCGAGGGAAGGGCTGTGTTATTTCTGGCCGCCCGCGCGAGCGGGCGCGGGCGGATCCGGGGAGTGCCCCCGGGCATGGCCGGCCCGCCCGGCCGAGGCGATCCAGGGTGACCATCGCGAAGTGACCATCGCGGAGCGACCATCGTGCGGGTGAGGGTGTTGGGGTCGGCGGCAGGCGGCGGCTTTCCGCAGTGGAATTGCGGCTGTCCGAACTGCCGCGGGGTCCGGGAAGGGGTGATCCCGGCGGTGCCCCGCACGCAGGAAAGCGTCGCGGTAAGCGCCGACGGCAAGGCGTGGTTCCTGCTAAACGCGTCACCCGAAATCCGTGCCCAGATCGAGAGCTTTCCCGCACTGCACCCGCGGGCCCCGCGCGACTCGCCCATCGCGGCCGTCCTGCTCACCAACGGCGATCTCGATCACTGCCTGGGACTCCTTTCCCTTCGCGAGTCACACCCGGTGACGGTCTACGCGACGGACCGCGTACGCCGCGGCTTCTGCGAGGGGAACGTGCTCTATCGGACGCTCGAGCGCTTCGAGGGGCAGGTCACCTGGCAGCGGCTCGTCCCCGGCCGCGAGGTCGGGCTCACCGGCCCGGGCGGCACGCCGAGCGGGCTCACGGTCCGCGCCGTGGCGCTGCCCGGGAAGCCCCCCGTGCATCTCATGGAGCGCTTCCCGCCCGATCCCGAGGACAATGTGGGCTTCCACATTCTCGAGCGCGCGACCGGTCGAGTGCTCGCCTATTTCTCCGGCGTCGCGGCCGTGACGCCGGCGGTTCTCGACGCGCTCCAGGGCGCCGATTGCGTGTTCTTCGACGGCACGTTCTGGTCGGACGACGAGCTCATCGCGCTCGGTCTCGGCGACAAGCGGGCGCAGGACATGGCGCATCTGCCGATCGGCGGGCAGGCGGGCAGTCTGGCTGCGCTCGCCGATCACCGATCGGGCCGGCGCATCTACATCCACATCAACAACACCAACCCGATCCTGCGCGAGGACTCGCCGGAGCGCGCAGCGGTCGAGGCGGGGGGCTGGACGGTCGCTCGCGACGGCATGGAGATTGAGTTGTGAGCGGCGCCTCTGCAGGCGCGATGACAACGGACCCGGCGCGAGCGCCGCTCGCCCGCGGGGAATTCGTCGAATGGCTGCGGCGCGAAGGCGCGAACCGCTACCACGACCACCACCGCTATCACGTTCTCATGCACGAGGGGAAGCTCACGAAGCTTCAGCTGCAGCAGTGGGTGCTGAACCGCTACTACTACCAGACCCGCATTCCCATCAAGGACGCGATCATCCTGTCGAAGTCGGACGACCCGGCGTTTCGCCGCATGTGGATCCGCCGGATCGGCGACCACGATGGCGCAACCGAGGGCGAAGGTGGGCTGGAGATGTGGCTGCGGCTCGCCGACGGCGTCGGCCTCGATCGGGCGGAGGTGGCGAGCCGCCGGTCGGTGCTGCCTGGCGTTCGTTTCGCGTGCGACGCCTACGTCCAGCTGGTGCGCGAGCGCAGCCTGCTCGAGGCGGTGGCGTCCTCGCTCACGGAGTTCTTCGCGCCCGACCTGATGTCGCGCCGGATCCTCGCCTGGGAGCAGCACTATTCCTGGGTACGCCCGGAGATGCTTGCGTATTTCCGTTCACGGGTGCCGCGCGCGCGGCGCGACTCCGAGGAGGCGATCGATTTCGTCGGCCGGCACGCGACGACCCACGCGCTGCAGGAACGCTGCGTGGCCGCGCTCGTGCGGAAGACCGAGATCCTGTGGCACTTGCTCGATTCGACGTACGCAGCCTACGTCGACCCCGCTTGGGGCCTGGGCGGGCCGCGCGCATGATCGCGGCGGACGCACGGCCGCGCCTCGCGCCCAAGGTGCGTCTGCGCTTCGATGCGAAGTCCGACCGGTTCATGCTGCTTTATCCGGAACGCGGGATGGTGCTGAACCCCACGGCGGCGGAGATCGTCAAGCGCTGCACCGGCGAGCTGACGGTGACGGAAATCGTCGCCCAGCTCGCCGCGCAGTACGCGGCGCAGTCGCGTGACGCGATCGAACGCGAGGTCGTCCAGTTCCTCGACGCGATGACCGATCGCGGGCTGGTGCGGAGCGAGCCGTGAGCGCGGAATACCGTCCTTACACGCTCGTCGCCGAGCTGACCTACCGCTGCCCGCTGCGCTGCGTCTACTGCTCCAACCCGCTCGACTACGCCCGCCGCCGCGACGAGGTCGACACCGCCGGCTGGCTCCGCGTCCTCCGCGAAGCCGAGGGGCTCGGCGTCGTGCAGGTGAACCTCACCGGCGGGGAGCCGCTCGTCCGCGACGATCTCGAGGCGCTCGTCGCCGAGGCGGAACGGCTCGAGCTCTACACGAACCTCATCACCAGCGGCATGCCGGTGACCCGCGACCGCCTCGCACGGCTCCGCGACCTCGGGCTCGACAACGTCCAGATCTCGATCCAGGACGTGTCGGCGGGGCCGTCGGACCGGATCGCCGGACGGCGGTCGTTCGACCGCAAGCTCGAGGTGGCGCGCTGGATCAAGGAGCTCGGCCTGCCGCTCACGCTGAACACGGTCCTTCATCGGGAGAACCTCGACCGTGCGTCCGAAGTCGTCGCGCTCGCGGAAGCGCTCGATGCGGACCGGCTCGAGCTCGCGAATACCCAGTACCTCGGCTGGGCGCTCCTCAACCGGCGCGCGCTACTGCCCACGCGCGAGCAGCTCGCACGGGCCCGGGCGGTCGCGGCCGAGGCGCGGCAGCGCCTCAAGGGACGGATGGAAGTGCTGTTCGTCACCCCGGACTACTACGTCGACTTTCCGAAGTCATGCATGGACGGCTGGGGCCGGCGCTTCCTGCTCGTCAGTCCCGATGGCCTGGTCCTCCCGTGCCACGTTGCGCATACGTTGCCCGGACTGAGGTGGGAAAGCGTCCGCGATCGCTCGCTCGGCGACATCTGGCGCGACTCGCCCGGGTTCAATGCGTTCCGCGGCGAGGCGTGGATGGCCGAGCCGTGCCGGAGCTGCGACCGGCGGACGACCGACTTCGGCGGCTGTCGCTGCCAGGCCTATCACCTGACCGGGAACGCGGCCGCAACGGATCCCGCCTGCTCGCTCGCGCCGGCGCACGCGCTCATCGAGGCGGCGCGCCGCGAGGCGGTGGCTGCAGCGCCTGTCGCCCTCGAGTACCGGACGCGACGGGCCGGGGCCCGGACGTGACGCGGAAGAAGCGGCGCTTGGACGCGACTCTCATCATCCTGCTCGGGTTCGTCGTGGTCGCGCTGGTCGTGGCGTTCCTGCGGGACGCCGCGCTGCCGCTGCGCGGGCTCGAGGCGAGCGGGCGCCTCTTGCGCGGCGTGTGGATCGAGCTCGCGCTCGGCTTCCTGCTCGCCGGCCTGATCGAAGTCCTGATTCCGCAGGCGACGCTCCTGCGCTGGTTAGGCGGCGAGCACACGGGCCGGGGGATTCTCGTCGGCTGGGCCGCCGGCCTCGTGCTGCCAGGCGGGCCTTACGTGTTCTTTCCCGTTGCTGCGAACCTGTTCCGCAACGGCGCCGAGGCCGGCCCGATCATCGCGCTGCTCACCGCCAAGACGCTGGTGAGCCCGATCCGCACGCTGACCTACGAGGCACCGCTCCTCGGCTGGCCGCTGACGCTCGCGCGCTTCATTCCCGCGGTGCTGCTGCCACCGGTGCTCGGGCTGCTCGGCCAGTGGCTCTTCGGTCTCTTCAAGCGCTAGGCGGCCAAGCGGGGCGCTCCCGCTAGAGGCTCTCCGCGATCGCCTTTCCGAGATCGGCGGTCTTCGCCTTGCCGCCGATGTCCGGCGTGCGCGGCGCGCCGGAGCCCGGGTCGAGCACCTTTTCGATCGCCCGCATGATCGCGTCGTGCGCGTCGCGGTGGCCGAGGAAGTCGAGCATCATCGCCCCCGACCAGATCTGCGCGATCGGGTTGGCAATGGCCTGGCCTGCGATGTCGGGCGCGGAGCCGTGGACCGGCTCGAAGAGCGACGGGAACTCGCGCTCGGGGTTCATGTTCGCCGACGGCGCGATGCCGATCGTGCCGGCGGTGGCCGGACCGAGGTCGGACAGGATGTCGCCGAAGAGATTGGACGCGACGATCACGTCGAAGCGCTGCGGATTGAGCACCATCTGGATCGTCAGGCCGTCGATGTGGTACTGGCTCGTCTGCACCTGCGGGTACCGCTTCCCCATCGCCGCGAAGCGCTCGTCCCAGTAGGGCATGGTGATCGAGATGCCGTTCGATTTCGTGGCCGAGGTCACGTGCCGCCGGGGCCGCTTGAGCGCGAGCTCGAACGCGAACTTCAGGATCCGGTCGACGCCCTTGCGGGTGAAGGTGGACATCTGCACCACCGTTTCGCGGTCGGTGCCCTCGAACATGCGCCCGCCGACCGACGAGTACTCCCCCTCGGTGTTCTCGCGGACGACGAAATAGTCGATGTCGCCGGGTTTCCGGTCGGCGAGCGGTGAGCGGATCCCCGGCATCAGCCGCACCGGCCGCAGGTTCACGTACTGATCGAACTCGCGCCGGAACTTGATCAGCGAGTCCCAGAGCGACACGTGGTCGGGCGCAATCGCCGGCCAGCCGGTCGCGCCGAAGAAGATCGCGTCGTGGCCGCCGATCCGCTCCTTCCAGTCGGCCGGCATCCAGTAGCTGTGCTTCGGATAGTTCTCGCAGCTCCAGTCGAAGTGGTCCAGCTCGAGCTCGAAGCCGAACCTGCGTGCGGCGGCGTCGAGCACGCGCACGCCCTCGGGCATCACTTCCCTGCCGATGCCGTCGCCCGGGATCACGGCGATGCGGTGCTTGGCCATGGCTAGTCCTTTCCGAAGAATGCGCCGAGCTCGTCGAGGAGCGCATCCGGCGCTTCCTCGGGGATGTAGTGGCCGCAGGGGAGGGTGCGGCCGCGCACGTCGGTCGCGACCTTCCGCCACTCGTCGAGCGCCTTGAAGAGCCGCTCGACGACGCCGTGCGCGCCCCAGAGCGCGAGCAGCGGACACGTGACCTTGCGCCCGGCGGCGATGTCCGCGGCGTCGTGCTCGAGGTCGATCGATGCCGCCGCGCGGTAGTCCTCGCAGCTCGCGTGGACGGCGGCCGGATCGCTGAACGCGCGCAGGTACGCCGGCCAGCCGTCGGGCATGAACGGCGCGAGGCCCGCGTGGCGCGCCATGTGATGTCGCAGGTACGCCTCCGGGTTGGCGGCGATCAGCGTTTCCGGCATCGGCGGCGGCTGGATCAGGAAGAACCAGTGGTAATACGCGCGCGCGAACGCCATCGTCGTCTGCTCGTACATCGCCTTCGTCGGGGCGATGTCGAGCACCGCGAGCTTGGTGATGCGCTCAGGATGATCGACGGCCATCCTGTGCGCGACGCGCCCGCCGCGGTCGTGGCCGCAGACGGCGAAGCGCTCGTGGCCGAGCGCGCGCATCACCTCGACCTGGTCGAGCGCCATGCGCCGCTTGGAGTACGTCGAGTGATCCGCCGCGCCGGGCGGCTTCGAGGAATCGCCGTAGCCGCGGAGATCGGTCGCAACGACGGTGAATCGCTCGGCGAGTCGCGGCGCGACCTTGCGCCAGATGACGTGCGTCTGCGGGTAGCCGTGAAGGAGCAGGAGCGGCGGCCCGCTGCCGCCGGAGACGGCGCGGATTGCGACCTCGCCGATGTCGATCGAATCCTCGCGGAAACCGGGGAACATCGGGAGCGCGCTCGCCAGAAAACCTGCGTCGATTGTACGCGCCGGAGGAATTCCCGGGTTCGGCCGGTGGCCGGCGCTGACCCGCGGCGCGCACGACCGGCGGATCGACACCACCAGTCCAGTCGGGCTCGGACAATCGCTATTCCCGCGCCCAGTCCTTTGCGCGCTCCACCGCGCGCAGCCAGCCGGCAAGGCGCGCCTTCGCCTCGTCGCGAGACATCCGCGGCGTGAACACCCGTTCGCGCTGCCATTGCGCGGCGATCTCCGCGCTCGTCCGCCATACCCCGGTCGCGAGTCCCGCGAGATAGGCCGCGCCGAGCGCGGTCGTCTCGGTCGTGCGCGGGCGCACGACCGGCACGCCGAGGAGGTCGGCCTGGAACTGCATCAGGAGGTCGTTCGCGGTCGCGCCGCCATCGACGCGCAGCTCGGCCAGTTCGATTCCCGCATCGTTCTGCATCGCGAGCAGCACCTCGGCGGACTGGAACGCGATCGACTCGAGCGCCGCGCGGGCGAGATGCGCCGCCGTCGTCCCGCGGGTGAGCCCGAAAGCCGTGCCGCGCGCATACGCGTCCCAGTGCGGCGCGCCGAGCCCGGCGAACGCCGGTACCAGGTAGACGCCGCCCGAATCGGGCACGCTCGCCGCGAGCGCTTCCACCTCGCGCGAGGACCGGATCAGGCCGAGGCCGTCGCGCAGCCACTGCACCACCGCGCCGGCGATGAAGACGCTGCCTTCGAGGGCGAACTCGGCAGCGCCGGTGGCGGACGCAGTGCGCGTCGCGAGCAGCCCGTGCCGCGATTCGATCCGGCTCGCGCCGGTGTGCAGCAGCATGAAGCAGCCGGTGCCGTAAGTGTTCTTCGCCATGCCGGGCGCATGGCACGCCTGCCCGAAGAGCGCGGCTTGCTGATCGCCAGCGATGCCGGCGATCGGCACCGCCGCATCGAGCAGCCGCGGATCGGCCGTGCCGATCACGCCGCTCGACGGCCGCACGTCCGGCAGCACCGCGCGCGGCACGCGAAAGAGCGCGAGCAGCTCGTCGTCCCAGGCGCCGGCGCCGATGTCGTAGAGCAGCGTGCGGGAGGCGTTCGTCGGATCGGTGACGTGGAGCGCGCCGCCCGTAAGCTTCCACGCGAGCCACGTGTCGATCGTCCCGAAGGCGAGCTCGCCTCGCTCCGCCCGCTCGCGCGCGCCGGGCACCCGGTCGAGGAGCCATGCGAGCTTGGTGCCGGAGAAGTACGGATCGAGCACGAGCCCGGTCTTTGCGGTGACCCGTGGCGCGTGTCCCTCGCGCTTCCGCCGGGCGCAGTCGTCGGCGGTCCGGCGGTCCTGCCAGACGATCGCGTTGGCGAGCGGCGCGCCGGTCGCGCGGTCCCAAAGCACCGTCGTCTCGCGCTGATTGGCGATGCCGACCGCCGCGAGGTCGCGCGCCGCGATCCGTGCGTTGGCGATCGCCTCGCGCGCCACGTGGAGCTGCGTGCGCCAGATCTCCTCCGGATCGTGCTCGACCCAGCCCGGTTGCGGGAAGATCTGCCGGAACTCGGCCTGCGCCATCGCGCGCACCGCGCCCGATTCGTCGAACACGATCGCGCGCGAGCTGGTGGTGCCTTGATCGAGGGCAAGGACGAACGGCATGGCGGCGACGATTATGAGCGCCCCGTTGCTGGGAGAGGGATCTTGCGACAGCCTGCTAGAATCGCCGCAGTGCAACATCACCGCGCATTTACCCGAGCTCTCATGCCGCTGCCGTCGTCACCCGTGTCGCGCACGCTTGTGCACACCCGCCGCCTCCGCTTCGAGGCCTACAAGCGCGCCGACGGCTTGTGGGACCTCGACGCCCATCTGACCGACATCAAGCCGTTCGACTACCGCCTCTCGAGCGGCATCCGACCGGCCGGGCAGCCGGTGCACGACATGTGGATCCGCCTCACCATCGATCGCAACCTCGCGGTGGTCGATGCGCTGGTGCTGGTGGAGGCGATGCCCTACGCGGGTGCGTGCAACGCGATCGCGCCGGATTATGCCCGCGAGCTCCTCGGCCTCAACCTCGGGCGCGGGTTCCGGAAGGCCGTGCAGTCGCGCTTCGCGAAGGTCGCCGGCTGCACGCACCTGAACGAGGTCCTCGCGCAGTTCCCGACCGCCGCGATCCAGGCGATGGCGGGCGAAAAGGTCGACAACGAGGACGACGGCTCCAAGCCGTTCCAGCTCGATCAATGCCATGCGCTGGACACGCGCGGCGAGACGGTGCAGCGCTACTATCCGCGCTGGCACCGGAACGAGGCGAACGCGCGCGCGAAAGTCCGCCCGGGAGAGGCGCAATGAAGATCCACGAGTACCAGGCGAAGGAGCTCCTCCGCAAGTACGGCGTGCCGACGCCGCGCGGGACGCCGTGTTTCTCGGTCGACGAAGCGGTGCACGCGGCGAAGGCGCTCGGCGGGCCGGTGTGGGTCGTGAAGGCGCAGATCCACGCCGGCGGCCGCGGCAAGGGCGGCGGCGTCAAGCTCGCGCGCTCGGTCGACGAGGTGACGGCGCTCTCCGGCCAGATCCTCGGCATGCAGCTCGTGACACACCAGACCGGCCCGCACGGGCAGAAGGTGCGGCGGCTCCTGATCGAGGAGGGTGCCGACATCAAGAAGGAGTACTACCTCGGCATGGTCGTCGACCGCCTGACGCAGAAGGTCGCGCTGATGGCCTCGGCCGAAGGCGGCATGGACATCGAGGAAGTCGCCGCGACGCGCCCGGAGAAGATCCACCGCCTCGCCGTCGATCCCGCGACCGGAGTCAAGGACGCCGAGGCCGACGAGATCGCGCGCAAGATCGGAATTCCCGAGGCGAGCGTGCCGCAGGCGCGCGCGGTGCTGCAGGCGCTCTACCGCGCGTTCTGGGAAACCGACTCGTCGCTCGCCGAAATCAACCCGCTGATCCTCACCGGCGACGGCAGCGTGATCGCGCTCGACGCGAAGATGAACTTCGACGACAACGCGCTCTTCCGCCACCCGGAAGTGGTCGCGATGCGCGATCTCGACGAGGAGGACCCGGCCGAGGTCGAGGCGTCGAAGTCCGATCTCAACTACATCCAGCTCGACGGCAACATCGGCTGCCTGGTGAACGGGGCCGGGCTTGCGATGGCGACGATGGATATCATCAAGTTCTACGGCGGCGCGCCCGCGAACTTCCTCGACGTCGGCGGCGGCGCGACCACCGAGAAGGTGACCGAGGCGTTCAAGATCATGCTCCGCAATCCCGCGCTCGCAGCGATCCTCGTCAACATCTTCGGCGGCATCATGAAGTGCGACGTGATCGCGACCGCGCTCGTCGCGGCGGCCAAGGTAGTGAGCCTCAGGGTGCCGCTCGTGGTGCGGCTCGAGGGCACGAACGTCGAGCTCGGCAAGAAGATCCTCGCCGAGTCCGGGCTGCCGATCATCTCGGGTGCGGACATGGCGGATGCGGCGCAGAAAGTCGTCGCCGCGGCGAAAGGCAAATAGGGCGGGCGCACGATGTCGATTCTCATCAATCGCAACACCCGGGTCGTCACCCAGGGCATCACCGGGAAGACCGGCCAGTTCCACACCCGGATGTCGCGCGACTACGCGAACGGGAAGAACTGCTACGTCGCCGGCGTCAATCCGAAGAAGGCGGGCGAGGACTTCGAGGGCATCCCGATCTTCGCCAGCGTGGCCGAGGCGAAAGCGAAGACCGGCGTCAACACGTCGGTGATCTACGTCCCGCCGCCGGGTGCGGCCGCCGCGATCTGGGAAGCGGTGGAGGCCGGCCTCGACCTCGTCATCTGCATTACCGAGGGCATCCCGGTGCGCGACATGATCGAGGTGCGCGACCGGATGCGCAAGACGGGCAAGAGGACGCTGCTCGTCGGGCCGAACTGTCCCGGCGTGATCACGCCCGACGAGATCAAGATCGGCATCATGCCCGGCCATATCCACAAGAAGGGCCGCGTCGGTGTCGTCTCGCGCTCCGGCACGCTGACCTATGAGGCCGTCGGCCAGTTGAGCGCGCTCGGCCTCGGGCAATCCAGCGCGGTCGGCATCGGCGGCGACCCCGTGAACGGCATGAAGCACGTCGACGTCCTCGCGCGCTTCAACGACGACCCCGAGACCGACGCGGTGATCATGATCGGCGAGATCGGCGGGTCGGACGAGGAGGACGCGGCGCGCTGGGTGAAGGCGAACATGAAGAAGCCGGTGGTCGGCTTCATCGCCGGCGTCACCGCGCCCCCCGGGAAGCGGATGGGGCACGCGGGCGCGATCATCTCGGGCGGCAAGGGCACCGCGCAGGAGAAGCTCGCGGTCATGGAGGAGTGCGGGATCAAGGTGACCCGCAACCCGGCCGAGATGGGCAAGCTCCTGAAGTCGGTCCTCTGAACGCCTGGCGGTGAAAATCCGCATCGCGCTGATCCACGCCGTTCGGGTCGCGATGGATCCGATCGCGACGGCGTTCCGGCTGGGCTGGCCCGAGGCGGAGACGGTCAACCTGCTCGATGACGGGCTGAGCCGCGACCTCGAGCGCTGCGGCACGCTCGAAGGACCGATGACCGAGCGGATCGGCGCGCTCGCGACCTACGCTTCGGGACTCGGCGCAGACGGCATTCTCTACACCTGCTCGGCGTTCGGCGCGGCGATCGAAAGGGCACGCGCCGACAGTCGCATTCCGGTCCTGAAACCGAATGAGGCAATGCTCGAGGCCGCGCTCGCTGCCGGCCGCCGACTGGCGCTCGTCGCGACGTTCGCCCCGACGATTCCCTCGATGACGGCCGAGTTGCGAGCGCTGGCACGTGACCGCGGGGTCGAGGTGGGGATTACGCCGCTCTTCGTGCCCGGCGCGATGCAGGCGCTCGACGCGGGCGACGGCGCGACGCACGATCGCCTTGTCGCCGACGCCGTCCGGCCGCTCGCGGGTCACGATGCCGTGCTGCTCGCCCAGTTCTCGACGGCGCGCGCGGCGCCCGCAGTCGCGGCCGCGATCGGCGGGACGGTGCTCACGAGCCCGGAGACCGCGGTCGCCAAGATCCGCCGCCTGGTGGAGGCACGCGCGTCGTGAACCGCCGTCGCTTTCTCGCCGCCGGGTCGACGCTCGCGCTCGCGGCGTGCGCCGGGACCGGCGCGTCCGGTTCCGGGCGAAGCTCTGGCTTCGCCGAGGTGAACGGGGCGCGGCTCTACTACGAAGTCGCGGGCAGCGGCGAGCCGGTGGTGCTGGTGCACGCGTTCACGCTCGATACCCGCATGTGGGACGACCAGTTCGAGGTGCTCGCGCGCGATTTCCGGGTGATCCGCTACGACGCGCGCGGGTTCGGGAAGTCCGCGCCGCCGAAGCCGGGCGAGTCGTACTCGAACGCCGAAGATCTCGCGGCGCTCGCCGACAGGCTCGACGCGCGCAAGCCCCATGTGGTGGGGCTGTCGATGGGGGGAAGGTTCGCGCTCGACTACGCGGTGACCTATCCCGACGGCCTGCGCTCGCTGGTCGTCATCGACGGCGTCGTCGGGGGCTGGCAGTGGTCGCGGGAGTGGATCGCGGCGTACGCGCCGATCGTCCAGGCCGGCCGGCGTGGCGATGTCGCGCAGGCGAAGGCGCTGTGGCTCGGGCTGCCGCTCTTCGCGCCGGCGCGCCAGAAGCCGGAGGTCGACGCGCGCCTCAAGCGAATGGTCGAGGACTACTCCGGCTGGCACTTCGTGAATCACAATCCAGAGCGGGCGGTCTCGCCGCCGGCGGTCGGCCGGCTCGGCTCGGTCCGTGCGCCGACCCTCGTCCTCGTCGGCGAGCGCGACCTGCCGGACTTCCAGCGCACGGCCGAGCGGCTCGAGCGCGAGATCCCCGGCGCGCGCCGCGCGACGATCGCCGGCGCCGGGCACATCGCGAACATGGAAGCACCGGACGCAGTCAACAAGGCGCTGGCGGGGTTCCTCAACCGCGGCTGACTGCGCGCCGCAGCGCACCCGGCGCCCCGCGCTTGACGGGGGTCAATGTCGGCGCGTCAAGCGTGCGTGATACGCTTCACCATTCAACGACGTGCGCTTGATCGGCGCATCAGCCGGCCTGATGAACGACCGCCTCCCACCGAACCCACCGCTGCGCGAGAAGAAGGTCCGGGCGACTCCCAAGGGACGGCGCGTCGACCCGCAGGCGCTTGCCGACGTGCGCGCCCTGCTCGGCGACGCGCCCCGGCGGCGCGATCTGCTGATCGAGCATCTGCACAAGATCCAGGACCGGTTCGGCTGCCTCTCGGACCGGCATCTCGTCGCGCTCGCCGACGAGATGAAGCTCGCGATGACCGAGGTGTACGAGGTCGCGACCTTCTATCACCACTTCGACGTCGTGAAGGACGGCGCCGCCGCGCCGCCGGCGATCACGGTTCGCGTCTGCGATTCGATCGCGTGCGAGCTCGCGGGCGCCGAGGCGCTTCTCGACCGCCTGCCGAAGCTGCTCGGCGCCGGCGTGCGCGTCCTGCACGCGCCCTGCATCGGCCGCTGCGAGCAGGCGCCGGCGGCGGTGGTCGGCCAGCACCCGGTCGCGTGCGCGACGGTCGAGAAGATCGGGGCACTCGTCCGCCGCCGCGAGGTCAGGCATCCCTCCGCGAAGGATACGGCGCGCTTCAGCCCCGCCGCCTACGTCGATCCGAAGAACACGCCCGGTCCGCTCCTCGACCCGAGCCCGGAGTACGTGGGCTACGACGCCTACCGCGCGGGCGGCGGCTATCGCCTGCTCGCCGACTGTCTCGCCGGCCGGCGCGATGCCGACAAGCTCATCGAGGCGATGGAGCACTCGGGCCTGCGCGGTCTCGGCGGCGCCGGCTTCCCGACCGGGCGCAAGTGGCGGATCGTGCGCGCCGAGCCGCAGCCGAAGGTCGTGGCGATCAACATCGACGAAGGCGAGCCGGGCACGTTCAAGGACCGCGTCTACCTCGAGCGCGATCCGCACCGCTTCATCGAGGGGATGCTGGTCGCCGCCTGGGCGGTCCAGGCCGGTGCCTGTTACGTGTACCTCCGCGACGAGTACCACGGCTGCCGCGCGATCCTCGAGCGCGAGCTCGCCCGCCTCAGGGCCGACGCGCCGTGCGCGCTGCCGCCGATCGACCTCCGCCGCGGCGCCGGCGCCTACATCTGCGGCGAGGAGTCGGCGATGATCGAATCGATCGAGGGCAAGCGCGGCATGCCGCGCCTGCGCCCGCCGTACGTGGCGCAAGTGGGCCTCTTCGGCTATCCGACGCTCGAGCACAACATGGAAACGGTGTTCTGGGTCCGCGACATCGTCGAGCGCGGCCCGGAGTGGTTCGCGGGCTTCGGCCGCAACGGCCGCAAGGGGCTGCGTTCGTTCTCGGTGTCCGGCCGCGTGAAGAAGCCGGGCGTGCACCTCGCGCCGGCCGGGATCTCGGTGCGCGAGCTGATCGACGAGTACTGCGGCGGGATGCTGGCTGGCCACACGCTCTACGGCTATCTCCCGGGCGGCGCATCGGGCGGCATCCTGCCGGCGTCGCTCGCGCACGTGCCGCTCGATTTCGACACGCTGCAGCCCTACGGCTGCCTGATCGGCTCGGCGGCGGTCGTGGTGCTGTCGGACAGGGACCGTGCGGCGGACGCGGCACGCAACCTGATGCGGTTCTTCAAGGACGAGTCGTGCGGGCAGTGCACGCCGTGCCGGGTCGGGACGGCGAAGGCGCTCGCGCTAATGGCGGCGCCGCAGTGGGACGAGGCGTTGCTGACCGAGCTCTCCGGAGCGATGATGGACGCGTCGATCTGCGGGCTCGGCCAGGCCGCGCCGAACCCGGTGCTGACGGTGCTCAAGTACTTCCCGCAGGAACGCGGCTAAGCAGCAACCAGAGAGACGGTACGAAATGACGGCGATCACCAGGGAAGAAGTCGCGGCGCTGCCGGTCGAGTTCAAGCTGAACGGCCGCACGGTCGTCGGCCGCGCCGACGAGACGATCATCGAGACGGCGCGCAAGCACGGCGTGGTCATCCCGCACCTGTGCCACGGCGGGAACATCCGGTCCGACGGCAATTGCCGCGCCTGCATGGTCGAGATCAAGGGCGAGCGGGTGCTCGCGCCCTCCTGCTGCCGCTATCCGAAGGACGGCATGGAGGTCTCGAGCGAGAGCGCGCGCGCGGTCAAGTCGCAGAAGATGGTGCTCGAGCTGCTCCTCGCCGACATGCCGGAGCACCGTTACACCAGGCGCAACAAGGTGGATTCGTGGGCGCGGCGTCTCGGCGTGGAGCGGTCGCGGTTCCCGGCGCGCACGCAGCCCCGGGCGGACGTTTCGCACCCGGCGATCGCGGTCAACCTCGACGCGTGCATCCAGTGCACGCGGTGCGTCCGCGCCTGCCGCGAGGAGCAGGTGAACGACGTGATCGGCTACGCGTTCCGCGGTGATCACTCGAAGATCGTGTTCGACCTCGACGACCCGATGGGCGCCTCGACCTGCGTCGCCTGCGGCGAGTGCGTGCAGGTGTGTCCGACCGGCGCGCTCATGCCGGCGCGCGAGGTGGGGCTCGCCGAGGTCGACAAGAAGGTCGACTCGGTGTGCCCGTACTGCGGCGTCGGCTGCCTGCTGACCTATCACGTCAAGGACAACAGGATCCTCTACGTCGAGGGGATCAACGGCCCGGCGAACGGCGGGCGGCTGTGCGTGAAGGGCCGCTACGGGTTCGACTACATCCACCACCGGCAGCGCCTGACGAAACCGCTCGTCCGGAAGCCGGGCGTGCCGAAGACCAAGGACTTCGTCGTCGACCCGGACAACTGGCGGGACGCGTTCCGCGAGGCGACGTGGGAGGAGGCCCTGGACCTGGCGGCGAACGGCCTGCGCAGGATCCGGGATGACAACGGCCCGCGCGCGCTCGCCGGCTTCGGCTCGGCGAAGGGCACGAACGAAGAGGCCTATCTCTTCCAGAAGCTGGTGCGCACCGGCTTCGGCTCGAACAACGTCGATCACTGCACGCGCCTCTGCCACGCCTCGAGCGTCGCCGCGCTGATGGAGGGCATCAATTCCGGGGCGGTCTCCAACCAGGTGCGCGACGTCGCGAAGGCCGAGGTCATCTTCGTCATCGGCGCCAACCCAACCAGCAACCACCCGGTGGCCGCGACCTGGATGAAGAACGCCGTGAAGCGCGGCGTGAAGCTGATCGTCGCCGACCCACGCCGCACCGATCTCTCGCGGCACGCGAGCCATCTCCTGCAGTTCAACCCCGACACCGACGTCGCGCTGCTCAACGCGATGCTGTACACGATCGTCGAGGAGGGGCTGGTCAACGAGGCGTTCATCCGCGACCGCACCGCGAACTACGCGGCGCTCCAGGAGAACGTGAAGAAGTACTCGCCGGAGAAAATGGCGCCGATCTGCGGCATCCCCGCGGCGAAGATCCGCGAGGTGGCGCGCCTCTACGCGACCTCGAAGGGGTCGATGATCCTGTGGGGCATGGGGATCTCGCAGCACATCCACGGCACCGACAATGCGCGCTGCCTGATCGCGCTTGCGCTCGCCACCGGCCAGATCGGCCGGCCGGGGACCGGGTTGCATCCGCTGCGCGGCCAGAACAACGTGCAGGGCGCCTCCGACTCCGGCCTCATTCCGATGGTCTATCCGGACTATCAGCGCGTCGACAACCCCGAGGCGAAGCGCCGCTTCGAGCAGCTGTGGGGCCGCGAGCTGGATCCGAAGCCCGGACTGACCGTGGTCGAGATCATGACTGCCGCCAAGAACGGCGAGATCCGCGGGATGTACATCATGGGCGAGAACCCGGCGATGTCCGACCCCGACGTCGAGCATGCGCGCGAGGCGCTCGCGATGCTCGAGCACCTGGTCGTGCAGGACATCTTCCTGACCGAGACCGCGTATCTCGCCGACGTCGTGCTGCCGGCGACCGCCTGGCCGGAGAAGGTCGGCACCGTGACCAACACCGACCGCATGGTGCAGCTCGGCCGCAAGGCGATCGAGCCGCCGGGCGCGGCGCGCGAGGACCTGTGGATCATCCAGGAGCTTGCGCGGCGCATCGGGCTCGACTGGCAGTACACGCATCCGCGCGACGTGTTCAACGAGATGCGCAAGGGCATGGACTCGATCGCGGGCATCACCTGGGACCGCCTGGAGCGCGACTCGTCGGTGACCTATCCGTGCGAGAACGAGGGCGACCCCGGGCAGCCGGTCGTCTTCACCGAGCACTTCCCGACCGCGACCGGGCGCGCCAAGTTCGTGCCCGCCGACATCATTCCCGCCGCCGAGCGTCCCGACGAAGAGTACCCGCTGGTCCTCATCACCGGGCGGCAGCTCGAGCACTGGCATACCGGCGCGATCACGCGCCGCGCCGGCGTGCTCGACGCGATCGAGCCGGAGCCGGTCGCGAGCATCCATCCGGCCGATCTCGCGCGGCTGCGCATCAAGCCCGGCGAGGTGGTCACGGTCGAATCGCGGCGCGGCGCGATCTCGCTCTACGCACGCGTCGACGAGGGCACGCCGCAGGGCGCGGTGTTCATCCCGTTCTGCTACTACGAGGCCGCGGCGAACAAGCTCACGAACCCCGCGCTCGACCCGTTCGGCAAGATCCCGGAGTTCAAGTACTGCGCGGTGCGCCTGACCCGCGGCGGGGCGCAGCCGAAGCAGGCGAGCTTCGGCGGCGGCCAGGCGCCGCTCCCGACGGCGGCGTGATCCGCTGAGCGGGACCCCGCGCCGCGCGCGGTGGCGAGCAGGGCGAGCCGCGGCCAACCCTGGTGACCGCCATGCGCATCCTCATCTTCGACCCGGTCACCCTGCGCCCTTACGACGACGCTTCGCTCGCGGGCGAGGCGTTCGGCGGTCACCGGGCGCACGGCGTTCCGAATGAGCGCCGTGCGCGAGGCGTGGCTCGCCCTTCTCGCCGAGCAGGGCTAGCGTGCGCAGCCGACGGGGCTCGACGCACCGCGGCGGCGCCGCCGCGCAGGTGCACGCGCGCCGCACTTTCGTGGTGAAATCGCACGATGTCCGCGGCGCCGACGTCCGAGCAGTTCCTCGACGCGCTCCACCGCCTCGACCTGATTCCACTCGGCGCCGAAGTCGTGGTCATACCGCTCGCCGGGGGCGTTTCCTCGGACATCGCGCGCGTCGACGTCGCTGGTCGCAGCTTCTGCGTGAAGCAGGCGCTGCCGAAGCTGAAAGTCGCCGCCGACTGGTGCGCGCCGGTCGCGCGCAACCACAGCGAGGCCGAATGGATCCGCGTCGCGGGCGAGATCGCCCCCGACGCGGTGCCGCGCCTGATCGGCGAGGATCGCGCGGCGGGCCTCTTCGCGATGTCGTGGCTCGCGCCGGAATCGCATCCGGTCTGGAAGACGGAGCTCCGCGACGGCCGGATCGACCCCGCCGTCGCCGCCGAGGTCGGACGCCGGATCTCGCTCGTCCATGCTGCCACCGCGGGGCGAGTGGACATCGCCGCCCGCTTCGCGAACGACGAGATCTTCCGCCAGATCCGGCTAGAGCCCTATCTCCTCGCGACTGCCGAGCGGCACGCCGATTGCGCGAACGCGCTGCGGCGGCTCGCGGAGCGGACGGCGCGGACCAAGCTTGCGCTCGTGCACGGCGATGTCAGCCCGAAGAACATCCTCGTCGGCGCGCATGGCCCGGTGTTCCTCGACGCCGAGTGCGCCTGGTACGGCGATCCGGCGTTCGATCTCGCGTTCCTGCTCAACCATCTGCTGCTCAAGTGCGCGTGGCGGCCGCAATGGCGCGCGCGCTACCTGGCGGCGTTCCGCGCGGCCGCGGAGACCTACCTTGCCGGCGTGACCTGGGAGCCGCGCGACGTCTTCGAAGGCCGTTCGGCGTGGCTGCTGCCGGGCTTGCTGCTCGCGCGCGTCGACGGCAAGTCGCCGGTCGAGTACATCACGGAGGAGGCCGATCGCGAGCGGATCCGCGCGTGCGCGAAGCCGCTCATCCTCGCCCCGCGCACGCGGCTCGGCGAGGTCGCCGAAGCGTGGCGCCAGTCGATGGAGCGGCTATGACCGGCGCGGGGGGAGTGCGGATGAACGCCCCGGTGGAGCACCGATGAACGGCCCTGTGGAGCGCCGATGAACGGCCCTGTGGAGCGCCGATGAACGGCGCGGCGATCGCGAGCGTCAGGGGCCGCCGGGTCTGGGATTCGCGTGGACGTCCGACGGTGGAAGCCGAGGTCGCGCTCGAAGGCGGTGCCCGGGGTCGCGCGATCGCGCCGGCGGGTGCTTCGCGCGGGGCGCACGAGGCGATCGATCTGCGCGACGGGGGCACGCGCCTCGGCGGCATGGACGTCGGGGGGGCGGTGACGAACGTGAACGGTGCGATCGCCCGTGCGCTCGCCGGCATGGACGCGCGCGACCAGGCGGCGGTCGACGCGGCCCTCGCGGCGCTCGACGGCACGCCCGACCGCTCGCGGCTCGGCGGCAACGCGACGACCGCAGTGTCGCTCGCCGTGCTGCACGCCGCCGCGGCCGCCGCCGGACTGCCCGTCTACCGCTGGCTCGCGGGGCCGGGCCCGATCCGGCTGCCGCTGCCCGAGATCCAGATCTTCGGCGGCGGCGCGCACGCCGGCCGCCGCGTGGATGTCCAGGACTTCATGGTGATGGCGCTCGGGGCGGCGAGCTTCGCGCATGCGCTCGAGATGACCGCCGAGGTCTACCGGGCGGCGGGCGAGCTGATGCGCGAGGCGGGCAAGCTCGCCGGCGTCGCCGACGAGGGCGGCTGGTGGCCGGCGTTCGACACGAACGACGAGGCGCTCTGCTGGCTCGTGCGCGCGATCGAACGGGCCGGTTTCACGCCGGGCGACGAGGTGGCGATCTCGCTCGACGTCGCGGCCTCCGAGTTCGGCCGCAACGGCCGCTACCGGCTGGGCCTCGAAGGGCGCGAGCTCGATTCCGACGCGATGGGCGAGATGCTCGAGCGCTGGCTCGCGCGCTATCCGATCGTCTCGATCGAAGACCCGTTCGCCGAGGACGACCCCGACGGGCTCGTCGGGTTCACGCGGGCGGTCGGCGATCGCGTGCAGGTCATCGGCGACGACTTCCTGGTGACGAACGCCGCGCGCGTCACCGCGGCGGCGGCCCAAGGGGCCTGCAACGCGGTGCTGGTGAAGCCCAACCAGGCGGGCACCGTCACCGAGGCGCGGGCCGCGCTGGAAGCGGGCAAGCGCGCGCGCTGGGGCACGATCGTGTCCGCCCGGTCCGGGGAGACGGAGGACGTCTCGATCGCGCATCTCGCGGTCGGCTGGGACGCGGGCCAGCTCAAGGTCGGGTCGTTCGCCCGGTCCGAGCGCATGGCGAAGTGGAACGAGTGCCTCCGGATCGAGGAAGCGGAGGGGGCGAACGCCCGCTTCGCCGGTCGCACCGCGCTGCCGCAATTCGGGGCGGCACGTCCGCCCGGGGGCGGTCTGGCTTGACGGCAGTCAATGTCGGGTAGCCGGGCGCCCACCTAACCTAGCCGACCCAAGAATCCAACGCCGATCAGGAGATTCACACCATGCCGTCCGATATCGAGATTGCCCAGGCCGCGAAGCTCCAGCGCATCTCCAAGATCGCGCTCGAGAAGCTCGGCATCGCCGAGGACCATCTCGAGCCCTACGGCCATTACAAGGCAAAGGTTTCGCTCAAGTACCTCGACTCGCTGAAGGGCAAGCCCGACGGCAAGCTGGTCCTGGTGACGGCGATGACGCCGACGCCGGCGGGCGAGGGCAAGACGACGACCACGGTGGGGCTCGGCGACGCGCTCAACCACATCGGCAAGAAGGCGATGATCTGCCTGCGCGAGCCTTCGCTCGGGCCGGTCTTCGGCATCAAGGGCGGCGCCGCCGGCGGCGGTTACGCGCAGGTCGTGCCGATGGAGGACATCAACCTCCACTTCACCGGCGACTTCAGCGCGATCGCGCTCGCGAACAACCTGCTCGCGGCGCTGCTCGACAACCACATCAACCACGGCAACGAGCTCGGCATCGACATCCGCCGCATCCAGTGGAAGCGCGTGGTCGACATGAACGACCGCGCGCTGCGCGACATCGTCGTCGCGCTCGGCGGCACGGCGAACGGCTATCCGCGCGAGGACGGCTTCGACATCGTGGTCGCCTCCGAAGTGATGGCGATCTTCTGCCTGTCGACCTCGGTCGAGGACCTGAAGCAGCGGCTCGGCAACATCGTCGTCGGCTACACGAAGGACCAGAAACCGGTGACCGCGCGCGACCTGAAGGCGCACGGCGCGATGACGGTGCTGCTGAAGGACGCGCTCGCGCCGAACCTGGTGCAGACGCTCGAGAACAACCCGGCGTTCATCCACGGCGGGCCGTTCGCGAACATCGCGCACGGCTGCAACTCGGTGATCGCAACCCAGTCGGCGCTCAAGCTCGTCGACTACGTGCGTGACCGAGGCTGGTTTCGGCGCCGATCTCGGCGCCGAGAAGTTCGTCGACATCAAGTGCCGCAAGAGCGGGCATGCGGCCGAACGCGACGGTCATCGTCGCGACCGTGCGGGCGCTCAAGTACCACGGTGGCCAGGACCTCAAGACGATCGGGCAGGAGAACCTCGCGGCGCTGGAAGAGGGGCTCGCGAACCTCGAGCGGCACGTGGAGAACGTGCAGAAGAACTACGGCATCCCGTGCGTCGTCTCGATCAACCGCTTCAACCAGGACACCGCGGCCGAGATCGAGCTCCTGAAGAGCCGCATGGCGAAGTACGGCGTCCCGGTGGTCCTCGCCACGCACTGGGGCGACGGCGGCAAGGGCGCGGCCGAGCTCGCGCGCGTCGTCGTCGGGCTGTGCGACCAGAAGTCGAGCTTCCGCTTCGTGTACGAGGATGCCGACCCGCTCTGGGACAAGATCAACAAGATCGCGAAGACGATCTACCGTGCGGGCGACGTCACCGCGGACGCGAAGGTGCGCGCCCAGATCAAGAAGCTCCAGGACGACGGCTACGGCCACTACCCGGTCTGCGTCGCGAAGACCCAGTACTCCTTCGCGACCGATCCGCAGGCGCGCGCGGCGCCGACCGGCCACGTCGTGAACGTGCGCGAGGTCCGGCTCGCCGCCGGCGCCGAGTTCATCGTGATGATCTGCGGCGACGTGATGACGATGCCGGGGCTGCCGAAGGTACCGTCGGCGGAGAGGATCGACATCATCGACGGGAAGGTCGTCGGGCTGTTCTGATCCGCGGCCGGGCGCGCCCGGGGCGGGGGCGGCGGGAGCGGGGTAGAATCATTTGCCCGCTGCATGCCCGCTCCACCCCCGCTCGCATCACCAGGAGGAGGTCCCGATGCTCGAAGAAGTGATGTCGCAAGCCTTCTGGGTCGGCCTCGCCAAGATCATCGGCGTCAACATCGTCCTGTCCGGCGACAACGCGGTGGTGATCGCGCTCGCCGCCCGCGCGCTCCCCCCCAAGCAGCAAAAGCAGGCGGTGTTCTGGGGCGCGGGCGCCGCGGTGGTGATGCGGATCGTGTTGACGATCTTCGCGGTCGCGTTGCTGCAGCTGCCGTGGCTGAAGATCATCGGCGCGCTGCTCCTGCTGTGGATCGGCGTCAAGCTGCTCGTGCCCGAGGACGGTGGCGAGAACGTCAGCGCGAGCGACAACCTGATCGCGGCGATCAAGACGATCCTGATCGCCGACCTCGTGATGAGCCTCGACAACGTGATCGCGGTGGCGGCCGCCGCCGGCGGGAGCTACACGCTGCTCATTCTCGGCCTGGCGATCTCGATCCCGCTCGTGGTCTTCGGCGCGACGCTCCTCATCAAGCTGATGGAGCGCTGGCCGGTCATCATCACGATCGGCGCAGCGCTCATCGGCTGGGTCGCGGGCGAGATGGTGGTGACCGATCCGGCGATCGACGGCTGGATGCGCGCACACTTCGAGTTCGTCAACAACCGCCCGGTGCTCGCCTCGGTGAGCCTCGAGCTGATCTGCGGCTTGATCGGCGCGGCGTTCGTCGTGGCCCTCGGGATGTGGCTCGCGAAGCGGAAGGAGGCCGCCGCCGCGGCCGCCGGTCCGCACGAGGCGCCGGTGCCCGACTCGGCGCCGGAGCGCTAGACGAGCGATTGCCGCTGCAGCGGCAATTCTGCGCGGGCCGCGGGACTAGGGGATGTCTTCTAGCGTCACGGCAGCTGGCCGGGCCGGTTCTTGACTCGGATCAAGCGCGCCGCGGACAATCTCGCGCCAGAATCGCAGACTACAACAAGCGACCGCTTAAGAGCGCCCCGCGTCGGGGCGGGCGGAGGCAGGCGGCGGCGAAACCATCGGAATCCGACCGGAGGAGCGTATGCATCCCATAAATCCACTTTCTTTCCGCGCTGCGGCATTCGCGTGCGTGTCCACTCTCGCGCTCGTCGCGGCACCCGCGCATGCGCAAGGCGGCTGGGAGCCGACCAAGACCGTCGAGTTCATCATTCCCGCGGGGACCGGCGGCGGGGCCGACCAGATGGCGCGTTTCATCCAGGGTCTGGTCCAGAAGCACAACCTCATGAAGCAGCCGATGGTCGTCATCAACAAGGGCGGCGGTGCCGGCGCGGAGGGCTTCCTGGACGTGAAGGGCGCCAAGGGCGATCCCCACAAGCTGATCATTACCCTCTCGAACCTGTTCACGACGCCGATGGCGACCGGCGTGCCGTTCAACTGGCAGGATCTGACGCCGGTCGCGATGATGGCGCTCGACGAGTTCGTGCTGTGGGTCAACGCCGATACGCCGTACAAGACCGCCAAGGACTACGTCGAGGCGGCCAAGCAGGCCGGTGCGGGCAAGTTCAAGATGGGTGGCACCGGGTCGAAGCAGGAAGACCAGATCATCACCGTCGCGATCGAGCGGCAATCCGGCGCGAAGTTCACCTACATCCCGTACAAGGGCGGCGGCGAGGTCGCCACCCAGCTCGTCGGCAAGCACGTGGACTCCTCGGTCAACAATCCGATCGAGGCCGTCGCCCAGTGGCGCGCCGGGACGCTGCGGCCGCTCTGCGTGTTCGACCAGAAGCGGTTGCCCTACACCGCCAAGGTGACCGGCACGATGTCCTGGGGCGACATTCCGACGTGCAAGGAATCGGGCCTCGACATCGATTACCTCATGCTGCGCGGGATCTTCATGCCCGGCGGCGTGACCGAAGCCCAGCGCAACTACTACGTGGACCTGCTGAAGCAGGTGCGCGCGCTCCCCGAATGGCAGGAGTTCATGGAGCGCGGCGCGTTCAACCAGACCGCGCTGATCGGCGACGACTACCGCGCCTGGGTGGCGCAGGAAGAGAAGCGTCACCACGGCCTGATGAAGGAAGCCGGGTTCCTCGCAGCAGGCAAGTAACCGCAAAAGCCCGCCCGGGAGAGGCGGGCATGCGGGAGCGAGACGGGCCGCATGCCGGCGGGAGCCGGCGCACGGCGCACCACGGACAACTAACCGGGGGAATCGCGGTGCGCCGCGCGGCGCCATCCGCGGCTGCGCGGCGCGCAGCTTCGATATGAACGACGATCAAAACGAACGTCCGGTCGCGACCGTTCGCACGCTCGAGCTCGTCGTCGCGGGCCTGCTGTTCCTGCTGGGCGCCGTGGTCGTTTTCGACAGCGTGCGCCTCGGCGCGAGGTGGGCCGACGACGGTCCGCAGGCCGGTTACTTCCCCTTCTACGTCGGACTCCTGATCTGCTTCTCGACCGCCGTGGTCATGTACCGCGCGCTCGGCGACCGGGCGAAGGCGGCGAAGACATTCGTGACGCGCGGCGCTCTCCGGCAGGTGCTGTGGATGCTCGCGCCGTCGATCGTCTACGTCGCGCTGATCAAGCCGGTCGGCCTGTACGTGACCTCGACGCTCTTCATCGCGTTCTTCATGCGGCGGCTCGGGCGCTATCCGTGGCTCACGACGGTCCTGGTCGCGGCCGGGGTCAGCGTCGTCTTCTTCCTGCTGTTCGAGGTCTGGTTCAAGCTGCCGCTGCCGAAGGGCCCGCTCGAGGCCTGGCTCAGGCTCGACTAGGGGGCGGCGTTGGAGGAAATCACCTCACTGTTGCACGGCTTCAGCGTCGCGCTGACGCCGTTCAACCTGATGCTGATGTTCGTCGGGGTGGTGCTCGGCGTGATCATCGGCGTGCTGCCGGGGCTGGGCGGCGCGAACGGGGTGGCGATCCTGCTGCCGCTCACGTTCACGATGCCGCCGACCTCGGCGATCATCATGCTTTCCTGCATCTACTGGGGGGCGCTCTTCGGCGGCGCGATCACCTCGATCCTGTTCAACATCCCGGGCGAGCCATGGTCGGTGGCGACGACGTTCGACGGTTTCCCGTTGGGCCAGAAGGGGCGCGCGGGCAACGCGCTCACCGCGGCGTTCACCTCGTCGTTCATCGGCGCGCTGGTCGCGGTGATCATGATCACGTTCCTCTCGCCGGTCGTCGCGAAGTTCGCGCTCGCGTTCGGTCCGCCCGAGTTCTTTGCGGTGTATCTCCTCACGTTCTGCGCGTTCGTCGGGATGAGCAAGGGGCAGGCGCTGAAGACGATCGCGTCGATGATGGTCGGGTTCGCGCTCGCCTCGGTCGGGCTCGACACGGTGACCGGGTCGCTGCGGCTCACGTTCGGGTTCACCGAGCTCCTGCAAGGCTTCGATTTCCTGATCGCGGTGATCGGCCTCTTCGGCATCGGCGAGATCCTGCTCACGCTCGAGGAGGGGCTGGCGTTCAAGGGAGCGAACGCGCGGATCAACGTCAAGGTCGTCGTCGAGACCTGGCGCGAGCTGCCGCGCTACTGGCTGACCAGTCTGCGCAGTTCCGCCGTCGGCTGCTTCATGGGCATCGTGCCGGGCGGCGCGACCCCGGCCTCGTTCATGGCCTACGGCGTGGCGAAGCGCTTCTCGAAGGACGGCGAGAAATTCGGCACCGGTCAGATCGAGGGCGTCGTCGCGCCCGAAACCGCGGCGCACGCCGCCGGCACGTCCGCGCTGCTCCCGATGCTGACGCTCGGCGTGCCCGGGTCGCCGACCGCGGCGGTGCTGCTCGGCGGCCTTCTGATCTGGGGCCTGCAGCCGGGGCCGCTGCTGTTCCAGGAGCAGAAGGAATTCGTCTGGGGCCTGATCGCGAGCATGTATCTCGGCAACATCGCCGGACTGATCGTGGTCCTGACCTGCGTGCCGCTGTTCGCTGCGATCCTGCGCATTCCCTTCTCGATCATCGCGCCGGTGATCATCGTGATCTGCGCGATCGGCGCCTTTACCGTCCACAACTCGATGTTCGACGTGTACCTGATGCTCGTCTTCGGCATCGCGGGCTACGTCCTGCGCAAGCTCGACTACCCGCTCGCGCCGCTCGTGCTCGCGCTGGTGCTCGGCGATCGCGCCGAGAGCGCGTTCCGGCAGGCGATGCTCGCGTCGCAGGGCGACATGTCGATCTTCTTCAGCAACGCGCTGGTGGGTGGCATGACGACCCTCGCGCTGGTGCTGCTCCTTTGGCCGCTCGCCCAGACTGCGCTGGGGAAGGCGAAGGCAGCTTAGGATGAGGCCGACGCCGAAGGCGGCGATTTCCTTCCTTCGGGGAGCAGGAGGGCGCTTGCCCTCTCGTGTCGTGGGAACCTGAGATGGCAGTCGTGGCGATGACCATGGAGCTCGGCGTCCGCGGCGACGAGGTCGCTGCGGGCGTGGCCAAGGCGCTCGGCATCAGGATCGTCAGCAACGATCTCGCGGAGCGCGTGGCCGGCCGCGCGAAGGTGAAGAAGAGCCTGGTGCAGCGGCTGCGCGAAGGCAAGGCGTCGCTGCTCGAGCGTCTCTGGGCGCCCGGCGAGGAGATCGCGCTCTTTACCGCGGAGGAGGTATTCGCCGCCGCGCAGGCGGGCGATGCGCTGATCCGCGGCTGGGGGTCGACGCTGCTGCTCAGACCCGTGGCGCACATCCCTTGCGTGCGGGTGTGCGCGCCGGTGGAGGCCCGGGTCAGGACGCTCATGAAGCGCCTCGATACCGACGACGATGCGTACGTCCGGGAAGAGATCGCCGCGAGCGACGACGCCCACGCCGCTGCCATGCAGAGCCGGTTCCGCGTACGCTGGGGCGATCCGGTGCTCTACGACCTGACGCTCAATACCGGCCGCGTCTCGATCGCGTCCTGCGTCGAACAGGTCGTCGCGCTCGCCGGGCGACCCGAGTTCCAGGAGACCGAGAAATCGCGCGCGCAGCTCGCGAGCCTCGCGCTCGAAGCCGGGGTGCGCGCGGCGCTCGCCGCCTCCCCGGAGACCGCCAAGGTGGACGTCACCGTGATCGCGAAGGGCGGCCGGGTGACGCTGCGTGGGATGGTCGAGGACGAAAAGGAACGGAAGAGCGCCGCCGCGGTTGCTGCCAGGACCGCCGGGGTATCCGACGTCGTCAACGAGCTGCGGGCGATGCGCCGGCCGCGGCGGTAAGCCGCGCCACGCAGCCTACGACGCGCGGTGCTTGAGGCGCGACAGCGTTTCGGGCGTGAGGTTGAGGTAGGACGCGAGCTCCTTGCTCGGGATGCGGCCGAGGAGCGACTGGTGCTTGCGCTCGAACCGCGCGAGGCGGCCCGGCGCATCCAGCAGGTGCAGGGTGATGGTGTGGGCCATGACCTCGCTCATCAGCTTCATCACCTCGTACTCGAAGCGCGCCTTGACGTCGGGCTGTCGCTCGAGGAAGGCGACCCACTGCGGCATCGAGAGCTTGGCGGCCTGCACCCGGGTGACCGCGACGATGCTGTAGGGGACCGGCGTCTTGAGCCGCCAGGCCGCATACGAAGTGTCCATGTCGGTTTCCGCCGCGAACCGCAGGATCATCTCCTTGCCCTCGGCGTTGGCGACCACGCGCTTGAGGATCCCCTCGAGGATGAAGAACTGCTCCATCTCGGTGGAGCCCTGGTGGACGAGCTGCTCGCCCTTGCGGTACTCGCCGATCTCGAGCCGCGGCTCGAGCTCCTCCCAGGCGTCCGCGCTCATCCCCCCCAGGACGAGGTTCTGCTTCAGCTCGAGGCGGAGGGTGTTGCGCTGCGGGTGAGAGGCGATGTGCGACATCGGGCTGCCGGGGCGTGCGGCGTCAAGTTAGCTGGAATGATTGACCGCAGTCAAGGTGGCAGGACGGCCCGTTTGCCTATCCTAAGGCCCCGTTTGAACGCAGGTTTTTCACCCTGCACCCCGGCGCCGGCGAGCGGCGCGCTCGATCCCCAGAGGAGGGTACCCGGATGGGCACCGTCGAACCTCAAGTCTCCACTGCCCGCGACGTCCAGCAGCACCACGGCGCGACCACCGATGCACAGACCGACGGTTTTCACCTGGTCATCGATGCCCTCAAGCTGAACGGCATCGACACGATCTTCGGCCTGCCCGGCATCCCGATCACCGACCTCACCCGCAAGGCGCAGGCCGCGGGCATGCGCGTGATTTCGTTCCGCCACGAGCAGAACGCCGGCAACGCCGCCGCCATTGCCGGCTTCATGACGCAGAAGCCGGGGATCTGCCTGACGGTGTCCGCCCCCGGCTTCCTCAACGGCCTGACCGCGCTCGCGAACGCCACCACCAACTGCTTCCCGATGATCCTCATCAGCGGGTCCAGCGAACGCGAGATCGTCGACCTGCAGCAAGGCGACTACGAGGAGATGGACCAGCTCGCCATCGCCAAGCCGCTGTGCAAGGCCGCCTTCCGCGTGCTGCACGCCGAGGACATCGGCGTGGGCATCGCGCGCGCGATCCGCGCTGCGGTCTCCGGCCGCCCGGGCGGCGTCTACCTCGACCTGCCGGCCAAGCTGTTCGCTCAGACCATGGACGCGGCGGCCGGGAAGAATTCCTTGATCAAGGTGGTCGATCCGGCGCCGAAGCAGATCCCCGGCGCGGACGCCGTCAAGCGCGCCGTCGAGCTGCTCAAGAGCGCGAAAAAGCCGCTGATCGTGCTGGGCAAGGGCGCCGCCTACGCCCAGGCCGACGCGGATATCCGCGCCCTTATCGAGCGCACCGGCATCCCCTACCTGCCCATGGCGATGGCCAAGGGCCTGCTGCCCGACACGCACGAGCAGTGCGCTTCCGCCGCCCGCTCCTACGTGCTGCCCGAGGCCGACGTGGTGATGCTGGTCGGCGCGCGCCTCAACTGGCTGCTCTCGCACGGGAAGGGCAAGACCTGGGGCGGCAAGGACCACAAGGCGTGGGGCGGCCAGAAGTTCATCCAGGTGGACATCTCGCCGCAGGAGGCGGACAGCAACGTCCGCATCGACGCGCCGCTGGTCGGCGACATCGGGTCCTGCGTGTCGGCGCTCCTCGCCGCCATGAGCTCAAGTGCGGGCTCCGGCTGGGCCAAGCCGCCGGCGGAGTGGCTCTCCGCCGTCGCCGAGCGCAAGGACAAGAACATCGCGAAGATGGCCGAGACCCTGGCCAAGGATCCGAGGCCGATGAATTTCCACAGCGCGCTGAACGTGGTGCGCGACATCGTCAAGGCCAACCCGGACGCGATACTCGTCAACGAAGGCGCCAACGCGCTCGACTTCACCCGCAGCATCGTCGACATGTACAAGCCGCGCAAGCGCTTGGACGTCGGCACCTGGGGCGTGATGGGTATCGGCATGGGCTTTAGCGTCGCGGCCGCCGTGGTCAGCGGCGAGCAGGTGATCGCGATCGAGGGCGACAGCGCCTTCGGCTTCTCCGGCATGGAAGTCGAGACCATCTGCCGCTACAACCTGCCGGTCTGCGTGGTGATCATGAACAACAACGGCGTCTACAAGGGCACCGACGTCAACCCGGCCGGCGGCCCCGACGTGGCGCCGACCGTGTTCGTCAAGGGCGCGCGCTACGACAAGCTGATGGAGGCCTTCGGCGGCGTGGGCGCGCACGCCACGACCCCGGCCGAGCTGCGCAAGGCAATGGAGGAAGCCATCCGTTCCCGCAAGCCCACGCTCATCAACGCCGTGATCGACGAGACCGCCGGCACCGAAAGCGGCCGCATCACGAGCCTGAATCCGAGCGCGAAAAAGAAATAGCCACAGAAGTACTGGAGACTGGAATGGAAGCTTTGAAAGGCGTACGCATCCTCGACATGACTCACGTGCAGGCGGGCCCCACGTGCTCGCAGCTGCTCGCGTGGCTCGGAGCGGACGTGATCAAGTTCGAGCCGCCCCAGGGCGACGCGACGCGCGGCCAGCTGCGCGACGTGCCGAACGCCGACTCGCTCTACTTCACGATGCTCAACTGCAACAAGCGCTCGATCACGGTCAACATGAAGAGCGCCGAGGGCAAGCAGGTGTTCGTCGACCTGCTGAAGAAGTGCGACATCATGATGGAGAACTTCGGGCCGGGCGTGCTCGAGCGGCTCGGCTTCACCTGGGAGAAGATCCACAGCATCAACCCGAAGATCGTGGTCGGGCTCGATCAAGGGCTTCGGCTCGAGCGGCCCCTACGCCGACTTCAAGGCGTACGAAAACGTCGCGCAGGCGATGGGCGGGGCGATGAGCACGACCGGGGTCCCCGACGGCCCGCCGTTCGTGACCGGGGCGCAGATCGGCGACACGGGCACCGGCCTGCACCTCGCGATCGGGCTGCTCGCGGCGTTGCATCACGCGAGCCGCACCGGGCAGGGCCAGTACGTCGAGGTCGCGATGATGGACGGGGTGATGAACCTCTGCCGGGTGAAGTTCCGCGACCACCAGCGCCTTACCCGCCAGGCGCTGTCCGAGTACTCCGTACCGACCTACCAGGGGATGGAGGAAGTGCCGCGCGCCGGGAACGACTCGGGCGGCGGGCAGCTCGGCAACGCGATCCACTGCAAGCCGCACGGCGCGAACGACTGGCTGTACGTCGTGGTCCAGGAGGCGGTGTGGGATGCGCTCGCGAAGCGCATCGGGCCCGACGTCGGAGTGCCGGATCTCGCCGCCGATCCGCGTCTTGCGACCATCGGCGAGCGGCGCAAGAACCAGGCGCTGATGTGGACGCTCATCAACAAGTTCGCCGAGAAGTACACCAAGCGCGAGTTCATGGCGATCCTCAACCCGCTCGACGTGCCGTGCGGCCCGATCATGTCGACGCAGGACCTCGCGACCGACGAGCACGTGCGCGGGCGCGACATGTGGGTCGAGCTCGATCACCCGCAGCGCGGCAAGTGGTTCAACGTCGGCATGCCGATCAAGCTGTCGGCGTCGCCGGCGAAAATAGAACGCAGCCCGCTGCTCGGCGAGCACACCGAGGAGGTCCTGCGGGAGGTGCTCGGCTACGACGACGGGAAGGTCGCGGCGCTGAAGGCGGCGGGCGCATTCAGCGCGCCGGCGAAGGCGAAGGCTGCTTAGAGGCAATCATGCGTGTTGCGATCATTGGGCAACAGGACTTCGGCAAGGCGGTGCTGGATGCGTTCGTCGCGCGCGGCGACGAGGTGGCGGGCGTGTTCTGCGCGCCCGAGAAGCCGGGCGCGAAGGCGGATCCGCTCCGGGCCGCTGCGGAGGAGAAGGGGCTGAAGGTGTTCCAGTTCCCCGGTCTGCGCGCGCCGGAGGCGCACGCCGCGCTCGAGGGGCTGAATGCCGACCTCGGCGTGATGGCCTACGTTCTGCAATTCGCGCCGGACAGCCTGGTCAAGATCCCGAAGAAGGGCACGATCCAGTACCACCCGTCGCTCCTGCCGAAGTACCGCGGTCCGAGCTCGATCAACTGGCCGATCATCCGCGGCGAGAAGAAGACCGGCCTCACGATCTTCCGGCCGACCGAGGGGCTGGACGAAGGCCCGATCGTGCTCCAGAAGGAGACCCCGATCGGTCCGGACGACACGCTCGGCTCGGTGTACTTCGAGCGGCTCTTCCCGATGGGGGTGCAGGCGATGGTCGAAGCCGCCGACCTCGTGATGGCGGGGAAGCACCGGGAGATCGTGCAGAACGAGGCCGAAGCGTCCTACGAGGGCTGGTGCCGGGCCGCCGAGGCGAAGATCGGCTGGGCGACGCACGTCGATTTCATCTACGACCTCATCCGGGGCACGAACCCGGCGCCGGGCGCCTGGACGACCCTGAACGGGAAGAAGGTCCAGCTCTTCGACGCCCGGAAGCACCTCTTCCGCACCTTTGGCGCGGTGAAGGGCAAGCCGGGAGAGGTCTCGGAGATCACGGCGACGAGCTTCTTCGTCACCGCGCAGGGCGGCCGGATCGAGGTCCTCAAGGCGAAGGCCGAGGACGGCAAGAAGGGCTCGGCGGCCGAGGTGGCCGCCGCCCTCGGTATTGCGACCGGCACGGCGCTCGGCACCTGATCGGTCCGCACGTGCGCCGAAGAAAAGCCCCCGGTCGGGGGCTTTTCATTTGGGTCGGCAACCGCTCGGACGCTTCCGGCGCCCGCCCGTCGCGCGGGTGACGAGATCCCGGCAAAAAAGTTGACGGATTTCATACCCGACTGCAAGAATGGGGATTATGCTGCTGTTTCTACAGCAACTTAGAGCTGTAGCAGGGGGGGTGGGCGTGCTCCAGAGGCCGCGCGCGGGCGTTCGCCATGCGCGGTGTTCGCCGTCGAGGACTTCTTTCCGCTTGCGGCGCGCGCCGATCGGGGCGCAAGGAACGCGAGCGTAGAATCCCCCGCACGCCCGCCCAGGGAATCGGCAGCCGACAACAACGACAAGAACACAGGGGGACACCTCAGGTGAAGACGGCAGGTTTCTGGACGAAGGACTGGTTTCTCGGCCTCGCGGTCGCGATCGTCCTCGCCGCCTTCGCCGGCTCCGACCTGATCCAGAGCCTCGAGCGCAAGGCCTACGACCTCGGCGTGCGCGCGACCGACCGCACGCCCTCCGACCGCATCGCCGTCGTCGCGATCGACGACGCGAGCCTCCAGAACATCGGCCGCTGGCCGTGGCCGCGCGACGTGCACGCGAAGGTCACCGACATGCTCACCGCCGCCAAGGCGAAGGTGGTGGCGAACCTCGTGTTCTTCACCGAGCCGCAGCTCGACCCCGGGCTCGCGTACGTCAACAAGCTCGCGGCCGAGTACCAGAAGGCGGTCCCCGATCCGAACGCGGTCGAGCAGGGCTCCCCGCTCGCGACGATCGGCCAGCTCCTCGCCGAGGCGGAGAGCGCGCTCAACACCGACCGCAAGCTCGCCGCCGCCTACGAGAAGTCCGGAGCCGTGCTGCTGCCGATGCTGTTCGAACTCGGCGACCCGCGCGGCAAGCCGGACCGGCCGCTGCCCGACTACGTCACCCGGAACGCGCTCGGTGCGATCGAGACCACATCGTCCGAGCTGCCGTTCCCGACCTCGGCGAACGTGACCTACCCGATCGAGCTCCTCGGCAAGCACACCGCGGGGATCGGCCACCTCAACGCGCGCGTCGATGTCGACGGCGCGGTCCGCTCCGAGCCCCTCGTGCTCGCGCACTTCGACAAGCTCTACCCGGCGCTCTCGATGCTGATCGCCGCGAAGAGCCTCAACCTCGGCATCGGCGACATCAAGGTCAACCTCGGCCAGAGCGTGGCCGTCGGCAACCTCCGGATCACGACCGATCCGCGGCTGCAGATGTACACGTACTTCTACAAGGACCGGGCTGAGCGGCCCGCGTTCGCGGTCGACTCCTTCTTCGACCTGTACTCCGGCAAGCTGCCGGCCGAGAAGTACCGCGACAAGATCGTGCTGATCGGTCCGACCGCTGCGGGCCTGGGGTTCGCGCAGGCGACACCGGTATCGCCGGCGATGGCGCCGGTGCTGACGCTCGCGCACGGTGTCTCGTCGATCCTCCAGGAGCACTTCTTCGTCGTGCCGAGCTGGGGCGTGTGGGTCGAATACGCCGCCTACCTCGTGGTCGCGCTGTACCTGATCGTGGCGCTCCCGCGCCTCAAGGCCCGGATGGCGGCCGCGGTGACCGGCGCGCTGCTCGTCGCGCTGATCGCCACGCACTTCGGGCTGATGACCGGGAAGGGCATCTGGCTGCAGCTGATGCTCCCGGTGGTGCTGCTCGTGCTCGGCCACGTGCTGCTCACCACGAAGCGGTTCCTCGTCACCGAGCGCGGCAAGGAGCGCTCGGAAGCCGAGTCGGCGGCGTCGAACCGGATGCTCGGGCTCGCCTACCAGGGCCAGGGGCAGCTCGACATGGCGCTCGACTACTTCCGCAAGTGCCCGGTCGACGACACGGTGCTCGACAACCTCTACAACCTCGCCCTCGACTTCGAGCGCAAGCGCCAGTTCAACAAGGCCGAGAACGTCTTTCGCTACATGGCGGAGCACAACCCGAAGTTCCGCGACCTCGAGCAGCGGCTGTCGCGCGCGAAGCAGCTCTCCGAGACGGTCATCTTCGGCTCGAGTGGACCGAAGGGCCACACCCAGATCCTCACCGGCGGCCAGGTCGAGAAACCGATGCTCGGCCGCTACCAGGTGGAGAAGGAACTCGGCAAGGGCGCGATGGGCGTGGTGTACCTCGGCAAGGACCCGAAGATCGGCCGCGTCGTCGCGATCAAGACGATGGCGCTTGCCCAGGAGTTCGACGCCGAGGAGCTCGATGACGTGAAGGCGCGCTTCTTCCGCGAGGCCGAGACCGCCGGCCGGCTCAACCACCCGAACATCGTCACGATCTTCGACGCCGGCGAGGAGCACGACCTCGCGTACATCGCCATGGAGTTCCTGAAGGGCCGCGACCTCGTGCCGTTCACCAAGCCGGGCGGGCTGCTGCCGGTGGAGAAGGCGGTCTCGATCACCGCCCGCGTCGCCGATGCGCTCGGCTACGCGCACCGCCAGAACGTCGTGCATCGGGACGTGAAGCCGGCCAACGTGATGTACGAGCCAGAATCGGACACGGTCAAGGTCACCGACTTCGGCATTGCGCGGATCACCGACTCGTCGAAGACGAAGACCGGCATGGTGCTCGGGACGCCGTCCTACATGTCGCCCGAGCAGCTCGCCGGCAAGAAGATCGACGGCCGATCGGATCTGTTCTCGCTCGCGGTGAGCCTCTATCAGCTGCTCTGCGGCCGGTTGCCGTTCGACGGCGAGTCGATGGCGCAGCTGATGTTCAAGATCGCCAACGAGCCGGCGCCCGACATCCTCCAGTTCAACCCGAGGCTCCCGCCGGCGCTGGTGGCGTTCCTCGACCGGGCGATGGCGAAGGAGGCGGAGGCCCGCTTCCAGACCGGCGAAGAGTGCGCACAGGCGCTGCGCGCAAGCATCGGCACCCGGCAGCCGCAGGTCGACATCACCATTTAATCAACAAGAATGAACTTGAGCCAGGCCCTCGAAATCGCCAGTTGCACCGACCCCGGCATCGTGCGCTCGCACAACGAGGACTCGATCGCGGCCGACGCGTCGAAGGGCCTGGTCGTGCTCGCCGACGGCATGGGCGGCTACAACGCGGGCGAGGTCGCGAGCGGCATGGCAACCACGGTCATCACGACGGAGTTGCAGCACCTGCTCGACGACACCCCGCCGTACAAGATCGAGCCGGCGACCGGCAAGCCGTTCGCCGACCGCCTGCTGCGCGAGCAGATCGCGAAGGCGAACACCTCGATCTTCCAGGCGGCGCAGAGTCAGCCGCAGTACTCGGGAATGGGCACCACCCTGGTGGCGGCGATGTTCTACGACAACAAGGTGACGCTCGCGCACATCGGCGACTCCCGCGCCTACCGCCTGCGCGGCGAGGCGTTCGAGCAGCTCACGCGCGACCACTCGCTGCTCCAGGAGCAGATCGACAGCGGGATGATCACGCCGGAGCAGGCGAAGTTCTCGCAGAACAAGAACCTCGTCACGCGCGCGCTAGGGATCGACCCGACGGTCGAGCCCGAGCTGCAGGTCCATCCGACCCAGACCGGGGACGTCTACCTCCTGTGCTCGGACGGCCTGAACGACATGGTGAGCGACGAGGACATCGGGATGACGCTCCAGACGCTGTCGGCGAACCTCCGGCTCGCCGCCCAGCAGCTGGTGCAGATGGCGAACGACAACGGCGGGCGCGACAACGTCTCCGTGATTCTGGTACGGGTGGTAAAGGACTACGCCGCACCGCGCGGCTGGGTCGCGAGGTTCTTCAGCTGGCTGCGATAAGAGCCCGCGCTTTTTTGGGGAAATGGCTATGCCTGCAAAGCTGATACTCAGTATGGACGGGTTGGTGCTCAAGGAGATCACTCTCGGGAAGGAGCGCACGACCATCGGCCGCAAGCCGCACAACGACATCCAGATCGACAATCTGGCGGTGTCGGGCGAGCACGCCGTGATCGTGACGATCCTCAACGATTCGTTCCTCGAGGACCTGGGCTCGACCAACGGCACGCTCGTGAACGGCCAGCCGATCAAGAAGCACTTCCTGCAGTCGAACGACGTGATCGAGCTCGGCAAGTACAAGCTGAAGTACATCAACGACCAGGCCGGCAAGACGACCACGCCGCAGGACTTCGAGAAGACGATGGTCCTGCGGCCCGGCGCCGCGCCGAAGCCTGCCGCGGCCCCGGCCCCCGCCCCGTCCACGTCCCAGGCCGTGCCGACGATGTCGACCTCGCAGCCGTCCCCGGCGCTCGCGACCTCGCAGTCGATGAGGCCGGCGGCGCCCGTGGCGCCGGTGACCCAGCCGCCGTCGCCACCGCCGCCGTCCGCGTCGCAGCCGATGGCGGCCTCGCAGGGGATCCCGACGATGAGCGCCTCGCAGCCGATGTCGGCCTCGCAGCCGATCGCGGCCGGCGGCAAGGTGGCCGCGATCCAGATCCTCTCCGGTGCGAACGCCGGCAAGGAGATGGAGCTCACCAAGGCGCTCACGACGCTCGGCAAGCCGGGCGTGCAGGTCGCGGTGATCACCAAGCGCCCGCAGGGCTACTTCATCACGCACGTCGAGGGCGCGAACTTCCCGATCCTCAACGGCAAACTGCTCGACGCGCAGGCGCATCCGCTCGGCGACCACGACATCATCGAGCTCGCCGGCGTGAAGATGGAGTTCTTCTACAAGACCTGATTCCCGCCCCGACTCCGGTCCCCGGGCAGGATGAAGCGCGGATGACCGCCGCTCGTCGCTCGTCCCTCGTCGTCCGCGGCCGGTGAAGCAGTACGCCGTCCGGATCGCGCTCGGCCTCGCGGTGCTCGCCGCGTTCCTCGGCCATGCCGGAAGGTTCTACCGCATCCCGTTCGTCGACCAGCTCGACCGCATCATCTACGACGCGCGGCTCCGCCTGACGATGCCGCGGGACGTCGATCCGCGCATCGTCATCCTCGACATCGACGAGAAGAGCCTCGCTACCCCCGAGCTCGGGCAATGGCCGTGGGGGCGCGACGTTATCGCCGGCCTCGTGAGCAAGCTCTTCGACCGCTACGGCGTCGCCATCCTCGGGTTCGACGTCGTGTTCGCCGAGCCCGACCGCTCGAGCGGGCTGCGCGTGCTTGACGGCCTCGCGACCGGCCCGCTGAAAGACGTGCCCGACTTCCAGGCGGCGCTGGCCGAGCTCCGACCGCGGCTCGACCACGACGCGCAGTTCGTCCAGACGATCAAGGGGCGGCCGGTGGTGCTCGGCTACTACCTGACGAGCGACCGCGACGCGCGCACGACCGGCGTGCTGCCGCCGCCGGTGCTGGACCCCGGCACCTTCGCGAACCGGCCGATCGAGTTCACGTCGTGGACCGGCTACGGCGCCAACCTGCCCGCGTTCCAGGCGGCGGCCGCGAGCACCGGGCACTTCAACCCGGTCGCGGACGACGACGGCATCAACCGCCGGGTGCCGATGCTCGCCGAGTACAAGGGCGCGTACTACGAGCCGCTGTCGCTCGCGGTGATGCGCACGCTCCTCGGGTTTCCGAAGGTGGAGCCCGGCTACCCGCCGGGGAGCGTCCTCAACCGCAATTACGCCGGCCTCGAGTGGATCGACGTCGGGCCCCTGCGCATCCCGGTCGACGAGAACGCGTGTGCGCTCGTCCCGTATCGCGGCGCAAAGGGGAGCTTCCGCTACGTCTCGCTCGCCGACGTGTACCACGACAGGGTCCCGGTCGAGGCGCTGAAGGGCAAGATCGCGCTGGTCGGCACCACCGCGCCGGGCCTCTTCGACCTCCGGGCGACGCCGGTGGGCGCGGCGTATCCCGGGGTCGAGGTCCACGCCAACCTCATCGCCGGCATGCTCGACCGCAACATCAAGGCGCGACCGGCGTACGTGCTCGGCGCCGAGGTGATCCTGCTCCTCGTCGGCGGGCTCACGCTCGCGATCTGGCTGCCGTTCCTCAGCCCGTTCCGCGCGACGGCCGTTTCGCTCGCCGCGCTCGTGCTCGTCACCGCCCTCAGCGTCGGCGTCTGGCTCTACGCCGACCTCGTCCTGCCGCTCGCCGCGAGCCTGCTGATGACGATCGGCCTCTTCGCGCTCAACATGTCGTACGGCTACTTCGTCGAGACGCGGTCCAAGCGCGAGCTGACCGAGCGGTTCGGCGAGTACGTGCCGCCGGAGCTCGTCGACGAGATGGCGCGCGATCCGGCGAAGTACAGCATGGAGGGCAGGGACGAGGTCCTGACGGTGCTCTTTACCGACATCCGCGGGTTCACGTCGATCGCGGAGGGCCTGGACCCGAAGGCGCTGTCGGCGTTCATGAACGAGTTCCTCACCGCGATGAGCCTGGTCATCCGCCAGCATCGCGGCACGCTCGACAAGTACGTCGGCGACCAGATCATGGCGTTCTGGGGCGCGCCGGTCGGCGATGCGCAGCACGCCCGCCAGGCGGTCGCGGCCGCGCTCGCGATGCAGACGGAGCTCGCGCAGCTGAACGAGCGGTTCAAGGCGCGCGGCTGGCGCGCGATCGAGATCGGGGTCGGCGTCAACACCGGCCCGATGCGGGTCGGCGACATGGGCTCGAAGCTGCGCAAGGCCTACACTGTCATGGGCGACGCGGTGAACCTCGCGTCGCGCCTCGAAGGCCTGACCAAGCAGTACGGCGTCGGGATCCTGGTCGGGCAGGCGACGCGCGACGCGGCGGCGGACGTGGTGTTCCGCGAGATTGACCGCGTGCGCGTAAAGGGCAAGGACGAGCCGGTGGCGGTCTACGAGCCGCTCGGGCTGGACGCCGAGGTGGGGAAGTCGCGGGCCGAGGAGGTGAAGCTCTGGGCGCAGGCGCTCAAGGCCTACCGCACTCAGGCCTGGGAGCAGGCGGAACTTGTGCTCTTCAACCTGCAGCGGCTCTACCCGGGGGCGCCACTTTATTCCTTTTACGCTCAGCGGGTTGCGCGGTATCGTGCCGATCCTCCGCCGCCCGGTTGGGACGGCGTGACGACGTTCGAGACCAAGTGACGACTCGCGACAGATCAATCGGCAGGCGACCCAGGGGCGTTGCAGGCGGGGCTGACCGGCCGCAGCTGCCTTTCTGATGCGAATCAGGGTTCTCGGCTGCAGCGGCGGCATCGGTGGGCGGCATCTGCGCACCACCTCGATGCTGCTCGACCGCGACATCCTGATCGACGCCGGCACCGGCGTGTGCGATCTCACGCTCGCCGAACTGACGCCGATCGACCACGTGTTCCTCACCCACTCGCACCTCGACCACGTCGCGGCGATCCCGTTCATGGTCGACACCGTGGGACAGATGCGCGACGAGCCGCTGACCGTGCACGCGATCCCGGCGACGATCGAGATCCTGAAGAACCACGTCTTCAACTGGTCGATCTGGCCGGACTTCACGCAGATCCCGAGCGCCGACCGCCCGTTCCTGCGCTACGAGACGATCGAGCTCGGTGCGTCGGTCGACCTCGGCGGCGGACGCACCATCACGGCGCTCCCGGCGAACCACGTGGTGCCGGCGATCGGCTACCAGCTCGACAGCGGCAAGGGCAGCCTCGTCTTCACCGGCGACACCACCACCAACGACGAGCTGTGGACGATCGTCAACAAGATCGCGAACCTCAAGCACCTGATCATCGAGTGCGCGTTCTGCAACCGCGAGAAGCAGCTCGCGATCATGTCCAAGCACCTGTGCCCGACGATGCTCGCCGAGGAGCTCGCCAAGCTCGAGCGGAGCTGCGACATCTTCATCACCCATCTCAAGCCGGGCGAGATCGAGCTGACGATGGAGGAGATCGAGGAGTACGCCGGCCAGTACCGGCCGCGGATGCTCCAGAACAACCAGGTGATCGAGTTCTAGGCTGATGCCATGGGCACCGCGAACGTAAGCATCCAGGTCCTGAAGGGTCTCGAGCCCCTCTCGGCGCTGTCGACGCAGCGCCTCAACGAGCTCGCGGAGCTGTGCGTGGTCGAGCGCGTGAGCAAGACGCTCGACCCCTTCCGCGTGAAGGGCGTCGCGGGGCAGCTCGTGTTCCTGCTTCGCGGCGAGCTCGCCTTGACGCTCGGCAACGGCAGCTCCGCCGTCGTGGTCGGCACCACCTCCGAGGCGCGCCACCCGCTCGGACGCAAGACCCCGTTCGCCTCGGCGAAGGCGATCACCGACATCGAGCTCGTGCGCATCGACGAGGACCTCCTCGACATCATGCTGACCTGGGACCAGCTCGCCGCGGACGACCGGACCGGCGCGCGCGCGACCGAGAGCGGCGTGCCGTCGATGGCGAACTGGGCGATCCTCTCGGGCGTCTTCAGCATCAACAACCTCAAGTCGGGAGCGTTCGCGCAGCTGCCGACGGCGCACATCAACGAGATGCTCAAGCGCTTCCAGCGGGTGGGGGTGAAGCGCGGGCAGGTCGTGATCCGCGAGGGCGAGGCCGGCGACTACTACTACGTCGTCGAGTCGGGCCGGTGCCTCGTCGAGCGCAACGTCGGCGGGGTATCGATGAAGCTCGCCGAGCTGAAGGGCGGCGACCCGTTCGGCGAGGAGGCGCTGGTTGCCAACGCGAAGCGCAACGCGACCGTCACGATGCTCGCGGAAGGGTCGCTCTTCCGGCTGGCGAAGGAGGATTTCAACGAGCTGCTCAAGAAGCCGCTGCTGCAGAGCGTGACGATGGAGCAGGCGCGCGGCAAGATCGCAGCGGGCGGGCAGTGGATCGACACGCGCTACCCGTCCGAGTACCAGTACGACAAGCTCCTCGGCGCGATCAACATCCCGCTCTCGGAGGTAAGGAACGCGGTGAAAGTGCTCGACCGCGCCCGGGAGTACGTCCTCTACTGCCAGAGCGGCCGGCGCAGCTCGGCGGCGGCGTTCCTGCTCGCGCAGCGCGGCTTCAGGGCGTTCGTGCTGGAAGGCGGCCTGCGGGGCGGGGCCGCGGCCACGGATTGATCGGGCTGCGGGTAACGCGTCTCCGGCCCGGGTCTTGCATACGAGGGGCCGAATGGCCGGCGCGGGCGCGCCGCCGGGGTTGCGACACCATCTTCGGGGCCCTTGTTTCGCTTGAAAAAAGCCGCAGGGAGAGCCGCCGCGCGGTTGCCCGCCGGCGGAGCGGACGTTAAATTTCGCATCTGCCTTCCCGGGCGCAGCGGCGCGCGGGAGGGCGTTTCGTCGTCCGCGCCAGACGGCGCGGCGACGGTATCGACGGTCATCCGACAGGACGTGACGCCATGAGCGCAGTGCTTAGCCCCCATTCCACCCCCGCCGGGGACGTCAACAGCCGCCTCGCGTTCCAGAAGACGCTCCAGACCGTCACCAACCGGATCCACGCCACCAACAACGTGGACGAGATCATGCTGGAGGTGTCGACCGACATCTGCAGCCTCTTCAACGCCGACCGGCTCACGATCTACATCACGGCCGAGGACAAGGCGTCGATCATCTCCAAGGTCAAGACCGGCCTCAACTCGTTCCGCGATCTCAAGCTCCCGCTCGCCGAGCACTCGATCGCCGGCTACGTCGGGATGTCGCGGAAGATGCTCAACCTCCGCGACGTCTACGACGATGCCGAGCTCAAGAGCCACAACGCCAACCTGCGCTTCCTGCAGGAGGTCGACAAGCGGACCGGCTACCGCACCAAGCAGATGCTGGTGGCGCCGATCCTGGACGCGCCGGCCGGCGATCTCCTCGGCGTCGTCCAGCTGATCAACAGCAAGGCCGGCGCGCCGTTCAGCCAGCTCGCCGAGGAAGGCATGGTCGAGCTGTGCAAGACGCTCGCGATCGCGCTCAAGCAGCGCGCGAAGCTCGCGATCCCGAAGTCGAAGTACGACTTCCTCGTCGCCGACGCGATGATCTCGGCCGCCGAGCTCGAGACCGCGGCGCGCAACGCGCGGAAGAAGGCGCTCGACATCGAGACCGTGCTGGTCGAGGAGTTCAACGTCAAGGCAACCTCGATCGGCGAGGCGCTCGCCAAGTTCTTCGGCGTCAAGTACGAGCCGTACAAGCCCGACCGCGTCAAGCCGATGGACCTCCTCAAGAACCTCAAGCGCGAGTACGTCGCCGAGCACCAGTGGTGCCCGCTCGAGGAGAACCCGCAGGGACTGCTGGTGATGTGCCTCGACCCGGAGCGGGTCAAGGCGTCGAAGGTCGTCAACAACATCTTCCCGAAGGCGCGGATCAAGTACGTCGTCACCACGCTGAAGGAGTTCAAGGACACGCTCGACTCGTTCTTCGGCGCCGCCGCGGACCTCGGCGACATCGGCGACCTGCTCGAGGGCCTGACCCCCGACGAGGAAGGCGACCCGAACGCGACCGACGACCTCTCGGCCGCCGCCGACAACGAGCTCGTCAAGCTGGTGAACAAGGTCATCGTCGACGCCTACAACCAGAACGCTTCGGACATCCACATCGAGGCCTACCCCGGCAAGGCGAAGACCGAGATCCGCTTCCGCAAGGACGGCACGCTCGTTCCCTACATCGAGGTCCCCGCGTCCTACCGCAGTGCGCTGATCGCGCGCCTCAAGATCATGTGCGACCTCGACATCTCGGAGCGCCGCAAGCCGCAGGACGGCAAGATCAAGTTCAAGAAGTTCGGCCCGCTCGACATCGAGCTCCGCGTTGCGACGATCCCGGTCCAGGGCGGTGTCGAGGACATCGTGATGCGTATCCTCGCCGCCGGCGAGCCGATCCCGCTCGACAAGCTCGGCCTCACGCCGCACAACCTGCCGCGGCTGAAATCGGTCATCGAGAACCCCTACGGGCTCTTCTTCTGCTGCGGACCGACCGGCTCCGGCAAGACGACCACCCTGCACTCGGTGCTCGGCTACCTCAACACGCCCGACACCAAGATCTGGACCGCGGAGGACCCGGTCGAGATCACGCAGAAGGGCCTGCGTCAGGTGCAGGTCAACCGCAAGGCGGGGATGGACTTCCCCACGATCATGAAGGCGTTCCTGCGCGCCGACCCGGACATCATCATGGTCGGCGAGATGCGCGACAAGGAAACCACCTCGATCGGCATCGAGGCCTCGCTCACCGGTCACCTCGTGTTCGCCACGCTGCACACGAACAGCGCGCCGGAATCGATCGTCCGCCTGCTCGACATGGGCATGGACCCCTTCAACTTCGCCGATGCGCTGGTGGGCATCCTCGCCCAGCGGCTCGCGAAGCGCCTGTGCGGGAAGTGCAAGCAGCCGTACAACCCCGGGCAGGACGAGATCAAGGGCCTGCTCCAGGAGTACTGCCAGGAGCTGCTGAACACCGCCGAGTTCAAGAAGGACGCGAAGGCCGGGTACGAGCGGGTGTACAAGGACCTCGTCAAGACCTATGGCGACGAGAAGGGCCAGTTCACCTTCTACCGGAAGGCGGGCTGCGACACCTGCTCGAACACCGGCTACAAGGGCCGGCTCGGTCTCCACGAGCTGCTGGTGGGGACCGACGCGATCAAGAAGAACATCCAGGAGCACGCGCGGGTGGCCGAGATGCTGGCGACCGCGCTCGAGGAAGGCATGCGCACGCTGAAGATGGACGGGATCGAGAAGGTGATGCAGGGAATCACCGACATGGCCCAGGTCCGTGCGGTGTGCATCAAGTAGCGCGCGACGGCAGACGCAAAGCGGAAGGTGGAACGCCAATGAGCACCGTACCCAGTCTCGTCGCCGTCGGCCGGGAGGCGGACCGGCACGACGACGGCTCGCCCGCCGATCTTTTCCGGCGGCTCGATCAGCTGAACGAGATCGGCGCGGCGCTCTCGCTCGAGAAGAACCTCAACGCGCTGCTCGAGAAGATCCTGCTCGCGGTCAAGGCGATCACCCGCGCCGACGGCGGCACGCTGTACCTCGTCGAGGGCGACGGCGGCGAGCAGGTGCTGCGGTTCGAGATCGTGCGCACTGCATCGCTCGACATCGCGATGGGCGGCACCACCGGCAACCCGATCCCGTTCTATCCGATCCACCTCTTCAAGAACGGCGATCCGAACACCTCGATGGTGGCGGCGTTCGCGGCGCTCACCGGCCAGACCGTCAACATCGCCGACGCGTACACCGAGGAGGGGTTCGACTTCTCCGGTACGCGGGCGTTCGACTCGAAGACCGGCTACCGCTCGCAGTCGTTCCTGACGGTGCCGATGAAGAACCACGAGGCCGAGATCATCGGCGTCCTGCAGCTCATCAACTGCTCGGACCTGGACACCGGCGAGATCGTCCCGTTCTCGCCGTCGGACCAGCGACTCGCCGAGTCGCTCGCCTCGCAGGCGGCGATCGCGCTCACCAACCGCGCCCTGATCAACCAGCTCGAGCACCTGTTCGAGTCGTTCATCAACATGATCAACGAGGCGATCGACGAAAAATCGCCCTACACCGGTGGGCACTGCCAGCGCGTGCCGCAGCTGACGATGATGCTCGCCGAGGCGGTGAACGACACCTTGGACGGCCCGCTGTCCGAGTTCAGCATGACCGAGAAGGACCGCTACGAGCTCAGGATCGCGGGCCTCCTCCACGACTGCGGCAAGATCACCACCCCGGTCCACGTCGTCGACAAGGCGACCAAGCTCGAGACGATCTTCGACCGCATCAACCTGGTCGATACCCGGTTCGAGGTGCTCAAGCGCGACGCCGAGATCGACGCGCTGCACAAGAAGCTCGAGCTCGCGCGCGCCGCCGGGATCGACGAGATCACCCGCCGCGACCGCGCCTACGCGATCGACGAGGACCTGCGCGACACGGTGCGGCAGATCGAGGAGGACCGCAAGTTCCTGCGCCGCTGCAACATCGGCAGCGAGTCGATGTCGAAGGAGGAGCAGGACCGCGTCGCCCAGATCGGGCTCGGCTACAAGTGGCGCGACCCGATCGGCAACACCGCGGACTTCCTCACCGACGACGAGCTCAAGAACCTCACCATCTCGCGCGGCACGCTGACCCAGGAAGAGCGCGAGATCATCAACCACCACATCGTCTCGACCATCAAGATGCTCGAGGCGCTGCCGTGGCCGAAGCACCTGCGCAACGTCCCCGAGTACGCCGGCGGCCACCACGAACGGATGGACGGCAAGGGCTATCCGCGCGGCCTCACGCGCGACCAGATGTCGGTGCAGGCGCGCGTGATGGGGATCGCCGACATCTTCGAGGCGCTGACCGCGAAGGACCGGCCGTACAAGAAGGGCAAGACCCTGTCCGAGTCGCTGAGCATCCTCGGCAAGTTCAGGCTGAACGGCCACATCGACCCGGACCTCTTCGACATCTTCATCCGCAAGCGCATCTACATCAAGTACGCCGAGCAGTTCCTCGACCCGGAGCAGATCGACGCGGTCGACGAGTCGAAGATCCCGGGTTACGTGCCGTAGCCATGAGCGCGCCTCGCGGTAGGAGCGCGGCGCGAGGATCCAGATGCTGAGGCGGCTGCTCGGCGCGCGCCGGTCGCTGCCTGCCGCGCACTGGAACGACGAGGGGATCCGGCGCTGGCAGGCGAACGAGCTGGCCGCGGCGCGGGACGCCTTCCGCAAGGCGCTCCGGGCCGACCCGTCGCACGCCGGCGCGGCGAGCAACCTCGGCGCGCTCCTGCTCGACAACGGCCGCGAGGACGAAGCGCTCGCGCTCCTTGCCCATGCCGTCGACCTCGCGCCCGACGACGCGGGGGCTCGCGTCAACCTGGCGAACGGCCTCGTCCAGACGAACCGGCTCGCCGAAGGCGTCGAGCACTTCCGCGAAGCCCTCCGGCTCGACCCCGCTCACGCGCTCGCACGCCGGCAGCTGCTGAGACCGCTGCTCGACCTGTGCGAGTGGGAGGCGGCGAGCGCCGAGACCGACCGGATCGTCGCCGACTGGCGGCGCTCGCCGGACGGTCCCGCCGCCGGGCTCGTGGCGCCGTTCACTTCGCTCTTCCTCGCCGTGCCCGGCCGGTTCCGGCTGGAGGTCGCGCGCCGCTACGCCGCACGCGTAACCGCCAAGGCTGCGCCGCACGTGCTCGAGCCGGCCGCGCCGGACGCGGGGAGCGGCCGCCTCCGCGTGGGTTACGTCTCGGCCGACTTCTCGAATCACGCCACCGCCTACCTCGCCGCGGGACTGTTCGAGCAGCACGACCGCGGCCGCTTCGAGCTGTACGCCTACTCGTTCGGCCCCGACGACGGAAGCGAATACCGCCGGCGGACGGCCGCTGCGTTCGAGCATTTCGCCGACGTGCGCAGCGCGCCCGCGCACGCGATCGCGGCGCGGATCGCGCGCGACCGCATCCAGATCCTCGTCGACCTGAAGGGCTACACGACCGCGAGCCGCCCGGAGATCTTCGCGCTGCGGCCCGCGCCGCTGCAGCTGAGCTACCTCGGGTACCCGGGCACGCTCGGGGCGCCGTGGATGGACTACGTGGTCGCCGACCGCGTCGTCCTGCCCGAGGCGGACCTGCCGTCGTTCGACGAACGGGCGATCTGGCTGCCGGGCAGCTACCAGGTCAACGACGACCGGCGACTCGCGCCCGCCACTGCGCCCGCGCCTGTCGAATCCGGACTTCCGGCCGATGCGTTCGTGTTCTGTGCGTTCAACCAGCACGCGAAGATCGATGCCGTGATCTTCGCCGCCTGGTTGCGCGTGCTCGGCGCGGTGCCGAAGAGCGTGCTGTGGCTCCTCGCCGGACCGGGTGAGCCGCGCCTGCGCGCCGCCGCGGCGGCGGGTGGTGTCGATCCGTCGCGCCTCGTATTCGCACCGCGCATGCCGATGTCGAAGCACCTGGCGCGGCACCGGCTCGCGGGACTCTTCCTCGACACCGGCATCTACAACGCGCACACGACCGCCGCCGACGCGCTCTGGATGGGCTTGCCGGTGCTGACGCTCCGCGGTGCGAGCTTCGCCGGACGCGTGGGAGAGAGCCTGGTGCGGGGCGTTGGCCTGCCGGAACTGGTGGCGGACGATCTTGCGGACTACGAGCGGCGCGCCGTGGCCCTCGCTTGCGCGCCGGATCGCCTCGCCGACCTGCGTGCACGGCTCGACCGGAGCCGGACGACCGCGCCGCTGTTCGACACCAGGCGTTTCGCGCGCGGGCTGGAAGCGGCGTTCGAGACGGCCTGGTCGCGCCATCGCGCGGGCGGCGCGCCGGGCTCCTTCGCCGTTTAGGAATCCGGACGGAGGCGCCGTGCCGGGCGCGCGTCGCGCACGGCGCCGGCGGCTACGACTTCTTCTCTCGGTCTCGGCGACCGACTTGTCCGGGCCGCGCGTGACGTACACCATCAGGCCCTCGGTCGCGACCTCGATGAACTTCTCCGAGTACCCGAGTTCGCGCAGTCGCCACTTGAACTCGTTGCCGAGCTTGGCCTTCCCGAACGTCCCGAGCCGGTACTCGCGCTGGAACTCGACCGCGCGCGCGAGTGTCTCCTCGAGGACCTTGGTGAGCCGGTTGGCGGAGATCTTCTTCTCGGGCGTGACGTCGAGCACCGGCGGATAGCGCTTCGCCAGCGAGTCGGCGAGCTGGTGCGCAAACTCGTTGATGTGCTTCGTCGAGAACAGCGACTTCAGCGACATGTTCACTCCCTAGAGTTCGTGGCTCGATCCCGAATCCGCCCGGACGGTGAGTTCCGCCGCGGCAGTCAAATCCCGCCTCACCCGCCGACCGGCGACTTCTGCCACGGCCATACGAACCCCGTCTTCGCCGGTTCGGGGGGACGGCTGGTGATGACCTTGGTCACGTAGATGTTGTAGAGCAGGAGGTCGCGCACCACGTCGGCGTCGGCGATCGGATCGACGCCGTGGAACGCGCGCTCGGTCTTGACGAAGGCGAACAGGGTGTTCGGCCGGTATTCCATCGTCGCGACCTTGTTGAACTGTTCGAACGGATGGTGACCGGTGCCCGGGCACTGAAAGTCGGGCTGCTTCGGCACGTAGATCGACGTCCCGAGGTGGCGCTTGCGGTCGTCCTGGGGCAGGTAGAAGAGGAGCGACACGAGCTTGCGCGGGCTGTCGGTGTGCGGCGAGATCGCGTAGTTCGTGAAGTCGCGGACGAGGCGCGCGTCGGTCTCGATGCGCGGCCCGGTGTCCGGCCCGAACCGCTCGCGCAGCGCCGGCCGAAACCGCTCGAGGATCAGTTGCGCGAACGCATCGCCGAGCAGCCAGCTGCTGAGGTCGGCCCAGAACGAGGTGCCGGCGCCCGACTCGAACTCCTCGCCCTCGAGCTCGTCGAGCGAGCAGACGAAGCGTTCCTGGTACATGCCCTTCGGGACGGTCCCGGTCTCGTCGATGCGCGTGTAGCCGGCCTGCTCCGGAAGCCGCCGGCGCAGCTCCGCGTAGAAGTCGGCGGGAAACACGTCGGTCGCGTAGAAATGCGGGAACGGGTACTCGAGGATCGGCGTGTTCGCGATCCGGTACCGGACGTGGCCCTCAACGTCGAAAGACATAGTTCCCGACCCCCTTGAACGCCCCCTCGGTGCGCACCGAGCGCGCCACCTGGTCGCGGCCATAGTCGAATCCGAGCGCGAGCAGGCTGTCCACTATCTCCCAATGCTCCTCCAGCGCGGTGTTGATCTCGACCAGCACCGAGCGCACGCCCCGGTCGGCAAGCGTTTTCGCCGCGCCCGCGATGACCTTGTGCTCCAGCCCGTCGACGTCGATCTTGATGTGCGCGGGCACCGGCATCGTGCCGGCGGCCACGAGGTCGTCGACCGTCGTCGCGATGCAGCCCTGCGCGAACTGCGCAACCGCGGGCTGGTTGTGGTGGTCGAGCGGCGCGCCGTAGCTGTGGCACGAGCCGCCGGAAACGAACATGCTGAGATGGAGCTGCGCGAATCCGGGCCGGTCGGACAGGGCGGCGCAATAGGCGGTGACCAGGGACGAGAGGCCGTTCAGGTGGATGTTGCGGTTGAGGATGGCGTAGTTCTGCGACTCCGGCTCGAACGCGAACACCCGCGTGCCGCGCGTGCCTGCCGCGAAGATCGTGTACATGCCGACGTTCGCGCCGATGTCGAGCAGCGTCTCGCCCGCCGCGAAGCCGCCGATCCAGTCGATCGTGTCCGGCTCCTTGGTGAACAACGACTCCACGCGCCAGAGCGTCGCGCCGTTCGGCGTGAAAAACGTCATGCCGCGGCCCTGGAACTCGATCGTCTTGACCGGGGCGAGGCGCTCGTATTCCTCCAGGTTCATCGCGGCAGCGGGGTCGGCGTCGTCGTTCGGGGGATTGCCGGTGTCATCAACATTTAAGTCTAGCGGCGCGACCCCACCAAGTCCATCGGCGTCATCCTCCGACGCCACCTTTTTCCTCGTCGCGCGGACGGAGATCGACCCCGAAGGGGCAAAACTCCTCGCGGGCGCGGCGGGTGCGGCGACTATAATCGCCGCGTCGGAATCCCTCGCTCGCCCTTCGCGACGCAACGAAAATGTACAGCCGCGCCAATCCGAGCCCCCGCTACCAGGAGCTCACGGCGCTCTATCGCCGCATGCACGAGGAGGGCGAGCGCTTTCTGCACCTTGCGCCGCAGGACACGTTTCGCCGGCGTCAGCCTGCCGCCGCAGGCGGCGCGCGTGAAACGCCTGATCGAGCGCGCCGAGGCCCAGTCGATCCTCGACTACGGCGCAGGCAAGGGCCGGCAGTACGATCTGCGCAACTTCAAGGCCGATAACGGGCAGGTCTACGAGAGCATCCAGGACTACTGGGACGTGGACTACGTCCAGTGCTACGACCCGAGCTACGAACCCTTCAGCCGGCTGCCGACCGGCCGCTTCGACGGCGTGATTTCGACCGACGTGCTTGAGCACTGCCCCGAGGACGATCGTGCCGTGGATCATCGACGAGATGTTCGGCTTCGCCGACCGGTTCGTGTTCGCGAACGTGGCGTGCTACCCGGCGGACAAGCGCCTGCCGACGGGCGAGAACGCCCACTGCACGATCAGGCCGCTCGCCTGGTGGGAAGAGCTGATCCGCGCGGTCGGCGGCGCGCCGTCCGCAGGTCGACTGGGAAGTGTGGGTGCAGTTCCTCGAAGAGTTCCGAAAGCGGTGCGCGCCTCGTCGAACGCCGCATCGCGCGGGACGCGGCGTGATGGCGCCGGTCCGGGTCTTCATCGGCTACGATCCGCGCGAGGCGGTCGCGTTCAGCGTCCTCGCGTTCAGCATCCACCGCCGGGCGAGCGTGCCGGTCGCGATCGCGCCGCTGATGCTGAGCCAGCTCGACGGCTCTGATGACGCGCGAGCGGCATCCGCTGCAGTCGACCGACTTCGCCTTCTCCCGCTTCCTCACGCCGCTCCTCAGCGGCTACTCGGGCTGGAGTCTTTTCATGGACTGCGACATGCTGATGCTCGACGACGTGGCGGCGCTCTGGGCGCTGCGCGACGAGCGCTACGCGGTCCAGGTCGTGAAGCACGACCACCGGCCGCGCGAAGGCTCGAAGTTCCTCGGCCAGCCGCAGACGCGCTACGAGAAGAAGAACTGGTCGAGCGTGATGCTGTTCAACAACGCGCGCTGCCGGGCGCTCTCGGCGGAGTACGTGAACGCGGCGACCGGCCTCGAGCTGCACCAGTTCAAGTGGCTCGGCGACGATTCGCTGATCGGCGAGCTGCCGCCGCGCTGGAACCATCTGGTCGGGTACTCGGCGCCCGACCGGGACGCGTCGCTCGTGCATTTCACGCTCGGCGGACCGTACTTCGACGAGTACCGCGACTGCGAGTTCGCGCCGGAATGGCGCGCCGAGCGCGCCGCCATGGAGCACGCGGAGAGCCGCACCGGGAACCGGACCGCGGCCTGAGCGAAGGCCCCCTGCACCGCACGGGCGCACTCCACGGGCGATCCCTCACGCCTCTCCCGCGGCGATGCTGAAGAAGCTGTGGAACGAGCTCTCCCGGCCGCGGCGCGACGCCGGGCCACGGGCGGCGGCCCCCGCGGCGGCCGCGCTTGCCGCCGCGGCCGAGGACGGCGACTACGACCATGCCGTCCGGGCGCTGAGCGCGCTCCGGCCAGCTGACCCCGGATTCCCCCTGGCGGCGACGCGCGTCGGCGATCTCCTGCTGGCGCGCGGCGAGCGCGCCGGCGCAATCGACCACTACTTTCGAGCGCTCCGCGCCAACCCGCTCTTCCGCGAGGCGCGCATGGGGCTGAGCCTCGGCTACTACGAGGCCGGCGACCTGCACGAGGCGGTTCTGCAGCTCCGGAGCGTCCTGCAGCTCCGGCCGGACGATCCCGAGGCGTTGATCCAGCAGGGCGTGATCCACCTGCGCTGGGGGAATCTCGAATACGCCGAGCAGAGCCTCGACCAGGGGCTCGCGATCGACCCGCACCACCCCCAGGGCTGGAACAACCTCGGCATCGTGCGCCAGCGCCAGGGCAACCTGGCCGCCGCGCTCGCCTGCTTCCAGCGCGCGGTCGCAGCCAAGCCCGACTTCGCCACCGCGCACGCCAACCTCGGCCTCGCGCTGCGCGAGGCCGAACGCCTCGACGAGGCGCGCAGCCACCTCGAGCGCGCCGCGGCGCTGCGCCCGACGAGCGCGGACATGCACGTGAACCTCGGCACGCTCCTCGTCGATCTCGGCGAGCTGGACAGCGCCGGGCGCGCGTACCGGCGCGCGCTCGAGCTCGACCCCAGGCATCCCGACGCGACCCACGGGCTCGGGCCTCGTTGCGTTCAAGAGCGGCGAGGTCGAGGGCGCACGCGGCCTGTTCACCGCGGCGCTCGCGCTAAGACCTCACTTCGCCGCCGCGCGGACGAGCCTCGGCGAGCTCGAGCTCGCGCTCGGCGAGTTCGCGACCGGCTGGGCAAACTACGAATCGCGGCTCGACACCGCGGGCGCCCCGCGGCTCGCGCTGCCATGGCCCGAGTGGCGGGGGGAGCCCGCGCCAGAGGGCACGCTCCTCGTCTACTGGGAGCAGGGTCTCGGCGACGTGATCCTGTTCGCGTCGTGCCTGCGCGATGCGGCCGCCAGAGTCGGCCGGCTGGTCGTCGACGTCCCGGATCCGCTGCGGGCGCTGTTCGCGCGATCGTTCCCCGCGGCGCGCGTCATCGCCGGGCGGAACCGGCTCCGCAGCGACTGGCTCGCAGGCTGCGAACCGATTCACGCCTGCGCGGCAATCGGTTCCCTGATGCACCATTTCCGCTCCGACCGTACCCGCTTTCCGCAGCACACCGGGTATCTGATGCCGGATCCGGCCAGGATCGAGGCGTGGCGCACGCGCCTCGACGCGCTCGGCCCGGGGCGCAAGCTCGGCGTGTCCTGGCGCGGCGGGCTGATGCGCACCGGACGGCTCCAGCGATCGCTGCCGGCGGCCGCCTTCGCACCGCTGTTCGCGATCGAGGGCACGCGCTGGGTGAGCCTGCAGTACGGCGATTGCGCGGCCGACCTCGGCGCGCTCGAGCGCGAGACCGGGCGCGCGATCGACCACTGGCCGGAGTCGATCGCGGATTTCGACGAGCTGGCGGCGCTGATGGTCGCCCTCGACGGCGTCGTGACCGTCTGCAATACGACCGCGCACCTCGCCGGCGCCCTCGGCGTGCCGGGGCTCGTGCTTGCGCCGCGCGGCATCTCGTGGCGCTACCAGCTCGCGGGCAGTACCTTGCCCTGGTACCCGTCGCTCGCCGTGCTGCGGCAGCTTGACGCGGGCGACTGGTCGGGCGCTCTCGATGAAGCGGCGGCGGCGATCCGCGCCGGGGCGCCGGGCGGCATCCGCGCATGAGCGCGACGCGCGAAGCTGCCGGGCCGGACGGGATGGCGACCGACGTTCACGCGGCCGGCCGGTCTGCTCGAGCGCGGCCGCGCGGCGTTCGAGCGCGGCGATCTCGATGCCGCGGAACGGGCTTTCCAGGCGGCGCTCGCCGCCGTGTCCCACCGCGGGGAGGCGTTGCTCGGTCTCGGAAAGATCGCGCTGCGGCGCGGAGATCCTGCGGCGGCGGCGTCCCGATTCGAGGCTTCGATCGATGCGGAGCCGGCACCGCCGGAAGCGAGCGTGGCGCTCGCGCGTCTCCGTGACGCCGCCGGTCGCACCGAAGACGCGCTCGATGCGCTCTGGGTCGCTGTTCACCGGTACCCGACCTGCGCCGAGGCGTGGTTCGAGCTCGGCAAGCTGCTCGGCCGCTCGGGCCGGCTGAAGGACGCGGTGCAGTGCCTCGAACGCGCCTGGGCGACGCGGCCCGACTGGCACGAGCCGGGCGTGGCGCTCGCACGCACGCTGCAGAAGGATCGCAGGTACGCCGAGGCGGTGACGGCGTTCCGGCGCGCGGTCGAGCTTGCCCGGTGCCCGCCCGAGGTCTACAACGATCTCGCCAACTGCCTCGTCTACCTGCAGCGCAACGACGAGGCGCTGGCCGTCTTCGAGGACCTCGTGAGCAGGTATCCGCGCTCGCACGTGCCGCGCCTCGGGTACGCGAACGCGCTCTTCCAGCTCGGGCGGTTCGACGAGGCGGGCGTGCAGTACGACCTGATCCGCGCCCGCGAGCCGGAGAACTACTTCGTGCACTGGAACCGCTCGCTCCTCCTCCTGCAGCGCGGGGAATTCGACGAGGGCTGGCAGTGCTACGAACGGCGGCTGCTCACGCTGACCGAGAATCACCCGCGGGTCTTTCCGTTTCCGCGGTGGCGCGGGGAACCGCTGGCGGGGAAGACCGTCCTCGTCTACGCCGAGCAGGGGCTTGGCGACGAGATCATGTTCGCCTCGTGCGTCGGCGAGATCGTCGCGCTCGCCGGCGCTGCGTTCTCGAATGCAACCCGAAGCTCGTTCCGATCTTCGACCGCTCGTTCCCGGCCGCGACCGTGGTCGCGGCCGAGGAGCGCGTCGTCCCGAGCTGGCTCGCCGGGCTGGGTGAGGTCGACTTCCAGGTCGCGGGCGGCAGCCTCCCGGGCGTGTTCCGACGGTCGATCGGATCGTTTCCCCGGCCGGCCGTTCCTGAAGGCGGACCCGGCGAAGGTCGCGCGCTGGCGGCGCGAGCTGGCGCGCCTCGGGGACGGACCGAAGATCGGGGTCTCCTGGCGCGGCGGTTCGGTCCGGACGCGGGCCATAGCGCGGAGCATCGGGCTCAGGGACTGGGCGCCCATCCTCGACGTGCCGGGTTGCGAGTTTGTCAGCCTGCAGTACGGCGACGTCGCCGAGGAGGTCCGGGAGCTCAACGCCGGCGGCGCGCAGCGCGTGCACGTCTGGCAGGAGGCGCTCGACGACTACGACGAGACCGCGGCGCTCGTGTGCGCGCTGGATCTCGTGGTCACCGTCTGCACGGCGCTCGTCCACCTGTCCGGTGGTCTGGGCCAGGAGGCCTGGGTGCTGGTGCCGTCGATCCCGGAGTGGCGGTATGGCCTCGAAGGCGAGCGGATGCCCTGGTACGGCAGCGTCAGCCTCGTCCGCCAGCCCAAGGACGAACCGTGGCAGCCGACGCTGGAACGGGTCGGACACCGTCTGGGTGCTTACGTCGCCGGCCGCCGCGGAACGGCAGTGGGGTGACGCTACTCGTCACTCGGGGCTTTCATGTTAATGTGTAACAAGTCTGATAAATAAACGAAATTTCGCCGAGGCGTGGAAAATTACCGGAAGGCACGGAAGGTGCTTCAGTCCCCGGCGGCAAACTTGCCAATGGCATAAAAAGGAGCGGGGGAATGACACTGAAATCGATCCACAAGGGCTTTACGCTCATCGAACTGATGATCGTCGTGGCGATCATCGGGATCCTGGCGGCGGTCGCGCTGCCCGCGTACCAGGACTACACCATCCGCGCGCGCACCTCGGAACTGATCCTCGCGGCCAGCGCGGCGCGTACGTCGGTCACCGAAGCGGCGCAGCAGCTGAACACGCTTACCGGCGCGGGCTCGGGCATGGTGATCGGCACCGGCGGCAAGATCAGCGCCGCGACGGTCAGCGCCGACGGCCTGATCACGATCGCCGGCTCGGACAGCTCGATGGGGACCTCGGGCATCAGCATGACGCTGACGCCGTCGTGGAACACCACCGCGAACACGGTGATCTGGTCGTGCGAAGTGGCGCCGGTGAAGTACTCGCCGTCGAGCTGCCGGACCGACTGAACGCGAAGCACCTGGTTCGTTTCAATCCGGGGGGAGTGCAGGGGGGAGCTCGGCCGCTAGTGCCCGGGGCCGCTGTCGGCGAGCGAGCGCGGACGCAGGGCCGCGCTCGCTCCGCCGTCCACGGCTGATTGCGGCCGATGCTTGCGAAGGTCCTGCGCTCGTTGCTCGGAACCCGGGTCGAAGATCGCGACGGCGCCTTCGCGGCCTGGCAGCGCGGCGACCTCCACGACGCGGAGGCGGGTTTCCGCCGCGCGATCGCGTCCGGCCGCGACAGCGCAGACCTCTATCACGGGCTCGGGTCGGTCCTCGTCAGGCAGGGCAAGCTGGACGAAGCGGTGCAGGCGCTGCAGCTCGCGGTCGAGCGCGAGCCGCGCAACGCCGGCTACCAGCTGGAGCTCGGCCGCACGCTCGCGTACGCGAACCAGGATCCGATCGAGGCGATCGCGCACCTGCGCGAGGCCATGCGGCTCGCGCCCGACCTCGCCGGGATCGAAGCCTATCTCTACGGTCAGGTCACCGCGATCTGCGATTGGGACGCCGCCGAGCGCGCGGTGGCCGACCTCGTCGCGCACGCGCAGCGCGAGCCGGCCGAAGTGTGGACGCAGCGGGCATTCCCGTTCGACACGCTGTTCATGCCGATCGCGCCCGAGCTGAGGCGCGAGGTTGCGGCTCAGTTCGGGCGGCGGATCACTGCACGCGTCCAGGCAACCGGCGCTCCGCCGCCGGCGCCGCGCCGCGAGCGGCTGCGGATCGGCTACGTGTCTGCCGACTTTCGCAACCACGCGACGACGCATCTCGCTGCCGGGCTCTTCGAGCGGCACGATCGGACGCGGTTCGAAATCACCGGCTATTCGTTCGGGGTCGACGACGGCACCGACCAGCGGCGGCGGGTCGCCGGCGCGTTCGACCGGTTCGTCGACGTGCGGGCGCTCGACGCCGGCGCGGCGGCGCAGCGGATCGCGCAGGACGGCATCGACATTCTCGTCGACCTGATGAGCTACACCCGGGACAGCCGCCCGGCGATCTTCGCCCACCGTCCGGCACCGCTCCAGGTGGGCTTCCTCGGCTACCCCGGCTCGGTGCAGGCACCTTTCATCGACTACATCGTGGCCGACCGGACCGTGATCCCCGAGGAGGACTTCCGCTGGTTCAGCGAGGCGGTGGTGTGGATGCCGGGAAGCTATCAGGTCAACGACGATCGGCAACGGGCGGACGAGCCCCCGACGCGCGCCGCCTGCGGCCTGCCCGAGGGCGCGTTCGTCTTCTGCAGCTTCAACCAGACGCGCAAGCTCGATCGCCCGATCGTCGCCGCCTGGATGCGCATCCTCGCCGCGACGCCGGGCTCGGTGCTCTGGATCCTCGCTGCGCATCCGCGGGCGCAGGCGAACCTGCGCGCCGCAGCCGCTGCCGGCGGTGTCGACCCGGCGCGCCTGGTGTTCGCGAGCGTGGTCGGGAAGGCGGCGCACCTGGCCCGGCATCGTCTGGCGGACCTCTTCCTCGACACCCACCTGTGCAGCGCCCACACGACCGCGAGCGACGCCCTGTGGATGGGACTGCCGGTTCTCACCTGGCCGGGGCCGAGCTTCGCCGGACGGGTCGCGGCAAGCCTGCTTGGAGCGATCGGGCTCCCGGAACTCGCGGTGCCGACGCTCGCGGCGTACGAGCGGACGGCGGTCGAGCTCGCCCGGGATCGCAACCGGCTGCAGGCACTCCGCGCGCGACTCGATGCGAACCGGACGACGATGCCGCTGTTCGACACCGCAGCGTTCACGCGGCACCTGGAGCAGGCGTTCGAGACGATGGCGGCGCGTCGCTCGGCGGGATCGTCGCCGGCCGCGTTTGCAGTCGCATAGCCCGCCGCCGCTGGCGGCCGCGCCGAGCGTCGGTCCCCCGGCAACGGATGACGCGTGCCGTCACAACCTCCCCAGGAGCGGCAGCGACACTGTGACTTTGTCGATCGCGGGCGGCGCTCCGGGCGTCGGTCCTGCCGGCGATGGATGATGCGGCGCGCGTCACGGTCTCCCCGGCGACCGGCAGCGGACACTGGTCAATTTTGCCCGGAGTCGAGGGTTTCTCGGGCCAAGCCGGCTGACGCCGGCCGTCACCCGCGGCTCAAGGCGGGCACGAAATTCGTGACCTATTCCGCGGATATCCGGCCATCCGGCCCGTCAGACGGGTGGCACGGAAGGTGCTCGTTACCCTACGGCATCTCGCCAACCATTAACGGGAAGGAATCGGAATGAAGTCTATCCAGAAGGGCTTTACGCTGATCGAACTGATGATCGTCGTGGCGATCATCGGGATCCTGGCGGCGGTCGCGCTGCCCGCGTACCAGGACTACACGATCCGCGCGCGCACCTCGGAACTGATCCTCGCGGCCAGCGCGGCGCGTACGTCGGTCACCGAAGGCGCGCAGGGGCTGAACACGCTTGCCGGCGCGGGCTCGGGCATGGTGATCGGCACCGGCGGCAAGATCAGCGCCGCGGCGGTCAGCGCCGACGGCCTGATCACGATCGCCGGCTCGGACAGCTCGATGGGGACCTCGGGCATCAGCATGACGCTGACGCCGTCGTGGAACACCACCGCGAACACGGTGATCTGGTCGTGCGAAGTGGCGCCGGTGAAGTACTCGCCGTCGAGCTGCCGGACCGACTAAGGGAGCGATGCGACGGGAGCCACGGCTTCCGTCGCGGTCTCCTGCACTACCGAAAGGCCACCCGCGAGGGTGGCCTTTTCCTTTTCTCGGTAGCCCCAGGCAACGCCTGAAGGCGCGTGGGCGTGGTTCAGCGACGTCCGAGCAGGCGCGCTACGAGCCCCGGGCGCTCGACGCCGCCTGCGGTGCGGCGCTCGGCGGCGAACGCCTGCAGCGCCTCGGCGGCGTCCTCGACGGCGCTCGTCCAGTCGCCGGGCTCTGGCTGACGGAAGAGGCGCATCGTCGGGTACCACGGCGAATCGGTCCGGCCGCGCAGCCAGCGCCAGCACGCGTGATACTTCACGAAGTTCCAGACCGGTCTGCCGAGCGCGCCGGCCACGTGCACTGCGGCAGTGTCGACGGCGATCACCAGGTCGAGCGCCTCCATCAGCGCCGCAGTGTCCGCGAAATCGCGGAGCTCCCCCGCGAGGTCGACGAGCCGCATCCCCGACGGCGGGCGGGCCGCCTCGCGCGCCGGCTCGCCCTTCTGGAGGCTGTAGAAGACGACGTCGCGGACGCGGGCGAGGGGCGCGAGCTGCGCGAGTGTCATGCTCTTGGCGACGCCCGCATAGAAGATGCTCCGCTCGTAGTGGCGGATGCCGCTCGACCACACGAGCCCGACGCGGAGCGGACCGCGATCGCCGAGCCGCCGCTGCCACGCCGCGACCGCATCGCGGTCGGCGGCGAAATACGGCACCGCGGCCGGGATCGTGGCGAGCTTCGTGCCGAACGCCCGCGGCAGGCTCATGATCGGACAATAGAAGTCGCACGCAGGTGGTGACGAGCCGGGCGGCGCCCCGCCGACCGGTCCGACGTCGGTCACGCCATCGAGCGTCGCCACGAGCCGCACGAGTTCGGGCTGCACGCGCAGGATCACCCTGGCGCCCTGCCGGATCGCGAGCGGGACGTAGCGCACGAACTGGAGCGTGTCGCCGAAACCCTGCTCGGAGAAGACGTACAGCGTCTTGCCCCGCAGATCCTGGCCGAGCCATTGCGGCTGCGCGCCCGACCAGCGGCGCGAGGCGAGCGGCTCGATCTCCCAGCGCGAATCGAAGAGCTTCCACCCCTCGTCGAAGGACTCGGTGAGGAGCTCGAGGTGCGAGAGGTTCCAGCGCGTGAAGACGAACTCCGGCCGGAGCGCGAGCGCGCGTCGATAGCTCGCCTTGGCTTCGTCGAGCCGGTACAGCGCCGAGTACGCGCCGGCGAGCGCGAAATGGACCTCCGCCGTCTGCGGGCTCACGGTGGTCGCTTTCTCGAGCGGCACGGTCGCGTCCGCCGGACGATCGAGGTCGCACAGCACCAGGCCGAGATTCGCGAGCGCCGGCACGAACTCCGGCCGCTCGGCGACCGCCGCGCGCAGCACTTCCTCGGCGGCGTCGAACTCGCCGAGCTCGCGCAGCACCCCGCCGAGGTTGACCTGGGCGATCGGGTCGTCCGGACGGATCTCGAGCGCCTGTCGGTAGGCGGCGATGGCTTCCGGCGCGCGGCCGAGACGCTGCAGCACGACCGCGTGCGCGATTCGCGCATCGGCGTCGCGCGGCGCCGCGCGCAGGTGCGCGGCGAGGATCTGCTCGGCGGCCGGCGCGTCGCCGGCGTCGTTCAGCTGCATCGCCTTGCGGAGCGCGTCGGCGGGAGCGGTCATCGCTTGATCGGTCATCGGTCGGCCGAGGCTGACCCTACACTCTGCGCCCGACCCGCGCCAGACGTTGATGCAGCGTCCGCCGGGCGGACCGCACACCTCGCTAGCGGGGCTTCGCCTCCAACGCCGCTTGCCGGAGGGCCGCCCCTACAGCCTCGATCACCGGCGCCCAGCCCTGCGGCCGCGCCGCCCGGAAGGACCGCACTCCCGGATACCAGGGGCTCTCGGCGCCGGCCATCTCCCAGCGCCAGCAGACGTTGTGCGGGGCGAGCAGCCACAGCGGCGTGCCGATGGCCGCTGCGGCGTGGGCGACCGACGTGTCGACCGAGATCACGAGATCCAGGGCGCCGATGAGCGCAGCGGTGTCCGCAAAATCGGCCGCCGACGCCATCCAGTCCGTCATCGCGAACGGTCGTGGCGCCGACGGGTCGACGTTCGCCTGGAGCGAGAACCAGCTGACGCCTTCGGTAGCGCGGCCGAGCGGGGCGAGCACCTCCGGCGAGAGCGATCGCGACTCGTCGCCGGAGCGCGCCGGATTCCCCGCCCAGGCGAGGCCGACCTTGAGGCCGGGTTCCGCCGTTACGCGCTGTCGCCACTGCTCGGCGAGGGGCGATTCAACCCTGAGATAACGCGTACGCGCTTCGACGGCCGCGGCGCCGAGCCCGAGCGCGCGCGGCAGGCTGAGGAGGTGGATGGACGCGTCCACGTCCGCGACGTCCGCGGTCGCATCCGCGGTAACCTGGATGCCCTCCGCGGCGAAGCTCGACTGGAAGAGGCGTTCCAGGGGCGGCCGGCACAGCAGGCGCACCCGCGCCCCGCGGCGCGCGAGCTCCGGCACGAAGCGCGCGAAGAGGATCGCGTCGCCAAGTCCCTGCTCCGACACCACGAGGATCGTCCGGCCCGCCGGCGCGGCACCGTCCCACCGCGGCAGATCCCGCACGCCCCAGGTGAAGCCGGGCTGCTTCAGCCGCCACTCGTACTCCGCCCATCCCTCGTCGAGCCGGCCCTGGCTCAGCAGCGCGTGGGCGAGCCGCAGGTGGAGCCGGATCGCGTCCGCGTCGTCCCGCAGCAGCTCGCGTTCGACCTCTTCCGCCTCCGCGAACCGCCGCGCGTTGAAGAGCGCGCGGCTGAGGTTCTCCCGCGCGGCGCCGAGGCCGGGCGCGAGCGCGAGCGCACGGGCGAGCACCTGCGCGGCTTCGTCGAAGTCACCCGCTTCGATGAGAGCAGAGCCGAGCGCGTGGAGAAGCTCGGGCGATCGCGCGTTGCGTTCGAGCGCGGCACGGTATTGGCGGATCGCCTCGTCGTGGCGCCCCGCGCGGAGGGCGATCGCCGCGAGCTGCGCGCGCGCGGCGTCGAGCTCCGGCGCCGCGGCAAGCGCGCGCTCCAGGGATTCGCGCGCCCGCTCGGGCGCGCCGCGGGCGAGCGCGATGCGTCCGAGCGCGAGATGGGCAAGGGCTGCCCCGGGTTCGGTGCGGAGCGCGCCGAGCGCGGCGGACTCGGCGCCGTCGAGGTCGCCCGCCTCGAACAACGCGAGCGCCCGGCGGCCGGCGTCCTCGCGCTCAGCCGGGCGCGGCCTGGGCGTCAGGCTCCGGATGAGGCGACGTAACACCATCGTTGCCGGCAGCGCCGCGGGCGTGCGTCAGTCGGAAACCGAGAACGCCCGCGGCCGCTCGCCGGCTGCGTGCAGCGACCACATCTCCCGGTAGGCGCGCTCCAGGGCGCGTACGAGGCGCTCGTTGTCGAACAGCGGCGCGGTGACCCGGGCCGCGATGAGCTTCCGCTGCAGCGCGCCGCGCGCGGCCGGATCCCCCGCGAGCCGGACCGCGGTCGCGACGTACCGTGCCCGGTCGGCGGCGGCGAGCTCGGGCACGCCGGCCGCGGCGGCCAGGCTTGCGGCAACGCGCGCCGCAAACGTCTCGCCCGCGATCGTCACCACCGGCAGCCCCGCCCACAGCGCTTCGTTCACCGTCGAATGCCCGTTGTAGCGGTCGAAGGTGTCGAGGAAGAGATCGGCCGCGAGCATGCGCGACACGTGCGCGCGCTTGTCGACGAGGTTCGGCGCAAAGACGAGCCGTTCCGGCGCCACGTCCGACGCGAGCGCGGCGGCGGTGAGATTGCGCCGCGCCGGGTCGCTGACGGCGCGCAGCCAGAGGACACTCCCGGGCACCACCCGAAGGATCTCGGCCCAGGCTGCGAACACGCCCGCGGTGATCTTGGCGGTCTGGTGGAACGCGCAGAAGATGACGCCGCCCGCGGGGAGGCCGAGGGCCGCGCGCGACGGCGCCGTGGTGGCGAGCGGCTGATCGGGGTCGCTCACCATGAAGCACGCCGGCATCCTGACCAGGTGCTCGGTGAAGAGCGCGTCCTGGCCCGGCGGCGAGGCCACGTGGTCGGTGATGAAGTAGTCGACGAAGGGCGCACCGAGCGTTGCGGGGTACCCGAGGTAGTGGACCTGGACGGGCGCCGGCCGCCGGGCGAGGACGGCGAGCCGGTGATCGGTCGTGTAGCCGCCGAGGTCGACGAGGATGTCGATCTCGTCGTCGGCGATCCGGCGCGCGGTGGCGTCCGGATGCTCGTCGCGGACGTCGATGAAGCGATCGGCCGCGGCGGCGACCTCGTGCCGGTACCGGCTGTCGTCGTCCCGGCCGTAGGAGTACGCGAGGACCTCGACTTGCGACCGATCGTGCGCGCGGAGGAACGCGCGCGCGAGCTGCCCCACCGCGTGATTCCGGAAATCGCGCGAGAGGTACCCGATGCGGAGCCGCTCGCGCGACGCGGTCCGGCGACGCCAGAGGACCGGTGCGGCCGGGTCCAACCGGCCGGCGTGAAACTCGGCGATCTCCCGGCACGCCTCGGACGGGACAGGCGCGAGGATGGAATCCATCGGCGCGATGTATCGCGCCCAGTCCGCCGCGCCCTGGTGGCGCCGCTCGAGGAGGCTGTCGAGCGCGCGCGCTGCCCCCGCCCAATCGCAGGCGTCGAGCAGCGGCCGCAGCATGTTGGACCAGGCGACCGGCAGATCGGGCTTGAGCCGGACCGCCGCGCGGTAATGTTCGAGTGCCGCGTCGGGCTGCGCGAGCCGGCGATGCACGTTCGCCAGATTCATGTGCGCGTACGGGTCGTCGGGATCGAGCGCGACGGCGCGGGCGAAGAGTGCCGCCGCGTCGTCGAGCCGCCCGAGCGTGGCGACGACGACCCCGAGCTGCACGTGCGCCGGCCCCGAGTCGGGCGCCGCGGCGATCGCCTCGCGCAGGCACGCCTCGGCGGCGGCGAGATCGCCGGCCTGGTGGAGGGCGCTACCACGGCCGATCAGCGCCTCCGCGGCCGAGGCGCTCCTCTGATGACCGGTGAGCAGGCGACGCAGCATGGCGGTCGATCGCGACGCGCGCGCGCATCGCGTTGCGGGATTCTTCCACGGTGACGCGGTGCCCGGTATGGTAAGGCCTCGCGCGCGCATCACGCGCGCAATTTGCGCGCGATCCCGAGGAATATCCCTGCTCGACGACGAGTCCCGGTCGCGAGACCGGACGCCGGCTGCGGGCGCGCCGACGAGCGCGACTGGCGCGCAAGCCGGGCTGACGCGGACCCGCGCGCCTCAGCGCACGCCGGAGCCGAGCCCGGGATTCCCGCCGACCCCCTCGAGCCGCGGGACGTTCAGGCGCTGCGGCGGGATCACCCTGCGATCGCGGAGATAGGTCGCGACGACCTCCCAGACCGGCTCGCCCACGGGGTGCTCCTGCACCGACGCCCACCCCGCGACCTTGTACCGTCGCCCGTCGTCGAGCGGCTGGCCGCGATGGCGAAGATCCGTGATGCGGCTCCCCATCCTCGCCCCCGGCGTGCACGTGAAGGTGAGGCCGCCGACGCGCACCATGTCGCCGCCCTGCTGCAGGTAGGGGTCGGGGTTGAAGAGGTTGTCGCAGACATCTTCCAGGATCGCCTTGATCGCCTCTCCGGTCAGCTCGTTGAGCGTGCACTGCGGATAGGTGATGGCGGTCTGGTCGAGCACGTCCTGCATCGTGATCGTCTCGCCGGAGAGCACCGTGGTGCCCCAGCGGAACCCGGGCGAGAACGCGATCTCGGCGCCCTTCACCGTCAGCATCGCCTCCAGGATCAGCTGATCGAACGTGCCGTTGAAATTTCCGCGCCGGTAGAGGAGCCCCTCGGTGACCGCGAGCTTCTCGCCGAGCTTCGCCGCGTGCGGCGCACGGGTCTCGCGGATCAGCGTCTGCATCCCCGGGTCGGCGGGCAGCAGGTTCGCGAACACCGGCAGCAGCCGGTAGCGGAAGTCGGCAAGCCGGCCCTCCCGCACGTCGAGGTCGAGCACGCCGAGAAACTTCCCGTTCGAGCCGCCGCTGGTGACGATCGTGCTGCCGCCGGGGTTCCTGACCACGATCGCCTCGGGCACCGCGTCGTGCGTGTGGCCGCCGAGCACCGCGTCGATGCCGCGCACCCGCGAGGCGAGCTTGAGGTCGACGTCCATGCCGTTGTGCGAGAGGAGGACGACGATCTGCGCGCCCTTCGCGCGCGCGGCCTCGACGTGCTTCTGGAGCGCCTCCTCCTGGATGCCGAAGGTCCACTCGGGCACGAAGTGGCGCGGGTTGGCGATCGGCGTGTACGGAAATGCCTGGCCGACGATGGCCACCGGCACACCGTTGATCTCGTGCAGCACCCAGGGCGCGAACACCGGGTCGCCGAAATCCTGGGTCTTGACGTTCTGCGCGACGAATTCGATCCGGCCGAGCTCCTTCGCCACCGCCTCGCGCACCCGGTCGGCGCCGTAGGTGAACTCCCAGTGCGCGGTCATCACGTCGACGCCGAGCGTGCGCTGCGCCGCGATCATGTCCGCGCCCTTCGACCAGAGCGCGAGGCCCGAGCCCTGCCAGCTGTCGCCGCCGTCGAGGAGCAGCGCGCCGGGCCGCTCGGCGCGGAGGCGCTTCACCAGCGTCGCGAGGTGCGCGTAGCCGCCGGCGCGGCCGTAGGTGTGCGCGGCGCGCTCGAAGTCGAGATAGGTGAGGGCGTGCGCCTCGCGCGAGCCGGGTTTGACGCCGAACGCCTTGAGGAGGCTCTCGCCGACGAGATGCGGCGGCCGTCCCGCCCCTTCCCCGACGCCGATGTTCACGCTCGGCTCGCGGAAGAACACCGGTTCGAGCTGCGCGTGGGTGTCGGTGACGTGCAGCAGCGAAACGTTGCCGAAGCGCGGCACGAGGTAGAGCGCCGCGCCGTCGGCCTGCGCGAGCGCCGCGGGCGCGTCGAGCGACAGCCCGGCGGCGACGCCGGCTGCCAGCATCTCGAGGAATTCCCGCCGGTTCACTTGCGGGCGGACGCCTTGACGACCCGCAGCGTCATCTTGATCTCGGTCGCGACGTTGTTGTACCGCGTCGCGAGCGCGGCGGCCTCCGCCTGCGTGAGCACGCCTTCCCTGGCCTGCGTCGCGTACGGCTCGTCGAGGACGAGCTGCGTCTGTTCGATCTCGAAGTCGACGCCGTGGTATCTGGCGAGCGGCGTGTTGGGCGCCCCTTGCGCCGCCCACGCCAGGTTGCGCTCGAGCGAGAACAGCTCGAGCGTCTCGGGCAGGACCGCGCGCACGTGAGTGGGGTCGCCGAGGAAGAAGTCGTGCCGCGGGTGCGGGACCCGGATATGGATGCGGGCATCGTGCCGGCAGATGCGGAACAGCTCCTTCATTACGCCGATGAACACCTGCGGCGACTGGCCGAGGTGCTCGAGGACGTGCGACATCCGGATCTCCTCGACGCTGTCCGCCTCCCATGGCCAGGGAAACCGCTCCAGGTCCCACTCGACATCCGGCGTACCGTGGAGATCGACGTTGACGTAGCCGGGGAGCGGGTTCTGGCCGCTCCCGAGATTGAGCCTGAGCGCCGGCGCGGGAGCGCTCGCCGTCATGGACTGCAGCGCTCCGGCGGCCGCCTGGCGCGACCACGCTCCAGGGGTCGCGCGGCGGCTTGCGGAGGATCCGCATCGTCGGGTACCAGGGACTGTCCGGGCGGCCGAGCATCCATCTCACCGCGGCCGGCTCGTTGAGCAGCAGCAGCGTCGGCCGGCCGAGCGCCGCGGCGAGGTGGGCCGCGGAGGTGTCGACGGTCACGATCGCCGCGAGCGTCCGCATCCGTCGGGCGGTCTCGAGGAAGTCGCCCCCGACCGCCTCGGGGATGCCGCGCGCGGCGAGGCGGGCACGCTCCTCGGGCGTCGTGCCGAACTGCAGGCTCACCGCGGCCGTTTCCGGGCCGAGGTACGCGATCATGTCCTCGAGCGGGCAGTCGCGCGCCGGATCGAAGGCGCTCGAGCGCCAGACGATGCCGACGCGGTTCTCCGCGGCCGCGGCCGACGGCGGCTCGTGGCGGAGCAGATACGGGCCGGTCGGCAGGGTCGGCCAGTCGAGTTGCAGCACGCGCGGCAGGCTGATGAGGGGCGCAAAGGCGGCGTAGCGTTCCCACGCCGGCTGCCCACCGTCGGCAGGGACCACCTCCACCTCGGGAAAGCTCGCCGCAACGAGCGTGACGAGCTCCGGGCGGCAGTAGAAGGTAATCGCCGCCACCCGCTCGCGCGCGAGCGGCAGGAAGCGCACGTGCTGGATGATGTCGCCGAGCGCCTGCTCCCAGAGCACGAGCAGCCGCCCCGCAGGCAGGGGCTCCCCGCGCCACGCGGGCAGCGGCGCCGAACCGAGAAAGCGCCGCGTCTTCTCCGACAGCTCGAACCGCGCTTCGGAGTCGGCCCACGCCTCGCGGATTCTCCCCAGCGCCGTCAGCGACAGCGCGCGGTTGCTGCGCACCACCGCGGAGCCCGGATTCCGCGCGAGCGCCTCGTCGTACAACGCTACCGCTCCCGCATGATCGCCGGTGGCGGCCAGCGCATTCGCGCGCTCGACGAGCGCCGCATCGGACGCGGCCGTGCGCGCCGGCGCAGGCGGCCGCTCCCCTCCGGTGAAGACATTCCGGAGGATCCGCCCTAGCACGCCGCGAGGCTCACCTGTTCACCGGCGAAGCCGGGTCGAGGAGCAGGGCGACCAGGTCCTTGATCTGCTGCTCGGTGAGCGCGCCGACGTGACCGAAGCGCGGCATCTCCGTGCACAGGCTGTACGCCTTGGCGTTGTAGATCTTCCCGTAGACGTACCGCTGCATGTCGGGCCCGTAGCCGCGGATCTTGCCGAACTGGAAGAGGCTCGGGCCGACGGTGCCGAACGAGGTCTCCTGCGGCCCGATCCGGTGGCAGTTGTAGCAGCTGCCGCCACCCGGCGCCCCCGGCTTGTCGCTCCAGGTCATGCCGCGCCCGTCCTGCGCGATGCGCTCGCCCGACTTCCAGTCGCCGACGAACTTGCCGTCGGCCGGCCACTTGATGCCGGCGAGCTGGTCCTGCTCGAGCCGCTGCGCGAGCTCCTTCGGCGGCTTGTCGTCCGAGCGGTTGCAGACCGCCTGCACGCCGTCCTCGACGAGCAGGTCGAGCGTCGTGATCCCGCGCGGCTTGAAATCGCGCTTGAGGGTGGTGACCGCGTCCGTGCGCGGATCGTCGGCGCCCGCCGGCGGCGCAATCATCCATGGCGCAAGCGCGGCGGCGAGGAGGAGCGGGGCGCAATCGGTTCATGCGAATTCTCCCGTGTCTCCCGTGTCGTCAGCGCTTGATCCCCGGCCCCTTGTACACCTGGCCCTTCGAGTTCACGGCCAGGTAGGTGAGGAGCGCGGTAAGGGAGTCGGACAGGTATGCCGGCTCGGGGAAGCGCTGCTGGCGGAAGCAGTCGTTCAGGCGCCACTGCAGCGTGTGCATCACGCCGCCGGTCATGCGGTAGCCCGGCCAGCCCTGGTAGCTGCGGATCGCCTCGTCGGGGCGGGTGAAGTTCGGCAGCTGCTGGGTCCGGATCCGCTTGCCGTCCGCGCCGTGGCAGGACGCGCACGCGAAATCGTAGCTGCCGGCGCGGTAGAAGAAGATCTCCCGCCCGAGCGCGTAGGCTGCGCGCTCCTGCGGCTGGCTCTGTGGCGGCGCGATCTTCATGCCGCGCGACTGCCCGGCGACGAAGGTGGTGAGGGCCACCGGATCGGGCGTGCGGTTGGCGTTGCTGAACGGCTGCTTGGCGAGCGCCGCCTCGTCGAAGCCCTGCAGCGTCACCATGCAGTGAACGATCCGCCGCTCGGCGTCCATGACCTTGCCGGTATCGGCGAAGTAGCGTGGGAGCTGGACGTAGGCGCCCTTGACCACGCCCGGGCCGAGCCCGAGGTCGCAGCGTTCGAGCGAGGCGTTCTTCGGGCCGCGCGGGGTCTTCCACAGCTCCGCGCCCTTGGCCTCGAACAGCTCGGCGGGATTGTCGGCCTCGAGGACCTCGCGGAACTTCTCGAAGTCCTCGGTGGTGGCATCCCGCTCGACGGCGGGCGGTTTCGATTGCGCCGCGGCCTGCGGAACGGGGACCGCCGCGACGAACGCGGCCACGGCGCAAAACGCGAGTGCTCGGGTCATTCTCTCCTCCGGTGCAAGGCGGGCACGGGTGGTGCGCGCCTTCGGTGCCGCGCCTCGCGGGCGCAGTCTTCGCTGTCGGCGTTCCGGGCGTGGCTCAACCGCCCCCGACGACGACCTCGTCGGTGCGCTTGTCACCCTTGTTGTCGGTCCAGGTGATGCTCAGCTTGTCGCCCGCCTTCGCGCCTTTCACCTTGAACCCGAACACCGGGTTGCGCGAGATCGCCTGGCTCGTATCGGCCTGGAACACCGGCTTGCCGTTCAGCTGCGCGGTGATCGTCTGGATGAAATGCAGCGGGACCAGGTTCCCGGCGCCGTCCTTGCGCTGCCCGGTCTCCATCGGGTGGGCCATCAGCACGCGCACGTCGAGCACGTCGCCCTCGAGCTTCGCGCGGATCTTCATCGGATCGGCCATCGCGTCCTCCTCACCCGCCGCAGCCGCCGATGGTGACCTTCACCTCCTTGGCGGCGGTGAGGAACTTGCCGTCGGCGGTGGCGACCACGACCCGCACGTTCGAGGTCTCGCCCATCTTCACGCGGAGCGCCACGAACGGGAGCGCCGCGCCCTGCGCGAAGTCGAAGTTCGCGGCATACGGGAACGGGTTCTTCTCGATCAGCACCACCATCGACTTCGTGCCCGGGATGTTGCTCTGGATCTCGATCGGCACCACCGCGCCGTTCTCGGCGATGTCGGGCGCCCGGATGACGATGTCCTTCGTGTCGGCGGGCGCCGCGATCTTGAGGTGCCGGAGCGCGTCGGCGACGGTCTTCGACTCGAACGCCCCCTTGTTCCAGTCGGCGAGCGCGTCGCCCGGGCGGGCGAGCCCCGCGGCGATCGCGGCGGCCGCGAAGGCGCCGGTGCGTTTGAGCGCGGTCCTGCGGGAAAGTTCGGTCATCTCGGCTCCTGTCGGGGGGCTGGCGCGCGCGGCCGCAACGCCCCGCGTGCTACATTAGATTTACGTAATATGCGTAGCGTACCGAAAAGCCCCGGCGCGCAGCAAGCGTTCCCGGGGATCGTCCGATTGTCCAATTGTCTGATGGCGCGATAAGCCCGGCTAGGCTCGGCCCGCCGGGTTGACGAAGGTCCCCGACTTCCCGCCGGTCTTCTCGAGCAGGCGGACCGCTTCGATCCGCATGCCCCGGTCGACCGACTTGCACATGTCGTAGACGGTGAGGAGCCCCACGCTTACCGCAGTCAGCGCTTCCATCTCGACACCGGTGCGCCCGACGGTCTCGACCGTCACCGTCAGCGATACCGCAGACCCCTCCTCGTCGTCGGCGAACTCGGCCGCGACGCGCGTCAGCGCGATCGGGTGCGCGAGCGGAATCAGGTCGGCGGTGCGCTTTGCCGCCTGGATCGCGGCGAGCCGCGCGACGCCGAGCACGTCGCCCTTTTTCGCGGTACCCGCGCGGATGAGCGCCAGGGTCTCGGGCTGCATCACGATCCGCCCGGCGGCGCGCGCGACGCGACGCGTCTCGGCCTTGTCGCCGACGTCGACCATGTGCGCCGCGCCTTGCGCGTCGAAGTGCGTCAGTCCCATGTCAGCCACCCGACCTCCGCTCGCGCCGAGCCCGTCCCCCGCCCGGATTGGGGGATCGCCTCGGGGAACCAGTCCCAAGCCTCCGGTATCATACCGTCGTGCGACGCCTATTCTGCCTTCTGGCGGCCGCGTTTCTCGCGTCGAGCGCGCCCGCCCAAACCAACGTCTACCGGTCGACCCCCCCGCCCACCGAGCGCGATGACGCGCGCGCGCCCGCGCCCGCGCTAAGCCTCCCGCCGGCGCAGAGCTTGCCCGATCTCGGCGACAGCTCCCAGGCGGACATGTCCCCCCAGGACGAACGCCGGATCGGCGAATCGATCATGCGCGAGATCCGCCGGGATCCGGACTATGTCGACGACCCCGAGATCAGGGACTACGTCCAGTCGATCGGCTACCGGCTGGTCGCGGCGAGCGGCGAGACGCGCCAGGAGTTCGAGTTCTTCGTGGTTCGGGACAAGACGGTGAACGCGTTCGCGATGCCCGGCGGTTTCATCGGCGTCCACACCGGGCTCCTCCTTGCCGCCCAGACCGAGTCGGAGTTCGCCTCGGTCCTCGGGCACGAGATCGCGCACGTCCTGCAGCGGCACATGGCGCGGCAGTACGACGCGCAGAACAAGATCGCGAAGGTGTCGCTGGTCGGGATGCTCCTCGGGCTGCTCGCGGCGCGCTCGAATCCGCAGGTCGCGCAGGCCGCGATCATCGCGGGCCAGGCGGCGCCCGCGGCCGTCTTCCTCAACTACAGCCGCGACTTCGAGCGCGAGGCCGACCGCGTCGGCTACCAGCTGCTGGACGGTGCCGGGTTCGACACCGCCGGCATGCCAGGGTTCTTCGAGCGGCTGCAGAAGTCGACGCGCCTGTACGAGAACAACGCGCCGACGTATCTCCGCACCCACCCGCTCACCACCGAGCGCATCGCCGACATGCAGAACCGTCAGGCGAGCGCGCCCTACCGGCAGCGCCCCGACAGCATGGAGTTCCAGCTCGTGCGCGCGAAGGTGCGCGCCGCCGACGGCGCGCCCCAGGAAGCCGAGGCGTTCTTCCGCACCGCGCTCGCCGAGAAGCGGTTCGCGAACGAGGCCGCCGTCCATTATGGCTACGCCGCGGCTGCCGCGCGGGCGAAGGACTGGAAGATCGCCGAGACGGAGATCAACGCGGCGCGGAAGCTCAGCTCCCCGCAGCCGATGCTCGAGTCGCTCGCCGCACGGATCAAGGCCGACTCCGGCGATCCCGCGGGGGCGGAGAAGATCCTCGCCGCGGCACGCTCGACCTTCCCCGATTCGGTGTCGATCAAGCTCGAGCAGGCGGAGATGCTGCAGCGCCTCGGCCGCAACAAGGAGGCGGCCGCGCTGCTCGAGGACCTGGCGAAGGGGGGCCGGATGCGCGAGCCGCGCATCTACCAGATGCTCGCGAAGAGCTACGCCGCGCTCGGGCAGCGGACGCAGCAGCACCGCGCGTTAGCCGAAGGCTATTTCCTCCAGGGTAGCCTTCCGGCCGCGATCGAGCAGCTCCAGTTCGCCCAGGCCGCATCCGACACCGACTTCTATACGCTGTCGGCCATCGACGCACGGCTGCGCGAGCTGAAGGCGCAGCAGGCGCAGGCGATGAAGGACCGCCGGCAGTGGTAGCGCGGGCGCCGCGGCCAGAACGCCAGGCGGCGGCGCGCGATCGGACACCGGCGAGCCCTCGCCCGGATCAGGCCTTCGCCGGCACTTCGAAGTACGCCTCGTAGAGAAGGTCGAACGTCTTCTCGCTCTCGGCGAGCAGTTCGTCGTCGGTGGTGGCGCGGCGGCGCGCGCCGGCGAGGAGCGTTTCGACGCCCGCCGCCTCGGCGAGCTTGCTGCCGCCCGCTTCGAGTGCGTGCACGAGGTTCCCGATCCTCACCAGGGCCGGGTCCCTCTCGAGCTTGAAGCTCGCAAGCAGCTCCTGGTAGGTGACGCGGTTGCGGCTGTTGCGGAAGGTCGCGCCCTCGTAGCCGAACGTCACTGCGGTCGCGGGCGCATCGCGGCCCTTGTCGAGCCAGACGAGGACCGCCTCCGGGTCGATGAAGCGGCGGATGAGCCACGCGCACGCGAGCCGGTCGGTGAAGAGCGGCTTCCGCGTCGCCCAGCCGCGCCGGAAGTAGGTGCGGTTCGTGCGCGCGACACCGGCCGACGGCGAGGCGGGCGCGTTATCCGGGAAGATCAGCTCGCGCACCCGTGCCTCCATCTCCGCGAGCACCTTCTCCGCCTTGTCGCGGTGCGGCGAGCCGAAGAAGTCGAGCGCGGCGATCGCCTCGAGGTCGCGGCGCTGCTTGCCGAGCACCCGGTTGATCGCGACCGGATCGGAGATGCCGAACCCGGCCTTGAGCGATTCCACGGTCTTGACGAGCTCCCGGTACTGCTCGGAGCGGTCGAAGAGGCCGCGGAACTGTTTCGACTGCGCCTCGTCCGCGCTCTTCACGTTGAGGAGGTGGACGCTGCCGTTGATGCTGGTCACGAACCCGGCGAGCTTGGCGAGCCCGCGGCGGTTCTCGGACGAGTCGGGCAGGAGGTAGACGCCGTCGCGGAGCGGGGCGCACCCCAGCGTCTCCAGGGTGCGTAGCACCTTCATCCGGCCCGGCGGGTCGTCGGTGGGAAGCTGGGTGACGAATACCAGCCAGCGCGTGCCGGGCGGCGGCGCTTCGGGGGGTGGGGTGTTGGGGCGGGCCATCGGCAGCGGTCACGAGCGAAGGGACGAGCCCGTGGTGCGGCGCCCCCTCGGTGGGTCGGAGTCTATCAAACGCCCGGCCGGACGAATCAGCCGGCCTGATAGACGAATCAAAAAATCCGCGTTGTGAGCGCCTTGCACGCTGTCCAGAATAGCCCGCCACTGGCGTTAAGAGCGACACCCATGCCGGGACTGGTCCGACCGCACGGAGGAGGCGGGCTGAAGCCGCTCGCCCTGGAGGGCGCCGCCGGCGCCGCGGAGCTCGCCCGCGCCGTCCGTCTGCCCACGCTGCGCGTGACCTCGCGCGAGAAGGGCGATCTCATCATGCTCGGGATCGGCGGGTTCACGCCGCTCGAGGGCTTCATGTCGGAGGCTGACTGGCGCGGCGTCTGCGACGGCTACCGCACCGCGAGCGGCCTCTTCTGGCCGATCCCGATCACGCTCTCCGCGTCCCGCGGTTTCGCCGACGGGGTCGCGCCGGGCACCGAAATCGCGCTCGCCGACCCCGACGACGGCTCGGTGCTCGCGACGATGCGCGTCACCGAAAAGTACGCGATCGACCGGGCGCACGAATGCCGGACGGTGTTCCGGACCGTCGACCCCGAGCACCCCGGCGTCAAGATGGTCATGGAGCAGGGCGAGGTCAACCTCGCCGGACCCCTGAAGGTGCTGTCGGACGGCGGCTTCAAGGCGAAGTACGGGGCGCTCTTCATGACCCCCGCCGAGACGCGCGCCGCGTTCGGGAAGCTCGGCTGGTCGCGGGTCGCAGCGTTCCAGACGCGCAACCCGATGCACCGGTCGCACGAGTATCTCGCGAAGGTCGCGATCGAGACCTGCGACGGCGTGCTCGTTCACTCGCTGCTCGGCAACCTGAAGCCGGGCGACATCCCGGCCGAGGTGCGCGCGCGGGCGATCGACGTGCTGCTCGCGAAGTACTTCCGCCCGGACACGGTGGTGCACGCCGGCTACCCCCTCGACATGCGCTACGCCGGCCCGCGCGAGGCGCTCCTGCACGCGCTCTTCCGCCAGAACTACGGCTGTTCGGATCAGCTCCTCGGCCGGGATCACGCCGGCGTCGGGAGCTACTACGGGCCATTCGATGCCCACCGCATCTTCGACGAGATCCCGGCCGACGCGCTCGAGACCCGGCCGATGAAGATCGACTGGACGTTCTGGTGCTACAAGTGCGGCGGCATGGCGTCGGCCCGGACCTGTCCGCACGAGGACGCCGACCGGCTCCTCGTCTCCGGGACGAAACTGCGGAAGTGGCTGTCCGAGGGGTCGCCGGTGCCGGCGGAATTCAGCCGGCCGGAAGTGCTCGACATCCTGCGCGCGTACTACGCCGGGCTCGATGCGAGCGAGCGGGTGGAAGTCAAGCTGGCGGGCCATTCGGCGCGCTAGGAATTCTTTCCGGCGCCGGCAGCAGGCACTGCCTCCCAGGTTTAGGCTGCGCGGGGGCCTGGATTACACTCCCCGGGCCCCGTTTGTTTTCCCCGCCTCCGCGATGAGCGCAACCCAGGACCAGAAGCCGACGCGCCCGGTCGTCCCGATCCGGCCCGGGCTCGACGACGAGTTCCGGGGCGGTGGCGAGGGCGCCGAGTGAACGACCCGGCGCGCCTGAAGGTCCTCGAACCGGAGCTCGCGACGATCGGCGCGGAGCCGTACTACGAGCCGGTCGGTGAGGAGATCGTGCTCTTCGAGGCGGCGTATTCGGCCCGGGTGCCGGTGCTGCTCAAGGGTCCCACCGGCTGCGGCAAGACCCGGTTCGTCGAGCATATGGCGTGGCGGCTCGCCCGGCCGCTCGTCACCGTTTCGTGCCACGACGACCTTACTGCGTCCGATCTCGTCGGTCGCTATCTGATCGTCGGCGACGAGACCGTCTGGGTCGACGGCCCGCTCGCGCGGGCGGTCCGCGCCGGCGGCTTCTGCTATCTCGACGAGATCGTCGAGGCGCGCAAGGACACCACCGTCGTCATCCATCCGCTCGCCGACACGCGCCGGTGCCTGCCGATGGAGAAGCGCGGCGAGCTCCTGCGCGCGCCGGACGAGTTCATGCTCGTCCTTTCCTACAACCCCGGCTACCAGAGCGTGCTGAAGGAGCTGAAGCACTCGACGCGACAGCGCTTCGTCGCGATCGAGTTCGCGTACCCGAACGCCGACCTCGAGGCGCGCATCGTAGTGAGGGAGTCCGGCCTCGACCGCGCGACCGCGGAGCGCCTCGTCAAGCTCGGCGGCATGACGCGCAACCTGAAGGGCAGCGGCCTCGACGAGGGCGCGAGCACCCGCCTGCTCGTGCACGCCGCGCAGCTCGTGGTCCGCGGCGTGTCGCCGCGCACCGCCTGCCACGGCGCGGTGGCGGAGGCGCTGACCGACGATCCCGAGATGCTCGTCGCGCTGGACGAGCTGGTGAACGCGGTCTTCTAGTGACCGTCGCCCAGCCTCTCAGCGCGGGCGAGCCCGAGGAGGAGCTCGCACACGGCGTGCGCCTGACGGAGCTCGCGCGCGTGCTCGAGCTCGTCCTGCGCGGGCTCGCGGGCCGCGCGCTCCGCGTCGAGGCCGGGCCCGAGACCTACACCGATACCGAAACGATCTTCCTCCCGGAGTCGATCGACGGGGCGCCGGAGCGTGCGGCGAACGAACGCCTGTACAAGGCGCTTGCCATCCACCACTGGGCGCAGACGCGTTACGGCACGTTCAACGCCGACCTCGGCGTGCTCGAAGGGTTCGCGTCGCGCGAGCGCGGCCTCGCCTGGATCAACCTGCTCGAGGCGGTGCGGCTGGAGGCCTGTCTCCGACGCGGCTATCCCGGGCTCGCGCGGCTGCTCGCGTCGTTGCGTTGCCCGCTGCCCGACGCGCTGGCGCGCGCGGAACGCGAGCTCGCCCGGCCGGATGCGTCGGTCGGCGACAGCATCCGGCTCGCGCGCGACCTGGCTGCGAAGGCGCCGCCGGCGGCGTTCCCGTATCTCGGCAGCCTGCATCCGGACCGGGTGAAGACGGTGCGCGAGGCTCGCGTCGCGAAGGAGCGCCGCGCGCTCTACCGCGAGCTGGCGAAGATCCGTGAGGGGCTTGCGGTGGAAGGCGCCGGCGAGGTGGAGCGCAAGGCCGCACCGGCGGTCGAGGTGGACGCGTCCTTCGACACGCTGCAGTTCAAGCTCGAAGTGGAAGGCGAGCGGGTGGAGCCCCGGCCGGCGGTAGCCGCGCTCGTCCGGTCGATCGTGCAGGATTTCGGCCAGGTCCCGCCCGAATATCTCGTCGCCGCCGGCCCCGGAAGATACGCCCCCGACGCCGAACCGACGGACGAGTCGGAGGGCGCTCACGCCGAATCGCACGCCGCGGGCGGCCTCCTCTACGACGAATGGGACTTCCAGCGCCGCGACTACCGCAAGGGCTGGTGCGTCGCGTTCGAGAGCGACGTGCCGCGCGGCGACCCGACGTTCGTCGCCGGCGTGCGTGCGCAGTACGCCGGACAGATCGCCCAGCTCCGGCGGCGCTTCGAGGCGCTGCGCGGCGAGGAGAAGCTCCTGCGGCGCGAGCACGAAGGCGACGACCTCGACTTCGACGCGGTGGTCGAGGCGTACGCCGACCGCCGCACCGGAATCGAGGTGACCGAGCGTCTCTTCACCCTGCGACGCCGCGCCGAGCGCAACATCGCCGCGATGTTCATGGTCGACATGAGCGGGTCGACGATGGGCTGGGTCAACGAATGCGAGCGCACCGCCCTGGTGATGCTGTGCGAGGCGCTCGAGGCCCTGGGCGACCGCTATGCGATCTACGGCTTCTCCGGCTGGGGCCGCAAGCGCTGCGAGATCTACCGCATCAAGCGCTTCGACGAGCGTTACTCGGATGCGGTGCGCGGTCGGATCGCCGGGGTGCAAGCCAAGGACTACACCCGGATGGGGGTCGCGATCCGCCACCTGTCGAAGCTCCTGAACGAGGTGGAGGCGAAGACCCGGATCCTCTTCACGCTGTCCGACGGGAAGCCCGACGATTTCATCGACGGCTATCGGGGCGTGTACGGCATCGAGGACACCCGGCAGGCGCTGATCGAGGCGCGGGCATCGGGCGTCCACCCGTTCTGCATCACGATCGACGAGGAGGCGCGCGACTACCTGCCGCACATGTACGGCGCGGCGAGCTGGACGTTGATCGACGACGTGCGCAAGCTTCCCCTGAAAGCGGCGGACGCGTACCGCCGGCTGACGAGCTGAGCGGTGCGCGAAGCCTGCTACACGCGATGACCCGCCCGCGATCGCCGCTCGTCGTCCTCGTCGCCGCGGGCCTCATCCTGATGCTCGCCCTTGGCACCCGCCAGGGCTTCGGCCTCTTTCTGCAGCCGATGTGCTCGGCGCTCGGCTGGGGACGCGAAACGTTCTCCGCCGCGATCGCGCTACAGAACCTCGTGTGGGGGCTCGCGCAGCCGTTCACCGGCATCATCGCCGACCGTTTCGGCGCGGCGCGGGTGACGGCCGTCGGCGGGCTCCTGTACACCGCCGGCCTCGTGACGATGGCCTACTCGACCACCGGCCCGGCGCTCGACGTTTCGGCCGGGGTGCTGATCGGGTTGGGATTGAGCGGCGCGAGCTTCGGGGTCGTGCTCGGCGTCGTCGGCCGGGCAGTGCCGGCGGCGCGGCGCACCGCCGCGCTCGGGCTGGCCGGCGCCGGCGGGTCGATCGGCCAATTCGTGATGCTCCCGTACGGGCAGGCGCTGATCTCGCAGTTCGGCTGGTTCACCGCGCTCCTCCTGCTCGCGGTGTCGGCGTTCCTGATCGTGCCGCTCGCCGCGGCGTTCGCCGCGAAGGGGGAGACCGCCCGGAGCGGCGCACAGCAACCGATCGCGGCAGCATTGCGCGAAGCGGGGCGCCACAAGGGCTTCTGGCTCGCGACCGTGAGTTTCGCGGTCTGCGGGTTCCAGACCGTCTTCATCATGACGCACATGCCCGCGTATCTCGTTGACCGGGGCTCCAGCGCGGTCGAGGGCATGACGGCGCTCGCGATCATCGGTTTCGCGAACATCGCCGGTTCACTCGGCGCCGGGGTCCTCGGCGACCGCTACCGCAAGAAGCACGTTCTCGTCTGGATCTACGCCGTCCGGGCGGTGGCCATCGCGGCGTTCATCGCCGCGCCGCCGTCGCAGGCGGTGACCTGGGCGTTCGCCGTAGTGCTCGGGCTCACCTGGCTCGGGACGGTCCCGCTGACCAATGCCCTGGTCGCGCAGATCTTCGGGGTGCAGTATCTTTCCACGCTCTTCAGCATCGCCTTCCTCGGGCATCAGATCGGGGGGTTCCTCGGCGCATGGCTCGGCGGCTACGTGTTCGACACTACGGGCTCCTACCTCGGGGTCTGGATGATCGCGATCGCGGCGAGCGTGGTGGCCGCGGTGATGTGCCTGCCGATCGACGAGCGGCCGCTGCGGCCGGTGCCCGCGTGAGACCGCCGGGCCGCCCCAAGGCCGAACCCGGAGCGCGTTTTTCGCGCGAGGGTAGTCCGCGCGTGCGGCCGGTCGCACGGATCGCGGCGCCGCCCTCGCCGGACACCGTCCTGGAGGCGCTGCCCGTGGCGGTCGCCGTGATCGACGCGCTCGGGCGTATCGTCGCGGCGAATCCGGCGATGCAGGTGCGGGCCGCGGCCGCCGGCGGCGGCTTCGCCGAGCGGTTTCCCGATTATCACGCGGTGCTCGCCGGCGATTTCACGATGGCGCGCGAGCTGGACGTCGTGCGCGCGACCGCTGGTGGGGCGGTCCGCGAGCGGCTCGCAGTGCAGCCGTCCGGCGCGCACGCGATCGTGACCGTGTTCGACGACCTCCCGGGCGCGGATCCGCAGACGACGCGCCTCGCGTCGCTCGGTTTCATGGTCGCCGGCGTCTGCCACGAGGTGAGCAACCCGCTCGCGGCGATCCACTCGATGGTGCAGATCCTGCAGTCGAAACGCGGCGCCTCGCCCGAGATCTTCGAGCGCGGCCTCGCGAGCATCTCGTCCAACATCGGGCGGGTGCTCGGGATCACGCGCACGCTCACCGACTTCTCGCGCGTCAACGACGATCCGATGCGTACGCTCGCGCTCTCGCAGGTGGTCGAGGAGGCGGCCTCGCTCCTCAAGCATCGGACCGGTCCGAGCGCGATCGCGGTCGACGTCGCGATCACCGACGACGCGCTCGTCCGCGCGCGCCCCGGCGAGCTCGAGCAGGTGGTGTTCAACATCCTGCTGAACGCCGCGCAGGCGATGGACGGCCGCGGGCAGGTCGCGGTCGCCGGCGAGCGGCGCGGTCCACGCGTCGCGCTCGCGATCCGCGACGAGGGCCCGGGGATCGCAGCGGAGAACCTCGGGCGCATCTTCGAGCCGTTCTTCACCACGAAGAACGGCACCGGCGCCGGGCTCGGCCTCGCGATCTCGAGCGAGATCGTGCACGAGCTCGGCGGCGACCTGCGCGCGGAGAACGATCCCGCGGGCGGCGCCTGTTTCCGGATCGACCTGCCGGCCGCTGCGTCGTGAACCTCGCCGGCGAGCGGATCGAGGTCAAGCGCCGGGAGCGGATCCTGGTGATCGACGACGATCCCGGGTTCTCCGAGGTCGTGCAGCTGCTGCTGGCGGGGGAGGGTTACCGCACCGACACCGCGGGCACGGTCCGCGAGGGGCTGCGGGCGGTGCACGCGGCCGCGGTCGACCTCGTCATCACCGATCTCAAGCTGCCGGACGCGACCGGGCTCGACGCGATCCGCGGCCTGCGCGATCTCGACCGCGAGATCCCGATCATCCTGATGACGAGCTACTCGTCGGTGGAGAGCGCGGTCGAGGCGCTGCGGAACGGGGCGGTCGACTACGTCATCAAGCCGTTCAACAACGACGACTTCCTGCACGCGGTCGAGCGTGCGCTAGCCGAGCGCCGGATCCGGCGCGAGAACGCGCTCCTGAAGCGGAGCCTGCGCAAGGCCTGGGCCGACCGGCGCATGATCGGCGAGTCGGCCGGGATGCGCCGGGTGACGGAGCTCGTCCGCAAGGTTGCGCCCTCGGACGCGAACGTCCTCATCTGGGGCGAGAGCGGCACCGGGAAGGAGCTGGTCGCGCGCAACATCCATCGCGCGAGCACCCGCGCCGACGGGCCGTTCGTCGCGATCAACTGCGGCGCGATTCCCGCGGAGCTGCTCGAGTCGGAGCTCTTCGGCCACGCCAAGGGCGCGTTCACCGGTGCGACCCATGCGACAGAAGGGCTGATCCGCGAGGCGCACGGCGGCACGCTCTTCCTCGACGAGATTGCGGAGCTGCCGCTCGCGCTGCAGGTGAAGCTCCTGCGCGTGCTGCAGGACCGCGAGGTGCGGCCGGTCGGCGGCAAGCAGATCGTCAACGTCGACGTGCGGTTCGTCGCCGCGACCAACCGCGACCTGAAGGAGCTGATGGAGAAGGGCCACTTCCGCGAGGACCTCTTCTACCGCCTCAACGTCATCAACATCCACGTGCCGCCGCTGCGCGAGCGGGGCGCGGACGTGCGGCGGCTCGCGGAGCACTTCGTCGAGGTGCACGGCCGCAAGCTCGGCAAGCCGATCCGCGGGATCGGCGACGACTTCGCCGCGTTCCTCGCCTCCTATCACTGGCCGGGCAACGTGCGCGAGCTCGAGAACCTCGTCGAGCGCGCGGTGATCCTCGCCGAGTCGGACACGCTAAGCGCGAAGGAGCTCGCGGATACGCGGGGCGGGTCGGGTGGGCGGCGTGGCGCCGCCGCGAGCGGCGATCGGCCGCTCTCGGTCGAGGAGTACATCCAGGAGGTGGTGCGCCGCTTCCAGGACCGCTACAGCGAGACCGACCTTGCGCGCGTGCTCGGCATCGGGCGCAAGGCGCTATGGATGCGGCGCCGGCAGTGGGGGTTGCAACGCAAGCGCAGCGGGGCGAAGGATTGATTGCCGCGTCCCATGCGGCCCGCGGTGTTTCCCGGGGAACGCCCTGCGGTTTCGTTTCGAAACACGGGCGCCGCGGTCCCGGCTGATCTGCCTGTAACTTCAAGGACCGTCACCGGCACGGCCATCGGCACGGGACTTGCTGCGGTCAACAGGCTGTAGGTTTCGCTTCAACCGTCCCACCAGGAGGAGACATGGCAGACAAGCCCGCCGCGCCCGCGCGGAAGAAAGTGACCATCCCGTCGCTCGTCGAGAAGATGAAGAAGGGCGAGCCGATCGTGCAGCTCGCGGTGTACGACTACGAGACCGCGATCATCGCCGACCGGGTGGGCATCGACATCCTCTGCGTCTCGGACACCGGCGGCATGGTGCTGTTCGGCCACGAGACCACCACCTCGGTGTCGTTCGAGGAGGTGATGTTCATGGCGCAGGCGGTCAAGCGCGGGTCGAAGTACGGCCTGCGCATGGTCGACATGCCCTACATGAGCTTCCACCTGTCCGCGCAGCAGGCGGTCGACAACGCCGCGAAGTACGTCGCGCAGGGCGGGGCCGAGGTGATGAAGTGCGAGGGCAACAAGCACCACGCGAAGTACATCGAGGCGATCGTGAAGGCCGGCATCCCGGTGCAGGGGCACATCGGCATCACCCCGATGCGCATGCCGCAGCTCGGGGGATTCGTCGCGCAGGGGAAGACCGCCGAGCGCGCGAAGGAGCTGATCGACGACGCGTGGGCGATGGTCGACGCCGGCTGCTTCTCGATCATGTGCGAAGTGACCACCTCGGAAGTGTGCGAGTACCTGGCGGAGACGCTGCCGGTCCCGGTGATCAGCCTCGGCGCCGGCAACCGCGCGCACGGCGTGCACATCATCGGTTCGGACCTCTTCCACCTCTACGAAGCGCACGTGCCGCGGCACTCGAAGATCTACGTCGACCTCGTCCCGATCATCGAGAAGGGCCTGTCGGATTACCGCGACGAGGTGCGCGCGCGCATCTACCCGGGCAAGGAGCACACGGTCTTCATGAAGGAAGACGAGCTCGCCCGCTTCCGCGACCTCGTGGGGTGGAAGAAGAAGTGAACGCGGCGCTGGAGAGCGCGCTCGCCCCGGCGGACCTCGAGGTCCTCGGGCAGGCGCGCTTCTTCTCCGGCCTGGATGCCGCGCAGGTCCGGCGCGTCGGCGCGCTCGCGCGCGTCGAGCGCTATCCGGCCGACACGCGCATCTACTCGCTCGGCGATACCGTCGACGACTTCTACGTGCTCGCCGAGGGGATGGTCAGGTTCACGCTGGGCGTCGGCCGGCGCGACACGTCGGCGGGCGAGATCATCCGGCGCGGCGAGGTGTTCGGCTGGGCGGCGCTCGTCGAGACCACCCCGCGCCGGATCGCCACCGCGTACTGCCTCACGCCGTGCGCGGTGATCGCGCTGCCGGGTGCAGGCCTCGCCGCGCTGATGCAGGGCGACCACACGCTCGGCTACGCGCTGATGAAGCAGCTCTCGATCCTGCTCACGAGCGAGCTCACGGCGTTCGCCGCCGGATAGAATGCAACAAGGGGGCCGGGGGGAGGGGTGGGACCCTTCCCTTCCCACCCGGCCCCCTTGTAGATCCCCCGAGTCAGAGAAGCCGTATTGACGACCTACGCCCTGATTGCGGCGGCCGCCCTCTTCGTCGGCCTGTTCATCGGGACGGTCGGCGTCGGCGGGATTCTCCTCATCCCCGCGCTCACCTATCTCGGCGGGCTCACCGTCCACACCGCGGCCGCGACCGCGCTCTTCACCTTCGTCTTCACCGGGATCCTCGGCACGCTCCTCTTCCAGCGCCGCGGCTCGATCGACTGGCGGATCACCAAGCCCGTCTGCGCCGGCGCGGTGATCTTCAGCGTCGTCGGCGCGTGGGCGGCTTCGCGCATCGACGCGCGGCCGCTCGCGCTCGTCATCGCCGCGATCACTGCGTTCGCCGGCGTCTACATCCTGCTCCCGACGCGCATCCGGGAGCGGTTTCGCGACGGTGAAGGTGGGGGCGAGCGCGCGATGCTCGCCGGCGTCGGTGCCGTGTCGGGGTTCGGCTCCGGGCTTTCGGGCGCGGGCGGACCGCTCTTCTCGGTCCCGATGATGGTGCTCGCCGGCTTCGCGCCGCTTGCCTCGGTCGGCGCGAGTCAGGTGCTGCAGATCGTCACCGCCGTGTTCGGCACGGCGGGCAACCTCGCCTATGGCCGGATCGACTTCGCGGTCGCCGGCTGGATCACGGCCTTCGAGCTCGCCGGCGTCGTCGCCGGCGTCCGTCTCGCGCATGCCGTGAGCGTCGGCACCCTGCGTCGGCTCGCCGCTGTGCTCTGCATCGTCGTCGGTGCGCTGATGCTATGGCGCAACCTGTAGCCGTCTACACCGACGCGCGCGAAGAGCATCTCGCGACGCGGCGCTCGTGCGGGCTGTTCGACTTCTCGTTCATGGGCCAGTTCGAGATCGCGGGCGCGAACGCGCGCGCATTCCTCGACCGCCTGCAGACGCGGAATCTCGCGCTGCTCAAGCCGGGCCGGATCGCGTACACGCTGTTGCTGCGTCCGGACGGAACGGTGTTCATCGACGCGACCGTGTGGTGCCTCACGCCGGACCGGTACTGGCTTTTCACCGGACGGCGGTCGGATTTCGGGTTCCTCGCCGAGGCGGCGCAAGAGGAGGGCGTTACGTTGCGCGATCTCTCGGGCGCTGACGCCGTGCTCGCGCTCCAGGGGCCGGAGTCGGTGCGCGTGCTCGAGCGGCATCTCGGCACCTCGCCGGAGCTCGGGTACTTCGGCTTTCGCGAGGCGACGCTGGCCGGCATCCCGGTCACGGTCGGTCGGCTCGGCTACTCGGGCGAGCTCGGGTACGAGCTGATCGTGCCGGGCGACGCTGTGGTCGGTCTTCGGCGAAAGCTCGCCGCCGACGCGCGCGAATGCGGTTTCGACGCCGCGAACAGCCTACGGATCGAGTCGGGGTACATCCTCTTTACGAACGAGCTGGCGCGGCCGGTGAATCCGTTCGAGCTCGGGCTTGAGCGGCTGATGTCGTTCGATGCACGCGCCTTCACCGGTAGCGAGGCGCTACGGGCGGTGCGCTGGCGCGAGGCCGAGCGGCGCCTTGTCGGCTTGGACGGTTTCGCGCGCCGCGATTGCGCCGCACTTGCCGGACTCCCTCTCGCCGAAGCGACCAGCCGGGTCTGCTCGCCGACCCTCGGGCGCGAGCTCGCGCTCGGATTCGCGCCGCGCGAAGCGGCCGCGGCGGGAACGATCGTCTCGATCGCTGGCGCGGAGCGCGCGCGCGTCTGCCGCCTGCCGTTCTTCGACTCGGCCCGCGTGCTGCCGCGGCGGCTCGACTAACTGGCTACGAACCATATATGGACGCTCCCGGTTTGCAAAGCAGTCTCTTCGCTTTGGCGGAGCAGGTGAAGATTGCAGCCATATATCCGGCCTTCGGTTGAGGAACAGCGGCTCCTCTGGCCCTGATGGAATTCGCTGGTCGACGCCTCATCAGAGGGACGAACTATCGAGTTCGTGGTTCGTATCAGGTTTGGTCGACCACGGTCTGACCTGTTTCGCCATCACGTTGAGCTTGCCTGTGCAATCAGTAAGCGGGCCTCCTTGCTATGCGCATTGACCGGCTATCTGTGCTCGGCGGTTCACCGGCTCGGTGCCGTCGACACGTAATCGGGGTCGAACTCGCGCTGATGCGCGAGCAGCGCCCAGGCGATGCGCGCATTCTTGTTCGCTAGCGCCACGGCAGCGACGTTCTTGCCGCGCCTGTGCATCAGGCGCGTGAGCCAGCTATCGGTCTGATCGGGTCGGTGTTCAAGGTGTCGGAGTACCGAGCGTGCGCCGTGGATGAGCAGCGTGCGCAGGTAGACATCGCCGTGCTTGCTGATGCCCAGCAGCTTGGGTTTGCCGCCGGTGGAATCCTGTCGCGGCACGATTCCCAGCCAAGCGGCGACCTGCCGCCCGTTGTTGAAGCCCTTGGCATTGCCGAGGCTTGCCACGTAAGCGCTGGCCGTAAGCGGCCCGATGCCGCCGATGCGCTCGAGCCGGCGGCTGTCGTCGTTCTGCCGGTGCCAGAGCACGATTTCGCGCTCGAGTTCTGAGACCTGCTGGTCGAGCTGCTGGAGCTGCGCCAGCAGTCTCCGCAGCAGGGTACGCATCAGCCCCGGTAGGCCATTCTTGCTGTCCTCTACGATCTCGGGAAGCCGGCGGCGCAGTTGACCAATACCCTGGGGCAGAACGATCCCGAACTCACCCAGCAGCCCCCGGATCTGATTGGCCTGCGCGTTGCGCGCCTTCATCATCCCCGCGCGCGCACGGTGCAACGCGAGCGCTGCCTGCTGCTCGGGAGCTTTGACCGGCACGAAGCGCATGTTCGGCCGCGCCACCGCCTCGCAGATCGCCTCGGCATCGTTGCGATCGTTCTTGTTGGTCTTCACGTACGGCTTGACGAACTGCGGCGCCATGAGCCTGACCTCATGGCCCAGCTCGATGAGCTTGCGAGCCCAGTGGTGGGCGCTGCCACAGGCTTCCATCCCGATCAGGCAGGGCGGCAGGTTGGTGAAGAACTTCAGCATCTCGCTGCGTTTGAGTTGCTTGCGCAGCACCGCTTTCCCGCGCTCGCTCACCCCGTGGACCTGGAACACGCTCTTTGCCAGATCAATACCCACTGTCGTAATCTTCATGGCGGACGCCCCCTCTCGGTTAAGTGGTCGGATCGCACTTCCACTTTGGCGCACTTGACGCCGCAGCGGGAGGGGAGCGTCCATCCCATTAGGGGGTCGTGGGTTCAAATCCTGCCGGGCGCGCCAGTTACGTACTGTCCATACCGATCACATCGGTAACGGTTTATACCGAGGACATGGGTAACACTTTAGCCTCAAAGGGGTTCGGGGCGCACTCGACGCGGCCGGATTCGTGGTCGAAGAAGCCGAGGTCGTAGTGCATGAAGCTGATGAGCCAGACGTGGTCGGCGACTTCGCGCACGCCGACGGTCTGACCGGCGAAGGCCTGGCTGAGATTGATCTTGCGCGAGCCGAAGCACAGTCGCCCGCAACGGGTGACGGTGATGGCACGGTCGTGCAGCGGGTAGTCAAGCTCAGGTAGCCCTCGATAGGGGCGCGAGGAGGGGCCGTAGAGCTCAGCGGGGTACTTCATCCCCAGCCCCTGGTGCGGGCGCTCGTGGTTGAAGTCGAGCAAGAACCGATCGAAGCGCGCCTGCTGCCCCAGGAAGTTCTTGGCGGCGGGGCGGGTCGCCTCCTTCTTCAGCGTCAGGTGCATGCGTTCGTGGCGCCCGTTTTGCTGCGGATCGCCAGGGCGGATGCGTTCGATGGCGATGCCCAGGCGTCAGCCACCAGACTGACAGTTTGCTCAGGCCGAAGAAGGCGCTGGTGCTGGCGAAGGGGGCGCCATTATCGGTGCGGATCGCGCGCGGCAGGCCGAAGTCCTTGAAGGCGCGCTCGAAGACGGTGAAGGCGTAGCGCATCTGGGTGCTGGACTGGGCATCGCAGCACGAGCAGGTAGCGGCTGCGAAGTCGCTGATCGTCAGCGGATAGCAGTAGCGCCGATCGACCAGCATGAACTCACCCTTGTAATCGGCGCACCACAGGTCGTTGGGTGCGGTGGGTACGGACAGGGCGGTGCCTTCGGCCTTGTAGCGCGCGCTGCGGCCACGGCTGCGCCTGACCAGCCCGTGCCGATCGAGCACGGCGTGGACGGTGCTGATGGCCGGCAGATGCGGCAGATCGTTGAGCCGGCGCCTGAGCTTCTCGCGGACTGGGCGCCCAGGGTGCTCGCGCTTGAGCTGACGACGTCGACTCACCGGCAAGCGTCGCTTGCCGGTAGGGCGTCGTGAGCGATCGGTGAGGCTCGTCGTAGTCCTTGTAGCGCGAGAAGATCTGTAGCCGCTTGCGTGAGTCGAACTCGCGACAGCACGGCCATCTTCTCGCCGAGCAATCGGCAACGAACGCCGCTCGTCGATCTTGACACTCCGCCACGGCATTTGGGGTACCCCAAATGCCGGAAAGTGTCACCGATGTGTCCGGAATCGAACTGTTACCCTTCAGCCCGAAGGACGAAGCTGGGCACTTCACCCAGCTTTTTCTTTTCCAGCAGGCCGATCGCATCGGCGACCCGGCCGTAGCTTCCGCGGAACGACCGCTTCAGAGCGGAATGGACGGCCGATAAGGGTCGAGGCCGTGTGAAAAGGCAAGCGCACTTTTCGAAAGTGGGAAAAGCGCATCGAACCTGCGGTTTTCGCATTCACGAGTAGATACGCAGGGGAGAGGAAACTCGCGCGGCAGTGGGAGAAGAATCGCTCACGCTATCGTTTCTCCGAGTTTTCACACAGCCTCGGTCGCTATGCGACGGTCGGGCAAGGTCGCTGATCGGCCGAGGCTGTGTGAAAACTCTTTGAAGCATTCGAGGTCAGAGTTGGTTGATCGCGCGAAGGGAGCCGCGGATGAGCCGATTCATCGAGGGTGAAGACCGAAGCCAGGCCACATTGCTGCCTGAGTATTTGGACGACTACATCGCCGAAGACAATCCGGTTCGCGCAGTCGACGCCTTCGTCGATGAGCTCGATCTGAAGCAACTGGGCTTTGCTGGCGCTGATCCGGCGTCGACGGGCCGGCCGGCGTACCACCCGGCGGTGCTGCTCAAGCTCTATATCTACGGGTATTTGAACCGCATCGCGTCCAGCCGGCGGCTGGAGCGCGAGGCGCAGCGCAACGTCGAACTGATGTGGCTCACCGGTCGACTGGCGCCCGACTTTAAGACCATTGCCGACTTCCGCCACGACAACGGCGAGGGCATCCGAAACGTCTGCCGCCGCTTCGTGCAGTTGTGCCGGGACCTGAAGCTCTTTACGCAGGCCATCGTGGCCATCGACAGCAGCAAGTTCAAGGCCGTCAACAGCCGCGATCGCAACTTCACCCCGGGCAAGGTCGACAAGCGCCAGCAGCAGGTCGAGGAGAGCATCCAGCGCTACCTGACGGCACTGGAGACCGCCGACCGCACCCAGCCGGCCGAGGTCGAAGCCAAGACCGAGCGGCTACGCGAGAAGATCAGCACCCTGCGCGAGCAGATGCGGCGCATGGACACCATTCGTGAGGAGCTGAAGCAGCAGCCGGATGAGCAGATCTCGCTGACCGACCCAGACGCGCGCTCCATGGTCTCCCAGGCCAAAGGCACCGGCGTGGTCGGTTACAACGTGCAAGCGGTCGTCGACGCACAGCATCACCTGATCGTGACGCATGAGGTGACCAACGTCGGCAGCGACCGGGCGCAGCTCACCAAGATGGGGACGGCTACCAAAGTAGCGATGGGCAAAGACCGGCTGCAGGCCGTGGCCGACCGGGGCTACTTCAGCGGCCCCGAGATCAAGGCTTGCACTGAGGCCGGCATCACGCCGCTGGTGCCCAAGCCGATGACCTCCAATGCCAAGGCGGAGGGTCGCTTCAGCAAGGCCGACTTCATCTACATCGCCAAAGATGACGAGTACCAGTGTCCGGCCGGACAACGGGCCATCTACCGCATGACGACGGTGGAGAAAGGCCTGACGCTCCACCGATACTGGTCATCGGCATGTCCAAGGTGCCCACTCAAAGCGCGCTGCACCCCGGGCGACTATCGCCGCGTCACACGCTGGGAGCATGAAGCGATCCTGGAGACAATGCAGCGTCGGCTCGATCGGCAACCGCAGGCGATGACACTGCGACGACGCACCATCGAACATGTGTTCGGAACGCTGAAGCACTGGATGGGCTCAACACACTTCCTGATGCGGGGGCTGAAGCACGTGGCCACCGAGATGAGCCTGCATGTGCTGGCCTACAACTTTAAGCGGTTGATCAAACTGCTCGGCATCGCCAAAACGATGAAGGCGATGCGCCTCGCAGGCGCCTGAGGGCGCCTATCGCGACTCCCCAGGCGCTTGACCACCGCGCGTTACGCCGCCACCCGACAGTCAATCCCGTTTGCACACCCATCAATCAGACGCGTTTCCACACGGCCTCGGCCAATTGCGGACGGTCGGGAACTTCTCCAATAGAGGACATGCCCGTGATGTGCTGGTTCGAATGGTCCTCGGTGCGGTGCCCAGTCACCTATACCTTGTCGCTTTCTCCGATGGTCTACACTCATGTCATTCGGGCGGTCAGGCGTGCGAACCCACGGGCCCGGCAACTGCCCGCGCGCGGCCGCAGGCCCCTTGCTTGCGCCTCAGATGGAGCGCTTGGACAGTTGCTCGGCCAGGTAGCCGGCCTGCCGGATCGCGAGCGTCACGATCGTGAGCGTCGGGTTCTCGGCGCCGCCGGTCGTGAACTGGCTCCCGTCCGAGATGAACAAGTTTGGAACGTCGTGCGTCTGTCCCCACTTGTTGCATACGCCGTCGCGCGGGTTCGCGCTCATGCGACAGGTGCCGAGATTGTGCGTAGACGGATACGGCGGCGTACGGAAAGTCTTTACGGCTCCCGCCGCCTGATAAACCTTTTCCCCGGCGGCGTACGCGTGGTTGCGCATCGCGACGTCGTTGTCGTGGTCGTCGAAATGGACATTCGGAACAGCCAGGCCGTACTGGTCCTTCTCGGAGGAATTGAGCGTGACCCGATTCGTCGGGCGGGGCATGTCCTCGCCGACAAGCCACATGCCGGCCATGCGCGTGTAGTTGTCTAGAAAATACGTGAAGTCCGGACCCCAGGCACCCGGGTCGAGGAACGCTGCCATGAACGGTAGACCGAGCGACAGCGTTTCCATTTCGTAGCCGCCGACGAAGCCGCGCTTCGGGTTGTTGCCCGCCTCGTCCGTGATGATGCCGGCCATCGTTGTGCCGCGATACATGTTCACCGGCTCGTTGAACACCGCGTACACCGAGCCGGTCATATGCCGCATGTAGTTCCTGCCGACCTGCCCGGAGCTGTTTGCCAGCCCGTCGGGGTATTTGGAAGAGGCGGAGAGCAACAGCAGCCGCGGGGTCTCGATCGAGTTGCCGGCGACGCAGACCACGCGCGCCTTCTGCCGCTGATCCTTGCCGTCGGCATCCCGGTAGAGGACTCCGGTGACCTTGCCCGCGTCGTTGTGATCGATCTTGAGGACGTGCGCCTGCGGGCGAAGGTCGAGCTTGCCGGTTTTTTCGGCGGCGGGAATCTCGGTATAGAGCGTCGACCACTTGGCCCCTGACTTGCAGCCCTGAAAGCAGAACCCGATCTGCAGGCAGGAGGCGCGGTCCTTGCGCGGCCGGCTGTTGATCGCCATGTGGCCGGTGTTGCAGTCCTTATAGCCCACCTTCTTCGCGCCGGCGTACATGACCTTGAAGTTGTTGTTCCCGGGCAGCCCGGGCACGTCGTGGGTGCGCGTCACGCCCATCTTGTCCTCGGCCCGCGAGTAGAAAGGCGCGAGCTCTTTCAGCGTGAGCGGCCAGTCGAGCAGCGACGCGCCCTTGATGTCGCCATAGACGGTGCGCGCGCGGAATTCGTGCTCGTGAAGCCGCAGCGACGCGCCCGCCCAGTGGGTCGTCGTGCCGCCGACCGTCTTGCAGATCCACGCCGGCAACCCCGAGAAGTCTTTGGCGACCCGCCACGATCCCGACGTGGTCCGCTTGTCCAGCCAGGCGAGCTGTCCGAACGACTTCCACTCGTCGTTGATGAAGGTTGCCGGGGACTCGCGCTTGCCGGCTTCGAGCAGCACGACCTTGACGCCTTTCTGGCACAACTCGTTCGCGAGCGTGCCGCCGCCGGCGCCGGAGCCGATGATGACGACCACGGAGTCGTCATTGAGTTCGAACTTTGCCATGATCCGTTCCTCTTTCGGGCTTGCTGGGCCGGAACTCAGGCCTTGTAGGGGGCGGGACTGGCCGCCGCGGGCGGATCCGGCAACCACTTGAGGTCGTTGAACCCGCGGTTGATGTAGCCACCCTTGTCCCAGGAGGGGCCGGGATACCCGAAGTGAGCGAACGCCATGTCGTTGTCGTAGAGCGACGTGATGCACTGGCCGCGCACCGTGTTGAAGAAAGGCGTGCTCTCAAGCGATTTCACCGCCTCGAGCTTTTTGGCCTCGGACGCCGCGGCAAAACTGCCGCCGGCCGCCTTGTCAAGTGCCGCGACGCCCTCGCCGAGCATCTGCGCGGTCTTAGGATCCTTGCCCGCGGCCCCGTCGAGGTCCTTGACGAGTAGCGCATAGACCGCGTCGGGCAATCCCTTGTGCGGGTACAACGCCTTGCCCATCTGCAGAAGGGCGTCGCCCTGGGCTGACGTAAGCGTTTTGAGTTCGAGCGCCCAGGCACGGCTCGGAGCAAGCGCCGACAGGATGGACGAGGCCGCAAGCGTGCCCGTCAGGATGCCAGCTCCCTTCAGGAACTCGCGCCGCGTCAGCGCAATCGGTGGCCACGGCTGCTCCGGACCGTGCTCGTGGTCAGTCGACGGGGTCATGAAGTTGAAGTCCATCTTCTCCTCCCGTGGTGGAGCGCGGGGCGTTGCCCCTCGCGTTTGCCGTGCATCGTTCGCTCGCGCGCGCCTGGCTAGCGGTAGTGGCCATGACGCTCGAGCACCTCGATCTTGTACCCGTCCGGATCCTGGACAAAGAAGTACCGTGCGAGTAGAGCGCCGGTGCCATCCTTGAACTCCTTGACGTCCCCCGGCGCGCAGCCGAGCTGGGCGAGCCGGTCGCGCTCGGACGCCGCGTCGTCGACGCAGACGGCGAAATGGCCGTAGCCATCGCCATGCGTATAGGGTTCCTTCCGGTCCTTGTTCAGCGTGAGCTCGACTTCGAAGTCGTTCTCCCGGTTCCTGAGATACACCAGCGCAAACGTTGGGAAGTCGAGACGGTGCACCTCTTCGAGACCGAAGGCGTCGCGGTAGAAACGTAGCGACCGTTGGAGGTCGAGCACGCGGACCATCGTATGGATGACCTTTGCCATTTTCGGGCACCCTCAATGCAAGCGTCGCTTTGTACCTAAACTTCAACCCGCGCGCGCTCGCAACAGCCTGCAAAGTCGCGCGGACGGCGACGGATGGATTCGCTCACGCTGACCGAAGATTATTGGGGGTTCGTTTGTCCGGGTCAAGCGTCGCAAGCGCAGTTGCCGTTGCGGTCGCGTTCCCCACGACACACCGCGCCGCGGCGGTTCACGCGAACCATTCAACGTCTGCTTCGAAGAGACCCGACCGGCTGGTATGGGTCGCGGATTCAACCGGTCGACGCAACAGATTGATGAAATCGTTCAGCTGGTGTTTCGTAGTTTAGTGTCTTCCTCGGGCGTTCGTTGAGTCGCCGAGCGATCGCGTTGAGCTTGGATTGTGAGTAGGCTGAAAGGTCGATGCCTTTGGGCAATATTGCCTCAATAGCCCGTTCGCATTCTCATTCGAGCCGCGTTGCCAAGGGCTCTGAGGATCACAGAAATAGACGTTGATGTCGGTGGCAAGCGTGAAGCGTTGATGGTCCGCCATCTCTTTGCCGCGGTCCCAGGTCAGCGATTTGTAGAGCTCGTGTGGTAACTTTTGCGTGTGCTTGATAAGCGTGTTGACGACCGTCTCCGTATCTTTGCTGGCGACCTTCGCGAGCATGACGTAGCGTGATTGACGCTCGACGAGCGTTGCAATCTGGCTATTCTTGCTGCCGAACAGAAGGTCCCCTTCCCAGTGACCGGGTACGGCGCGGTCTTCGGCCGCGGCGGGACGCTCGCTGATGGATACCGCGTCAGTGATTCGACCGTGAATGCTGGTCTTTTGCGTGTGGTGTCGCGAGCGGCGCATCCCTCGTGTCCGCCGCAAATGCGCCATCAGCTCCTTCTTCAGAGCCCCGCGAGCCTGGATGAACAGGCTGCGATAAATGGTTTCGTGTGACACCTGATAGGTTTCGTCATCGGGGTAGGTACGCTTGAGCCAGCCAGCAATCTGTTCAGGCGACCACTCCAGGCATAGCTTGCTTGCTATGAGATGTGCCAACGCTCGGTTCTGTACCAGTTTACAGACCTTCGGGCGACGAGCCCGATCCCAAGCCGCCTGGTCGGCTCGACTGGCTCGATAGCCTCCCGGGCCGCCATGGCGTCGGATCTCGCGGCTTATAGTCGATGGTGCTCGACCGAGCGACGCCGCGATCGAGCGGATTGAGTGATCTGCTACTACGGCACGCGAAATCTCTTCACGCTCGCTCAAAGTCAGCGCCCATCTCGAACGGCGCCGATCGGCTGGGCGTACTCCGCCCGTCTCAGCCACGATCCGCTGGATCGATGAATGGTGTCGATCAAATAGCCCTGCGATCTGGTGAAGAGTCTCGCCCTTCCGCCAGCGCTCCCAGATGAGTGCCCTCTGGGTGGCGGAGTAGTAAATCCGTGGCCTTTGCTTCATCTGCAACACTCCTTCCGCTTCGATAGCGTCTAGTGTGTTGCATCGATCAGTTGAATCCGCAGTTGAAAGCAGCCTTTCAGGGGACCGGAACCGCCTTAACCCAGTGCCCAGATTCATCCCATCGGGCGCGCCAGAATTCAAGAGCTTGCTGCGAAGCAAGCTCTTTCCGTCTCAGCAGAGCAGTCGTCACAGGGCCGCAACCGCGAGCGTCGCCCGCCATACCAGTAGCGCCAGGCCGCCGACGAACGCAGCCGAAGCGGCGAAGCGCACCGCGAGGTGATCCGACGGGATTCGCGCCCAAACGCGCGACACTAGGCGACACGCGCTAGTCGTCAGCGCGTGATGTTGTATATTCCCAGGAGCGAGCGGTCCCGGGGCGGACATCTCGTACTTGTACGTCATGCAGTGCGATCCTGGTTGTCTAGAAGCCGGAAATCGGCCCCGCCGAAACGGGGCCGAGGGCAACGCTCCGCAAGGCTCACGAAACGGTTTGACCGTTCGCGACGCGCGGCGCCTGCTTCGGCACGGCGGGCACCAGCCCGTATCGGGTCATGACTGCCATGAGCTTCGCCCGATCAGGCGGTCCGCCCGCGCCGGCCAGGGCTCCGACTTCGCGAAAGAACTGCGCGCCGGTATCCGGCGTAAGCATCACGAGTGTGCGCACGGTCCCGGAACCGGGATTGCTGAAATGGTGCACGGAACCCCGCGGCGTCGACATCCATTCACCCGGCTTCAGGTCGCGGGTTTCGTCATCGACCGTATATCTGAGCACGCCCTCCAGCACGTAAACGCACTCTTCGTTGTTGGTATGGCTGTGCGGCGGAGGCACGTGGGCACCGGCCGGAACCTTCATTTCGAACAGCCCCAGCCCGCCCGTTCGCGCGCCATCCACGAGATAGCGAATTTCCATCTGCCCGACTTTGACGATCTCCTGACTCATGACGATCTCCTGGGTTGGATGTGGATCGAAAGGTTCATTCAAGCGGCCTGGCTCTGACGACCTGCTGACTCATGACGACCTCCTCGGTTCGATACCCACTCTGGTGTGTCCGCCGCTACCCCTGGGCCGGGCGTCGGCGAACGGTTCGTTCTGCGCCTGCGACGCCAATCTAGTGGATTGCAGGATGTGGATAAATAGTGTTTACTGCAATCCATTGTTGCAGGAATAAGACTAATGAAGGACCGGCTGAGCGGGATGCGCGTGTTCGCGCAAGTGGTGGAAGCGAAGAGCTTCTCCGCCGCCGCGGACAGACTCGGCATGTCGAAGTCGCTGGCGAGCCGGCACGTGAGCGCGCTCGAAGGCGCGCTGTCGGTGAAGCTGCTGAACCGCTCGACGCGCAGGCTCAGCCTGACCGAGGCGGGCGCCCAGTTCTACGAGCATTGCGCCAGGATCGTGCAGGAAGCGGAGCTAGCCGAGCAGCGCTTGACGCGTACCCAGTCGGAGCCGGCCGGCGTGGTGAAAGTGACGGCCGTCCCGGCGTTCGCGATGCGGCATCTGTTGCCCGCGCTCACCGAGTTTTATCAGAGGTATCCGAAAATCCAGGTCAAGCTGTCCTGCAGCAATCGCGCAGTCGACCTGGGCGACGGGGGGTTCGACCTGGGCATCCGTGTGGCCTTCAATCCGGGCCCGAATCTGGTGGCGCGAAGACTCGCCCCCAACCGCTCCGTGCTGTGCGCCGCACCAGCGTACCTGCAGCGGCGCGGGATGCCGCGCCGGATCGAGGACCTCCGCAAGCACGAGTGCGTGCTGTTTCCGCCGCTTGCGCCAAAGGGGGTCTGGACGCTGCGGCGGGCCGGGCGGAAGTATTCGGTGTCAGTCGCCGGCGCGTTTGAAACCGATGAAATCGACGTGGTGCGCGGGGCGGTTGCTGCCGGCCTGGGAATCGGCATCCTGCCCGTCTATATGGTGGGAGACGCCTTGCAGCAGGGTCAACTGGTACCGCTGCTGCGTCAGTTTCAGGTCGTGCCAGAGAGCGCCATCTACCTGGTCTACCTACCCAACCGCACGCTCTCGTCCCGCGTGCGCGCGCTGATCGATTTTCTCGTGGAGCGGTTCGGGCCCAGACCTTCGTGGGAAGTGGGTGGGTGAAGCGTGCGTCTTCGAGTCCGGCCGGCTGGCGTCGGCCTTGGCCAGATCGCGGTCGCCGGGGCTCTAATTAGTCAGTCGCCGCTGTCAAGGCTGGGTTGACCGCCTCGGCACCGGCGCTGTCGATTTGAGCGACGGGGAGCGCGTTGACCGGGCGCGCCAGTTACGCAAATCACGATGGGTGACCGCCCTTCGTCGTTCAGCCCCCCTTTTCCTTGGCAGGATGAGGATGGGCGCGGCGTATGGTCGGAGACACGACCTTACTGGAGACGCGAAAGTCCCAGACCGCGGCGCCGCCGCTTGCAGCGAACTCCGCCACCAGCCTCGGCAGATCATCCAGATTCTTGAAGGTCTTTCCCGCGAGCCCGAATCCGCGCGCGATTGCCGCGAAATCGCAGTAGCCGAACACTGACCCGTCCTCGGGCATCCCCTCCGAGCGGAGCTTGTGCAGTTCGGAGCCGTACGCGCCATCGTTCATCACGACGATCAGGATGTTCAGGCGATGGCGCTTGATGGTTTCAAGCTCCTGCACATGCATCATCAGGCTGCCGTCGCCGTCGAACAGCACGACGGTTCGATCCGGGCGCGCCGCCGCCACCCCCATGGCGAACGAGATGCCGTTGCCGATCGCGCCAAACTCGCGGATGGTGAGGAACCTCTCCTGTGGACGCGAGGGCATCTGCGCGAAGAACCATGAACAGTGGCCCCCCGAGTTAACCATCTCCCAGTCGTGCGGCAAAGCCTCTTCCAGCGCCTCGACCACGTGGCGCGGGTCGAGCAGCCCCGACTCGATCTCGAATACATGGCTGTCGGGTTTCGCATCGCGGATGCGCGCAGCCATCGCATCGCTTCGCCAACTCCGGTTGCGGGTCGGCAACGCTGCCGTCAGCGCCTCAACTCCCAGGCGCGCGTCGGCTCGCAAGTGATGACGCGCCACTTCCTGGCCTTGACTGACCGCGACCGGGTCGATATCGATCTGCAGCATCTTCGCCTTCGGCCAGAGCTGGCCGCCGCCGCCCGCGTGGTAGGCGAGCGAACAGCCGACCGCGATGACGAGGTCGGCCTGCGCCAGGTACTCGAGCCCAACCTCGGGTGTGAAGCTGCCCGAGATGCCGATGCAAAAAGGATCGTCGTGGAACAGCCCTCTCGCGGGCAGCGTCGTTGACAGCAGTCCACCCGTCTTGGCGGCCAACGCCCGGCAGGCGGGCCCCGCCTTGGCTTCGACCGCACCCAGGCCGGCTAACACGACCACCCGTTCGGCGCCGGCAAGCAGTTGCGCGGCGCTGCGCCACGTCGTCGGGATGCGGCGGAATCGGCGAAGGGCGCGGCAACAATTTGTGCGAGGGCCTAGGCAGATCCGCCGGTCCGTCCCAGGGCCGGGCCTGCAGATCGAACGGAACACCGATCACCACGGGCCGACGTTCGCGGCGCGCCTGCAGGAATGCGTCGCGTACCGCAACAGGCATGCGCTCGGGCATGTGCAAGCTGTGATAGGCAGCACCCGTTGCAGTGATGAGCGGCGCCTGGTCGATGCCCTGGTTGTACCAACCGCTCTTCAGCGGCGCTTCCCCGGCGAACACCACCAGCGGCAGATGGGCGCGCACGGCCGCGGGGAGCGCCGTGATCAATTGCGTCACACCGGGCCCGCACGTGACGGTCGCCACGCCCACGTCCCAGTTCTTTCGCGCGTACGCCATGGCGGCGGCGAGCGCGCAATGCTCGTGCCTGACATAGACCATGCGGCATCCCTGCTCGGACAATCGCGCGGCCCAATTCATGTTCGCATCCCCAAGGAGCGCGAAACATGTTCGCACGTCCTCCTGCATGAAGGCCTTGGCAAGGATGTCGTACACGCGGGGCTTGGCTTCATTCTTCATCGTTGCAACTCCTGCATCGAACTGTCTTCTGAACCGTTTGTGATCAGCGCTGAGCTGCCCGCCGAACTGTACATGAGCGTCGATCCGTTCAGGGGACCGGAACCGCCTCAACCCAGTGCCCGGATTGATCCCGCCGGGCGCTCCAATCACTCAAAGGGGTCGCATCATGCGGCCGTTCGTTCTCGGCTTGTCTCGAGTCGTTCGCTCACTCGCTCAAGGCGGGCGCGCGCCTTCCCTGCGCGGCGACGGCGGCGCGCGTCGCTGAACCAGGTACGCGGTACTTGCGCCGATAGGCGCCGGGGGCGACGCCGGTGACGCGCCTGAACAACCTGCGGAAGAAGGCGGGATCCTCGTAGCCGACCGCCCAGCTGACCTCGTCGATCGGCGCATCGGATTGCTCGAGCCGTCGCTTGGCATACTCGACGCGCAGGCGCTGCACGTAGTCGAGAGGCGAGATGCCCGTAGCTTGGGTGAACCGGCGCTTGAAGCTGCGTTCGGCGACGCCCGACCGCCTGACCATCTCATCGACGGGCTTGGCCACCGCGAAATTCCGGTCGAGCCAGGCCTGCGCGTCCGCGACGGCGGCATCCCCGTGCCCGGTCGGCGAAGTGAAGCCGATATAGGGTGCCTGGCCGTCATCGTGCCACCGCATCGCGAAGAAGCGCGCGATCGATTGTGCCGAGGCCGTGCCGACGTATCGGTCGATGAGGTACAGCACGAGGTCATGCCAGGCCATGGCCGCGCCCGACATCACGAGCTCCTGCCGCTCCCCCGCCGTCACCAACATCTCCTCCAGGCGCAGCCGGATGTCCGGAAAGTTGCGCCGGAAAGTCTGCTCGTAGGCCCAGTGCATGGTCGCCTCTCTGCCGGACAGTAGACCGGTCTCGGCCAGCAGCAGTAGTCCCGAACACGCCGAGCACAGCGTGGCCCCTTCCCCGTGCATCCTGTTCAGCCACTCGACCACGTCCGGATAGCGGCCCTTCGCCCATTCCCCGCCTTCGACCATGACGGACGGAATGATCACGAGGTCGGTCCGCGCGACCTCCCCGATGGAGGCGTGCGCCTGGACCGGCAGCCCGCTCGCCGTCGGGGCCGGACCGCGCGCCAGCGCCACCATCTCGACGCGGAACGGCGGTTCTCTAGGCAGGGCGTAGTCGTGCGTGCTCAGGGGGCCGAACGAATTGAGGACGTCGTAGAGACCGTTCAGCGTATAGGTCATCGCCTCGGGGATGACCAGCAAGCTCACCCGATAGGGGTTTCGCGCAGGCGTCATGGCGCTCTCCTCGTGGCACGAATGCACCGTTATTGGCAACTGTGGCACTCGCGCCCGTCTCCCGCAATCGTCATGCTTCGTTCGGCGACGTCGACAACACATAGGAGGGCCCGTGGGCCAAGCGGTGAAGGACGATCTGGATTCCGCCCTGGCCGACAGACTGGTCGCCGGACTGCCGGTGATCGACGGCGAGGCGGACGCCGGCTTTCTGTCGGCGGCGCTGCGTCGCGCTGGGCGGCCGGCGAGGGTCGAGCGCCTCGAGGCGGCTCGGCTCGACGGCGGCAGGATTTCGGCAAACGTCTTCTCGCTGCGGAGCGACGCCGGCGGGTTCGTGCTGAAGAAGTTCATCCCCGAGCCGTGGCGGGTGAAGCTATTCGGCACTCCATTCAATGAGCCCGCGCTGTGGACGCGCGGGCTGACCCGGGATCTTCCGTCGCCGCTTTCGTGTCCGACCATCGATATCGCTTTCCATCGCCGACGCGGCGAATGCTGGATGCTGATGGACGACGTCTCGCGCGGCGTCGCGCCGCGCGGCACGTTCGACGAGGGCTCGTTCCGCCTCCTTCTCGACGGGCTTGCGCGCCTGCACGCGCGATACTGGGGGCAGGTGCAACGGGCCGAGCTGCCGCTCCTGACGCTCGACCAGCACACGGCCATGTTCACCGCGCCGTGCGCTGCGGCCGGCGGACGGACGGTAGCGGCCGATTGGGTGGCGGAGGTGCTCGAAAAGGTCTTCCTGTTCCGCACTTACGTGCCGGTCCTGCTCGACCTGCTGGGATCTGCGGACGGCGATTTCTATCTCGACCTCTGCGAGCACCGCGGCCGCTGGCTCGTCCCCTTGTCCGGGCTGCCGCAGACCGTCGTCCACGGCGACATCCGCCGCGCCAACATCGCCGTCTCGCCCTCCGGCGGGGTGTCCCTGTTCGATTGGGACTTTGCCGCCCGCGCACCGGCCGCGGCCGACCTCGCCTGGTACTGGTTCCTGCATTTCTGGTGCTATCCGCCGAATGACGGCAGGCCGCCGGAAGATCGCGATTCACTCAGGCTCTACTACATGCAGCGCCTGGAGGAGGCGCTGGGCACGCTCGACCGCAGGGAATTCGAGCGCGCCTGGGACCTGTGCTGGCTCAAGGTGTTCGCGCAGGTCGGGTTCTGCCTCGTCGATTCCCTGGTGGGCACGCACACGGCGCAGGAGCTTGCCCGCGTGCGGGCGCTGTGCGGCAAGGCGATCGACCGCGCGAAGAGGATCGCAGACGCCCATGCTGGCTGAGGAAAGCAACGAACGAGGCGACTGACCGCCAGGAGCGGTCGT
>CAWBNB010000003.1:0-435774 GCA_963789885.1 uncultured beta proteobacterium | reverse complement strand
AGCTACGGGCGCGAGGCCGCGAATTCTAGCAGAGCCACCCCGGCGCGGCCACCGGATCAGCCCGGAGCGCGGCTGCCCTTGCGCCGCTCGCGCCACAGCCGCCGCGCCCGAATCAGCATCACGATCCCGACCCACACAGCGATCAGCGCGAGCGGGTATGCGAGCAGCGGCGGGAAGAGTACGCCGACCACCGCGACCCCGATCAGGATCGCGGCGACGATGGCGAGCAGGTTCGCCTCCGCGGGCCCGAGAGTACGGCGGCTCGTGAGCGCCGCGCCGACGGCGGCACCGACGCTCATCGCACCGGCCGCCGCGCGCCCCGCACTCCCCGAGAGCGCCCGTCGTCCATGCCGCGACGCGGATGAGGCGGGCGACGCGCCCACGCGATAACGCTTGCCGAGCACGATCTCGGTCGCGTTTCCGAGATCCCGCTCGTACATCGCCGCCATCCCGGCGACGATCCGCTCGTCCTCGATCGCAACGTCGAGCTCGTAATTGGTGAGCCAGCTGGCGATGTTGAGGTTGGTCGAACCGACTCGGGTCCAGCGGTCATCCGCAACGGCGCTCTTCGCGTGGAGCATGCTGCCGTTCCACTCGAACACCCGCACGCCGCCTTCGAGCAGCGGCCGATAGCCGGCCCGTGAGATCCGGCTCACGACGGGGACGTCGCTCGCCCCGGGGACGAGCAGGCGGACGTCGACGTCATCGCGCGCGGCCGCACAGAGCGCCTGGACGTACGGCGTGAGGCTGACGAAGTAGGCATCCGTGAGCCAGAGCCGCTCCTGCGCGCCGGCGGCGATCAGCTGGTCAAGCCGCAACAGCCCGCCCGAGTTCGGGACGGTGGCGATGACCCTGAGCGAGACGTCACCCGCCGCCGGGATCGCGTCCGGCGGCGTGAGCTCCGCTTCGTCGATCGGATCTCCTCCGCCAGTCCGCCAGACCTGGGCGAATGCCCGCTCGACCTCCGCCACCGCCGGGCCGCCGATCTCGAGACCCGTGTCGCGCCAGACGTCGAGCCTGCGCGCGGGATCGCCAAGCCACTTCGCACTCGGACAGAGTCCGCTGACGAATCCGACGCGCCCGTCGACCGCGATGCTCTTGCGGTGATCGCGCGTGAGCCAGCCGATCGGGCTGTCGAGGCGCGGCGGGTTGAACACGCACACCGCCCCGCCGGCTTCGACGAGCGGGGTAAAAAGCGAGCGCGACGCGCGGGTGCCGAGCCAGTCATGCAGCAGTCGCACTCGGACCCCCGCTCGCGCACGCTCGGCGAGCGCCTGCACGAACTCGCGTCCGACTGGGTCGTCGCCGATGATGTAGCTCTCGAAATACACGGTCCGCTCGGCAGAGCGGATCGCTTCGAGCCACGCCGGAAAGTTCTCGGTCGCATCTCTGAGGATCCGGACGCGATTGCCTGGAACGAGCGCGGCCCCGACCGCGCGCGTGAAAGCCCTGTCCGCGAACTGCCGCAGCCCGACGACCTCTTCCGGGCGCTGCGCTGGCGCGGAGCGCTGGAGATCGGGTTTGTTCATCGCCGGGGACGTTAGCACACGCCGCCGCGTCAACCCGCTGTGCTATATTCTCCGGCGCCTGCGGAGAGATGCCCGAGTGGCCGAAGGGGGCGCCCTGCTAAGGCGTTATACGGGCTTAAACCCGTATCGAGGGTTCGAATCCCTCTCTCTCCGCCAGTAACATCCTTCCCGTAAGTGCACGATAGTCCCGCAAAGGTGTAGTAAGCCTTTGATCACCGGGACGAAGTACGCTTCATCGTCCGTCGATAAGGTGCAGCCGAGTGGCGACTCTATGCACCGCGACGCATGAAAAAGTGGCGACTCAATCGGTACTCGGGAAAGGGTGTCCTTCATGGCGATTCATCTTCTGTCGCCGCGGCAAGTGCAGACCGCTGGCGCCGGCGATCACGCGGACGGCGGCGGGCTGGTGCTGAAGGTGCACGATGGCCGCGCGCGGTGGCTTCTCCGCTTCACGAATCTTGCCGGGCAGCGTCGAGCGCTCGGGCTCGGCGCCGCGCACCGCGATTCACTCGCCGCGGCGGGAAAGTCCCTGAGTAGCGCACGCGAGTCCGCCGACAAAGCGCGCAGGCTCCTGCAGGACGGCACCGATCCGATAGAGGCGAAGGCGCAGGCGCGCGACAAGGCCCGCAAGGCCGCCCAAGAGAAGAAAGCCGCCGTCAAGTGCGAACGCGCGACGCTCGCGCGGGTTGCGCGTGCCTATCACGAGCGCGTGATCGAGGGATCGCGAAGCCCCAAACACGCGGCGCAGTGGATAGCTTCGCTCGAGGCGAACGTCCCGCCCGAGCTGTGGCAAAAGCCGATCGCCGAGGTGACCGCTCAGGAGCTGCTCGCGGCGCTGATCGGCTTGCAAGCCCGCATCCCGGAAACGGCGTCGCGCGTACGGCAACGACTCGACGCGATCTTTGAGGACGCCGTCTTTCACGGCCTGGCCGCCGCGAACCCGGCGGCAACGATCCGGCGCAAGCTCCGCGAAGCGAAGGGCCGGCGGGTGCGTGGGCAGTTTCAAGCGCTCGCCTACGGCGAGGCGCCGGCACTCGTGGCGCGCTTACGGCAGATGGAAGGTATCGCCGCCCGCGCGCTCGAATTCGCTATCCTTACCGCGTCACGGACGAGCGAAGTGCTCGGCGCCACCTGGGCGGAGTTCGACGCCGCGCTCTGGACCGTCCCGGCCGGGCGGATGAAAGCCCGCGAGGCGCATACGGCGCACCTGTGCGACCGGGCGCTTGCGATTCTCGAAGAGATGCGCGCACTCAAGCAGTCCTACGTGTTTCCCGCGCCGACGCTCGACGGCCGTCCGCTCTCGAACATGGCGATGCTGATGTGTCTTCGTCGCCTCGGGATCGCCGGCGAAACAACGGTGCATGGCTTCCGCTCGACGTTCTCGACCTGGGCTAACGAGACCGGCGCCGCGCGTCCCGACGTGGTCGAGGTGTGCCTCGCGCATCGCGAAAGAAACCTGGTTCGGGCGGCGTACAACCGCGCGCAGTTCGCGGGCGAGCGCCGCAAGCTGCTCGAGGCGTGGGCCGTGTATCTCGACGGCCGGCAGCCGGTGAGCAACGTAATTCCGTTGGCGGGCGCGAAGGCGGCGTAACGTTCGACTCGATCGATGGGCTCATCGACGCGTTCGAGATCGCCATCGAGCGGCATGCAGCAGGGCCCTCGGTTTTCTCGGGGGGACCCATCTCCGTGGGTGCCCCCGTGATCGGCGGCAGCGCGTTAGCGCTAGCGCGTCCCCGCGAATTCAGCACCTGGCATGATTCTCCCGCGCGCGTAGAGCGTCTAATCGGCGCCTCGCGCGACCGTTGGCCCGCGATAGCGCCTTCGCGCTCGCCGCGGCACCGACGTTGGAACGTTCCCCGGGCGCGTCACCCTTGGGCGCAACGCGTAATCATTTGCCGGCTGGACTCGCCGATTGGCCAACGACCGGATACGACCCCCAAACCGGTCCTACGGACAACGCAGGACCGGTCATTCAGACCGCACGATTATCCCGGGTTAGCGACGGCTTGGAAGACCGTGGGGAGCCGCTTGGAGGCTTTTGCCCGAACCAACCCGTCCAGCCACGGTAGCTCAACCTGCAGCAGGTGGCGGTACACAAACAGCAACGCGGCGAGCGCCTGGTTCTGGGTCGAGGCTGAAACCCTGCGTTCGTTCGCGAGATGGTTCAGAAACGCCGTAACTTCGACCGGCCCCATGTCTTTCGGGTGACGCAGCTTGTGGAAGAAGATGTAGCGCCTGACCCAATGCACGTAGGCCTTCTCGGTCTTCAGACTGTATCGGCGAGCGCGCATCGCCTCGCGCAGCCGGGGAATAAACCTGGATTGCTGCGGTACCGCTTGTAGCTCGATCGCGCCTGCCGCGGCATTCACGATTGCCTGGTCACGATTGATCTGCGTTAGCATAACGCGATGATCTGATCGCCCCCGCCGAGGGAGATACACCGGGTGTCGGGGTTCAGCACGACAGTAAACGGTACAACGGAAACGAACCGTTCCCGCACTAAGCAGTATCCACGAGGCGGGGGCTCATGGCGTGAGCCCGTCGTCGTCGAGCCGACGAGATTTATACGACATCGATCGGAAATTAAGCGAACATGGCGAGGATTTCTGCCGACATCGTCGATTTCAACCGACATCGGTGTCGTTCAATTTAAAGTTGAACTAAACCGCTTCGCGGTGGAAGTGGAAGTGAATCGCTGAGGCGTTCTTTCAGCGTTGATCTGAGGAGTGTGTCGTCGCTCAGGCTGGAACTGGAGCGAGGCATACACCCATGCAAGGCTCTCCGTCGGGGATGTTCCCCGACCAATTGCCAAGGAGAGCCCGATGACCCCGTTACGTAAGCAGATGGACGCCGACATGGTCGTGCGCGGCATGGCGGCAAGCACGCGTGAGGCCTACATTGCCGCGGTGGCGGCGCTCGCAAAGCACTACGGTCGCTCGCCTGATCGTATCGATCAAGCCGAGGTGGAAGGCTATCTGCTGCATTTGATGCAAGAACGCGGACTTGCCTGGAGTAGCTGCAACATCGTCAGGTACGGGCTGCGGTTCTTCTACAACGTCACGCTCAAGCGAGCGGCGGTCGAGTTCTGCATCCCAGCGGCCCGGGCGCCGCAGAAGCTGCCGCAGATTCTCAGTCGCGAGGAGATCGCCCGGCTCATCGAGCGCACGGTGAACCTCAAGCACCGGGTGTTCTTGATGGCCACCTACAGTGCGGGGCTTCGCGTCTCGGAGGCATGCGCCCTCAAGGTGGGCGACATCGACAGCACGCGCATGATGATCCGTGTCGAGGAGGGCAAGGGAGCGAAGGACCGTTACACACTGCTCTCGCCTCGACTGCTCGAGGAGTTGCGTCTGTACTGGCGGGCCTGTCGACCGCGCCGGTGGCTGTTTGCCAGTCCCCATGCCTCCGAGCGGCCGATCAACGTCAAGACCGCGCAGCGTGTCTTCTACGCCGCCAAGGATCGCGCCGGGATCGCTAAGGAGTGCGGGATTCATGGGCTGCGCCATGCGTTTGCCACACATCTGCTGGAAGCGGGCGTCGACCTGCACACCATCCAGCGGCTGATGGGTCATCGCCACATCAGCACCACCATGCGCTACATGCATCTGGCGCGTAAACACCTGGCAGCCACCCCTTCGCCGTTGGATCTGCTCGGACGCCCCGACACACCGCAGAGCTAAAGCCGCACACCCCCACCGCGGGTCGGGCTCGCAATGGAGCTCGCCGACATCGTGCGCGCGCACGGCGAGGCGTTCTGCGCGCGCCATCGCCTGAGCGCGGTGCAGTACCGCGCGCTGCGCGCGATCGGAGCCTGTCGCACCCCGGTCCTGGGCGGCCACCTCGAGCAGTGCGATGCCTGTGGGCAGCGGCGCTACAGCTACCACTCCTGCCGCAACCGGCACTGCCCGAAGTGCCAGACCCGGACGAAGGAGCGCTGGCTCGATGCGCGGCGGGCGGAACTGCTGCCGGTGCCGTACTTCCACCTCGTCTTCACCTTGCCGCACGCGCTCAACGCTCTCGCGCAGGGCAATCCGCGTGTCCTGTACGGGTTACTGTTCGACGCCGCCTCGGACACGCTCCTTGAGTTCGGCGCCAATCCCCGCTGGCTGGGCGGCAAGATCGGCGCGACCCTCCTCCTGCACACCTGGGGGCAAACCCTCGCCCAGCACCTGCATGTTCACGCGCTGGTCACCGGCGGCGCGCTCGGTGAAGACGGCCAGTGGTATGCCCCGCGCCGCGGATTCCTCTTCCCGGTCGAGGCGCTCTCGGCGGTGTTTCGGGGGAAGTACCTCGACGCGCTCGCGCAGGCCTTCGAGCGTGGCCGGCTGCGCTTTGCTGGCACCACCCAGGGGCTCGCCGATCCCGCGGGCCGTCGAGAGCTATTCGATCAGCTTTACGCCCAGCCCTGGGTGATGTACGCCAAAGCACCGATGGGCGGGCCCGAGCAAGTGCTGGAGTACCTGGGCCGCTACGCCCACCGGGTCGCGATCTCAAACGAGCGGCTCCTCTCCATGAGCGCCAAGGCGGTGCGGTTTCGCTACAAGGACTACGCCCACGGCAACCGGCGGCGTGTCCTCGCGCTCGACGCGCAGGAGTTCATCCGCCGCTTCCTTCTGCATGTGCTGCCGCGCAACTTCGTGCGCATCCGCCACTACGGACTCCTCGGCAACCGAGCGAAGCAGCACTCGCTCGCCCAATGCCGCGCGGCCCTGGCGCAGCCGCTGCCCCCACCGAATCCGCAACTCCAGGAGCCGCTCGCCGCGTTCTGGCTGCGCGTCGCCGCAGTCGACATCGAGCGCTGCTCGCACTGTGGGCAGGGGCGCATGCGCATTGTGGAACGGTTGCGCGCTCATCACCCACCCTCGCGGGGACCACCGCAGACCGATGCCTGGCCTCCCTTCGCCTTCATTTCCCGAGTCTGACTGCGGCGATTGGCCTCGGTCGAAGGAGCGCTCGCGCCGTGCGCCGCCATTGACCCCAAAGGAGGCGTCTGCGATAGTCCTTCGATCCCAGTCGGCACGTGATCGCAAGCCTCATGGTGGCTCGAACCCCGCGCTTTGCCGGTCCACACTCACGCTGCGTGCTCCGCGAGCATCGCGCGCCCGATTCACTTCCCAAGCCGCCGTCTCCGGCTGAACATCGAGAAGCGGTTCAGTCCAACTGGACTTTATCCGCCATGCTGCCGCACGACGGATAAAGTCCTATTCGTTGGCCGCAGTCAGAGCAAAGGAGGTAGTCGATGGGTGTTCCTTTGATCGAGCAAGTCAAGATCCAGGCACAGGTATTGGTGCCACTCGTCCGCACTCTCCGGGCGGAACTAGGTGAGGAGCGCGCAAACGCTCTCGTGCGCAAGTCGCTCGGGGCACTCTATCGGCAGTTTGGTGAGGCATGGTGGCGCGCACAGGGTGCTAGCAAGTTCAACGAGAAAGTTAGCATCGCCTTCGAAAAGTTCGCGGCGGGTGACGCGTTGGACTACGAAGTTCTCAAGCGCACGACCGATACCTTCGAGCTCAACGTCACCGGATGTCGCTACGCCAAGTTCTACCAGGAGCTCGGTGCGCCCGAGCTCGGGTTCTTGCTCACATGCAGTGCCGACTTCTCGTTTGTAGAGGGGTTCGGCGGTGACGTGCAGCTCACCCGAACTCAGACAATCATGCAGGGGGCCGACCACTGCGATTTTCGCTTCAAGCTAAAGCAGAAGAAAGAAGAGTAGCGTGCTGCCCAACCCTTCCATCGAGCGGACAGTTTCAAAGCGGCTTCGCCGCTTTGAAACTGCCGCTCATGTCAAATGTTCGGCGTCATGCGAGACATGGCCAGCATGGGACGCCCTTGTCCCTTGTGTTTTCTGTAGCTACAATAATGTGTGCGAATCGAGTTCGATCCTGAGAAGGACGCACTAAACCGAGCCAGACACGGCGTTTCGCTGCGCCTGGCTCGGGAACTCGACTGGGATGCTGCGCTTGTTTGGGTCGATGATCGCTTCGGCTACGACGAACTGCGCATGATTGCCCTCGCACCTAGGACCAACACTCTTTACTATGTCGCGTTCGTCGAACGAGGTGACCGGCGCAGGATCATCAGTCTGCGCCGAGCCACGCGTCGTGAGGTCAAGCATTATGTCGAAACCATCTAAGCGTTCCAGAATCGCAGTTCCATCCTTGGCCGAAGACCGAAGGATTCGCGAGGCCGCAAGGGCAGATCCCGACGCCCCACCACTGTCTGCTAAGCAGCTGAAGTCGATGGTGCCGCTACGTGCGCTCCGCGGTCGACCAAAGTCAGCGAGCCCAAAGTTGCTTCTGTCGGTCCGGTACAGCCGAGAAGTCGTCGAATACTTCAAGTCAACGGGCGCTGGTTGGCAGTCGCGTATGGACGGTGTGCTCCGCGCGTACGTCACTCGCCGGTCCCGAGGGGCCTAGCAATGACGCCGAACCATCGGTTGCAGCGGACCCGCTCCGGCGGGCTCCACCCGCCTGCGCGGGCCGCTGAACCGAGACGTTAGGTTGCACAACGGACAGCACCAGGAGGACGTCGATGCCCGCTTATCTGATTGCAGAGCACATCATCACCGACGCGGCCAAATTCGAGGAATACAGAACCAAGGTGGGGCCGATGGTCGCCAAGTATGGTGGGCGCTACCTGACAAAAGGAGGAAACCACAAGTTGCCTGAGGGTGGCCATTGGAAACCGGAGCGAGTTGTAATCATCGAGTTTCTGGACATGGATTCCCTTAACCGTTGGTACAACGCGCCTGAATATCAGCCGCTCATTGCCCTCCGCAAAGCGTGCACCAACGATCTAGACATGTTGTTCACTCTCGAAGGTGCCTAAAGTGAGCGGTCGGGGAGATAGTTGACAAAATAGTCCGGGGACATCCCTGACAGATTTCTGCCCGAAAGCGTGTTTCTCCTCTGTCGACGGCGAATGGCTGCGCTGATCGGCGACGAAGCGGAGCGTAGTCGCTGATCAGCGCGAGGCATTGTAATTGGCCTCAAGCGGCCCTCGTCCTGCGCGGCTCATGCCGCTTCAACCGGCCATAGGCATCCTCGATGCGCATCTGCCGCTCGTGCAGGCGCCCGAGCTTGAGCGGCCCGAAGTAGACGTCCCACAGCCCGTCGTCGATCTCCTCCAGCCCCACGTACTCGCCGATACAGACGGTGGAGACGTTGACCCAGGCGTGCTTCTTCCAGCGGATGCCACCGTTGGCGCTTACGTAGCGCACCTCAAACCGATCGGGGTACTCCAGCGGCGGGAGCTTCGTCGGCATCTCTCGTGGCGAGGAGTCGTAGCGCGAGGCCGGCGTATGCATGTCCAGCGCCTCGTGGGGCCGTTCGTGGTTGAACTCCTCCAGGAAGCGATTGAACTTGCGCTGCTGGGCTCGGCAGCTCCCCGCCGGTGGGCGCGTCGTCTCAGCCTTGAGCGTGCGATGCATCCGCTCATGTCGCCCGTTCTGTTGCGGCTTGCCCGGTTCGATCAGCTCTGGCAACACACCCAGACGCACCCACCACGCCGAAAGCCTCGACAGTCGCGCGAGTGTGTTCGTCGCGAAGGGCACGCCGTTGTCGGTGCGGATGCGTTTCGGCAACCCGTATTCTTTGAACAGTCGCGTGAACACCGGCTTCGCCTCGACGACCTTCGTCGACAGCAGCCCCTGGCAGCCCAGCAGATACCGGCTGTGATCGTCGGTGACGGTCAATGGATAGCAGTAGATCCCGTCGCCGGTCTTGAACTCGCCCTTGAAGTCCGCGCACCACAGGTCGTTCGGCGCAAGCACCTGGCTGGTCGGACGGCCCGGATGACCGATCGCCCGTCGCCGGCGCTTCTTCGGCACCATCCCGTGGCGGTTCAGGATCTCGAACACCGTCGTGCGCGCCGGCAGGTCCCAGCTCGGGTGGCGCTTGCCCAACAGCGGGAGCAGCTTCTTCGCGCCCCAGCGCGGGTGACGCCGACGGAGCTCGAGCAACGCTTCGACGATGTGCCGAGCAGTCTCGTTCGGACTCGTGTGCGGTCGTCGCGATCGTGCCTCGAGTCCTGCAGGACCTTGTTCCAGGTAGCGCTCCACGAGCCGGTAGCCGGTCTCGCGGCTCACTGCGTAGCGCACGCAGAGCTCGGTGAACGAGAAGGTCTCACGAAGATAGTCGGCGATGAACTGCGTCTTCTGGTCCATAGGCGTGGTCTGACTCCATGGCATCGGGCACCCTCCTGCGGTGCCCAGAGTTTGGTCAAACTGTCAGCCATGTCCCTGGACTAAACTGTCAACGATGTCTCCGGACCGTACCAAGGTGCAACCTAACCAGCGCTTCGAGCCGACGGCGGCACGCGTACCGCTTGCAGTACCCTCGTCGCTTCGCTCCTCGGCCGCGGCTCAAGCGCGACGTTGGGCGTCCGCTTTCGGGATCAGTCCGAACGACTGCTTCCCGCCGCCTCTTTCTTCCGCTTTGGGTCGGTCGGACCCGACGCGGCTCCAGTAGGGCAAGGCGACTGAGTTGGGCAGGGTGACGCCTGTATTGGCTCCCGTTGCCCGACGCCACCGCGACTGCAAGTGGAGGCATATCATTTCTTGATGACAAGAGCACCGCTCACTAGCGGCTCGATTCCGGATTACCTGCGCGAAGCGGAGGCGCGGGGGGCCGTTCCTGCCGGGTTCCGTGTCCAGGGCCTCGAGCCCCTGACCGGCGGGCGCACCGGCGCGCGGGTCATCGCGATCCGGCCGGGTTACGTGCTGAAAGTGTTGCCACGCGACACCTGGCGGGTTGCGGCCATGCAGGCTCCTCACGCGGGAGAGGGGCCGTTGTGGCTGAGCGGCGCCACGCGCGAGCTTCCCGCGCCGGTTGCGTGTCCGACGGTCGACGTTGCGGTCCACATGGGAAACGACGAGTGGTGGATGCTGATGCGCGACGTGTCGGATGGCATCCGGCCGCGCGGGGCCTTCACGGAGCATGACGAGCGATTGCTGCTGACGGCGATCGCGCGCCTGCATGCGCACTACTGGGACGGGAGCAATGGCCTCGACGCTCTGCCGCTCGCCCCTGTTCGCGGAACCACGGCCGCTTTTGCCGAGCCCGTCGCCTTCACTGCCGGGCGCGCGGCACCGTCGGCAGACTGGGTGCCCCGGTGCGTGGAGGATTTCACGCCGCTCAGGATGCTGCTGCCCGCGTTCCTCGAGATGCTCGATCCCGGCGATGCCGACTTCTACATCCGGGTCGCTTCGGAGCGCTCGTGGCACCGCGGACTCGACGACGCCACGCCGACGCTCAACCACGGCGACCTCAGACGCGCGAACATCGCCTTCGCGGACAAGACGGTCACGCTGCTCGACTGGGAGTTCGCATCGCGCGCGCCTGCCGCATGCGATCTGCAACATCATTGGTTCCTGCACTTCTGGGCCTACCCGCCCGATGACGGCCTGCCACCCGAAGCCCGTGCGCCGCTGCGCGATTTCTATCTGGCCGAACTCGAGGCGGCGCTGGGGCAAGCGATCGACCGCGGGGAGTTCGAGCGGACCTGGGACCTCGGGTGGCTCCGGACTCTATCGATGATCGGGATTTGTCTAGCAGACACACCCGATCCGACCGCGACGGAGGCGCGTCATCGCGCGAAGGCGGCGATCGCGCTCGCTCGCGCGATCCTGGACGGGTGACGCAAGAGCCCGGTGCCCAGAGATGACGCCCAACCCGGCAGTCAACCGGACGCTGCGCGATAAAGCCGCGCAGCGCCGGTTACTTCTACGTTGGGCGTTCTTGGACGTCAGCTTTCCGGCGATTTGAAGTTTCGCATTGGCTCGGCCACGTCGGCTGACCGACCGCTATGTAGCACGATCTCGGCCGACCGGTTGTGGCCGTATCCCGGCGTTTGATGCACCCGCGCATCGCCGGCGCATCATCCGCCTCCCCGTCGCGTCGGATCTTGCGCTTGTTGCGCGGGTAGTGTGCCGGTGCATCACCGGAAGTCCCCATCACCCGGTCAAAGAGCGAGAGAGCGCGTCATTGCCACGGGCTCTCCGGGGGTGAGCCCGGGGTCAAACGGCGCTACGATCATGGCGTTCCTTGAGTGCACGGAATCAAGCCCTCCGGGCGGTGATTCGTGCGAGACCCTTCAGGGGTCCCTGGGTTGAGATACCCAGGCGCGGCGCCCGATAAGCGCATTGGAGTTGAACGCCCCGGCAAGTCCGGGAGCGAAGAGAAGTAGCAGAAGTAGCAGCACCTGAGTCCTGGCCGCGTCATCGCTCGACGACGCGCGGCCTGTCATCGGCGATCGGACCGTCCCTGGAGGACCCCGATAGCGCCGTAGTAGCGGGCGCCAAGCAGTTCCCACGGCGCCACTTGGATGTCGGCTCGAACGACATCCCGAGAGACGACTGGCAGGGCCCCCGAGCCCCGCATCGGTCGTCATCCCCTGCGTGAACCGCTGCGCGAGAGCCACGACGCGTCGTGCGCGCGTGATCCGGCCGAGCTCATCGCTCGCCTGACCACGCCTCGCACAGCAGCGTCGCCGGCGAGCGTCGTCACTGTGTCAGTGACGACGCGTCTAAGGCCTTGGCATTTCAGGCCTTCGCGCACGCGATTCAGCGTGGGGCGTCAAGTGACGGGGCCCTCGGGCCCCATCACATCGCCCAAGGAGGGAGGCGCAAAGCCTCCGTGCCGTCCACTCGGACGGCAAGCGCTCCGCGCCCTCACCGGCGCTCCTGTGGACCCTGGGTCAATGGTCCCCGATGTGGCGGTCTCGTTCCACGAGACGCGCATCGGCAGCCAATGCCGACGTGCAGCGGCGGCAGCTCGAGATCACCCGAGCACCTGCACCTACCGGGAGTGGTGTCCCGTGTCCCTCGAATCTCTCGCCTGGCCACGGCCGGCGGGACGGACAGAAACACTTACCAAAGCGATTACACCAACGACCGACGAGACGAAAAGACGCCGACCGCAGTGAACTTGAAAGAGGCAGCTTCAATGGCCGACATCCTCTCGAACGTGGTTCCTATTCTCGTCGACGCTGTCGAGGGAGCGCAGCTCCTTCGGATTTCCGAGCGCCGGTTTCACGAGCTGAGGCGCGAGCAAGGATTCCCTGCCGCCGTGGTTCTCGGCGCGGTAGCGTGCGCTGGCTGCGCGAGGAGCTCGTCGACTATGCACGGTCGTTGCCTCGCGTCGGCGTGCTGGGCGAACCGGCGCAGCTTCAGACGCGGCGTGCGAGTCGTTCCGTCTCGGCTAGAGGGCGAGACGGTACGCCCCTGCCCGGGGCTGAGGGGGCCAAATAGAGGCTAGTCGTCGTGCAGCGGACCCCGCAGCCGATCGAGCAGTGGCTTCCGGAGGCACGTCCCACAATAAGTGGCGACTCAATCGGCACTTTTGAGTCCATTAGCCCGGAGAGCCAGTATCCGTGCGGGGCTTGACGGAGCTCTCTCTTCCGCCAACAAAAAAGCGACCTTCGCGGTCGCTTTTTTGTTGCGTAATACTCCGGTCAGAGCCCTGACCGGCCGTTCAACGCGAACCCCTTAGCCGAGACTTCTCGGCTTCAGAACCGACACGCTCGCTCGCGCGGGGACCGGCGCAAGACGCTGCGTGCGGATGCGCGCGAAAGTCTTCGCCAGATCCGTGTTCGCTGCAGGCACGTACTTGAACGTGGGCGAGAGGATCGAGGTGTGACCCTTCGGAAGCTGTGGCTTGTTCGTCATGTCGCTTATCCGTGGGAGTTCGTGGCTCGGACGCAAAGTTAATCGCCACGCGTCCGCCCGGCAATACAGCTAAGGTATTAGTCCGATCGACTCCCCATCGGGTTCCGTTACAAGCCGGTCAGGAAGGTTGATCGAGCCCGAACGCCTTGTGGAGCACGCGCACCGCGAGCTCCATGTATTTCTCGTGCACCACTGCCGAGATCTTGATCTCGGAGGTCGAGATCATCTCGATGTTGATGCCCTCCTCCGACAGCGTGCGGAACATCTGGCTCGCGATGCCGACGTGCGAGCGCATCCCGACGCCGACCATCGACACCTTGCACACCTTGTTGTCGCCCACCACGCCCCGCGCACCGATGTGCGCCTGCACCGCCTTCGCGATGTCGAGCGCCTTCGCGTAGTCGTTGCGGTGGACGGTGAAGGAGAAGTCGGTGATGCCGTCGACGCTCGCGTTCTGGATGATCATGTCGACGTCGATGTTGGCGTCGGCGATCGGACCGAGAATGGCGTAGGCGATGCCGGGGCGATCGGGCACGCCCATCACCGTGATCTTGGCCTCGTCGCGGTTGAACGCTATGCCGGAGATGACTGCCTGTTCCATCTTCTCGTCTTCCTCGAAAGTGATGAGCGTGCCCTCGCCCGTCTCCTCGAAGCTCGAGAGGACGCGCAGGCGCACCTTGTACTTGCCGGCGAACTCGACCGCCCGGATCTGCAGCACCTTCGAGCCGAGGCTCGCCATCTCGAGCATCTCCTCGAAGGTGACCGTCTTGAGGCGGCGCGCCTCCGGAACGATGCGGGGATCGGTGGTGTAGACGCCGTCGACGTCGGTGTAGATCTGGCACTCGTCCGCCTTGAGCGCGGCTGCGAGCGCGACCGCGGACGTGTCGGAGCCGCCGCGCCCGAGCGTCGTCAGGTTGCCGGCGGGATCGACGCCCTGGAAGCCGGCGACGACCGGCACGGTGCCGGCCGCAAGGTCGGCCTTCAGCCGGTCCTCGTCGATGCTCACGATGCGCGCTTTGGTGAACGCGCTGTCGGTGACCACGCGCACCTGGGCGCCGGTGTAGCTCTTCGCCTTGATGCCGAGGTCCATCAGCGCCATCGACAGCAGGCCGATCGTGACCTGCTCGCCGGTCGCCGCCACGACGTCGAGCTCGCGCGGGTCCGGCGTCGCCTGGATTTCCCGGGCGAGCCCGATCAGGCGGTTCGTCTCGCCGGACATGGCGGACGGCACGACCACGATCTGGTGTCCCAGTTCCTTCCAGCGCGCGACCCGGCGCGCGACCGCCCTGATCCGCTCGACGCTGCCAACCGAAGTGCCGCCGTATTTCTGGACGATGAGTGCCATGCAAGGGCCCGGAAAAGGCGCGAATTCTACCCCGATGCCCTCGCGCGGCCGGGTGCCGGTGGACCGCGGGCCGGAGCGCCAATCTTTAACGAATGTTTACAGTCACCAACTGGCGGGAATATGACGTTGTGCTAGGATCTCGGGACGCTCGCGGGGAGAGGCCACACCAGGCGCCACCACACAAAAGGGGCCAGCAACGAAAATGAAGATCTTCAATTTCTCGCTCGATCCGAAGGACATCCGGCGCAAGCTCGGCCTGAACCAGCAGGAGTTCTGGACCAAGATCGGCGTCACGCAGAGCGGCGGCTCGCGCTACGAGAGCGGCCGCGAGATGCCGAAGCCGGTGCAGGAGCTGCTGCGCCTCGTACACGTCGAGAAGCTCGACCTCACGCGCGTCAAGAAGGAAGACTTCGAGGTCATCGAGTACCTCAAGCAGTCGCAGCCCGATCTCTTCCGCAACCTGAAGAAGGCGGCGAAGGACAAGCGGGGCATCAAGAGCAAGGGACCCAGCACCGACCACTGACGGGCGACTTGCCCGCGCGAAGAGGCCGGCTCTGCCGGCCTTTTTCGTTGGGGCGCGCGAAAATCAGCTCGGCCCCGAGCGATCGGGTGCCGCCGTTCGGAGCGCCGGCAGTACGAGCTCGATCGCCTCGAACGCAACGCGTGGGCCCGCGGGGGTGAGCGTGCCATACGCCGCGAGTTCCGCGGGCGGGATCGCGCCGACGAGCCGAGCGAGGTCGGCGAATCGGATCCCCTGGCGCACGAGGAACGCGACATAGGTGTGGCGCAAGGCCGCCGGAGTGAGCTCCGACGGCCGCTCGATGCCGGCATCGTGGGCGGCGTACAGGAACGCGCTTTCTATGTCGGACAGGGTTGCCGGCCGATCGCCGCGGGCGGTAAAAAGCGGCTGGTCCGCCGAAGCAGGGCCGACCGTGAGCTCGCGCTCGAGCGCGTCGCCGATCGGAATCTCGCGCGCGGATTCGCCGCGGACGCGCACGACGCGCTGCGCGAGATCGATATCGGTCCAGCGAAGCTCCACGAGCTCGTCTGGCGCGACCCCATGGAGGAGCAGAAGCATCGCGAGCCTCTCGTCGTGGTCGGCACCACGGACGATCGCTTGGATCTCCTCGCTCCCGAGCTCGCGCGGCAGGATTGCGTGGTGCATCGTTTGATGCTGCAGCAACGCCAGCTCGGGCGCCTCGAGCGCGACGTGCCTCTGCCCAGGCAACGCAACCGGCTGGGGACCGCCGTGGACGAGCATCCCTGACACCACCGGCTGGGCGATCACCACCGCAGGCTGCGGCTCCGGGCGGTTGAAGAGCTCGACGATCCACATTGCCGCGAGCGCCAGCAGGATCGCCGCCGCGATGCTGAGCCCGGCGTCGCGCAGATAGAGCGGCCGCCACACCTCCCGCGGCACCGCCGCCGCCTCGAGCACCCGTACCGTCGGCGTGCGCGCGCGCTCGGTCGCCTCCAGCTTTGCGCGGCGCTCGACCGCCTCGCGATAGGCCTTCTCGAGCTGCGCCAGGTCCTCCTGCAGCGACTTGTACTCGTTGAAGCGCGCCGTGAACTGGGCCACCTCTTGCCGGCCGCCCGCCAGCTGCTGCTGGATGCGCCGCGCCGCTTCGCGCGCGGCCGCGAGCTCTTCGTCGGCCTCCCGCAGTCCGGCCCGCTGCCCCGCCTCCCGCTGCACCTTGATCTGCTGATCGAGCTCCGCGAGTCGCGTGCGCATCGCCCTCGCCTTCGGATCCATCGCCAGGTAATCTGGCGTGAACGTCCGCTCGAGCTCCCGCAGGTCCTCGCGCATCTGCGACGCGCGCTGCTCGAGGTTCGCGAGCGTGGGGTCGTCGCGCGCACGCGCGGTGCCCTTGCCGGCGGCCGTCGACTCGATCAGCGAGCGGACTTTTCCCTCCGCGGCGGCGACGCGTTCGTTCGCGGCGTTCAGCGAGGCGCCGAGTCCCTTCACTTGCGCGAGCACCTGGTTCTCGTCCCGCTCGAGCGACACGATGTTGTTCCGCGTGCGGAACGCTTCGACGTCGCGCCGCTTGGCGAGGACGCTCGATTCCAGCCGCTGCGCTTCCTCGGCGGCCTGGGCCATCGCCTCGCCGGACTCGCTGCGGTAGGCGCTCGCGAGCCGTTCCCGGTAGACCTCGATGACGTTGTTCACGACCGCCGCGAGGAGCTCCGGCCGTGCGCCCCGCGCGGCGATCTCCACGACGTTCGTCCCCGCGACGGGCACCACGTCGAGCGTGGACCGGATGCCCTCGATCGGGTCGGGGCCGAGCTCGGTGAGCTGCTCGCCGGCGGCATTGAGGCGCGCGACGACGTCGCCGAGCACCGGCCGGCTCGCAAGCACCTCGACTTCGGTCAGGAACGGCTTGGGCGAGCCGGCCGCCGCGCCGGGCGGAGGCTCGACGCGCACGACCTCGCCGGCAGGCGTGATCTGGACGCGCGCGGTCGCCCGATACTCGGCGGGGCGAAGAAAGGTGTAGCCGAGCCCGATCGCGGCCACGGCGACGAAGACGCCGACGAACACGAGCAGACGGCGACGGTTCGCGCGCGCCGTCGGCGAAGGAACGAACGGCGGGTAGCCGAAGCCCGCGGGCTCAACACCGTCTTCGTGCACTGTGGGGTCCCATGGAACGTAGCTGCTCTGAACGAAGGTGCCTTGGCGGATGGGGAGTCTGTCAAGTCCCGCATGGGTGCCGGCTCTCCGGCTGTGTACTCTCAGGAGTACCGATCGAGTCGCCAGTTTTTGCGGTTTCGGACGGCCTCAACGCGGGGATGCGGACTCGCGCGCGAGCCCCCCGCGTCAGTGCTGGTGCTCCGGGCAGGCGCTCGGGAATCCGCCGCTCGATCCGCCGGCAAATCCACGAGCAAAGGCTAGAGCACGCCGTTCATTCTCGCACGCCGCGCCTGAAGCTGCGCCGGTTCGCCTAGCACGCCGACGCGAGGCAGCGACCGTGCATAGTCGACGAGCTCCTCGCGCAGCCAGCGCACGCTACGCGCGCCGAGAACCACGGCGGCAGGGAAGCCTGACTCGCGCCTGAGCTCGTGGAATCGGCGTTCGGAAATCCGAAGGAGCTGTGCTCCCTCGACAGCGTCGACGAGAATGGGGACCGTATTGGAGAGGATGTCGGCCATTGAAGCTCGCTCCTTCGGGTTCGTTGCGGTCGGCGTCTCTTCGTCTCGTCGGTCGTCGGTGTGATCGCTCTGGTAAGTGTTTCTGTCCGTCCCGCCGGCCGTGGCCAGGCGAGAGATTCGAGGGACACGGGACACCACTCCCGGTAAGTGCAGGTGCTCGGGTGAGCTCGAGCTGCCGCCGCTGCACGTCGGCATTGGCTGCCAATGCGCGTCTCGAGGAACGAGAGCTGCCCGCATCGGGGACCATTGACCCAGGGTCCGAGGAGCGCCTATTAGGGCGCGGAGGGTTGCCGTCCGAGTGGACGGCATGGAGGCTTTGCGCCTCCCTCTTGGGCGATGTGATGGGGCCGTGAGGCCCCGTCACTTCTCTCCCCACGCTGGACCGCGTGCGCGAAGGCCTGGAACGCCAAGGCCTTAGACGCGTCGTCACTGGCAGACCAGTGACGACGCTCGCCGGCGACGCTGATGTGCGAAGCGTGGTCAGGTGAGCGGTGAGCTCGGCCGGATCACGTGCGCATCACACGTCGTGGCTGTCGCGCAGCGGTTCACGCATGGGGATGACGACCGTTGCGGGGCTCGTTGGCCCTGCCAGTCGTCTCCTCGTCCGGCCGCCGTCAGACCGCGAACTCGAGCGCGCGTGCAGCGATGCCTTCGCCCTCCTCAGTCGAACCATGATCGCTGGCGCATCGCATACGCAAGGCTCGAAACTGCTCGCGCACGCGCCGCCCCTTCGCCTCGCGGAGCTTGCGCCGGATCGTTGCCGCTGGTTCCCAGAAGCGAGCCCATGAAAGACGCATCCTCGAAGATCGAGTCGAGACGTTGCCGCACTCGCAATGCCGTCTCCGGATGCGAGCCTGCAACTCGAGCAGCACTGCGAGAGCTCGTGCGGTCACGTCCGCGATGCCTGTGCCACACCGCCGCCGGACGTTCGCCTCGAGCGAAGCTATCCACTGCGCCGCGTGCTTGGGGCTTCGCGATCCTCGATCACGCGCTCGTGATAGCACGCGCAACCGCGCGAGCGTCGCGCGTTCGCACTTGACGCGGCTTTCTTCTCCTGGCGGCCTTGCGGCCTTGCGCGCGCAGGGTCCCATGAAACGAAGGTGCTCTGAACAAAGGGGCTTTGGCGGATGGGGAGGGATTCGAACCCCCGGACCCTTGCGGGTCAACGGTTTTCAAGACCGCCGCATTCGACCGCTCTGCCACCCATCCGCGTCGTGCGAGTCTCAATTGCATCAACGGGTTAGAAGTGGCGGCGACTATAGCACGCCCACCGGGCCTAGCACCCCGTTGCACCCGCCCCGGAGCGGTGAAAAGGTATACTCAAGCGTGCAACTAGGCGGCGTAGAACACGTCTAATCAGCGTGCGCCCAGTGCGAACCGAGGAGGAAGCAATGCAACCTGAACTGCAACCGGTCCAAGCGAACGTCCCGACCCCTGCCCGAGGGAGCTCTCGCTCCAGCAGAGCCGGGTGCTGCGCAACACCTACTGGCTCCTGGCGGTCACGCTGATCCCGACGGCGATCGGGGCGGTGATCGGCACCAACCTGAACCTGTCGTTCCTGCGCTCGAGCCCGATCCTCTCCTTCATGGTGATCCTGGCGGTCTTCTACGGCTGGATCTTCGCGATCGAGAAGAACCGCAACAGCGGCCTCGGCGTGGCGCTGCTGCTCGGCTTCACGCTCTTTCTCGGCCTGCTGCTCGGGCCCGCTGCTCCAGTCGGTGCTCGGCCTGCGGAACGGTGCGCACCTCGTGATGATGGCTGCGGGCGGCACGGCGGCCGTCTTCTTCGGCCTGGCGACCGTCGCCTCGACGGCCAAGCGCGACTTCAGCGGCCTGAGCAAGTTCCTGCTGGTGGGGTTCTTCGTGATCATGCTGTCGGTGATCGCGAACCTGTTCCTCGCGAGCCCGGTCTTCCAGCTCATGATCCTCGGCGGGTTCATCCTGTTCTCGTCGCTGATCATCCTGTGGCAGATCAACTCGATCGTCCGCGGCGGGGAGACGAACTACATCTCGGCGACGCTCACGCTCTACGTCGCGCTGTACAACCTGTTCTCGAGCCTGCTGCAGCTGCTCGGGATCTTCGGCGGCGACCGCGACTAGCGGCTTCGCTGCGCAAGGAAGGGCGGCTCCGGCCGCCCTTTTTGTTTGTCCGGCGCTAGGTCCGCACGAACAGCGCCACGGACTCGACGTGGGCGGTGTGCGGGAACATGTTGGCGACGCCCGCAGCGGCGAGCCGGTAGCCCTGCACGTGGACGAGCACGCCGGCGTCGCGGGCAAGCGTCGCCGGATCGCAGGCGACGTAGACGATCCGGGCCGGGCCGTCGCCCTGAAGCGCCTTGACGACCTCGATCGCGCCCTCGCGCGGCGGATCGACGAGCATCGCGTCGCAGCGCGGCAGCGCTGCGCAAGTCGCTGCATCGAACAGGTCGCCGACCGCGAACTCCGCCCGCAACCCGTTCGCCCGCGCGTTCTCCCGCGCCCGCTCGACCAGGGCGGCGCTGCCTTCGATCCCCGTCACCGCCGCGCCGAGCCGGGCGAGCGGGAGTGCGAAGTTGCCGAGCCCGCAGAAGAGATCGAGGACGCGCTCGCCGGGCGCCGGCGCGAGGAGCTGCATCGCCCGGCGCACCAGCATGGCGTTCACGGCGTAGTTCACCTGTGTGAAGTCCGCCGGCTCGAACCGGACGCGGACGTCGAACTCCGCCAGCGAGTAGTAGAGCGGCGGCGCGTCGAGCGGATGGAACGGACGCGCGGAAGCCGGCCCGGCCGGCTGCAGCCAGAGCTGCACGCGATGCTCGTCGGCGAAGGCCCTGACCGCGTCCTCGTCGGCCGCCGTCAGCGGCTCGAGGATGCGGAGGACGAGGACGACGACCGCCTCGCCGACCGCGACCTCGACCTGCGGGATCCGCTCCCGGATCGACAGCGCGCCGATCAGGTCGCGCAGCGGCACGATCAGCGCCGACACGTGCGGCGGCAGAACCTCGCAGGAGCGCATCTCGGCGACGTAGGTCGACCGGCGCTCGCGAAAGCCGACCAGCGCGCCGCCTTTCTTCGCCACGTACCGCGCCGAGAGCCGGGCGCGATGCCGGTAGCCCCAGGCCGGGCCGTGGATCGGTGCGAGCAGCGACTCCGCCTGCACCTTCCCGATGTGCCACAGCGCGTCCTCGAGCACGCGCTGCTTGACGGCGACCTGCGCGCTCGGGTCGAGGTGCTGGATCGCACAGCCGCCGCAGGTCCCGAAGTACGGGCAGCGCGGCACGACCCGCGCCGCGCTCCCGCGCACGAGGCGCGTCAGCGTGCCGGCGTCGTAGCTCGGCTTGCGCCTGTCGACCGCGTATTCGACCCGCTCGCCCGGCAGCGCGCCGCCGATGAACACCGCCTTGCCGTCGGCGCGCGCGACGCCGCGGCCTTCCCGGTCGAGGGATTCGACGAGCGCGACGGGCACGGCGATCCGTCTGGGCGAAGCTGGCTCGGGGCAGCTACGAGGGGGCCATGCCCCCTCGTTGCCTCGGGTCGGTCCAGCGAGCGAGGAATTCCCGCCAGTGCGTCCCGTCGAGCTTCTCGATCGTCGCGCGGGCGAGCGCGATCTCGCGGTCGTACGCCGGCCCGTCGATCGCCCCGCGCATACGCTGGAAGCGCAGGAACACGAGCCAGGTGTTGAAGACGTCCGTCTCGCAGTAGCTGCGGATGTCGGCGAGCCGGCCGGCGCGAAAGGCGTCCCAGACCTGCGAGCCGTCCATGCCGAGCTTGCCCGGAAACCCGGCGAGCCGCGCGAGCTGATCGAGCGGCGCGCTCGCGCGCGGCTGGTAGAGCGCGAGGAGATCCATCAGGTCGATGTGCCGCGTGTGGTAGCGGCCGATGTAGTTGTTGTACCGGAAGTCGCGGCTGTCGGCGTAGTCGCCGTCGCCCAGGTCCCAGTAGCGCGGCGCGGTCACGCCGTGGATGAGGCCGCGGTAGTGGAGCACCGGCAGGTCGAACCCCCCGCCGTTCCAGGAGACGAGCTGCGGCGTGTACTTCTCGACGCCGTCGTAGAAGCGCTGGACGAGCTCCCCCTCGCCGTCGGTGGGCGAACCGAGCGACCACACCCGCAGCGCGTCGCGCTCGCGCAGCACGCAGGCGATCGCGACGACCCGCTGGAGGTGGAGCGGCAGGAAGTCCTGACCGGACGCCGCGCGGCGGCGCTGGAACGCGATCTCCGCCACGTCCGCGTCGGAGACCGAGCCGTCGAGCCCGAAGACGGCGCGGCAGCCCGCGACGTCGGGCACCGTCTCGATGTCGAAGACGATCGTGGCCGGCATCCCGGGCTACGCGGGGAAGACGCCGGTCGAGAGATAGCGGTCGCCGCGGTCGCAGACGATCGCGACGATCACGGCGTTCGAGACCTCCGCCGAGATGCGGAGCGCAACGTGCACGGCGCCGCCGGACGAGATCCCGCCGAAGATGCCCTCCACCCGCGCGAGACGACGCGCCGTCTCCTCGGCGTCGGCCTGGCTGACGTACTCGAGGCGATCGACGCGGGACCTGTCGTAGATCTTCGGCAGGTACGCCTCCGGCCATCTGCGGATGCCGGGAATCTGGGAGCCTTCGGTCGGCTGGCAGCCGATGATCTGGATCTTCGGGTTCTGCTCCTTCAGGTACCGCCCGGCGCCCATGATCGTGCCGGTGGTCCCCATGCTCGACACGAAGTGCGTGATCCGGCCTTCGGTTTCCCGCCAGAGCTCGGGCCCGGTCCCTTCGTAGTGCGAGCGCGGGTTGTCCGGGTTGGCGAACTGGTCGAGCATCACGCCCTTGCCTTCGGCGATCATGCGGTCGGCGAGATCGCGGGCGGCCTCCATGCCGCCCTCCTTCGACGTGAGGACGATCTCGGCGCCGTACGCGGCCATCGTCTGCCGGCGCTCGACCGAGAGATGCTCCGGCATGATCAGCACCATCCGGTAGCCCCGCATCGCAGCCACCATCGCCAGCGCGATCCCAGTGTTGCCGCTCGTCGGCTCGATCAGCGTGTCACCGGGCTTGATCGTGCCGCGCTCCTCGGCGCGCCTGATCATCGACAGCGCAGGGCGATCCTTCACCGACCCGGCGGGGTTGTTGCCCTCGAGCTTGCAGAGCACCACGTTGCTCGTCGCGCCGGGCAGGCGCTTCAGCCGCACGAGCGGAGTGTTGCCGACGGTGTCGTCGATCGTCTTCCAGGCCGTCATTTGCTCTCGTGCTTCAACAGCTCCGCGATGTAGCGCTCGACGCCTTCGGCCACCGTCAGGAACGGCTGGTCGTACCCCGCATCGCGCAGCGCCCCGAGGTCGGCCTCGGTGAAGCTCTGGTACTTGCCGCGCAGCGCGTCGGGGAACGGTATGTATTGGAGCATCCCCTGCCCCTTGAGTTCGGGGCGCGCGAGCGCCGGCTCGCCCGCGGCCTGGCGGCACGCGTTGATGACGCTCTCCGCGACGTCGTTGAAGGTCTGCGCGCGCCCGGTGCCGACGTTGAAGATGCCCGAGCGCTCGGGGCGCTCGAGGAAGTGCAGATTGACCCGGACCACGTCCTCGACCGAGACGAAGTCGCGCCGCTGCTCGCCGTCGGCGTACCCGCCGGAGCCCTCGAAGAGCCTCACCTTGCCCTCGGCACGGTACTGGTTGAAGAAGTGCCACGCGACCGAGGCCATGCGCGTCTTGTGGGCTTCGTTCCGGCCGTACACGTTGAAGTAGCGGAAACCGGCGACCTGCGAGGACGCCTCCGGCAGCCGGCGCCGCACGACCTGGTCGAACAGGTACTTCGAGTAGCCGTAGACGTTCAGCGGCGCCTCGCACTCCGGCGACTCGCGGAACATCCGCCCGCCGCCGTACACCGACGCCGACGACGCGTAGAGGTACGGGATCTCCTCCCCGAGGCAGAAGTCGAGGAGGTCGAGCGAGTAGCGGTAATTGTTCTCCATCATGTACCGCCCGTCCGTCTCCATCGTGTCGGAGCAGGCGCCCTGGTGCAGCACCGCGTCGAGGGCGCCGTCGAACTCGCCGGCATCGATGCGGTCGATGAAGTCGCGCTTGTCGAGGTAGTCGGCGAGGTCGCAGCCGACCAGGTTCGCGAACTTGTCCGCGCGGGAGAGGTTGTCCACCGCCAGGATATTCGTCACGCCGCGTTCGTTCAGCGCGCGCACGAGGTTGGAGCCGATGAAGCCGGCGGCGCCGGTGACGACGATGTAGTTCATAGTGTCGGGAGTCTAGGCGGCAGCGAGATCGGCAGCGAGTTCCGCGGGATGCACGACCGCGGTGCCGAGTTTACCAACGACGATGCCGGCGGCGTGGTTCGCGACGCGGACCGCTTCGGACAGGTCGGCGCCCGCCCCTAACATCACGGCGAGCGTCGCAATCACGGTATCCCCGGCGCCGGTGACATCGGCGACGTCGCGCTTCCTCGCCGGCACCGCCTGGATGCCCTCGGCCCGGTACAGGGTCATGCCTTCCCCACCTTTCGTGAGCAGGAGCGCATCGAGCCCGAGCTCGGCCCGCAGCTTCTGCGCGCGGGCGGTGAGATCTGCCTCGTCCTTCCAGCGGCCGACAACCTTCTCCAGCTCATTCAGGTTCGGCGTGAGCACGGAGGCACCGCGGTACCGCGCGTAGTCGTCACCCTTCGGATCGACGAGCACCGGTTTCCCGGCGGCGCGAGCACGATCGATCATCCGCTCGATGTGGGTCAGTCCGCCCTTGCCGTAGTCGGAGAGCAGCACGACGTCGTAGTCGGCGAGGCTCGTCTCGAACTCCGCGAGCTTGTCGGCGAGCGCCTCGTGCGACGGCGAGGTTTCGAAATCGATGCGCAGTAGCTGCTGCCGGCGGCCGATCACGCGGAGCTTCACCGTCGTGTCGAGCGTGGCGTCGCGATGCAGGCTCGCCCGGATCCGCTCCGTCGCAACGAGCCGCTCGAGCGCATTCCCCGCCTCGTCCGTGCCGACGACCGAGAGCAGGCCGACCTGCGCGCCGAGCGCGGCGCAGTTGCGCGCCACGTTCGCTGCACCGCCCGGTCGCTCCTCGACGTGATCGACGAGCACCACCGGCACTGGTGCCTCCGGCGAGATCCGGCTCACCTCGCCGAACCAATAGCGGTCGAGCATGACGTCGCCGACCACTAGGACGCGCGCCTTCGCCAGGTCGGGCAGCGCCGGGCGCTTCGCCTTCACTCGCCGCTCCCGCCCCGGCCGACCGTTCTGCCGATCGGGAAGTACTCGAACCCGAGCCGCGCGACATCGGCCGGCTCGTAGAGGTTCCGCCCGTCGAAGATCACCGGCTGCTTCAGCCGCGTACGGATCGCGTCGAAGTCGGGGCTGCGGAACTCCTTCCACTCGGTGACGATGACGAGCGCGTCGGTGCCGGTCACGGCGTCGAGCGGCGAGCTCGCATACGCGAGCCGCGGCTCCGCGCCGAACGCGCGCCGGGCGGACTCCATCGCCGCCGGGTCGTAGGCGCGCACGGTCGCGCCGCGCGCGAGGAGCTCCGCCACGATCACGAGGCTCGGCGCCTCGCGCATGTCGTCGGTGTTGGGCTTGAACGCGAGCCCCCAGACCGCGAAGGTCCGGCCGGCGAGGTTCTCGCCGAACCGCCGCACGACCTTGTCGACGAGCACGCGCTTCTGCGCCTCGTTCACCCGCTCCACCGCAGCGAGGAGCTGCAGGTCGATCCCGGCGTCCGCCGCCGTCTTGACGACCGCCTTCACGTCCTTCGGGAAGCAGGAACCCCCATAGCCCGCGCCGGGATAGAGAAAATGGAACCCGATCCGCGGGTCGGCGCCGATGCCCCGGCGCACCTGCTCCACGTCCGCGCCGAGGCGCTCGGCGAGGTTCGCCATCTCGTTCATGAACGAGATGCGGGTGGCGAGCATCGCGTTCGCCGCGTACTTGGTGAGCTCGGCCGAGCGGACGTCCATCACGATCAACCGCTCGTGGTTGCGCTGGAACGGGGCGTAGAGCATCCGCATGACGCGCGTCGCCTCCGGGTCGTCGGAGCCGATGACGACGCGGTCGGGGCGCATGAAGTCGTCGACCGCCGCTCCCTCCTTCAGGAACTCGGGGTTCGAGACCACCTCGAACGGGATCGATGCGCCGCGCGCAGCGAGCTCCCGGCCGATCGCCTCGCGCACCGCGTCGGCCGTGCCGACCGGTACGGTGGACTTGTCGACGACGAGGCGGTGTTCGGTCATGTGGCGCCCGATCGTGCGCGCGGCCGCGACGACGTGCTTGAGGTCGGCCGAGCCGTCCTCGTCCGGCGGCGTGCCGACGGCGATGAACTGCACGCGCCCGTGCGCCACGCTTTCCGCGGGATCGGTGGTGAACCGCAGCCGCCCGGCGGCGGCGTTGCGCTCGACCAGCTCCGGCAGGCCGGGCTCGTGGATCGGCACCTCGCCGGCGTTCAGGGCGGCGATCTTCCGCGGATCGACGTCGAAGCAGAGCACGTCGTTGCCGACCTCGGCGAAGCACGCGCCCGAGACGAGGCCGACGTAGCCGGTGCCGATCATGGTGATTTTCATTGGTGCACCTGCTCAGGCCTCGAAAGGTCGCACGTTACGGCGAGACGTCGCACGTTATGGCGCAAGATCGAACTCCTCGGTCCGCCGCGGCGGGTAGGTCTCCCAGGCGAGGCACGCCGGGCACTGCCAGTAGAACTGCCGCGCGCGGAACCCGCAGTTCTCGCACTTGTAGCGCGAGAGCCGCCGCGTCTGCCCCTGCACGAGGTTGCGCACCAGCTCGAGGTCGTGGCGCCGCTCCGCCGGCGCGGCGAGCAGTTGCGCCTCGAGCAGCCGGTCGAGGCCGAGGAGCGTCGGGTTGCGCCGCAGCTCGTCGCGGACGAGCGCGTAGGCCGCGTCCGGCCCTTCCGCGTCGAGCGTCGACTGGAACGCCACGTCGAGCAGATCGAGCGACGGGTATTGCGCGAGGTAGCCGCGCAGCAGCGTGAGCCCGGTCGCAGTGTCGCCGAGCGCCTGGAAGCTCTTGAGAAGACGATGCGCGACCAGCGCCAGGAACGCGGGGTTCTGCGTTTCCACCCGCTTCCAGTGCTCGACCGCCTCGTCGTGCCGACCCGCGGCGGCGGCAAGGTCGCCGAGCAGGATGCTCGCGCGCACGCACTTGCGGTTCGCCTGGAGCGCGTCGTTCAGGTGTCCCAGGGCCGCGTCCGGGCGCGAATGCGTCGCCTCGACCGCCGCCATCTCGCAATGGAACTCGGCAATCTCCTTCTGCCAGGATTGCCCGGTCTCCTTCTCTAGCGCCCGCGCGGTCTCGATCGCCCGCTGCCACTCTTTCTCCTGCTGGTAGATGTCGAGGAGGCGCTGCAGCGCCTCCAGGCGCTGCGGGCCGTCGCGGAGCCGCACGAACACCTCCTCGGCGCGGTCGAGGAGCCCCGCTTTCAGGTAGTCGTGCCCGAGCTCGGAGAGCGCCTGCACGCGCTGCTCGGCGGCGAGGTCGGAACGGTCGAGGAGGTTCTTGTGCATCCGGATCGCGCGTTCGGTCTCGCCCCGGCGGCGGAAGAGGCTCCCGAGCGCGAAATGGAGATCCACCGTTTCGGGGTCCACCTTCACCACCTCGATGAACGCCTCGATCGCCTTGTCGGGCTGCTCGTTCAGCAGGAAGTTCAGGCCCTTGAAGTAGGTCTGCGGGACGCTGCGCGACTCGGTGACGAGGTGCCGGATGTCGATGCGGGCGGCGAGCCACCCGAGACCGAAGAAGACCGGGAACGCGATCAGCCACCAGAACTCGAACTCCATGACGATTCGGGTCGACGGTGGCGGCGCGAGACTCGCTTCGACCGGCGCGCCTATGGCAGCGACGGCACGTCGGGCACCGTCGCCGGCCGCGGCGGCTCGCCGTCGCCCGGCGCCGGCTCGCGCAGCCGCAGCTCTTTCTCGAGGCGGGCGATCTCGCGCCGCTGGCGCGCGATCGGCGCGATGCAGGCGATCACGCCGAACGCCGCCCCGGCCACGAAACTCACCGCCACGATGAACACGAGCGGCGCCTGCCACGTTCGGTCGAAGTAGAAATGGAGCGTCGCGGGCTCGGTGTTCTTGATGGCGAAGACGACCAGCACCGCGAACACCGCGAGCCAGCCGAGGAACGACAGGAATCGCAGCACGGCCATCGGTCATCCCCCCTGTCGCGCGCGTCCCCCGAAAGAGACCGCCACCGGGGTCAGCCGCTCGCCTGCCGCTGCGGCTCGCGTTGCGGCTCGCGATCCTCCGTTCCGTCCTCGCCGTCGACGCGCTCGCGCAGTTCCTTGCCGGCCTTGAAGTGCGGCACGAACTTCTCCGGCACGTACACCTTCTCGCCCGACTTCGGATTGCGCCCGGTGCGCGCCGGCCGGTGGTTCAGCCCGAAGCTGCCGAACCCCCGGATCTCGATGCGCTGGCCGCTCACCAGGCTCTGCGTCATCGCGTCCAGGATCATCTTGACCGCGTACTCCGCATCCTTGGCCACGAGCTGCGGATAACGGCTCGCGAGCCGCGCGATCAGCTCCGACTTGGTCATGCGCCTCCCCTCCCAATACCCGCTGCCTGAGGCCCGCGCGCGCGGTTAGTCGCGCTGCGCGTTCTTGTTGTCCAGCTTCGCCTTGAGGAGCGCGCCGAGGCTCGTGGTTCCCGCGCTCGCCGACGACGAGCTCTGCAGCTTCGCCATCGCCTCGTTCTCCTCCGCAACTTCCCGCGCCTTGACCGACAGGTTGATCGTGCGGTTCTTGCGGTCGATGTTGATGATCATCACCGGGACCTGGTCGCCTTCCTTCAGGTGGGTGCGCGCGTCCTCCACGCGGTCGCGTGCCACCTCGGAAGCGCGGAGGTAGCCTTCCACGTCACCGCCGAGCGAGACCACCGCGCCCTTGGCGTCGACCGACTTCACCGTGCCGGTGACCACCGTGCCCTTGTCGTGCGTCGCGACGTAGGTAGTGAACGGATCGCCCTCGAGCTGCTTCATCCCGAGCGAGATGCGCTCGCGCTCGGTGTCGATCGACAACACGACCGCCTCGACCTCGTCGCCCTTCTTGTAGTCGCGCACCGCCTCTTCGCCGGCCTTCGACCAGGAGAGATCGGAGAGGTGCACCAGGCCGTCGATCCCGCCGGGGAGCCCGATGAAGATGCCGAAGTCGGTGATCGACTTGATCACGCCCTTCACGCGGTCGCCCTTGCGGTGGTTCTGCGCGAACTCCTCCCACGGGTTCGGCATGCACTGCTTCATGCCGAGCGAGATGCGCCGGCGGTCCTCGTCGATCTCGAGGATCATCACCTCGACCTCGTCGCCGAGCTGCACGACCTTCGACGGGTGGACGTTCTTGTTCGTCCAGTCCATCTCCGACACGTGCACCAGGCCCTCGATGCCCGACTCGATCTCGACGAAGGCGCCGTAGTCGGTGAGGTTGGTGACCTTGCCGAAGAGCCGCGTGCCGGGCGGGTAGCGGCGCGAGATGCCGACCCACGGGTCCTCGCCGAGCTGCTTGAGGCCGAGCGAGACGCGGTTCTTCTCCTGGTCGAAGCGCAGCACCTTCGCCGTCACCTCGTCGCCGACCGCGAGCACCTCCGACGGGTGCTTCACGCGGCGCCAGGCGAGATCGGTGATGTGCAGCAGGCCGTCGATCCCGCCGAGGTCGACGAACGCGCCGTAGTCGGTGATGTTCTTGACGATGCCCTTGACGACCGTGCCCTCCTGCAGGCTCGCAAGCAGCGCCTCGCGCTCGGCGCCGGCGTTCTGCTCGAGGACCGCGCGGCGCGATACGACCACGTTGTTCCGCTTGCGGTCGAGCTTGATGACCTTGAACTCCATCGTCTTGCCCTCGTAGGGCGTGGTGTCCTTGACCGGACGCATGTCGACGAGGGAGCCGGGCAGGAACGCCCGGATGCCGTTGATCATGACGGTGAGGCCGCCCTTCACCTTGCCGGTGATGACGCCCTGCGCGGTGGTACCCGCCTCGAGTGATTTCTCGAGATCGAGCCACGCGGCGAGCCGCTTCGCCTTGTCGCGCGACAGGCGCGTTTCGCCGTAGCCGTCCTCGAGGGCCTCGATCGCCACCGGCACGAAATCGCCGATCTTGACCTCGACCTCGCCGCGGTCGTTGCGGAACTCCTCGATCGGAATGACCGATTCGGACTTGAGGCCGGCGTTGACCACGACGATGTTCTGGTCGACGCGCACGACCTCGGCGGTGATCACCTCGCCGACCCGCATCTCCTTGCGATGGAGGCTCTCCTCGAAGAGCTGGGCGAAACTTTCCTGCGGGGCAATGGCGGGGGAGACTGTAGACATAATTGATTGACCTGACCTTTTTGGCCCGTCGCCGCGGTGTTGGCGCCCGACGGGGCTGGTTGCTCACACGGCGGACAGGCTCGACGCCCGCCGCCACCCGTTCAGCTCGACTCCCGGTACCACGCCAGCACCGCGTCCGCCGCCTCGTCCGGGGTCAACCCGGTGGTATCGAGGATCCGGGCGTCCGGCGCCGGTCTGAGCGGCGCCACGGCCCGGGCGGCGTCGCGCGCGTCGCGCTCCGCAAGGTCGAGCAAAAGAGTCGCGATGTTAGCAGCGATTCCTTTGTCTTTCAACTGCTTATATCGGCGGTCGGCACGCGTTTCGGGGCTTGCTGTCAAGAACACCTTGAGCCGTGCATCGGGAAAGACCACGGACCCCATATCGCGGCCGTCGGCCACGAGCCCCGGCGACTCCCGGAAGGCCCGCTGCCGGTCGAGCAATGCGCCCCGGACCCCTGGAACAGCCGCCACGCGTGAGGAAGCGACGCTGCAAGCCTCGCTCCGGATGGCTTCGGTCGCCCGTTCCCCCTCGAGGAGGATCTCGCCGGCCTCGAAGCGGGCATCCAGCCCCGCTGCCAGCGCGGCGAGCCCCGCCTCGTCGGCGAGGTCGGTGCCGCGATTCATGGCCGCAAGAGCCACCAGCCGGTACAGAGCGCCGCTGTCAAGGTAGTGGAACCCGAGCGCACGCGCGACCGCCTGGGCCACCGTGCCCTTGCCCGAGGCCGACGGCCCGTCGATCGCGATGACCGGCGCCTGGCCGCTGGTCATGCCGAAACCAGCCCCGCGAACACCTGGAAGTAGTCGGGGAACGTCTTCGCCACGCACTGCGGATCGTTGATCCGCACTGCCACGCCGCCGAGCGCGACGAGCGAGAAGCACATCGCCATCCGGTGGTCGTCGTAGGTGTCGATCGTCGCCGGAACGAATTTCGCCGGCGGTTCGACGCGGAGGAAATCCGGCCCCTCTTCGACCCGCGCGCCGACCTTGCGGAGCTCGGCCGCCATCGCCGCGAGACGGTCCGTCTCCTTCACCCGCCAGTTCGCCACGTTGCGGATCGTGCTCGGACCGTCGGCGAAGAGCGCCAGGACCGCGGCCGTCATCGCGGCATCGGGGATGTGGTTCAGGTCGAGGTCGACCGGACGCAGCGGCGCCCGGCCGCGCACCTCGATCCAGCCCGCGCCGAACGTGACATCGGCGCCCATCGCGCGCAGCACCTCGACGAAGCGCACGTCGCCCTGGATGCTCGACGCGTCGACGCCCTCCACGCGCACCGGCCCGCCGCCGACCGCCCCGGCGGCGAGGAAGTAGGACGCAGACGACGCGTCGCCTTCGACGTCGAGGCCGCCGGGGCTGCGATACGCGGCCCCCGCGGGCACGGCGAACCGCCGCCACCCGTCGCGCTCGAGCACGACGCCGAACCGCCGCATCAGGTCGAGCGTGATCTCCACGTACGGCTTCGACACGAGCTCGCCCGCCACCTGCACCGCAACGCGCTGGCCGGCGAGCGGCAGCGCCATCAGCAGCGCGCTGAGGAACTGGCTCGAGACGTCGCCACGGACGCTCGCCGCCTCGCCTAGCGCACGCGCCGGCCGGATCTGGAGCGGGGGGTAACCTTCGCGGCCCAGGTACCCGACGTCGGCGCCGAGCGCGCGCAACGCATCGACGAGATCGCCGATCGGCCGCTCGTGCATGCGCGGCACGCCGGAGAGCCGGTAGGTACCACCCACGAGCGCGAGGGCTGCAGTGAGCGGCCTGAACGCGGTGCCGGCGTTCCCGAGGAAGAGATCGGCCGCGCGCACCGGAAACGCACCGCCCACGCCTTGCACGGTGTAGTCGCCGGCGCCGGTTCGCGTCCAGGCCACCCCCAGCGTGCGCAACGCATCGAGCATGCGCGCCGTGTCGTCCGACTCGAGCACGCCCCGCAGGTTCGTCTCGCCCCGGCTCAGCGCAGCGAGCAGGAGCGCCCGGTTCGAGATGCTCTTCGACCCCGGCAATCGCACGGTGCCCGCGGCCCGCGCCGCCGGCGCGAGGTCGAGATGGGCAGGCCGCGCGCCGTTGCCGCTCATCGCGGTCACTCCCCGTCCAGCGCCAGCCAGGCGCGCCGCGCCGCGCGCGCCGCCGCGAACGCGCGCTCGAGCGCTTCGCCGTCCGACTGCTCGAGCGCCGCGCCGAGGCGCGCGAGCTCGTCCTGATACCGGCGCAGCTCCCCGAGGAGGGCGTCGCGGTTGGCAAGGCAGATGTCGCGCCACATCTCGGGGTTGCTCGCCGCGAGCCGGCTCACGTCGCGAAACCCTGTCCCCGCGTGCGCAAGGAGGCTCCCGGCGTCGGCGCGGGCCGCGAGCTCGCGAACGAGCGCGAAGGACAGCAGATGGGGCAGGTGGCTGACGGCGGCGAGTACGGCGTCGTGCTCCGCGGGACCCATCTCGGTCACGCGTGCACCGCACGCCTGCCACGCGCTGCGCACGCGCTCGACCATCGCGGGCAGCGTCTCGGCGAGCGGGGTCAGGATCACCTCGCGGCCGCGATAGAGCCCGGCGCTCGCGGCGGCGGCGCCGCTTTCATCGGAGCCCGCGATCGGGTGCGCGGGCACGAACTGGTCGAAGCGCGGGCCGAGCCCCGCCCGGGCGCCCGCGATCACGCTCCGCTTCGTGCTGCCGCCGTCGGTGATCACCGCCCCCCGCGGGAGCCGGGTCGCGAGGCTCGCGAACGCCTCCGCCATCGCCGCCACCGGCGTCGCGACGAGGACGAAGTCGGCGCCGACCGCGGCGGCCCCGGCGTCGGCTGCCGTCTCGTCGATCGCGCCGGTCGCGAGCGCGCGCTCGAGGTTCGCGCGGCTGCGGCCGACGCCGACGACCTTCCGTACCGCTCCCGCCTCCCTGAGCGCGAGCGCGAACGACGCGCCGATCAGCCCGACGCCGACAACGACGAGCTTCTCGATCGCGACGGCCACGAGCGGCTCAGGCCCGGAGCGCTGCCGCCAGCGCGGCGAGGAACCGCTCGTTCTCGGCGTCGAGGCCCACGGTCACGCGCAGGTGGTCGGGCATGCCGTAACCGCCGACCGGCCGCACGATCACGCCCTGCCGCAGGAGACGCTCGAACACCGCGCCCGCCCGGGGGGCGCCGCCGCCGCGCGGGATCTCGACGCTCACGAAGTTGCCGTACGACGGGATCCAGGCGAGGCCGAGCCGCTCGAATCCGGCGGTGAGCTGCGCCATGCCGGCGAGGTTGAGCTCGTGGCTGCGGCGCACGAACGCGTCGTCGCCGAGCGCGGCGGCCGCGGCGACGAGCGCGAGGTTGTTGACGTTGAACGGTTGCCGGACGCGGTTGAGGAGATCCGCGACGCGCTCGTCGCAGAGCGCGAACCCGACGCGCAGCCCCGCAAGGCCGTATGCCTTGGAAAACGTGCGCGTGAGGATCAGGTTCCGGTGCCGCGCGAGCCAGGCGACGCTGTCGTAGCGCTTCGCCGCCGGCAGGTACTCGTTGTAGGCCTCGTCGATCACAACCGCCACCTGCGGCGGCACGGCGCGCAGGAACGCCTCGATCTCCCCGGGCGCGAGGAGCGTGCCGGTCGGGTTGTTCGGGTTGGCGATGAAGACGACGCGCGTGTCAGTATCGATTGCGCGCGCCATCGCCTCGAGATCGTGCCCATAGCGCTTCGCCGGGACGACGATCCCGCGCGCACCCCGCGCCTGGGTGGCGAGCGGATAGACGGCGAAGGCGTGCTCGGCGTACACCGCCGAGCGCCCCGGCCCGAGAAACGCGCTTGCCACCATCTCGAGGACGTCGTTCGAGCCGTTGCCGAGCACGATCCGCGCCATCGGCACGCCGTAGCGCGACGCAAGCGCGCTCTTCAGCTCGAACCCGTTACCGTCGGGATAGCGGCCGAGCTCGGGCAGCGCCGCCTCGATCGCCGCACGCGCCTTGGGCGCGAGGCCGAGCGGATTCTCGTTCGAGGCGAGCTTGACGATGCTCGCCTCCTCGAGCCCCATCTCGCGGGCGAGCTCCGAGATCGGCTTGCCCGGCTGGTAGGGCGCGATCGCGCGGATGTACTGCGGCGCGAGGTCGCAGGGGTCGGCGGGGAGACTCGCGCGTGGCTCGCTCATCATGGCGTCGCGGCGGGATAGGACCCGAGCACTTTGAGGAACGGCGCGAGCCCCCTCAGCTCGGCGATTGCCGCGGCAAGGGAGCGGTCGCGCTGATGCCCGACGAGGTCGAGGTAGAACATGTACTCCCACGTGCCGACCCGCGCCGGCCTGGATTCGATCCGGCTCATGCTGACGCCGTGCTTCGCGAACGGCTCGATCAATGCGTGCACCGCGCCCGGGCGGTTGGGCGCCGACATGACGATCGACGTGAGGTCGCGGCCGCTCGGTCCCGGATCGACGTTGCCGAGCACCAGGAACCGCGTCAGGTTCTGCGCCTCGTCCTCGATGTTCTGCGCGAGGACGGCGAGGCCGTAGCGCTCGGCCGCGATCGCCGGTCCGATCGCGCACGCCTCCGGTTCGCCGGCCGCCAGACGCGCCGCCTCGGCGTTGCTCGACACCGGTACGCGCTCGACGTCCGGGAGGTTGCGGGCGAGCCAGTGCTGGCACTGCGCGAGCGACTGGGCGTGCGAGTAGACGCGCTTGCGGCCGGTGAGCGAATCACCCTTCGCCATCAGGTTCTGGTGGACGCGGAGCACGACCTCGGCGCAGATCCGCAACGGCGTGTTGAGCAGCAGGTCGAGCGTCCGTCCGATCGCACCCTCGGTCGAGTTCTCCACCGGAACGACCGCGAAGTGGGTCGCGCCGGTCTCGGCCTGCCGGAACGCCTCGTCGATCGAGGCGAGCGGCAGCGCGTCGATCGCGCTGCCGAAGTGCTTCGCCACGGCCATCTCGCTGAACGTCCCCTGCGGCCCGAGATAGCCGACCCGCGCTCGCCCCTCGAGCGCACGGCACGCGGAGATCACCTCGACGAAGATGCCCTTGACGCTCTCCGCGGGGAGCGGCCCGCGGTTCGCCGCGGCGACGCGCCGCAGGACTTCCGCCTCGCGCTCCGGCCGGTAGACGGGCCCGTCGCCCTTCAGCCGCCCGATCTCGGCGGCGTGCGCGGCACGCTCGCCGATCAGCCGGACGATCTCGCCGTCGAGCCGGTCGATCTCCGCGCGCAGGCGGCCGATCTCGTCCTCCGGCTCGTCAGCCATGACCCCCGTGCCCCCCGAGATCCGGGAAAGCGATGCACCGCATCGGTCTCCCCTCAGCCGTCCAGCGGCAGATAGCGGATTGCGAGCACGCCCTCGATCCGCCGGATGGTGTCGATCGCCACGGCGGGAACCGGGCTGTCGACGTCGACGAGCGTGTACGCCATCTCGCCCCGCGACTTGTTCAGCATGTTGTGGATGTTGAGGCCGGCCTTCGCCATTGCCGTGGACATCTGCCCCAGCATGTTCGGCACGTTCGCGTTGGCGATCGCCACGCGATACGGCGACTCGCGCTGCATGAACACGTCGGGGAAGTTCACCGCGTTGCGCACCTGGCCGTGCTCGAGATACTCCCGGACCTGGTCGACCACCATGATCGCCGAATTGTCCTCTGCTTCCCGGGTCGACGCACCGAGGTGCGGCAGCGCGACGACGCCGGGGTGCCCGGCGAGCGCCGCCGACGGGAAGTCGGTGACGTAGGTCTTGACGCGGTGGCTGTCGAGCGCCTCGATGATCGCGGCGTCGTCGACGATGCCTTCGCGCGAGAAGTTGAGGATGATCGCCCCGGCGCGCAGGTGGACGAGGCTCCGCGCGTTGAGCAGCCCCCGCGTCGCGCCGTTCAGCGGGACGTGCAGCGTCACGAAATGGCTGCCGTGGAGGACCTCCTCGATCGAATGGGCCTTGCGCACCTGCGAGGGCAGGCTCCACGCGGCGTCGACCGTGATCTCCGGGTCGTAGCCGAGCACGTTCATCCCGAGTCGGATCGCCGCGTCGGCGATCAGGCTGCCGATCTTGCCGAGGCCGATGACGCCGAGCGTGTGGCCGGGGAGCTCGATGCCGGCGAAGCGCTTCTTCTCGTCCTCGATCTTCTTCGACAGCGTGGCGTCGTCGCCGCGCAGGGCGGCGACGTACTGGACCGCCGGAACGAGGTTGCGCGCCGCGATCAGCAGCCCGGCGAGGACGAGCTCCTTGACCGCGTTCGCGTTCGCGCCCGGCGCATTGAACACCGGGATGCCGCGCCGGCTCATCGCCGGGACCGGGATGTTGTTCGTGCCCGCGCCGGCCCGCCCGATCGCCTTCACCGAGTCGCCGATCGGCATCGGATGCATGTCCGCCGAGCGCACGAGGATCGCGTCGGGCCGCGCCGACTCCTTCGTCACCGAGTAGCTCTCGGCCGGGAGACGCTTGAGGCCGACGGGCGAGATCTGGTTGAGGACCAGGATCTCGAAACGCTCAGCCATGGCGCGCCTCGAACTCGCGCATGTACGCGACGAGCCGCTGCACGCCTTCCAGCGGCATCGCGTTGTAGATGGATGCGCGCATCCCGCCGACCGACCGGTGCCCCTTCAGCTGCATCATCCCGCGCTCCTCGGCGCCCTTCAGGAACGCCGCGTCGAGCGCGGTGTCGCGCAGGGTAAACGGCACGTTCATGCGCGAGCGGTCGGCGGCGCGGACCGGCGAGCGGAAGAGCGTCGAATCGCCGAGGTACTCGTACAGCAGGCCGGACTTGGCGAAGTTCTGCCGCTCCATCGCCGCGAGGCCGCCCTGCCGCTGGAGCCACTTGAACACAAGCCCGGCGATGTAGATGGCGTACGTGGCGGGCGTGTTGAGCATCGATTGCGCCTCGGCCTGCGCCTTGTAGTGAAGCATCGATGCGATGGCCTTCGGCGCGCGGTCGAGCAGATCCTCGCGGACGATCACGAGCGTCAGGCCGGCCGGGCCGATGTTTTTCTGCGCGCCGGCGTAGATCAGCCCGTACTTCGTGACGTCGATCGGGCGCGACAGGATGTGCGAGGACATGTCGGCGACCAGCGGCACGTCGCCGGTGTCCGGCACCCAGTGGAACTCGACGCCGCCGATGGTCTCGTTCGTGCAGATGTGCACGTACGCGGCGTCCGGATCGAGCTTCCACGCGGCGCGCTCGGGGACGTAGGTGAAGTTGGCGTCTTCCGCGGACGCGGCCACGTTCACCGCGCAGAGTTTCTTCGCCTCGCCGATCGCCTTCTTCGACCACTCGCCGGTATTGACGTAATCCGCCGACTTCCTTGCGCCGAGCAGATTCATCGGCACCATCGCGAACTGCAACGACGCGCCGCCCTGCAGGAAGAGCACCTTGTAGTGCGGCGGGATCCCGACGAGGGAGCGCAGGTCCGCCTCGGCCTGATCGGCGATCGAGACGAACTCGGGGCCGCGATGGCTCATCTCCATCACGCCCATCCCGCTGCCATGCCAGTCGAGCATCTCCGCGGCGGCCTGACGCAGCACCTCTTCCGGCAGCACCGCGGGCCCCGCGCTGAAGTTGAATACGCGCGCCACCGTCAGTCTCCGTGGTCCTCGCCGTTCCCGTGCAGCGGCCCCGGATCATGTCCGTCGCCGCCGTTCGCGCCGTGGCCGTTGCCGCCGTTCGCGCCATGCCCGTTGCCGTTCTCGTCCTCGGTCTCGGCGATCTTCTCGATCCCCGCGAGCTTCGTGCCGGGATCGAGGCTGATCAGGCTGACGCCCTGGGTCGAGCGGCCCATCTTGCTGATCTGGCCGACGGCGGTCCGGATCAGCACCCCGCCGGTCGACACGAGCATGATCTCGTCCTGCTCGTCGACCAGCGCCGCGCCGACCACCTTGCCGTTCCGCTCGGTGGTCTGGATCGCGATCACGCCCTGGGTGCCGCGGCCGTAGCGCGGGTACTCCGCGAGCGCCGTCCGCTTGCCGTAGCCGTTCTCGGTGGCGGTGAGCACGCTCTTCGACTCGTCGTCGGCGACCAGCATCGAGATCACGCGCGCCTCGTCGGCGAGCTTCATCCCGCGGACGCCGCGCGCGGCGCGCCCCATCGGGCGCACGTCGCCCTCTTCGAAGCGCACCGCCTTGCCGGCATCGGAGAAGAGCATCACGTCGCTCTCCCCGGCGGTGATCGCCACGCCGATGAGATAGTCGCCCGGCTCGAGATCGACCGCGATGATTCCCTTCTCCCGCGGCCGCGAGAAATCCGACAGCGGCGTCTTCTTGACCGTGCCCTTCGCCGTCGCCATGACGACGAACCGGTTCTCGTCGAAGCTCTTCACCGGCAGCACGGCGCTGATCCGCTCGCCCTCGGCGAGCGGGAAGAGGTTCACGATCGGCCGTCCGCGGCTCGCGCGGGTGCCGGCCGGAACTTCGTACCCCTTCAGCCAGTACACCTGGCCGCGGCTCGAGAAGCACAGGATGAAGTCGTGGGTGTGGGCGATGAACACGCGCTCGATGAAATCGTCCTCGCGCATCGACGCCGCCTGCTTGCCGCGCCCGCCGCGCCGCTGCGCGCGGTAGTCGGCCACCGGCTGGGCCTTGATGTAGCCGGCGTGCGAGAACGTCACCACGACGTCCTGCGGCGCGATCAGGTCCTCGACCGCTATGTCCTCGGCGTTGAGGACGATCTCGCTCTTGCGCGCGTCGCCGTAGGCCGCCTTCACTGCCTTGAGCTCCTCGGCGATGATCGCGGTGATCCGCGCGGGCCGCGCCAGGATGTCGAGCAGTTCGGCGATGCGCTCGAGCAGTTCGCGGTACTCCTCGACGATCTTGTCCTGCTCGAGCGCGGTGAGGCGCTGGAGCTGCATCTCGAGGATGCGCTGCGCCTGCGTTTCCGAGAGGCGATAGCCGTCGGGGCCGAGGCCGTAGCCCGCGGCGCCGCCGGCGAGGCGCGTCGCGCCGTCGGCCGCGCGCGCGAGCATGTCGGCGACGAGCTGCGAGCGCCAGGCCTTCGCGAGCAGCCGCACGCGCGCCTCCGCCGGCGACGGCGCCGCCTTGATCAGCGCGATGATCTCGTCGACGTTGGACAGCGCGACCGCGAGACCCTCCTGCACGTGGGCGCGCTCGCGCGCCTTGCGCAGCTCGAAGCTCGTGCGGCGGGTGACCACCTCGCGGCGATGCGCGAGGAAGTTGACGAGCATCGCCTTCAGGCTGAGCAGCTTCGGCTGGCCGTCGACGAGCGCGACCATGTTGATGCCGAAGGTGTCCTGGAGCTGGGTCTGCTTGTAGAGGTTGTTGAGCACCACCTCGGGCAGCTCGCCGCGCTTGAGCTCGATCACGACCCGCATGCCGGACTTGTCGGACTCGTCCTGGATGTGCGAAATGCCGTCGATCTTCTTCTCGTGGACGAGCTCGGCGATCCGCTCGAGCAGGACCTTCTTGTTGCACTGGTAGGGCAGTTCGTCCACCACGATCATCTGCCGCGCGCCCTTGTCAATGTCCTCGACGTGCGTGCGCGCCCGCATGACGACGCGGCCGCGACCGGTGCGATAGCCCTCGTGGATGCCGGCGGTGCCGTAGATCAGGCCCGCGGTCGGGAAATCCGGCGCCGGCACGAGCTTGATGACCTCCTCGATCGCGAGGTCCGGATTGGCGAGCAGCGCGAGGCACGCCGCGATGGTCTCGGAGAGGTTGTGCGGCGGGATGTTCGTCGCCATGCCGACCGCGATCCCCGACGAGCCGTTGACGAGCAGGTTCGGCAGCCGCGTAGGCAGGACCGCCGGCTCCTGCTCCTTGCCGTCGTAGTTCGGGACGAAGTCGACGGTCTCGCTGTCGATGTCGGCGAGGAGCTCGGAGGCGATCCGGTCGAGCCGGCACTCGGTGTAGCGCATCGCCGCCGGGTTGTCGCCGTCGACCGAGCCGAAGTTGCCCTGGCCGTCGATCAGCGGATAGCGCATCGAGAAGTCCTGCGCCATCCGCACCAGCGTGTCGTAGATCGCGGTGTCGCCGTGCGGGTGGTACTTGCCCATCACGTCGCCGACCACGCGCGCGCATTTGACGTACGGCCGGTTCCAGACGATGTTCGCTTCCTGCATCGCGTAGAGCACGCGGCGGTGCACCGGCTTCAGGCCGTCGCGCACGTCGGGGAGCGCGCGGCCGACGATCACGCTCATCGCGTAATCGAGATACGAGCGCCGCATCTCCTCTTCGAGGCTGACCGGCAGCGTTTCCTTCGCGAATTGGTCCATCGACGGTGCGGAGAGCGTTGCGGATCGGCGTGAGCTACGCCGAAACGGTCGGGTTCATGACGCCGGCGAAAGGTGCAAATTTTAGCATTCGCATCGCACCGCAACCAAGCCCGATTCCGCGCGCGATCGAGGCGCGGCGCGCTACCCGGCGCGCGATGAAGTGGTGTACCATGCGGCGCAAATCGACCCGGGCCGGCCCGGGTCGCGCGCTCGCTAGCGAAAGGGGGGATAACATGAACACGACCCGCAGCACGCTGATTCTCGCCGCTGCCGCGATCGGCCTCGTGGCCGCGAACGCGGCGGTCGCCCAGCAGGGACGCTCCACGCAGGGCTATCTCGTCGATCAGCGCAACTTGATCGTCAAGGATCCCTTCAATCTCTGCTGGCGCACCGGCTACTGGACGCCGGCGCTCGCCAACTGCGACTGCGACGTGGACCTCATCCCGCACGACGTCTGCTTCCCCCCGGCACCAAAACCCGCCGCGGCGCCGCCACCTCCGCCGGCTCCGCCGCCGGCCGCCGCGGCCCCCGCGCCGAAGACCCTCGCCGTGTCCTCGACCGGCCTGTTCGCTTTCGACAAGGCGATCCTGACGAACGAGGCGAAGGCGCAGCTCGACAAGGAAGTCGTCGGGCGGCTCGGCGAGTTCTCGTCGCTCAAGCTGATCCACGTCGAGGGGCACACCGACCGGATCGGCACGCAGGAATACAACCAGAAGCTTTCCGAGCGGCGCGCCGACGCGGTGAAGGCCTATCTCGTGAGCAAGGGCGTCGACGGCTCGAAGATCGAGACGATCGGCATGGGCAAGACCCTGCAGATCAAGTCGTGCCCGGACCCGAGCCCGAAGGGCGAGATCAAGAACTTCAAGCAGCTGATCGAGTGCCTCGCGCCGAACCGCCGCGCCGTCGTCACGGTCTCGGGCACCGGCCGATAGCTTCCGCGCCAGACCAACCCCGAACGCCCCGCGCTCGAGCGCGGGGCGTTTTTTTTCCCGCCCCGTGACGCCGCATCGCGTCGACCTCGTCATCGACGCCCGCTGGGTCCTCCCGATGGAGCCCGAGGGCGCGGCGCTCGCCGACCACAGCGTCGTGGTCGATCGCGGCCGCATCGCTGCCGTGCTCCCCACCGCAGAGGCCGCGGCGTCGTTCGTGCCCGCGGAACGCGTGAGCCTGCCCGAACACGCGCTCATTCCCGGCCTGGTGAACCTGCATACCCACGCCGCGATGTCGCTCATGCGCGGCCTGGCGGACGACCGGCCACTGATGACCTGGCTGCGGGAGCACATCTGGCCGGCGGAGATGCAGCACGTCTCGCCCGACTTCGTCTACGACGGCACGCTGCTCGCCTGCGCCGAGATGCTTCGGGGTGGTGTCACCTGCGCGAACGACATGTACTTCTTCCCGGAATCCGCGGCGCGCGCGTTCGTCGATGCCGGGATGCGTGCGAGCCTCGGGCTGATCGCGATCGAGTTCCCGAGCGCTTACGCGTCGGACGCGGAGGATTACCTGCGGCGCGGCCTCGAGCTCCGCGACCGCGTCGGCAGCGAGCCGCTGCTGTCGTTCTGCATGGCGCCGCACGCGCCCTACACCGTCAGCGACAGGACCTTTCGGCGCATTGCGAACGCTGGCCGAGGAGCTGGACCTACCCGTCCACGTGCACCTCCACGAGACCGCGGGCGAGGTGGAGGAGAGCCTCGCGCAGCACGGCCGGCGGCCGCTTGCGCGGCTCGAGGCGCTCGGGCTCCTGACCGAGCGACTGATCGCCGTGCACGCGGTCCATCTCCAGGCGTCCGAGATCGCTGCGCTCGCGCGGGCCGGCTCGTCGGTGGCACATTGCCCGTCCTCGAACCTCAAGCTCGCGAGTGGCTTCGCTCGCGTCGGCGAGCTCCTCGCGCACGGCGTGAACGTCGGCATCGGCACCGACGGCGCGGCGAGCAACAACCGGCTGGACATGTTCCAGGAGATGCGCACGACCGCGCTGCTTGCGAAGGGCGTCGCCGGCAGCGCCGAGGCCGTGCCGGCGCGCGAAGCCCTGCGGCTCGCGACGCTCGGTAGCGCACGAGCCCTGGGCCTGGATGCGACGATCGGATCGATCGTCCCGGGCAAATGGGCCGACCTCGTTGCGGTCGCGCTCAGCTCGCCCGAAACGCAGCCATGCTTCGACCCGCTCTCTCACCTCGTGTATGCCTGCGGGCGGGAGCACGTCACCGATGTCTGGGTGGCCGGGGAGGCGGTCGTGGCGGGACGGCAGCTGACCCGGATCGATCCGGGAGAGTTGGAGAAGCGGGCCGCCTTGTGGCAAAATCGCCTAGTTAGAAGAAGCTCGTAAGCAACGGCCCTGGCGCCAGTAGACGAACGGACGCGTTCGCGCGCGTATGATTTTTTGTGAAAGGGGAAAACATGCTCACAGGTAGAAAACCGGCCCTGCTCGCCGCGATGGCTGCGTTTGCCCTCGGCGTCGTTTCGGCGACCTCGGCCCTCGCCCAAGACGGCAAGAGCACGCAAGGTTATCTGGTCGATCAGCGTAACGGCATCGTGAAGGATCCATTCAACCTGTGCTGGCGTACGGGGTACTGGACCCCGGCCCTGGCGAACTGCGAGTGTGACTCGTCGCTGCTCCCGCACGACGTGTGCTTCCCGCCGCCGCCGAAGCCCGCCGCGGCCCCCCCGGCCCCGCCGCCGCCCGCGCCCGCAGCAGCGCCGAAGCCGGTCACCGAGAAGGTCACCTTCGCCGCCGACGTGCTGTTCGACTTCGACAAGGCGGTGCTGAAGCCCGAGGGCAAGGCGAAGCTCGACGATCTCGTAAGCAAGCTGAAGGGCGTCGCGCTCGAGGTGATCATCGCGATCGGCCACACCGACCCGGTCGGTAGCGCCGAATACAACCAGAAGCTGTCGGTCCGCCGCGCGGAGGCGATCAAGGCCTATCTGGTAAGCAAGGGCATCGAGCCGAACCGGATCTACACCGAAGGCAAGGGCAAGACACAGCAGATCAAGAAGTGTCCGTCGCCGTCGCCGAAGGGCGAGATCAAGACTTGGGCGGAGTACATCGCCTGCCTTGCGCCGAACCGCCGCGTCGAGGTTGAGGTGGTCGGGACGCGTTCCAAGTAACAGCTCGATTCCGTTAGAAGAAGGCCCTGCCTCGGCAGGGCCTTTTTTTTTGGAAATCGCCGCCTTTCGCTCTTGTACGGTGGGGGCCTGACAGCGGCCTGTTCCTCGTCCCTGGCCTGGCGCCACGCGCATCTCTTGCGCAGTCCACTCGCTCCTCTGCCGCGAAGCGCCGTAGCTTGCTGCGATGCGGGATGAACGATCGGTGCCGCGGGTGAAACTGTTGCGTCCGCGCCACACAAACCGGCTGCCGCAAGTGGGCTTGTGGCATACTTCGCGCCGCCCACGGAGCGGCCCCGAATCCGCCCGCGAAGCCCGCACTGAACCGGTATTTCCGGGCCACCTACGGATCGAAAAGAAGGCCCGGGAAGCCACTCAGGCGCCACCAGTCATTTCTAAGGGAGAGAGCATGCTCAGACTCAAGCAAAGAGCGCTGCTGGCGGTTTCGGCGCTGACGCTCGGATTGGCCTGCGCGACGTCCGCGTATGCCCAGGACGGTAAGAGCACGCAGGGCTATCTGGTCGATCAGCGTAACGGCATCGTCAAGGATCCGTTCAACCTGTGCTGGCGGACGGGGTACTGGACGCCGGCGCTCGCGAACTGCGAGTGCGACTCCGCGCTGCTCCCGCGCGACGTGTGCTTCCCCCCGCCGCCGAAGCCCGCCGCGGCGCCGCCCGCGCCGGCGCCCGCGCCCGCGCCGGCGCCCGCGCCTAAGCCGGTGACCGAGAAGGTCACCTTCGCCGCCGACGTCTTCTTCGACTTCGACAAGGCGGTGCTGAAGCCGGAGGGCAAGGCGAAGCTCGATGACCTCGTCACCAAGCTGAAGGGCATCGCGCTCGAGGTGATCATCGCGATCGGCCACACCGACTCGATCGGCAGCGTCGAGTACAACCTGAAGCTGTCGGTCCGCCGTGCCGAGGCGGTCAAGGCCTATCTGGTGAGCAAGGGCATCGAGCCCAACCGGATCTACACGGAGGGCAAGGGCAAGTCGCAGCCGATCGCCGACAACCGCACCGCCGAAGGCCGCGCGAAGAACCGCCGCGTGGAGATCGAGGTGGTCGGGACCCGGCAGAAGTAGCCGGCCTCGCCCCGCAAGAAGGCCCTGCCCAGGCAGGGCCTTTTTGTTTTGTTTGTGGACCGGGCTCGCGCTCCGCACCCTTGCGAGCCCTGCTTTACATCTCGCGCGCAAGCTCCCCATCCGGTGCTTCAGATAAGCTGCGGTCTCACCGAGACATGACCGTCAACGCCGACCCGAAGGAGCTCGCCAAGTTCAGCGAGCTTGCGCACCGCTGGTGGGATCCCGCCGGCGAGTTCCGGCCGCTCCACCAGATCAACCCGCTGCGGTTAGCGTGGATCGAAGGGAAAGCGGGGCTCGCCGGCAAGCAGGTGCTCGATGTGGGCTGCGGCGGCGGCATCCTCGCCGAGGCGATGGCCCGCAGCGGCGCGCGCGTGAAGGGCATCGACCTCGCCGAGAAGCCCCTGAAAGTGGCCGAACTGCACCAGCTCGAGTCGGGCGTGGCGGTGGAGTACGAAGCAGCGTCGGCGGAAGATCTGGCGGTCCGCGAGCCGGGACGCTACGACGTCGTCACGTGCATGGAAGTGCTCGAGCATGTGCCCGATCCGTCGAGCACGGTCGGCGCGTGCGCGGCGCTCGCCAAGCCGGGCGGCCACCTCTTCTTCGCCACCATCAACCGCAACCCCAAGTCCTATCTGTTCGCCATCGTCGGGGCCGAGTACGTCCTCGGGCTGCTGCCGAAGGGCACTCACGACTATGCGAAGCTGATCAAGCCGTCCGAGCTCGCGCGGTGGTGCCGGAGCGGCGCGCTGGAGGTCGAGGGTCTCGTCGGCATGACCTACAACCCGCTCACCAAGGTGTACGCCCTCGGCCGCGACACTGGCGTGAACTACATGCTCCACGCCGTGCGGCCCGCGCCGCGATGACGATCCGCGCCGTCCTGTTCGACCTCGACGGCACGCTCGCCGATACCGCGCCCGACCTGGCCGGCGCGCTGAACCGCCTGCTCGCCGAACGCGGACGCGACGCAGTCCCGCTCGAACGCGCCCGCCCCGTCACGTCGAGCGGCGCGCGCGGGATGCTGCGCGTGGGGTTCGGGATCGATCCGGCGCACGCCGAGTACGACGCGCTCAGGGCGCGCTTTCTGGACCTTTACGCGGAGAACATCTGCCACGAGACGCGGCTCTTCGACGGCATGCCGGATCTGCTCGCCGCGATCGAAGGCCGCGGCCTGCCCTGGGGGATCGTGACCAACAAGGCCGAGCGGTTCACCTTCCCGCTGCTTGCCGCGCTCGGCCTCGCCGCGCGGACCGCGTGCGTCGTGGGCGGCGACACGACCGGACGCATCAAGCCGCATCCCGACCCGCTCCTGCACGCCGCACGCATGCTCGACCTCGCGCCGGCAACGTGCCTCTATGTCGGCGACGATCTGCGCGACGTCCAGGCGGCTCGCGCGGCCGGCATGTCGGTGATCGCGGCGGGCTACGGCTACCTCGGCGACGGGGGCGACCCGTCCGCCTGGGGAGCGGACGCGGTCATCGCGCACCCGCTCGAAACCTTGAACCACTTGCGCACCGCCCGCATATAATTCGCTGACGCAGGTCGCTTGCGACCCGCGGGTAGTCCGTGCGAAGCACATCCCTTCGGGGGCGACTTGGTTTCGACGCGGGTAGCGAAGCAGAGCAGGGCATGCCGAGGACCAGTTCCCTCGTAAATCCAGCTGGAAACCTACAAACGCCAACGACGAGCGTTTCGCTCTCGCCGCCTAACACCGGCGAGACGCTGCACTAGCCTGCTGATGGGCTAGGCCGGCTTCGGCCGGTGCAGCGTCATTCACATCAGCCTCTCCTCCCGGTCTGGCCGCTTGGCCGGGGGGATCCGTCGAAGCGGCTGGCCGAGCGTCAGCCTGCCGGCCGGCGGGCGCGAGGCGAGATCCAAACGACCTGGCTAAGCATGTAGGCCTGACTGCGTAGTGCTCGCGGACGCGGGTTCGATTCCCGCCGCCTCCACCAATACCCCCTCTGAAGACCGGACGAGCGCCCCGAAAGGGGCGCTTCTTCATAGTACAACTACGTCCTTGACGGTCCGAGAGCGTCCATCCAGAATGGGGGTATCAGAGGGGGTATCTTAAAAAGCGAACGGAAGGGGGCAGCGATGGCTGGGGGTATCGGAGGACGGCTGCACGACCGCACCATCAGCAGCTGGGTCAAGAAGGCTAGGGCCGGCACCGCCACCAAGGGGAAGCTCTTCGATGGCGGGGGCCTTTACCTGACGCTCACGAACCGGCGAGCGCCCGTCTGGCGGATCAAGTACCGCCACGGCAGCGTGGAGCGCACCTACGCCGACATCGGCGCCTACCCCAGCGTAGGCCTCAAAGCGGCGCGAGCGACGCGGGACGAGGTCAAGGCCGCTCTGAAGGCCGGCCGCGATCCCGTCCAGGCACGCCTCCTCGCCCGCGCGGCAGCAGTCGCGTCAGCCGGCCAAACGTTCGAGGAAGTGACGAAGTCCTGGCTCGATGCCGAGCGCAAGCGCAAGCGTTGGTCCGCAGTGCATTACACCAAATCTAAGCGGGCGCTCGAGCGCGACGTCCTACCGCGCCTCGGCAAGCTCCCCATCGCCGAAATACCGCCGGCCACGGTAACCGACGTGGTCAAGGCAATCATGGCGCGAGGCGTCCGCGACACGGCAGCGAAGATCCTGCAGCACGTCACCGGCGTCTTCACCTACGCCCAGGCCCATGGCCTCCGGACCGACAACCCCGCTCTGCCGGCGCAGAAGATCCTCCCGAAAGCGAGTGCATCGGTCGGCCGCCCTGCTCTCCTCAAATTCACGGACCTTGGCGACGTGCTGCGTCGCGCTGACCTTGCCCGTCTCTCGCCGGCCGTTCGGTTGGCTCATCGGCTATGTGCCTTCGCGCCCGGAGCGCGCATCAGCAACATCGTGGCCGCGGAGTGGCACGAGTTCGCGCTCGATGCCGAAGCGCCGTCCTGGACGATTCCCCGCGCGAAGATGAAGGCACGCGACCGTCACCATGACCACAAGATAATCCTGGGCCCGGCGATCGTCGAGGAGCTGAGGAAGTGGCACGCCACAACTGGCGGCAAGGGATACCTCTTCGCCGGTGTGACGGGCAAGAAGTACATCACGCGCGAGGCCCTGGAAAAGGTCTACCGCCGCACGCTCGCCCTCGAAGGCAAGCACACGCCGCACGGATGGCGCGCCGCGTTCTCGACTCTGGCCCGCGACGAGGGATTCGAGCGGGATGCCGTCGAACTTGCCCTCGACCACATTCACGACAACGAGGTCGTGCGGGCCTACGACCGTGGGGAGCGGCTCCAGCAGCGCATCAGGCTGGCGACGTGGTGGAGCGATCGACTGACGCAGGCGCAGCGTGGCGCGGAGGTAGTGCAGATGCGTAAGGTTTCGTAGCAACCCCGAGGCCGGCGAGGCCGTCTGGCAGACGGCCGGCCGGCGGCGCCCGCCGGGTCCGCCCCGGAAGCGCCCGACGCTTCATGGACCCAGAAGCTTACTTCGCTGCACCGCCCGTTGCGCCCTCCAGCTGCGTACGCGCTTTCGCGCGGTCCGCCGCCTGCTCTTCGACGAGCTTGTAGGCCGTGTAGTACTTGTAGATGTTCTGGACGTAGGTGACCGTTTCGGGTCCCAACTTCTCCGCCGCCACCACCGCCACGTTGTAGAACCAGCGGTTGGGGTCGAGTCCGCGCCTGGCCGCCTCCTTCCGCAGCCCCGCCACCCGCCCGGGACCGGCGTTGTACGCGGCGAACGTGAACAGCGCCTTGTCGAGCGGTGTCATCGGCTCGTTGGCGTAGTACTGGTCGATCATGAACCGCATGTACTTCACGCCGGCGTGGATGTTCGGCTCGAGCTGGGTGATGTCGCCGACCTTCAGGTCCTTCCCGGTGGCGGGCATGATCTGCATGATGCCGACCGCGCCGACCGCGCTCTTGGCGTTCTGGTCGAGCCCGGATTCCTGGAAGCCCTGCGCGACCATCAGCAGGTGGTCGACGTCGTACTTGTCGCCGTATTTGCGGAAGAGGCCGACCACCTCGCCGAATCGCCGCAGCTCGTCGACGCCGGCGGCGTCCTTCACGAACCTGGGATCGTTCACGTAGCGGTTCACGACCGAGTTGCCGAAGGTGGTGCCCTGGCCGTACCGCTTGGCGAAATCGTCGAGGGCGGCCTTGAGCTGCGGGCTCCCCGGGCGCATGAGGAACGCGATGTCACCGCCCTCGTTCACCACTGCCTGCTCGTGCAGCGTTAGGCGAGTGAACACCCTCGCCCACATGACGGCCGTGTATCGGTCGACGACCGTCGTGCCCAGCAGCCCGGCATTCACCATCTCGAGGAGGTCTTCGACCTCCAGCTCCCCGGGCGTGTCGCGGATCCGCACGAGCGGCCGGCGTTCCTGCGCGAAGCGCTTGTTCAACGCCTGCAGGTGCTCGTGGTAGCTGGAGCTCTTGCGGACGAACACCTCCTTGTCGGAAAGATCCTCGAGCGTCGCGATCTCCGGCCCGCGCGGACCGGTCACGACGATCTCCTTGATACCGCGGAACATCGACTCGGAGAACGCCACGAGCTTTTGCCGTTCGGGCGTCACGATGAGATCGGCGATGATCAGATCGCCGTGGCCGTCGACGAGCCGCGGGATCAGCTCGTCCCGCGCCACGGGCGTGAAGACAACCCTGACCTTCAGCGTCCCGCTCTTGAGTTTCTTGTTGAGGTCGGTCTCGAACGCAGTGAGGATGTCGTAGGACACCCCGCGCGCGCGGCCGCTTTCGACGAAGTAGAAGGTCTTCGAATAGGGCACGAGCGCGCGGATGAGACGGCGCTTCGACACCATCTCGTCGAGGTCGCCCTTCCACGGGCGCGTCCCCACCGGAAGGCCTCGCTTCGCCTCGGAATCGAGGAACGGGGATTGCTGCTGCGCCAGGGCAACGCCCGCGCTCGCGGCGAACGTCAACACCGTGAAGGCAAGCAGAGCTGCGTGGCCCAGTCGAGGGGCGAATCGAATCAGCGACACGGGCGTGTTCATCCCGTGAGTTTCAACCAGCCGGCCACGGAGGGTCGAGATACGGCGACAGGTACTCGCTAGCTCCGCCTACTTCGGCGGAACATACGGGTCGGGCGTCCCGACTTTGATCGGCGGATATTTCTTCAGGCTCGCCTCGAGCTCGCCGATAGTCCTCACCGCCGAGTCGATGACCCATGAGGTCTCGCGCATTCTTTATTCCGGAAACAAGAACTGCAGCTGCACCCGGATCGTCCAGTTGCCGCCGACGTTGTCAGGGCTCACCACGTTGTAGAACGCCTGCACCTGGCCATTCATCGCCTGGCGCCCCATCTTGAAGATCTTGCCGAACCCGCCCCCAATCGGTACGGTCCAGCGGTTGTCGCTGGACGCCTTCCAGTTCGCCGTGATGTCCGGCGAGGTGGTCGCATACCAGCCATCCGCGAAGTTGTAGTTGATGAAGGGCTGGACCAGCATCTGGTTGATCGGGGCCGCGTCGCCCGGGCCCGCGAAGGACCAGACGTTGTTGGCGACCACGCCGTACAGCCAGTGGCCCTCGCTCGTGAGCAACACCGCCGCCGGGCCGATGCCCCATTTCTTGGTGCCGAGCGCCGCGTTGGAGTTGGTGGGAAGCTGCAGGATCGGTCCGACGCCCCAGATCAGCTTGCCCGGCTTGCCGGGCGAGACGAACAGCTCGACCTGGGTGTCCCCGATGCCGTTCACCCGGTCCTGATCGGGCGCAAAGGGTGGCTGCGAAATGACCGGCAGGATGGTCCGCGTGATCAGGTTCCAGTCTTCGTCGAGCTTGACCGGAATGACCGGCTGGATGTTGAGAACGTTCTGCGTCCGCTTCTCGGGTCCGGCGTTGAGCGTCGTGTTGTTCTGGAGCGGCAGGCTGATCATGTTCGCGATCGGGTTCTGCGCCGCCTTCGCCAATGCTTCCGTGTCATCGCCGAACGCAGCCCCGGACACCCCCGCCAGGCCGGCAGCCAGTATTACCATCCAGCGCGAGCGTGCTTGCACGTCCATCCTCCTTAGCGAGTCGGGCATGGTGGGCCCGGTCGTCTCCCTGCGGCGACAAAGCGTCAACCAACTCGCGCGTGTCGACCGCGGTCGCGGGCAGCGCGAATGCGGCAAGCGACACTGCGCACAGCCACGCCCTGGCTCGAAGGGGCTCTGGGAGGTACGCGCTCCCGAGGATTGCGCCGACCTGCGACCCGGCCTCAAGGCCCGCCCGGTGTGATAACTTAGTTCGATGAAGGAGTTGGCGCAGCTTCTCAACGAGATGCAGGCCGCGGGCGTGATCGAGGACTACGCCCTGTTCGGGGCGATGGCGCAGATGCGCTACACCGAGGCTGTGGCTACCCTCGATGCGGACGTACTCATCGCGGTGGCGTCGCCGGAGCGGATGGACGTCCTCGCAGGCGTCTACGATTTCTGCGCGCGGCGGGGCTTTGCCCCGGAGGGCGATGCCATCCGTGTCGGCGCCTGGCCGGTGCAGTTCGTGCCGGCGTTCAGCCCGCTTACGGAGGAGGCCTTGAAGCACGCGGATACGGCGGACTTCGAGGGCGTTCCGTTCCGCGTCGTGCGGGCGGACTACCTCGCTACGATCGCGCTGAGCGTCGGGCGCGCGAAGGACTACGCTCGTATCCTCGCGTTGCTCGAGTCGTCCGCTGCGACGCGTGAGGAGATCGCGCGCCTTGCGGCGAAGCACGGATTGTCGGAGGCCTGGCGACGGTTCGAAGCGAGGTTCGGCGATGAGTGACGTGCGCGAACGCCTCGAAAGAGCGGCGCAGTGGCAAAGAGGCAGGAAGGCGCTGTCCTGGCCCGAGAAAATCCGGCTCGCCGAGGCGATCCGCGATTCGCTCGCGCAGCTCCGCCAATCGCGGTTCAGCCGAGCGCCCGCTCCCCCGATCCGGACCCAGCCGCCTCGGCACTCGGCGGTGGATCCGACGGACGAGTGATCGGCCGGGCGGCGGCGCGAATGCTCTTTCGCTTCATGCATTGCGTTCGTCCTTCCGCGGCGGTCTCGACGCGCCTTGCTGGAGTGATCCCTTGCGCCTACTCGAACGCAAAGATCCTCTTCCAGTCGTTCTTCATGCTGATGACCGTCCACTGCTTCGCCTTGGCTTCGGCCATCAAAGCGTCGCTGAAGGTGCCGATCTTCGAGTCCGCCCCATAGGCCCACTCGCGCACGGCGTCGTCGTGATGCACGAGCATCATCAGCCGCGCGCCGCTGCCGCCCTGCGTCCACTCCAGCATCTGCTGGTCGCCGTCCGAGTTGCCGAATGCGGCGACAGGCCGGCGACCGATGTGCGAATTGATGCCGACCGGCTTGCCGGTCTTGTCGTCGATGAAGTCGATCTCCGCCAGGCGCACGAGCGCGGGCTTGCCGTCGCGCATTTCGTACTTCGTCTTGACGCTGCTGCCGACGACCTGTTCGGGGGGGACGCCGTAAACCTTTTCCGTCCACGGCCGCATGAACTCGATGCCGCCGCCGGAGACGATGAAGGTCTTGAAGCCGTTCGCCCGCAGATAGGCGAGCAGCTCGACCATGGGTTGATAGACGAGCTCGGTGTAGGGCCGCTTGAACTTGGGATGCCTCGCGGTCGCAAGCCAGTCCTTGACGATCTTCTCGAACTCCTCGGTGGTCATGCCCGCGTGCGTGGCCATGACGATCTCGACGATCGCGGGCTCCCCGCCCGCAAGCGCACCCTTCACGTCGCCCTTGAGCAGCGAGGCGAACGGCTCCTTGTTCTTCCACTCCGGGTGCTGCGGCGCGAGCGCCTTCACCCGGTCGAGGGCGAAGAGCAGCTGGAAATACATCGGCTGCTCGGCCCAGAGCGTGCCGTCGTTGTCGAAGGTGGCGATGCGTTCTCCAGGCGGCACGAACTGCGAGCCGCCTTGGGTGGTGGTCGCCTTGACGAAGTTGACGATGGACTGCTTGGCCGGACCGTCATTCCACGAAGGCAGCGGATCGGTCTGGGCTTGGGCGCGCGCGCCGAGAGCAAATAGGGCACCAAGCACAAGAAGACGCGCAAATGCCGAAATGGAGCGTGCAGGGTTCATGGCGGTCTTCTTTTGGAAAGGTACCTGCTGGGAAACCTGAGGGCGTCTGCCATTGCAGAGGAGGATAGGTGGCGGGCAGCCCTTTTTCGGGCCGCCCGCTGCGGTACTTCCTCGGGCCAACCTAGCTCAGCAGCGGGGCTGGATGAGGGGATTTCATCCCCGCGAAGAGCCGTAACGCCGGCCCCGTCTGCTGCAACGGCTGGTCCGCGTGCCTGCCTATTTCGCTTCCACCACGGGCGGCGCGGAGTAGGCCTGCGCATTGGACAGGGATTGGACCATGGCCTTACCAGGCGAATACGCTCGCGGGATCAAGTAGAACGCTCCTGCCGGCGCCGGCAGCCAGTTGGACTCCTTGTCCGCACCGGGACTGTCCTTCTGGATGTAGATGGTGGTAGTCCCGTCACTGTTCTTCTTCATCGGAGTGTCGCTTCCGAGGAAGTAACGGTTGATCGGATTGGGAACGGTGTAGTAGTTGCTGGCGTCGTACATCGTCAGGGACCAGAAACCCGGAGCGATGAACGGGGGCGTCTGCTTGAAGGTGATCGTGTATTTCTTCGCGCCCGTCAACTGCTGGCCGTTACTGTCCACGGTGCCCTGGTAATACACAGCTTCCTTCGGCGTGTTCGCCGTCAGACCGATCCGGGCGATGATTGCGCGGGTTCGGTAGTCGGTTTGCGAATTGCCAATCGTGGGCGCCGGCATGAACCAGCCGTTGACGACCTGACCGAAGGGCAGGTTGCTCAACATCGGCCCGATGTCCTTGGCCGCCCGCTCCATGGCCTTGAGCACGACGGGATCTATACCCGCGCGATCCCACTGTTTGCCCAATTTGATTCCCAGGGGTTCGAAATTCGGCAACACGGCCGTGACCTGATCCTTGGGCGGCGGGTTCTCATTGATCACGGCGGAGAAGATTTCCCAGAACTGCAGCGGATCGGTGTAGTTCATGGCGCTGGCAGGCTGCTTGGCGTCCGTGACCTTCGGCATCGCATAGTTGTAGGCAGGCGCCGCCGGCGCGGGCTTGCCGGAGAACTTGGCAAGACCCTGTACCGTGATCTCTTGCATGACCTTCTGGGCGCCCGGAAGATCCGCCGGGTTGATGACGTGGACGCGAGGCTGAATCAGCGTCCAGCGCGTCGGGCAATCGATCCGTTGGACGCCTGCGGGAAGCGTTCCCTTGAATCCTGGGCCGACGAGAGCGAACTTGCCTCCCTTGTAGCCCGTCGCGGTGCCCGCGGCGTAGGCAAAGGCGTTGGAGTACATGTCGACGATTTCCACCAGGTAGTAACGCCCCTTGGAATCGGGCACCGACAGGATGATCGGCTCAGGGCCGAGGTCCAGAAAGCCGAAGCCGTAGATGACGTTCACGTTCGGAGTGACGTAACCCGACTCCACCGAAAGTTGCGGAGTGGAAATGTTCTCCATGCGCCAGATGGTGTTCGGCGCTGCCTTGGGTTTGGGTCCGACGGCATCGCTCGCCCGCATGTTGTACATGATGACCGCCGGAGAACCCCAGTTGGCGGCGTCGAGGGCCACGGCATAGGTCCAATCTTCCAGAGCCTTCGCTTGCTCAGGGGTGTACTTTGCCTGCGTCTGTGCGAGCGCAGGCGAGGCTGCGCACACCGCGAAGGCAAGCCCCGCGACGGCGTGCAAGAGTTCTCTACGCATGTGAAGCTCCTTTCGTTGATCGAGTTGCTACATCGTGCGGGCTAATGTCCCGCGGTATCCGAACACAGACGAATAAGCTCTTGTCCATGCATCTGACACGCCAGTCGTCCACCCAAGCAAAGGTCGGGAAAGCTCAGTTGAGCGCCTTGTCCTTCCAGAACTTCGTCCCTTCGAGCGCGACACCCACCTGCAGCCCGTTCTTGGTGAGCGTGTAGTACTGCGCCTCCGGGATCACGCCCTCCGCCGCGCCGGCCGACTTGCCGGCCGCGCCCGCCTGCACCGCGCCCCCGCCGCCGTACTCCCAGCCCTTGTCGATGAACTGCGCGAGCGCCTTGGGCGACTTGAAGATGATCAGCGTCTCGTTCTCCGAGATCCCGGCCTGGAACCCGGCGCTCGCCTGCGCCATGTCCATGAACGTGTCCTTCTTGGTCTTGCTGTTGTGGGCGACCCCTTTGCCGCCCTCGCCGCCGACCAGGAAGCTCAGGCCGTACGTCGTGAAGACGGCGTAGCCCGGCGCCTTCGCCACCTCGCCCTTGAGCTTCGGGTCGGCCTTGTAGAATTTCTGGAGCGAGGCCGCCGTGACCTTCTTGACCTCGGCTTGCTTCTTCGCCTTTTCGGTCTGCGCGAGCGCGCTACCGGCCGCGAGGGAGAGCATCAGTACGCCGGTGGTGATCAGTCGATGGAGCTTCATTGGGTGACTCCCCTGGTAACGTTTGGACGGATGGCGCCGAGGCCTAGTCGCTAGCCTTGTCGCCGCTGCATCTGCATCAACTTCTGGGCGTACTCGGGCAACAGCCAGGACTGCACAGTGCATGCCGTCATCCCTCTCACCGCTTGTCCCTGCCGTTCAAACCCGTGTGCCGCTGCCCTCGCGCCAGGCGCGCTTCGGCGAACACCTCGATCCCGCCGGTGCGCTCGACGGTGTCGAACCGCACCTCCGGCTGCACAGTCGACGATTCCATCGCGGCGACGATCGTCTTGTAGACGTCGGAGGCGAGATAGCGATCGAGCTCGGGCCGCGACGCCCACGCCTCGACCAGCGCGAAGGCGTTCGGGTCCTCGGTATCGGCGTACAGCCGTGCGTCGATGCAGCCCGGCTGAACGCGCGTCCGGCCGAGCAATGCCCCCACGCTCTTTTCCATCTCGCGTCGCTTCGCGGTCGGCGCCACCACGCGCAGCGTGAATACGATCATCGGCATGACTTCCCGCGTTCATCGCTATCTCTTCCGTCCGCTTTCAGTCCAGGCTTCACGCGTTGGCCTCTCACCGTCAGCACGTCCGTCGCCCTCCGCCTCGTCGCGAACTTCGAACTGCCACCCACGCTGGTTCAGCAACGAACGCGCCAGCAGCGCTTACCGGCGTCCGTGGCGGTGGAACCTCCTAGGAATCAAGGGGCTGGAGCCGGATGATCGCGGCGAGAGCACCGCGGCCTACGACCCGCATCTCCGATATTTCGGAGAAATTCCGAGTCTTGGAGTTTCGCGGACGAACTGCTTGCGTGCCGCGCCGGTCAGCGTCGGGCCGGCAACCAAAGTCGCGCGTGGGGTTTGGGCTCGCACGGCCGTCGCGGCCGCGCGAGGTGCGAGCGGACCTACGACGTCCCGGAGTCGTGACCCGGTCGCGCCAACCCCAGCTTCTTCATGCGCGACTCGAGGGTGGTGGGCTTCATGTCGAGCGCCGCTGCAGCGCCGCCCGGCCCGCGGATGCGCCAGCCGCAGCGCTCCAGCACCCGCAGCAGGTGCGTCCGTTCGGCGCCGCTGTGGGTGCCGGAATCTGGCTTAACCGCCGGTGCCCGCGTCGATACCGGGGCGAGCGCAATCTTCAGGGTGGTCCCGCGAGTGAGAATCATCGCGCGCTCGATCACGTTGCGGAGCTCGCGGACGTTCCCGGGCCACGAGTAAGCCTGCAGCGCCGCCATCGAATCGGCGTCGATGGCCTCAATCGGCTTCGCCATGGCTTCGCTGAACTCCCGGACGAACGCCCACGCGAGCATCGGGATGTCCTCGCGCCGCTCGCGCAGCGGCGGCACTTCGATCGGGAAGACGTTCAGCCGGTAGAAGAGATCCTTGCGGAACGCGCCCTCTTCCACCGCGCGCGCAAGGTCGCGGTTGGTCGCGGCGATGACCCGCGCGTCGACCTTGATCGTCCGCGCGCCGCCCACCCGTTCGAATTCACCGTCCTGCAGCACCCGCAGGAGCTTCGGCTGCAGCTCGAGCGGCAGCTCGCCCACCTCGTCGAGGAAGATCGTCGCGCCGTCGGCGAGCTCGAAGCGCCCCATCTGGCGGGCAAGCGCCCCGGTGTACGCGCCCTTTTCGCGGCCAAAGAGTTCCGCCTCGATCAGATTCGCAGGCAGCGCCGCGCAGTTGACCTTGACCATCGGCCGCTCGCGCCTGTCGCTGAGCTCGTGGATCGCGCGCGCGACCACCTCCTTGCCGCTCCCCGTCTCGCCCTGCAGGAGCACGGTGGACGGAGTCCGCGCAACCTGCGCGATCTCCTCGAGCACCTGCTTGAAGCCCGGCGCGTGGCTCGTGAGGCCGCCCGGCGGAGTGTCGTGCATGGCATCCCGCAGGTAGGCGTTCTCCTCCTCCAGACGGTCCTTGAGCTGCTTGATCTCCGCCATCGCGGCCGCGAGCTCCGTGTCGGCGCGTTTGCGCGCGATCGCCTGCACGAACATCTCGCCCACCATCCGGATCCGGGCGATGAGATCGTCGGGCCATATTCGAGTCGTCCGGAATGCGCCGAACGCGATTGCGCCGATCACGCGCCCGCCCACGCTCAAGGGGATCGTCAGGTTCGAGCGGATGCCGATCCGCCGTGCATAGTCGACCTCGGCGACTGCTTTGGCGGGTATCTCGTCGGGCATCGACGCCAGCTTGACCACCCGACCAGCGCGCAGTTCGCCTGCGTACCAGGTCAATTCGGTGCCGAGCCACGGCCCGACCGGAACGAGCTCCACCCCCGGGACTGCGACCGAGCAGAGCGTGGTCATCGCGCCGTCCGCGGCGAGTTCGAAGAACGTGCTACGGTCAAATCCGAGAAACGCAATGAGCTCGCGCAGGCCCCGTTCGATCTCGCTTTCGACGGCATCGCCCGGAACGTTGGCGAAGCGGACGGAGAGATTGGCGAGGAGGCGTTCGAACCTCAGTCGTTCGTCAAGCGGTAGCTCCACCGGCGCTGGCGCGCCGGCTCCCGTCGCGACCCGAAGCTCCCGATTCACGCCGCCTCCCCCTCCGAGGTCAGCTCCGTGGCGCTCCGAAGGTCGGCCGAAATCGTCCGCGCGGCCGCCTCGTAGTGATAGGCCGCCCAGAGGTACACCGGCGGCACGACGAGCAGGGCAAGCCGCAGGGAATCGGCACCATGTCCTGCCTGGAGCGCATCGCTCAGGATCCCGACCGCGACCGGCCCCAATCCGAGCCCGATCAGATTCATGACGAGCAGCAGCAGCGCGGCCGCGACCGCGCGCATCCTCGGCTCGACCAGCGACTGGACCATCGCGAAGGTCGGCCCGAGATAGAAGGCGAGCAACGCGCTGCATGGCACGAGCAGCGCCAGCGTCGCGGCAGAGCCCGCCTCGAAGAGCATCGCCAGCCAGACGGGGATCGCGGCGAGGGACGCGATGGCGACGATCCGCAGTCGCCACGCCGGGTTGCGCTTGCCGATGCGGTCGGCGAGCAGGCCGCCGAGCAGGGTGCCCGCGCCGCCCACGATTCCGATCGTAAGCGCCAGCGCCGTTCCCGCGGCGCTCACGGACATGCCGTGAGACCGGATCAGGAACGCCGGCAGCCAACCGATCGCCGCATACGCGGCGATGCTGCATGCGGCCGCCCCCATGAACAGATGGCGCGTCGACGCATGCCGCCACAGGGTACGCCACACGGCACGTGGCCCGGGTAGCGCATGCGGTTGTTTTGCGCTGCCTTGGTCGACCCGCCCGGGATCCTTGAGCAGCAGATGGGCCACTGCGGCGGCCACGAGCCCCGCGACACCGGCGACGAGAAACGCGGCGCGCCATCCCAGGATCTGCCCGAGCCAGCCGCCCACCAGAAAGCCGAGCAGGACACCCAGGCAGGGACCGAGGGCGAAGATCGCCATCGCGGTGCTGCGACGGTCGACCGGATAGAGGTCGGCGATCATCGAGTGCGACGGCGGGTTGGTCCCCGCCTCGCCGACCCCGACGCCCACGCGTGCAAGCAATAGCTGCCAGTAGCCCGCCGCCGCACCGCACAGCGCTGTCATGAGGCTGAAGAGCGCAAGAGACCAGGTGATGATGCGGGCACGGTCGAAGCGATCAGCGAGCCTTGCAAGCGGGATTCCGAGGGCCGTGTAGAAGACCGCGAATGCGAACCCGTACAGGAGCCCGACCTGGGTGTCGGAAAGTGCGAGATCGCGCTTGATCGGCTCGGCCAGGACCGCGAGGATCTGCCGGTCCATGAAGTTGAGGGCGAACACGACGACGAGGATCGTGGACTTCGCCCGAAAAAGTGGACACCAACGTTTGAGGTTTTTACGATCGCAAATGGAGGTGTCAGATGCAAAGGATTCCGAAACGGCGGTACACGGCTGAGTTCCGGGCCGAGGCCGTGAAGTTGGTGTTGGACGAGAAGGTGGGCCTGATGGAGGCGGCGCGGCGACTGGATTTACCGGCCAAGAGCCTGGCCAACTGGGTGCGCGCGGCGCGCGCGGGCAAGGTCGTGCAGGGGCCGGCGGGGCATCCGGTGAGCGATCTGGAGGCGGAGGTTTCGCGGCTGCGGGCGGAGAACGCGCGGCTGAAGATGGAGCGCGAGATCCTGCGAAAGGCGGCGGCATACTTCGCGAAGGATGCGCTGTGAGGTATGCCTTTATCGATGCGCATCGAGCGCGCTACCCGGTGCCGAGGATGTGCGAGCTGCTCGAGGTGTCGCGTAGCGGCTACCACGCCTGGCGTGGACGTGGGCCCTCGCCACGGGAGCGGGAGAACGCGCGTCTGCTCGGCGAGATCCGCGCCATCCACTTGGCCAGCGACGGCAACTATGGCAGCCCGCGGGTGCACGAGGAGCTGCGCGAACAGGGCAACGTGGTGAGTTTGAACCGGGTTCGGCGTCTGATGAACAAGCACGGGATCGCGGCGCGGCATAGACGGAAGTTTCGCGCCACCACCGACTCGCGGCACAAGCTGCCGGTGGCGCCCAATCGGCTCGAGCAGAACTTCGTGGCCGAGCGGCCCGACCAGGTGTGGCTCACCGACGTGACCTATATCTGGACCGACGAGGGCTGGCTGTACCTCGCCTGCGTGCTCGACCTGTACTCGCGACTCATCGTCGGCTGGGCGATGAGTGAGCGAAACGACCGGCATCTCGCCATTGCGGCCCTGGGGATGGCCTACTTCCAGCGTCGGCCGCCGCGCGGTCTGGTTCACCATAGCGACCGCGGCTCGGTGTATTGCAGCTCACGACTACCAGAAGCTGCTCAAGCAGTACGGGATGGTCTGCTCGATGAGCCGCAAGGGCGATTGCTACGACAATGCGCCGATGGAGAGCTGGTTCAAGACGCTGAAGGTAGAACGGGTGAACGGGCGGCGCTACGCTACGCGCATCCAGGCGCGCTCGGAGGTCTTTTCCTACGTCGAGACCTTTTACAATCCGCGTCGCCGTCACTCTTCCCTCGGCTACGTGTCGCCGCGCGAATTCGAGCGCCGCTTCGCGGCGAAGGAGGCGGCCTGACGATGGTCCGAGTTTCCCACCGCCGGGCACGTGCGCGTGCGTGTGAGGCGCCGCACGCGCCCGGCCGTGGAAAACTCTACGCCCTCACCGTTGGCGTCCACTGAAACGGGCTAAGTTCAGGGTCTTCCCGGCTTCGTGCGGCTGCTTGGCCAGCCACGATGAAACCAGAGCCCTTGGCAGCTCGACTTGCTGTAAGCCCTGGCGGCACAGATAGGCGTCGAAGCGCCGCAGGCTCCCCGCGCATTCGTCGTAGCGGTAGCCGCAGGCCCGCTTCTCCTGAACGAACTGCGCCATCAGAGGTGCCAAGGGACTGTCGCCGGTGAAAGTCACGGGCTTACGAGGCATGGCCATGGCGCACCTCCTCCGGATCGATGGCGGCGATGCGCAACATCTCCACATCGGCCTTGGCGTAGATGAAGGTCGTCGCCGGAGAGGCATGCCCCAGCACGGCGGAGATGACCGGGAACGGCGTCTGTGCACCGAGCAGCCGGGTGGCCAGGGTGTGGCGCAGCGAATGCAGGCCCTGGCGCTGCGGCGTCCTGAACTTGATCCCGGCCAGCTCCCGCCAGAAGGCGACCACACGGTACAGGCGATCGCGCTCGCAGATGGGCTCGAACGGCGGGGTCAGGTTGGTGAATAGGTGCCGGTGCTCTACCGGAGGTCGCCCTGCACGCAGGTAGTCGATGAGCGCGGTGCCGACCTCCTCGGTCAGAGGCAGGACCAGCGGCTCACCCGTCTTGTTCTGGACGATCTCGAGCGTGGACGTGGCCCAGTGCAGGTGGTCGAGTGTGAGACGCTTGATGTCGCCCAGGCGCAGGCCCAAGCGTGCGGCGAGCAGCAAGATGGCGTAGTCACGCTTGCCCTTGGGTGAGCTGCGATCGACCACGGCGAGCAGCCGCTCGACCAGCTCCGGCTCCCACACCGAAGGCACCGTGGCATTACTTGCCAGTCGGATCGTCGGTATCGCGGTGCTGAGGTCACGCGGCAGGATGTCGCGCATGAACAGGTACTTCAGAAACTGCCGCAGGCCGGACGACACGCGCGCGACGGTTCTCGGCTTCCAGGCCGCTCGGGTCCGAACAAAGGCGCTGAGGTCCTCTGCCTGTAGCGTGTCCAGCGACTCCAGGCCTCGGGTGCGCAGGAAGTCGAGGAAGACTGCGATGTTGTGCATGCGCTCGGCCAGACTGGTGGACCGCAGATGCCGGCGCTCCCTGGCGTACTGCTCGTACTCGCGCAGCGCCTTGTGCATGCCCACCGGCACGCGCAGCCCGGTGGTCTCGACCGTGAAACGGGTGATGGTGCCGGTGCGGGCGAAGTCATCGAGCACCTTGGTGGCATAGACGAGGTGCCGTCGCCACCGCTGCCCGGCCACGAGCACCTCGCCGTCGCGAAGGCCGAAGGCCTGCTCGAAGCGAAGGGCCAGGTCGCGTGAGTAGACCGCTGAACCGCCCTCGGCACGGGCGAAGTCGGCCAGTTGCTCCCACACCCGCTTGTAGCGGTTCAGGGTGCGGATGGTGTAGCTGCGCATCAGCAGTTCATGCGCAGCGGCCTGACACAACGGCTCCAGCGCCAGCGCGCCGGACCCATCGGAGTTGAGCGAATCCATGATCGTCTCCTCGTTGACGGCGGCCCCAGCGGCCGCCGTGGAGGACGATCTTGGAATCGTTATGTGCAGCCAGAGCGATCTACTTCATAGGCGGGTCGCTCGGCTTGAGGCCCTTGCTGCGCATAACGGCGGACTGGCCTAAATAGGCCAAATGCGCAGCTGCGCATTTGAACTACCTCGGGCGGTGACGCCCATAGCGATCCAGGAGAAGAGCCTATGACCGCTACCTCCCTGCTCCGCCTGCCGGCCGTGCGGGCGCGGACCGGCCTATCCCGAAGCTCAATCTAGCTCGCGTTGCCGCCGGCACGTTTCCGCGGCCGGTGGCGATCGGCGCTCGCGCGGTCGCTTGGCCGAGCGACGTGATCGATGCGTGGATCGGCGAGCGAATTCGCGAGAGTCACATCGCTCAGCGGACACCGATCGCGGTGTGTCGCAATCGCAAGTAGGAAGTCGCGGAATTCCTGCGCCGCGTTCCGGAAGTCCACCGAGCACCCGGGGGCAGCGATGGGGTATTCCACGCCCGCGAACCTATTTGGTACTGCGGTTTCTCCTATGAAAGCGCCGTCCAGGTTCGATTCCAGCCGCCTCCACCAATTTGTCATCCAAGGCAATCCAGCAGCATCCCTGAGCTCGCGAATGTGCGGGCTTTTTGTTGCCCAGAGACTCCTTCAGCGGCGACCGTCACTTCCCGGCCGGCACGACGTAGAGATAGACCGTCTTGCCGTTGGCATCGATCCGCTTCGTGGGCGGCCAGTCCGCGCCGAAGTCGTGCTCGTGCGAGACGACCGGCGTGCCGGGCTTGAGCTGCTGCCACAGCCGTGGGCGCAGCTTGCGGTTGTAGTTCCACTTCAGGAACAGGGTGACCACGGTGGCGTCGCGAAAGTCGGCCTCGAAGAGGTCGCCTTGCACGAATCTCACCCGGTCGGCAACGCCGGCCTGTCGCGCATTTTCGACGGCTTCCCTGATGCGGTCCGGGTCGATGTCGATGCCAACGCCGCGCGCACCGAACCTCTGGGCCGCCGCGATCACGATGCGACCGTCGCCGCAGCCCAGGTCGTACACCACGTCGGTCTCCTTCACGTTCGCCAGCCGGAGCATGGCATCGACGATCTCGTGCGGTGTGGGGACGAAGTCGACCTCCAGACCGAGCTTGTTCTTCGGGTCGGTGGCCTGGGCGTGAATCCGCGGCGCGCCACAAGCCAAGGCCAGTCCCGCGGCCAGTTTGAGCACGTTTCGGCGACGGTTCATTGCGCTCGGGATCATCCGGATCGGAGGCATCCCGGTCAACCGGGCGAACGCCCTTGAGGGTTAATGAGCATTCGGGTATGTAGATCGCCACTACCAGGCTGTATCCACCACCGCCGGGTGTACGAGCGGTGGACAACATGGGGAACGGAGGATGACCGGATTGAGGGTGGTCGCAGCCCGATGAGGGGGGGCGCGAACTGGCACGGCTGGGTTGCCATCCTGGCGCTGGCGGCGTACCTGCGTCTCTATGGAATCGGCTCGGAGCCACTCTGGCTCGACGAGGCCTACTCCTGGTGGGACGCCCGGCAGACGCTCGACGACCTTTGGCATCTCGTTCCCCAGTGCGATCCCCATCCCCCGCTCTACGCGGCGCTGCTGAAGCTCTGGATGGCCGTCGCCGGAGAGAGCCCCGCTGCCATGCGTGCGCTCGGTGCGCTCGTGGGCGTCGCCACCACGGCCGTGGCACTGCTCGCCGGCCGGGAGATCTCAGCGCGGGCCGGATGGATCGCGGGCCTCTTCACCGCGGTCGCGCCATTCCAGATCGAGTTCGCCCACGAGGCGCGGCCCTATTCGCTGGTCACGCTCGGCACCGCGCTGGTCGTGTTCGGGGCGCTGCGCGTGCTGCGAACCTTGCGCGCGGACGTCGACGGGCGGCCGGGCTGGATGGCGATGACCGCCGGCTTGGCCATCGCACTATGGTCGAACAATACATCGGTGCTGCTACTGGCCGCGCTCGCCACGATGGCGCTGTGCCTGATCATCCTCGACGGTCAGAGCCGGTCGATCAAGCCGGCCATGGCGATGGCGGCAGTGGTGGTGACCGTGATCTGGCTGCCCTATCTGCCCGTCTACCTGATGCAGGCCCAAGGCATCGCCTCGGACTTCTGGATTCCGCGGCCGGATCTGTGGCGGGTCCTCAACGAGCTGCGATTCGTGGTTGGCCTGGGCTCGTACGGTGTCCTCGGCGCACTGGCTCTCGTATGGGTCGCGGGGCTCGCGGCGCTATGGCGTCGCGGCCTCAGGCGCGAGACGTGGCTCCTCGCCTGCCTGGTGGCGCTGCCCGTGGCGCTCAACTTCCTGGTAAGCGTCACCATCAAGCCGATCTTTCTGGCGCGCGCGCTGATCGGAATCGCGCCGCCCTTCGTAGTCGGTCTCGCCGTCGCGCTGGCGTCGGTCGACCGGCTGTGGTTGCGGCGGGCTGCGGTCGGCGGGCTGGCGGCCCTGCGGGTGGCGGCGGCGATTCCCCTCTACACCGAAGTCGATCGGAAGGAGCAGTGGGATGACATCGCCAGCTACATCGTGGGCGGGGTCGGCCGCGAGGCCCTCGTGCTGCTGGTGCCCAATGAGCTCGCACTGCCCCTCGGGCATGCTCTCTCCGTCGCCCATACCAACGTCGCGATGCGCGGCGTTCCGGTGGACTTTCCCGCGCCGGGGCGCGCCGCACGCTACCCGTCCGGCAAGTGCACGCCGTCGGTTGTCGGTCAGGACCTGCGGCCGCTGGCGCAGGCGCTGCGCGACCGCCGCACGGTCGTGGTCGTGACCCGACGCAACAACCTCTATGATCCGCAGGACAGCACCCAGGCAATGCTGCGCTCGATCGGCATGCGGCTCGCGAGCACACGCGAATTCATGCCGGGTTATCTGCGAGTGCAGACATTCGTCGGCCCGCGGGCGACGGTCGGTCAAGGACCCTGGTTCCCCTGATCGGGAATGCGGGCCCGCAGGGGCGAATGACGTCCCCAGCCGCAAGATCGGCCGGGACGCCGCGCCGCCGCAGCCCCGTCACGGCGCGCGGACCTCGATCCCGCGCGCGGCGAGCGCTTCGCGCAGCGCTTTCGCGAACCGCACCGCGTCCGGCTGGTCGCCGTGCAGACAGAGCGTGCCCGCATCGACCGGAACGTCCACCCCCGATTGGGCGCGGACCTTGCCCTGCTCCACCATCATCAGGACCTGCGCCACCGAGACGGCTGCGTCGGTGATCATCGCGCCGGGCTGACCGCGCGGCGTAAGCGTGCCGTCGGGCTGGTACGACCGGTCGCCGAATACTTCTCCCAGCGCGCGCACGTCGAGCTTCGCGGCGGCGTCCATCATGGCGCTGCCGGAGAGACCGTAGAGAATCACGCCACCCCCGAGGTCACGCACCGCGCGGGCGATCGCGTCCGATAGCTCGGCGTCCTTGGCGGCCATGTTGTACAGCATGCCGTGGATCTTCACGTGATGGAGCTTGGTTCCCGCCGCGCGCGCGAACGCCTCGATCGCTCCACCCTGATAGAGCACCAGGTCGTAGACCTCCCGTGCGCTCACTTTCATCGCTCGCCGCCCGAACCCCTGCAGATCGGGCAGCGACGGGTGCGCGCCGACCGCGACGCCGTGCTCGACCGCCAGCGCGACGGTCTCGCGGATCGTCGACGGGTCGCCGGCGTGGAACCCCGCGGCTACGTTGGCCGACGAGATGAGCGGCATCATCCCGCGGTCGTCGCCCATCTTCCACGCCCCGAAGCTCTCGCCCATGTCGCAGTTGAGGTCAATCGCTTTCATCGCCGAACTCCCAGAGTATGCGTTGCACGAGCGTGTCGACCCGCGCCCAGAGCGCCTCGCGTGCGGCATCGGCCTCGGCGAGCGTCGCGCCAGCGAACCGCAGCGACGCCCCCGGTGCGAGTTGCGCGAGCAACGGCGTATCGGCCGCGATCGCTTCCGCGATCTTAGGGTAGCCGCCGGTGGTCTGGTGATCGGCCATCAGCACGATCGGCTGGCCGCTCGGCGGGACCTGCACCGTGCCGAGGCAGGTCGCCTGCGACAGGATATCGGTCGGGGCCGCGAGCCCGAGCTTCGGACCGAGCAGCCGAAAGCCCATGCGATTCGAATCCGGAGCGATGCGCCAGCGTTCGGCGAAGAACGCAACGCGCGCCGCCTCGGTGAAGAGCCCGGCGTGCACGCCCTCCACGACCCGGACGACCGGGGCATCGTGCTCGGGCAGGGTCGCGGCGGGAGCGAACCAGGCCACCGTTTGGCAACGCCCCGCCGCAATCGAGCGCCGACGACGCGTCGCCCGCGCGAAGCGGGCCACCCCGAGCGCCGCCGCGTTGCGTGCGAGCGGCAGGATCGCGTCGCGCTGAAGGGGTCTCCCCCGCCATCCGCCGAAACCGCCCGCGAGATAGGTGCTGCGGCTGTTGAGCACTGGCCGGACATCGATTCCGCCGGCGACCGCGAGATAACCGAAGCAACCGGCCTCGGCGCGCGCGATCCGCAGCCGCGCGCCCTCGCGCACGAGCACCGGCCGCGAGTGCGGCAGCGGCGCACCATCGATCTCGACGGCAAACCTGGCCCCGTGCAGAGCGATCAGCGCATCGTCGTCGAACGCCAGCTCGGGACCGGACAGCCCGACCTCCAGCGTGGCTGCCTGCGCGGGATTCCCGACGAGCGCGTTCGCGACGCGATGCGACATCGGATCCATCGCACCGCCCGTAACGATGCCGAGATGCTGCAGCCCGTTCCGGCCGAGGTCCTGAACGGTGGCAAGGACCCCCGGGCGCACGACGCGGAGGCTCATGGTGTCGGCTGCTCGCGGGCGATGCGTTCGAATTCCGCGCGCCCGATCGGCAGAAACGCGACTGCGTCGCCGGGCTCGAGCAGACTGGCCGGGTCGCGTTCCGGATCGAACAGCGCGAGCGGCGTCCTGCCGATGACGTTCCAGCCGCCGGGCGTCGCGAACGGGTAGATCGACGTCTGGGCGTTCGCGATCGCTACCGATCCGGCCTCGACCCGCAACCGCGGCGTTGCGCGACGCGGCACCGCGAGCAGCGGATCGAGCCCGCCCATGTAGGGATGTCCGGGAGCGAACCCGATCATGAGCACCCGGTGCGGCGCCGCAACGTGCAGCTCCACGATCCGGTCGGGCGGGAGCCCGGTCTGCCGCGCCACCTCCGCGAGGTCCGGCGCGAACGCCGGTTCGTAGCACACCGGGATGTCGACCGTGCGCGCAGGCGCGTCGGCCTGCGCGCCCGCGGCGCGGTCGAGCGCCTCGAGCAGCATGCGTTCGAGCGTCGCACGGCGCTCCCCGGCCTCCCGCGCGGTACGCGCATCGAAGCACACCGCGACGGTCACGAGCGCAGGGATGACGTCGGTCACCCACTCCAGCCGGTGGCCCCGGATCTCCAGGGCAACGCGCCGCGCGAGGGCATTCGCGTCGAGCTCCAGGGCATCGGCGAGGGTAAGGAGGACCGCCCCATCGCCAAGCGGCGACACTCGCGGCCCGGCGCGCCTGCCCGTCTTCACCCGCCCGCTCGCGCCCTCGCCATGCGGCGCATCTTGCCATGATCCCTGCTAATCTTTGCCGTCCACGCCGTTCGCACCACTCAACGATCCCCGGGTTGGTTGGAGTTCCCATGCAGAACGTCGCTCGCAATGCCGCTGCATCCGCGGCCAACTTCGTGAGAACACCTCGCGCTCGCCGCATCGGCTGGTGGATCCTGGGGATCGTCGTTGCCATCGGCGTCATCGGCTTCCTCATCGTCCCGCCGATCGCGAAGCATTATCTCGTCCAAATGCTGTCGAAGGAGCTCAAGCGCGACGTGACGATCGAGTCACTGCGGTTCAACCCGTACACGCTCGCGGTCACCGTCCGGAGGTTCGTCATGAAGGACCGCACCGGGCCCGAGCCGGCGTTGACCTTCGACGAGCTGTACGTCAACGCCTCGCTCGGATCCCTGTTACGCCTGGCGGCGGTGCTCGACGAAATCCGGCTGGTGAAGCCGCACCTGCGGATCGTCCGCAACGAGGACAAGACCTACAACTTCCAGGACCTCATCGACGACGCGCTGCAGCAGCCGAAGAGCGAGGGACCTCCCCCCAGGATCGCGCTGTTCAACATCGAGCTCGTCGACGGCCGCGTCGATTTCGACGATCGCCCGGAACGGAACCGGCACTCGGTCACCGAGATCCAGGTCGGCATCCCCTTCATCTCGACCATCCCGACGCATGCCGACGTCAAGGTCCAGCCGCTCCTCGCGGCCAAGGTAAACGACGCACCGTTCAAACTCACCGGGGAATCCAGGCCGTTCAAGGATACGCACGAGACGACGCTCAAGATCGACCTCGACGCGCTGCAGCTTCCCAAGTACATCGACTACTCCCCGGTTCCGCTCAAGTTCAAGCTGCCGTCGGGACAGCTCGATACCCGGGTTGCGCTCGCCTTCACCACCGTCGGGGACACGCCGAAGTCGCTCACGCTGTCGGGCAACGTCGCGCTCACCAAGCTCCTGGTCCAGGACCTCGCTGGCGCGCCGGTCCTGGGGCTGCCCGCGCTGAGCGTCGCCATCGGCTCGCTGGACGCGATCGGCCGCAAGGCCGACGTCAAGTCGGTGCAGATCGAAGGGATCGAGGCGCATCTGACGCGGGTGAAGAGCGGCGAGATAAACGTGCTGAAGCTTGCCCCCGAACTGCCGCCGTCGGACTCGAAACCCGCAGCGCCGCCCGCCGACCCGTTCGTGTTCACGGTCGGCGAGATCAAGGTGAGCGACGGCAAGGTGCACGTGACGGACGAGGTGCCGGCAAAGCCCTACCAGGTGGTGCTGCTGAACATCGCCGCCGCGGTTCAAGGCCTGAGCAATGCCCCCGATGCGAAGGCCGCGGTGAAGCTCGGCTTCGATACCGACGCCAAGGGCACGTTCGCGTACGACGGCAGCGTGCAGCTCACGCCGATCCGCGCGGACGGCAAAGTCGCTGCCATCGGCTTCCGGCTCGGCGCGCTCTACCCGTACTACGAGAGCGCGCTCAACCTCGAAGTTGCGGACGGGACGCTCGACGTCGGCACGCGCGTCGAGGCCGCGTTCGACGCCGGCCGTCTCGACGTTCGCCTGAGCGAGCTCGCCGCGACGATCAAGTCGCTGCGCCTGCACCTCCCGGGCGACAAGGATCCCCTCTGGCGGATCCCGATCATCGAGGTCAAGGACGGGACGGCCGACCTCGCCAAGCAGAGCATCGTGCTCGGCGAGATCACCGGCCGGGATGCGATCGGCACGATCGATCGCGAGGCGGACGGCCAGCTCAACTTCGCCCGCGTGCTGAAGACCGCGCCGTCTACCGGCACACCGGGGGCGAAGGGCGGCGGCGACGAATGGGCGGTGCGAGCCAAGCGGCTGCACTTCGAGCGCTTGGCAGTGAGCTTCCAGGACCGCACGACGGCATCGCCGGTGAAGGTCCAGGTGGCCGGGATCGACGTGACGGGCGAGGACCTCGGGAACGTCAAGGGCATGAAGGGCAAGGCGTCGATCCGCGCCACGGTCAACAAGACCGGCCGGCTCGCCGTCTCTGGTCCGCTTACGACGAACCCAGTCGCCGGCCGGATGAACGTCGACGTCCGAACGGTCGATCTCGCGCCGTTCCAGCCCTACGTCGACCAGGCGCTCAACATCGGGATCACCGGGGGCGCGGTGTCCGCGAAAGGTGTGCTCGACTTCGATCTGCCGCCCGCGGGGCAACCGAAGGTCGGCTACGCCGGGGACGTCAACGTCACCGACTTCGCCTCGGTGGACAAGCCCACGTCCCAGGATCTCCTCAAGTGGAAGTCGCTCCACGTCGGCGGCGTCAAGTCGACGCTCGAGCCCCTGCAGGTCGGCGCCGACGAAGTCGCGCTCGCGGACTTCTACTCGCGGCTGATCGTCAATCCGGACGGGACGTTCAATCTCCAGGGACTGGCGAAGCGCCCCGGCGCCGGCGGCGGCGCACCGGCGGTCGCGGGCGAGCACCCTGCGTCCGAAAAACCGGCGGCGGCGAGCACCGAGGCGAAGATCGCCGAGGTGGTGAAGGTGGCGGCGATGCCGGCGAACATCGCGGTCGGCAGGATCACGCTGCGGGGCGGCAACATCAACTTCAGCGATTTCTTCGTGCGACCGAACTACTCGGCGAACCTCACCGGCGTCGGCGGTACCGTCGGCGCGATCACGCCGGACACGCCCGGCGAGGTCGAGCTGCGCGGCAGGGTCGACGACGTCGCGCCGCTCGAGATCACCGGCAGGATCAACCCGCTCGCGCGCGACCTCTTCCTCGACATCAAGGCCGCCGCGACCGACATCGAGCTGCCGCCGCTCTCGCCCTATTCGATGAAGTACGCCGGCTACGGCATCGAGCGCGGCAAGCTCTCGGTGAAGGTCAGGTATCTCGTCGAGAACCGCAAGCTCACCGCGGAGAACAACGTCTACCTCGACCAGCTCACCTTCGGCGAGAAGGTCGAGAGCCCGACCGCCACCAAGCTCCCGGTGCTCCTCGCGGTCGCGCTGCTGAAGGACCGGAACGGCGTCATCGACATCAACCTGCCGGTCGGCGGCTCGCTCGACGATCCGCAGTTCAGCGTCGGCGGAATCATCATCCAGGTCATCGTCAACCTCGTCGTGAAGGCGGCCACCGCGCCGTTCGCGCTGCTCGGGGCGATGTTCGGCGGCGGCGAGGAGCTCGCCTATCTCGAGTTCGACCCCGGTTCGGCCAAGCTCGACTCGGCGGACGAGACGAAGCTGAAATCGATCGCGAAGGCGCTCACCGAGCGCCCGGGGCTGAAGCTCGACGTCGGCGGACGCGTCGACCCGGCCGCCGACCGCGAAGGCCTGAAGCGCGCGGCGGTGGACAACCACGTCAAGGCGCAGAAGGTCAAGGAAACCGGGAAAGGGACCGCATCGCTCGACGAGATCAAGGTCGAGCCGAGCGAGTACCCGAAGTACCTGACCGCCGCCTACAAGGACGCGAGCTTCCCGAAGCCGCGCAACGCCATCGGGATCGCGCGCGACCTCCCGGTGCCGGAGATGGAGCAGCTCATGCTCGCCAACGCGCAGGCCACCGACGAGGACCTGCGCCAGCTCGCGAACCAGCGCGCCCAGGCGGCGAAGGACTGGCTCGTGGGCAAAGGCAGCGTCCCTGCCGACCGGGTGTTCCTCGTCGCGCCGAAGCTCGGCACGGAGGGCATCAAGGACAAGGGCAAGCCCGAGCGGGTGGACTTCTCGCTCAAGTAGGCTTGTTCTGCGCCCGCTCGCGCAGAGCGCTCTTCAGCACCTTGCCGGTCGCGCTCGCCGGCAATACCGGCAGGATGACGATCTCTGCGGGCAGCTTGTAGGGTGCGAGCCGTTCCGCTGCGAAGGCCGTGAGCTCGGCGGGCGTCACCGGCGAACCTTCGCGCACCTCGACGAACGCGACTACCTCCTCGTTTCCTGGCACCGCGCGACCGACGACCGCGCACTGGCGGACGTCCGGATGCTGCGTGAGGACGCCTTCGACCTCCACCGGGTAGACGTTGAACCCGGAGCGGATGATCAGCTCCTTGCTGCGCCCTGCGATAAAGAGATTCCCGTCGACGTCCGCGCGCGCGAGATCCCCGGTGTTGAACCAGCCGTCGGCGCTCACCACTTCTGCCGTCAGCTCCGGGGCGCGGTAGTAGCCGAGCATCACGTTCGGCCCGCGGATGTGCAGCTCGCCGACTTCGCCGCCGGCTCCACCACGCGTCCCGCAGCCATCGACGATCCGGACCTCGATCCCGGGCACCGGCGGACCGATCGACAGGTCGGTGCGCGGCGAGTCGATCCGGGTCGAGGCGACGCTCGGAGAAGTCTCGGTCAGGCCGTACCCGTTGTGCAGCGGCTGGCCGAATACGCGCTCCACGTCGGCCTTGAGCTGGGGATCGAGCGGTGCGCCGCCCGCGTAGAGGAAGCGCGCCCGCGGCGCGACGAGCGGCTTCCCGGAGCGGCGCGCGTAGTCGAGGAGGCGCGCGTACATCGCCGGCACGCCCGGCACGATGCTCACGCCCTCGACCGCGAGCGCCGCGGCGAATCCTTCGGGCGTGAAGCGCGGGACGAGATGCAGGGCCGCGCCGGCGAACAGCGTGCTCAACGCGACGGAGGCGAGGCCGAACACGTGCGAGACAGGCAATGCCGCGTACACCCGGTCGCCCGGCCCAACCCGTCGAAGTGTCGCGCCGGAGCGTGCCGCGAACAGCAAGTTCGAGTGCGACAGCATGACGCCCTTCGGCGCGCCGGTCGTGCCGGAGGTGTAGATCAGCGTGCCGACGCCTTTCGCGGGGTCGTCGTAAACCGCCTCGGGAACGGCCGCCTCGTCGCGGGTGGAGACGCCGACTGCACCGAGGCCGGGCAGCGTGAGCGGCTCACCGCCGAGCCGCCTCGCGTGCGCCGCCGCCTCCGGCGACACCTCCACAGTGCAGAACGTCCGCCGCGGCACGCAGTGGCTGCGGATCGCCTCGATCTCGCGCGCCGACAGCCGGGCGTTTACGGGCACCGGCCATGCGCGGCAACGGCTCGCCGCCAGTGCGAGGACGATCACCGCAGCGCAGTTCTCGTTCACGATCAGAACCCGATCCCCGGCCCGCACGCCCAGGCGGGTGAGGAGTGCTGCGGTCGCCGCGACCGCCTCTGCCAGTTGCCGGTAGTCGAGCGTCCGGCCGGCCTCGACCAGGGCCTTGGAATCCCCGAAGGCTTCCGCGCCGCGCGGCGCGAGCTCGTCGACCCGGCGCGGCGTATCGCCGCGCCCGGCCGCGGGCGCGATCAAGGCGCCAGCGCCACCAGCAGGCTGCAGGGCGCGTAGTCGAGCAGGGTCGCTCCAACCGAGCCGCGCCACCAGCGGGCGGCGAACGACTGCTTCTGCTTGTGCCCGACGACGATGAGGTCGCACTTGATCTCGGACGCAAGCCGGCAGATCTCCTCGACCGGCTCGCCGACCGCGAGATGGCCGGACACCGAGAAGCCGTGCTCCTTGAGCGTCGCGAGGCCCTCGTCGAGCACGCCCTGCATGCGCTTCTTCTCCTCCTCGATCAGCTCCTCGGGGAGGAAGCCTTCGGTGAGGAACATGCTCGAGGGCATGCTCGCGACGGCGAGCAGGTGCGCTTCGGCCTTGGCGAATGCGGCGATCTCGGCGCAGGCGAAGAGCGCGGTGCGGCCCTCGTGAGTGCCGTTGTAGGCCATGAGGATCCGTTTGTACATCAGCCCCTCCAGTGTTCTGTGGAAATCGCGCCCCCTCGCGCGCCGGCGGAACTGCGGGCCTCCGGACGGCCTCTTCGACTCGAGCCGGCGCGCCTCGCAGTGCGAAGCGCTCCCGCGGGAGATTGCCCGAAAACCCGGCCGAGCGTCAATCGCGCGTCGCGGGCGGGGTGCAGCGCTAGAATCCGCCGGGCGCACTGCCGCGGCGCATAACCCACGCATTTTCCGGAGACAGGCCAGATCATGCCGCTCGACATCCAGCGTCCGGACCTTACCCTTGGCGTCGTCGGCACCGGCATCATGGGCCGCGGCATTGCGCAGATCGCCGCGCAGGCGGGCATCCGCGTCGTGCTTTACGACACTCGCTCCGACGCCGCGCCAGCGGCCAGGGATTACATTGCGACGACGCTCGCCAAGCTGGCGGAGCGGGGCCGGATCCCGCCGGACGCGGCCGCGCGCGCCACCGGCCTGATCGAGATCGCGCACGTGCCGGCGCCGCTCTCCGCGTGCCACGTCGTCGTCGAGGCGATCGTCGAGGACCTGCAGGCGAAGCGCGAGCTGTTCCGCCACCTCGAGGGGGTAGTGACGGACGAGTGCCTGATCGCGACCAACACCTCCTCGCTGCAGGTCACCGCGATCGCGGCCGCGTGCAAGCGGCCGGAGCGGGTCGGCGGCTTCCACTTCTTCAACCCGGTGCCGCTGATGAAGGTGGTCGAGGTGATCGGCGGCGTGGTGACCGCGCCGTGGGTGACCGAAGCGCTCACCGCCCTCGCGCGCCGGTGCGGCCATACGCCGGTCCGCGCCCAGGACACGCCCGGCTTCATCGTGAATCACGCCGGGCGGGGCTTCGGCACCGAAGCGCTGCAGGCGCTGCGCGAAGGGGTCGCCGAGTTCTACGAGATCGACCGCATCCTGCGCGACTGCGCCGGGTTCCGGATGGGCCCGTTCGAGCTCTTCGATCTCACCGGGCTCGACGTGTCGCACCCGGTCATGGAGTCGATCTACAGCCAGTACTACCAGGAGCCGCGCTACCGGCCCTCCCCGCTCACCGGCCAGCGGGTCGTCGGGGGCCTGCTTGGCCGGAAGTCGAACGGCCACGGCTTCTACGAGTATGCGGAGGGCGCCGCGAAGCCGATGCCCGTCGCCCCGGTGCCCGACGCCAAAGTGCCGAAAGTCTGGGTGGCGGCCCACGGGCTGCACGACGACGTCGCCGCGACGGTGGCGAAGCTCGGCGCGGGCGTCGACCGCGGCGATCGGCCCGGACCGGACTCCCTCGTTCTGGTGGCGCCGCTCGGCCGGGACACGACGACGGCCGCGCTCGCGGCGCGCGTCGACCCGACCCGGACGGTCGGGGTCGATGCACTGTTCGGCCTGACGAAGCGCCGCACGCTGATGACCAACCCCGCCACGAACCCGGCGATGCGCGACGCCGCGCACGCGCTCTTCGCGCGCGACGGGGTACCGGTGTCGGTGATCCGCGACAGCCCCGGGTTCATCGCCCAGCGCGTGGTGGCGCACGTGGTCAACATCGGTTGCGACATCGCGCAGCAGCGGATCTGCTCGCCGCAGGATCTGGACCTGGCGGTGACGCTCGGGCTCGGCTACCCGCGCGGGCCGCTCGCCTGGGGCGACGCGATCGGGCCCGCGCGCGTGCTCGAGATCCTCGAGGGCCTGCACGCCGCAACGGCCGATCCGCGCTACCGCGCGAGCCCGTGGCTGCGGCGGCGCGCCACCCTTGGTCTATCATTGCTCCACTCCGACACCTGATCCCGAGGAGCCCGTCATGAACGCACCCGACGTGAAAGCAAAGCCGGTGTTCCAGTGGGACGACCCCTTCCTCCTCGAGGACCAGCTCACCGAGGACGAGCGGATGGTGCGCGACAGCGCGCGCGCCTATTGCCAGGAACGCCTCCAGCCGCGGGTGCTGGAGGCGACCCGCAAGGAGAAGTTCGACCGCGAGATCATGAACGAGCTCGGCGGCCTCGGCTTCCTCGGATCGACGATCGACGGCTACGGCTGCGCCGGCGTCAACCACGTCTCCTACGGCCTCGTCGCACGCGAAGTCGAGCGCGTCGATTCCGGGTACCGGTCGGCGATGAGCGTGCAGAGCTCGCTCGTGATGCATCCGATCCACGCCTACGGCACCGAGGCGCAGCGCCAGAAGTACCTCCCGAAGCTCGCGACGGGCGAATGGGTCGGCTGCTTCGGGCTCACTGAACCGAACCACGGCTCCGATCCCGGCTCGATGCAGACGCGTGCCGTCAAGGCCTCCGGCGGCTACGTCCTGAAGGGGTCGAAGATGTGGATCACGAACTCGCCGATCGCCGACGTGTTCGTGGTGTGGGCGAAGACCGAGGACGGGGTAATCCGCGGTTTCGTCCTCGAGAAGGGGATGAAGGGCCTCTCGGCACCGAAAATCGAAGGCAAGATGTCGCTCCGCGCGTCGATCACCGGCGAGATCGTCATGGACGACGTGCTCGTCCCCGAGGCGAACCTGCTGCCCGGGGTGAAAGGACTCGCCGGCCCCTTCGGCTGTCTCAACAAGGCCCGTTACGGGATCGCCTGGGGGGCGCTCGGCGCGGCGGAAGACTGCTGGCACCGCGCCCGGCAGTACGTTCTCGACCGCAAGCAGTTCGGGCGCCCGCTCGCGGCGAACCAGCTGATCCAGCTCAAGCTCGCGAACATGATGACCGAGATCACGATCGCGCTGCAGTCGTGCCTGCGCGTCGGCCGCCTGATGGACGAGGGCCGCGCCGCGCCGGAGATGGTGTCGCTCATCAAGCGCAACTCGTGCGGCAAGTCGCTCGAGATCGCCCGCATCGCGCGCGACATGCACGGCGGCAACGGCATCGCGGACGAGTTCCACGTGATCCGTCACGTGATCAACCTCGAGACGGTCAACACCTACGAGGGCACCCACGACATCCATGCGCTCATCCTGGGCCGCGCCCAGACCGGCATCCAGGCGTTCACCGCCTGAGCGCGGAGGTGCCGGCGAAACCGTTCGCTGCGCACCCGCGGGAAACTGCGCACCTCAAGCGCTGCCCATGGTGCCTGGGCAGCCTCGAGTACGTCCGCTACCACGACGCCGAGTGGGGAGTCCCGGTCCACGACGACCGCGTCCTCTTCGAGTTTCTGATACTCGAAGCCGCCCAGGCCGGTCTGTCCTGGTCGACGATTCTCGCGAAGCGCGACAACTACCGCCGGGCGTTCGGCGGCTTCGACACCGCGCGCGTCGCACGCTACGGCGCGCGCGACGTTGCCCGTCTCATGGCCGATGCCGGCATCGTCCGGAACCGGCTCAAGATCGCCGCCGCCATCGACAACGCCCGGGCGACGCTCGCGATCGCCGAGCGGTACGGCAGCCTCGACGCCTACCTCTGGCGATTCGTCGACGGCCGTCCGCTGCAGCACCGCCGCCGCAGCCTCGGGCAGGTCCCGGCCCGCACGAGCGTGTCGGATGCCCTGTCGAAGGACCTCAAGGGCCACGGCTTCCGGTTCGTGGGTTCGACGATCTGCTACGCTTTCATGCAAGCGGTGGGCATGGTGAATGACCATCTGGTAACCTGCTTTCGACACCGCGAGGTCGGCTCGCTACAATAGGTAACAAGCGGGAACGAGCTGTCGAGCTGCGCGCGGTGTGCAACGAAGGGTGATGCGATGAGAATGGTTTCGAGTGTGCTCGCCGGCCTGCTCGTGCTGGTCGCGGTACTCCCCCAACCGGCCGCGGCGCAAGCCGGTACTGCGCCGAGCGCGGATCAGGCCGTGTTCCTGATCGCCGCGCCGGGATTCCGCGATCCGGAGTACCGGCAAAGCGTGGTCATCGCCAGCCCGACCGCGAGCGGCGGCCACATCGGCGTCATCCTCAACAAGCCGACGCGGCGATCCCTCGCGAGCCTCTTCCCCGAGCACGAGCCGTCGAAGAAGGTCATCGAGCCGGTGTTCTTCGGCGGCCCCTTCTCGACCAGTGCGCTCGTCGCGGTCGTCCGCGGCGACAAGAGCCCGGGCGCGGGCTCGCTCATGGTGATGGCGAACCTCTACCTCGCGATCAACGTCAACACGATCGACAAGATCATCGAGGAGCGGCCGAACGACGCTCGCTACTACGTGGGATACGTGGGCTGGCGTCCCGGCGAGCTGCGGCGCGAGATCGATCGCGGCCTGTGGTTCGTGATGAATCCCGACATCAACACGGTCTTCCGCAAGGACACCGACCAGCTCTGGGACGAGCTCCTGCGGATGGCCCGGCAGATCAACGCCGGCGCAGCGGCGGGCGCGGCGCCGGCCCTCGACTGAGGGAGAGGGCGCTTGCGCGTTGCCGCTCTCCTCGCGGCAGCGCTCGCCCTTGGCGCTGCCGCAGCATCCGCGCAGGCCCCGGAGCGCGGCTTCTTCCTGGTCGCGAAGCCGAGCATCCTCGATCCGAACTTCAGCCGCACGGTCGTGCTCGTCGCGCACGCGCCGGACGGCGGCACCGTCGGCCTCATCCTGAACCGGCCGACGAAGCAGTCGCTGGCCGACCTCCTTCCAGGCAACGCCGATCTCGCGCGGTTCACCGAGCCGCTCCACTTCGGCGGGCCGGTCGCGCGCGTCGGGCTGTTTGCCGTGTTCCAGGCCGCCGCGAGCCCGGGAGAATCGCTCCCGGTGATCGATGACGTCTACATCGCTCTGCAGCCGGCGACGATCGAGCAGCTGCTCCGCAAGCCGCCCGCCGCGGTGCGCTTCTTCGTCGGCTATGCGGGCTGGGGGCCCGGGCAGCTGCGCGCGGAGCTCGAGCGCGGAGACTGGTGGGTGGTGAAGGCCGACGCGGACACGATCTTCCGCAAGAACACGGCGACGCTATGGGACGATCTCGAGCATCGCGCGCGTTCGGTCACTGCCCGTGCCGGGCGCGACGGCGCCGGGGACGCCACTGCCTCTCGTCCCCAGGAGCTAGCCCGCTACAGGTCGGTGCCGCGCCCCGGCGCCGTCAGGCCGCCGCGCGTGCGGCCGACTCGCCGCCCTTCTCGAACGCCATCTCGTTCCGCTTCCAGTCGACGCGGATCACGTCCTTCGGCCCGAACCGGCCTTCGAGGATCGCCTTCGCGAGCGGGTTCTCGATCATGTGCTGGATCGCCCGCTTGAGCGGCCGCGCGCCGTAGACCGGGTCGAAGCCCACCTTCGCCAGCTCCGCGAGCGCGGCGTCGCTCACCTCGAGCCGGATGTCGAGCTTCGCCACCCGGTCGGCGAGGAAGCGCAGCTGGATCTTCGCGATGTCCTTCACGTGCTTCTCGTCGAGCGCGTGGAAGACGACGATCTCGTCGACCCGGTTCACGAACTCCGGCCGGAAGTGCGTCTTGACCTCGGCCATGACCGCGGTCTTGATCAGCCCCGGGTCGTCGCCGGCCATCGCCTGGATCATCTGCGAGCCGAGATTCGACGTCATGACGATCACCGTGTTCTTGAAGTCCACGGTGCGCCCCTGGCCGTCGGTCAGCCGGCCGTCGTCGAGCACCTGCAGCAGGACGTTGAACACGTCCGGGTGCGCCTTCTCGACCTCGTCGAGCAGGATCACCGCGTAGGGCTTGCGCCGGACGGCCTCGGTCAGATAGCCGCCCTCCTCGTAACCGACGTAGCCGGGCGGCGCGCCGATCAGCCGTGCGACCGAGTGCTTCTCCATGAACTCCGACATGTCGACGCGGATGAGATGGTCCTCGGAGTCGAACAGGAATCCCGCGAGCGCCTTGCAGAGCTCGGTCTTGCCGACGCCGGTCGGACCGAGGAAGAGGAACGAGCCGTACGGCCGGTTCGGGTCCGAGAGGCCCGAGCGCGAGCGGCGGATCGCATCCGACACCAGGCGCACCGCCTCGTCCTGGCCGACGACGCGCTCGTGGAGCTTCTTCTCCATGAAGAGGAGCTTGTCGCGCTCGCCCTGCATCATTTTCGACACCGGGATGCCGGTCATGCGCGACACGACCTCGGCGATCTCCTCGGCGCCAACCTGGGTGCGGAGGAGCTTCGGCTTCGCCGCGCCCTTCTCCGCGCTTTTCGCCATCGCGTCGGCCTTCCCGAGCTGCGCCTCGAGCTGCGGGATCTTTCCGTACTGGAGCTCCGAGACCCGCTGCCAGTCGCCCTTGCGCTTCGCGCTCTCCATCTCGAGCTTGACCTTCTCGAGCTCTTCCTTGATGTGCTGCGAGCCCTGGACGGCGAGCTTCTCCGCCTTCCAGATCTCGTCCAGGTCGGCGTATTCCTTCTCGAGCCGCTTGATCTCCTCCTCGATCAGCCCGAGGCGCTTGCGCGAGGCCTCGTCCTTCTCCTTCTTCACCGCCTCGCGCTCGATCTTGAGCTGGATGATGCGGCGTTCGAGCTTGTCCATCGCCTCGGGCTTCGAGTCGATCTCCATCTTGATCCGCGCGGCCGCCTCGTCGATCAGGTCGATCGCCTTGTCGGGCAGGAACCGGTCGGTGATGTAGCGGTGCGACAGCTCGGCCGCGGCGACGATCGCCGGGTCGGTGATGTCGACGCCGTGGTGGACCTCGTACTTCTCCTGCAGGCCGCGGAGGATCGCGATCGTCGCCTCGACGCTCGGCTCCTCGACCAGGACCTTCTGGAACCGGCGCTCGAGCGCGGCGTCCTTCTCGAGGTACTTCCGGTACTCGTCGAGGGTGGTCGCGCCGATGCAGTGGAGCTCGCCGCGCGCGAGCGCGGGCTTGAGCATGTTGCCGGCGTCGATCGCCCCCTCGGCCTTGCCGGCGCCGACCATCGTGTGCAGCTCGTCGATGAAGACGATGATGTCCCCGGCCTGGGTGATTTCCTTGAGGACCGCCTTCAGGCGCTCCTCGAACTCGCCGCGGTACTTCGCCCCGGCGAGCAGCGCCGCCATGTCTAGCGACAGCACGCGCTTGTTCCGCAGGGTCTCCGGGATTTCCCCGTTCACGACCCGCTGCGCGAGGCCCTCGACGATCGCGGTCTTGCCGACGCCTGGCTCGCCGATCAGCACCGGGTTGTTCTTCGTGCGGCGCTGCAGGATCTGGATCACGCGCCGGATCTCGTCGTCCCGGCCGATGACCGGGTCGAGCTTGCCCTGGCGGGCGCGCTCGGTCAGGTCGAGCGTGTACTTCTTCAGCGCCTCGCGCTGGCCCTCGGCTTCGGGGTTGGCGACGGACTCGCCGCCGCGCACCGCCTTTATTGCCTGCTCTATCGCCTTCTTGCTCCCGCCCGCCTCTTTCAGCAGGCGGCCCGCCTCGCCCTTGTCGTCGGCCAGGGCAAGCAGGAAGAGCTCCGAGGCGATGTACTGGTCACCGCGCTTCTGCGCTTCCTTGTCCGTGAGGTTGAGGAGACTGGAGAGGTCGCGCCCGATCTGGATCTCGCCGCCGTGGCCTTCGACCTTCGGCAGGCGGTCGATCGCCTTGCGCACGGCCTCGCGGAGCTTCGGCACGTTGACGCCGGCCCGGGAGGCGAGCGATGCCGTTCCGCCGTCCTCCTGGTCGAGCAGGGCCGCAAGGACGTGCACCGGCTCGATGAACTGGTTGTCCGCGCCCACGGCGAGGCTCTGCGCGTCGGCGAGCGCCTGCTGGAACTTGGTGGTCAAGCGGTCGAGCCTCATCGCAGCCTCCGTCGTCTCGAATAGACCCTTCGTAACTGCGGACAATTCCCGGTTTTTTCAAGCGGACCGGGCAGTTGCCATTCTGCCCCCGGGCCACCCCACGGTACACTCGCAAGTCCCTTATCGACCAGCGAAAATGATGAAGTTCGAGCTCGAGTGGCGCATCGGCAAGTACCCGATCACGCAGGAGATCGGGCGCGGCGCCACCAGCCGGGTGTACCTCGGCCGCGACCCGTTCGCCGACCGCGACGTCGCGATCAAGGTGTTCTTTTTCGAGGAGAGCGTGAGCGAGCAGACCGCGAAGCTCCTCCGCAAGGGCTTCCTCGCCGAGGCCGCGCTCGCCGGCCGCCTCAACCACCCCCACATCGTCGCGATCTACGACGCGGTGAGCGAGCCCGAGTACAGCTACATCGTCATGGAGTACGTCAAGGGCACCACCCTCGAGACCTACACCGAGATCGACAACCTGCTGCCCCTGTCGAAGGTAGTGGAGGTGATCTTCAAGTGCATTCGGGCGCTCGATTACGCGTTCCAGATGGGCGTGATCCACCGCGACATCAAGCCCGGGAACATCCTGTACAGCCCCGAAGGCGAGATCAAGGTGAGCGATTTCGGCGCCTCCTTCCAGGAAGCGCTGGCACAGGACACGACCCAGCTCACCGGCATCGGCTCCCCCGCCTACATGTCGCCGGAGCAGATCCGCCTCGAGGAGGTCACGCACCAGACCGACATCTACTCGCTCGGCGTCGTAATGTACAAAATGCTGACCGGCCGGCTGCCGTTCAACGCCTCGAACCAGCTCTCGCTCACCTACGAGATCCTGAACGTCGCCCCGCCGGTGCCGTCGCAGCTGCGGCCGGAGCTGCCGCCGCTGCTCGACGAGATCTGCCTCAAGGCGATGCGGAAGAACGCGGCCGACCGCTACGACACCTGGATCGACTTCGGCAAGGACCTCTCGAAGGCGTTCTCGGCGCTGCGCCTGGCGGGCGAGACGATCTCCGATTCGGCGAAGTTCAACGAGCTGCGCACGCTCTCGTTCTTCGAGGACTTCGACGACGTGACGCTGTGGGAGGCGCTGCGGATCAGCGCGTGGCGGACCATCCCCAGGAAGTCGGTGATCATCCGCGAAGGCGACTCGGGCGAGAGCTTCTACCTCCTCGTCGAAGGCGAGGTCGACGTGTCGATCGGCGGGACCTCGATCAACACCGTGCGCCGCGGCGGCTGCTTCGGCGAGCTCCTCTACTTCAGCGACAGAGTCGCGCACCGGACCACGACCATCACCTCGAACACCGACATCACCGTCGTCGAGATCAAGACCATCGCGCTCAAGGTCGCGAGCTCCGCCTGCCAGGTGAGCTTCCAGAAGGCGTTCATGCGGGTGCTGATCGACCGCCTGACGCAGGCGAACGCGAAGCTCGCCACGAGGTAGGACCGCGCGGGCTCGTGAACGCCCGGTCGGTGCGCCGCCGGACCGTTCGCAGCGTCCGCCGACGCGATCGCGCGAGCGTCGCCCGCGATCAGCGGCGCGCGGCGCGCTTGGGAAGCGGTGCGACCGGTTCCTCGTGAAGGGCCCAGGTGTCGCGCAATCCCTCGAGCAGCGCGCGGATCACCGGATCCTCGGCCCGCTCATGCAGATGGATGAACCAGAGCGTGGTGGTCTCCCGGCCCTGGTTCCAGAGGCAGATCTCGCCGGCCGCTTCCCGCTCGAGGGCCACGTCCTCCCGCATCAGCGACAGCCCGACGCCGGACGCGACGAGCGAACTGATCACCGACTCCTGATCGGCCTCGACCACTTTGGTGGGCTCGACGCCGTGCTTGCGGAAGAGCGCGCTCGCGAGGCGGTTGTGCGAGCTGATCGGCGGCGTGAGGACCCACGGTAGCGCCGCGACTTCCGGCCAGCCGGCCCCGGCGATCCGGCTGCGCCAGACGGCCGGCGCCGCCACTCGATAGACGAGCGGCCGGAGCGCGAGCCCGGCGACCGACGGCTGGGTCAGCTCGCCGTAGAAGAAGCTCGCGTCGAGCGCCCCGTCGCGGACCTTCTCGAGCGCCACGCCCGAGATCTCGTGGTGGAGCTCGAGCTGCAGCAGCGGATGGCGTTCCACCATCACGCTCAGGAGCTCACCGACGCGCGCGAGATCGGGCTCGAGGACCGTCCCCACCGACGCCTTGCCGGCAACCTCGCCCTTGAGGCTGCGGGCTTCGTTCCGCAGCAGCTGCGCCGCCGCGAGCACTTTCCCGGCCTCCGCGAGCAGGCGCTGTCCGCCCGCCGTCAGCGTCATCCCGCTCGACGTCCGCTCGAACAGCGCCACACCGAGCTCGTCCTCGAGCGCCTTGATCTGGGCGCTCAGGGCGGGCTGGCTGATGTGCAACTTCTCCGCCGCCCGGGTCAGGTGCCCGGCTTCGGCGACCGCGGCGAAGCTGCGTAGTTGATAGAGCTCCATGGAGATTAAGCGGAAGTATGTCCCAGAATGATCCCTCTGAGATCATATTTTGTGCGCTGCAATGCTGACTTAGACACAGTATAGGCCAGGCCGATTGGGAGGATCGGAACAAGCGATTGGATTACCCTCCCTGGCCCATATATGGTGGTTATGTGCACTGCAGGAAAACCATTTTGGTCAGCAGTGTAGAAAGGACTCTTCGATGAAATATGCAATTCCCATGTATGAAGGTGACAGCATCATCCGGCGGGGTCCGGAACCCAAAATCGAAGCTCCGAAAGCGGTGATTTCGACTGATTCTACGCCTGAAATGCTGCAACGCAAAATAAACTCGCCAGCCGAGTCCCTGACGGTCGATACCGTCGCGATCGAGCGGCAGGCGCGCGCGCTGCGCGCGGCCGCGGTCCGGTCCACCCTGGCGAGCTTCTGGAGCTGGGTCGAACGCGTCTTCGAGACCGCACGCCGGCGCCGCATCGAGGAGTACCTCGCGCGCGCGCAGTCGGTGGCCGAGCTCGAAACGCGCCTCCGCAAGCTCGAGCGCGGCGGCTACCTCGTACGAATCTAGGGCGTCCAACCGAGCCCGTATCGCGTCCCTGCGCGCTGGGCTGAACCTGGCGGGCGGCCCCCTCCTCCTCCTCCGGCCGCTTCCAGGCCAGCCCAGCGCGCTGTGGGGCACCCCCCTGCAGCGCCTTCTCTGCCCGACCGCCCGGGTTTTCCGGGATACTCTCGTCCCTCGTGGTGCAGTGCACACTCCGCACTGGCCCTCCACCCGTTCCTATGCAGGAGAACCCATGATCAAGGGCAAATCGGCGCTCGTCACCGGCTCGACCAGCGGCATCGGCCTCGGCATCGCGCGCGCGCTCGCGGCCGAGGGCGCAAACATCATGCTCAACGGCTTCGGCGACGCCGGCGCCATCGACCAGCTCCGCCGCGGCCTCGCCGAGGAGTTCAGGGTGAAGGTCGGTTTCAACGGGGCCGACATCTCGAAGCCGGCCGAGATCCACTCGATGGTCCGGGCCGCCGTACAGGAGCTCGGCGCGGTCGACATCCTGGTGAACAACGCCGGCATCCAACACACCGCTCCGGTCGAAACCTTCCCGCCCGAGCGCTGGGACGCAATCATCGCGATCAACCTCTCGTCGAATTTCCACGCGATCCAGGCAGTGCTGCCGGAGATGAAGCGCCGCAACTGGGGGCGCATCATCAACATCGCCTCAGCGCATGGACTCGTGGCCTCGCCGCAGAAGGCAGCCTATGTCACCGCCAAGCACGGCGTCGTCGGCCTCACCAAGGTCGTAGCCCTCGAGACCGCGACCACCGGGATCACCTGCAATGCCGTCTGCCCGGGCTGGGTCCTGACGCCGCTCGTTAAGAAGCAAATCGACGATCGCGCCGCCCGCGAGTCGATCCCGGCGGAGAAGGCGAAGCTCGAGCTCGTCTCCGAGAAGCAGCCGTCGCACGAGTTCGTCACGCCGGAGCAGATCGGCGCGCTCGCGGTCTTCCTCTGCTCGGAAGCGGCCGCTCAGATCCGCGGCGCTGCGCTCTCGATCGACGGCGGCTGGACGGCGCAATAGCACGTCCGGACGCTAGAATTCGGGCCAACCCGACGGCGCGGCCCGCGCCACAATCCTCAGGAGGATCCGCATGAACGTCACCCTTCGCGCCGCCGCGCGTCTGGTCGTCGCGCTCGCTGCCGGGTTCGCGGCCGCGGCCGCGTACGCGTACGACGGCATCGTCAAGAAGGAGGTCTTCACCCTGCCGTCGTATACGACGGTGGGCGGCAAGACGATCCGGAACGTCCGCATCGGCTACGAGACCTACGGCAAACTGAGCGCGGCGAAGGACAACGTCATCGTCGTGTCGCACTTCTTCACCGGGACCTCGCACGCGGCGGGCAGATACACGCCGGAGGACAAGGCGCCCGGATACTGGGACTCGATCATCGGCGCGGGACGCCCGATCGACACCGATCGCTTCTTCGTGATCGCGACCGACACCCTAGTGAACCTCAACACCAAGGACAAGAACGTCACGACGACCGGCCCGGCGACGATCAACCCCGACACCGGAAAGCCGTGGGGGCTCGCCTTTCCCGTCGTGAGCATGCGCGACTTCATCAACGTGCAGAAGGGGTTGCTCGACTCGCTCGACATCCGGAAGATCTACGCCGCGGTCGGCGCCTCGGGCGGCGCGATCCAGTCGGTCGAGTGGGCGGCTTCGTATCCGGAGATGGTCGACCGGGTCATTGCGGTGATCGGTCCCGGGCTCGAGATCGACGCGTACATGATCGGCATGCTCAACGTCTGGGCGCTGCCGATCAGCATGGACCCGAAGTGGAACAACGGCGACTACTACGGCCGGGAGGAGCCGCTCGAGGGCGTGGCGCAGGCGCTCAAGATCGTGACGCTGACCGCGAGCGGCAGCGGCGCGCTCGAGAAACGGTTCGGCCGCAAGTGGGCGGTGGAGGGACAGGACCCGCTGCAAGGCAAGGCGTACGCGATCGAGGAGCAGTTCTACAAGACCGGGCACGCGCGGGCGGCGACGGTCGACGCCAATCACTACCTCTACACGGTGAAGGCGAACCAGCTCTTCTCGGTGACGGACCGGGTCAAGTCGATCCGCGCAAAATTCCTGTTCATCCCGGCGAAGACCGATCTCATCTTCCCGCCGTCGATGTCCGAGAAGGCCGCGGCAACGCTGCGCGCGCAGGGCAACGAGGCGGCGGTGTTCGTGATCGACGGGGACAACGGTCACTACGACGGGCTGTTCCAGATCACGCAGGCGGACAAGGCGATCCGGGACTTCCTCGCCAGGTAGTGAACCTCGCCCAGTTCCTCGCCCGCTCGGCCCGGGTCGCCCCCGACCGGCCTGCCGTCGCTTCCGGCGAGCGTGTGCTGGCCGACTACGGCACGCTCGCGCGGCATTGTGCGGCGATGGCGTCGGCGCTGCGCACGGCGCTTCGCCTCGAGCCCGGCGACCGCGTCGGGCTGCTGATGACGAACTCGCCCGAGTACGTCGAGATCCTCTGGGCGGCGTGGTGGGCGGGGCTCGCGGTGGTACCCGTCAACGCGAAGCTCCATCCGAAGGAAGCCGAATACATCCTCGACCACTCGGGCGCGCGCGTCTGCTTCGTGACGCCGGACCTCGCGGGCTCGAGCTCGGCCACAGAGCGGGTCATTGTCGCCGGGAGCGAGGAGTATCGCCGGCTCCGCTCCGGCGATGACTGCCCGGCGGTCGCCGAAGCGGCGCCCGACGACCTGGCTTGGCTCTTCTACACGAGCGGCACGACCGGGCAGCCCAAGGGCGTGATGATCACGCACCGCAACCTGCTCGCGATGACGCTCTGCTACTTCGCCGACGTCGACGGGATCGCTGTGGACGACTGCGTCGTGCATGCCGCGCCGATGTCGCACGGCTCGGGGCTCTATGCGCTGCCGCACGTCCTGCGCGGCGCGAAGCAGGTGATCCCGGCAAGCGGCGGGTTCGACGCCGCCGAGATCTTCGAGCTTGCGCGCGTGCATCCCGGCGTCGCGATGTTCGCCGCACCGACCATGGTCAAGCGTCTCGTCGACCACGCGCGTGCGGCGCACCCCTCGCTCGACGGGCTCAAGACCATCGTCTACGGCGGCGGGCCGATGTATCTCGCCGACATCCAGGACGCGCTCGTGGTGATGGGGCAGCGCTTCGTGCAGATCTACGGACAGGGCGAGAGCCCGATGACGATCACCGCGCTCGGCCGCCAGCACTTCGCCGACAGCGCGCATCCCCGGCACCTGCAGCGTCTCGCGTCGGTGGGGGTCGCCCAGTCCGGGATCGAGGTCCAAATCGCCGACGAGCACGACCGGCCCCTGCCGGCCGGGGCGCCGGGCGAGGTGCTCGTGCGAGGTGACGCGGTAATGAAGGGCTACTGGCGCAACCCCGAGGCGACCGCGGCTACGCTCCGCGGCGGCTCGCTGCACACCGGCGACGTGGGTGCGCTCGACGCCGACGGCTTCCTCACCCTGATGGACCGGTCGAAGGACCTGATCATCAGCGGTGGCTCGAACATCTACCCGCGCGAGGTCGAAGAGGTGCTGCTGCGCCATCCCGATGTGCACGAGGTGTCGGTCGTCGGTCGGATGCACCCTGAATGGGGCGAGGAGGTCGTCGCGTTCATCGTCGCGCGGCCGGGAGCCAGTGTGACGGCGGAGGCCCTCGACCGGCTCTGCCTCGAGCACATCGCGCGTTTCAAGCGTCCGAAGGTCTACCGGTTTGTCGCCAGCCTGCCGAAGAACAATTACGGCAAGGTGCTCAAGACGGAGCTGCGCGAGCTGCTGAAGACGGAGCGGGGCTGATCAGCGCCGCAGCGTCGCCGCCAGCCGCAGCGGCGACGCGAGCAGATCGAGCGCGTCGAGCACGGAAGACACCGCGATGTCGGCGGCGAGGAGCGTCTCGACCGCGGCGCCCTCGACCTGGATCACCGCGATGCCGAGCGCCGCGGCTTCGATCATCGCGCGGTCGTTGCGACCATTGCCGATGGCGACCACCCGGTTCGCGTCGAGAGCGCGCACGTACTCGAGCTTGCGCTCGTCCTGCTCACCCGGCGGCAGCACCGACAGCGCACACGGCAGGCCGGCGAGGCCGATGCGCGCCTGCCCGAATGTATCGGCGGTGACGACGTGGACCTGCAGCGACTGCGCGAGAGCCGCGCAGCCGATCAGCGACGCCGACGATCAATCTGCCGTCGACCGCCAGCGTGCCGTTGTAGTCGAGCACGAGATGCTCGAGTCGCAGCTCACCCGCTCCGGGGACTTCGATCGCGAGCACTACCCCTCCCGCCAGGCTCAGCGCACCACCATCACGGCACGCTCGGCGTACTGCACGACCTGCTTCGACACCGATCCGAGCAGCAGGCGCGTGAACTTCGAGCGTCCGCGGTCGCCGACGACAATCAGGTCGACCTCGTTCTGGTCGGCATGGTAGATGATCTGCTCAGCGGGATGACCGACCGCAACCTCGTACTGCGCCTTCACGCCCTTCGCGGCGACCGCGGGTCGCAGGCTCGCCAACAAGCCGTGGTGGTACCGCCGCGAGTTCTCGATCACCGCCTCGGTCTCGACGTCGTCCCCGATCTCCGGCGGGCGCGCAACGGTGAGCACATGGAGCTCCGCGCCGTGCTTGGCTGCCAGGTCGAGCGCGGCATCGAACGCCTTCCTGCCAGGCGCGGACCCGTCGTAACCAACGAGGATCTTCCGGTACATCGTCAACCTCTCTTGGCCGGCGCTTCCGCGGCCGTGTGAGCGACCGCGCCGCTCTCGGCACCCCGTGCGCCCGGCAACAGGTGCCGCGGCATGAACCACGCATTCGCGACCAGCGTCGGCACGACCGCGCTCGCGATCACCGCGGCGACCAAGGCCGAGTACTGCGCCTGGTCCACGATGCCGTGCGACAGCCCGAACAGTGCCGAGATCGTGCCGAAGGTGAGCCCGGTGGACATGAGCAGCGTCGTGTACATGCCTTCCTTCTTCGGGGTCCGGAAGCCGCGGGTCACGGGATACACGCCTGCGATCTTGGTAAGCACTTTGACCACCAGCATCAGCACGAACGCGCCCGGCGCAGCGATCAGCGCCGGAACCGAGACGAATGAACCGGCGCGGATGAAATAGAACGGCGTTAGCAGCCCGAAGCACAGCGTGCGCAGCCGCCGCACCAGAACATGGTCCCTGCCGACTGTGCCCGCGAGCACCATCCCGACGAGGTACGCCGGGAGAACCGCTTCGCTCTCGGCCCAGGAGGCGAGCGCGCCGAGTGCGAACAGGAGGAGCAGGAGATACTTCGCCTCGAGCTCGGAAGGCCGTTCGCCGAACCGCCGGAAGAAGCGCGGGGTCAGCCACGGCAGGGCGAGGCACGCGAGCGCCATCACGCTGATGAACAGAACCGTCTTCAACGTGAACGGCGCGAAGATCAGCCCGAGTGCGACCACCGTGCCGAGATCGGTGACGAAGCAGGCGGCGAGCACCGTCTTGCCGTAGTCGGTCGCGTTGAACCCGAACTCGATCATCACCGCGTACACGACAGCGACCGAGGTCGTGGACATGGCGATCCCGGCGAGCCAGCTCGCCATCGGATCCCAACCGAGCACCCAGCGCGCTGCCGCGGCGCAGCCGAGAAACGGCGCGAGGAAGCTGATGAGTCCGATCGCGCTCGCCTCCTTCCACTTGCGGCGGAAGACTTCGGGGTCGAGCTCGGCGCCAGCGAGGAACGTGAGCACGATCGCGCCGGTGCCGGAGAGGAACTTGATCCAGGACTGGTCCGCGCCCAGGAACGCCGTACCCAGCAGCGCCCCGATTACGAGTTGCGCGATCGTGCCCACCACGATCTCGGACAACGCGGTCGCGACCCGCAGCAGGATCGAAGCGAGCGTCGCAATCAGCGCAAGCCCGAGCCACAACGCCGCAAGCGTCCAGATCTCGGTCACCGGCAGCCTCCCCTCCGTTCGCCTGGCGGCTGTGGTGGGCAGACGCAGTGGCCCCCGGGCCACGGCGCGGCTCGACTCGGCTCGATTCGGTTCATTTGGGCTCCTCGTGCCGTACGCGGCGTACCGCGCGTAGGGGGAGCCCAGGGATGGCGTGCATCGAATGCCTACAAGGCCCCCCTCGCGGGGCGCGACTCGCAGGCATCATCAGCCTCAGGGCGGTTTGTCACGGGAGGAATGCCATCTCCCGACGCGCACTATGTTAGCCGCAACGTTCGACCGGGTAAAGCACGCTGCGTCCGGCCGCGGATCGCCGGCTTCACTCCTCTGACGGATCGGCCGGCACCCAGCCGTAGACGACCTCGGACTGGACGTAGAACACGTTCGCGCGCTCGGCGCGCACGAGCGCCAGCATCCGCTCCGCGAGCTCGGGCGTCGTGACGAGCCGCACTTCGACTGGAAGGTGCCTGCTCGCCTCCTCGAAGAAGTGCCCGTAGTGGAGATGGCCGTGCCGGCCGAAGCCGGCGATCGCACGGAATGCCGCACCCCCCTTGATCCCGCAGTCGCGCGCCGCCTGCAGCAGCCACTCGTGCATCAAGTGGTGCCCGTGCCGCGCACCCTCGGGAAAATAAAACGACAGCCGTATGCCCTTTCGCATCGTGTCACCTCACCAGCACGCGAAGCAGGGCGACTCCCGCGATCGTCATCGAGATCGAGCCGGCGAGGTGCACCCCGATATGCAGCGCCGCCCACGCGTACTGCGCGCGCGCAAGCAGCGTGACCGCCTCCGCGGAAAAAGTGGAAAACGTGGTGAGCGCTCCCAGGAAGCCGGTGATCAGCGCGAGCCGCCACTCCGGGGCGACGCCGGGATAGGCGGCGAAGAACTCGACCGCGAGGCCGATCACGAATCCGCCGACCAGGTTCGCGACCAGCGTGCCGAGCGGCACCTCCGGCAGCACCGGGTTGAGCCAGAGGCCGAGCCCCCACCGCAGCCACGCCCCGAGCACCGCGCCGATGCCGACCGCCGTAAGCCCGAGCGCGGTCATCGGGCTTCAGGCCACGTCCTGCTTGTCCGGGGTCCAGCGCTCCGCAGCGTCGTCGTCCGAGGCGCGCGCCTCGACCCAGCGGCTGCCCTGGGGGGTCTCTTCCTTCTTCCAGAACGGTGCGCGGGTCTTCAGATAGTCCATGATGAACTCGCACGCCGCGAATGCCTCGCCGCGATGTCCGCTCGCGACGACGACGAGCACGATCTGGTCGGTCGGCTTCAGCTCGCCGACCCGGTGAACCACCGTGACATCGATGAGGTCCCAGCGCGACCTTGCTTCCGCCACGATCGCCTCGATCGCCTTCTCGGTCATGCCGGGATAGTGCTCGAGCGTCATCCTGCCGACGCTGTCGCCGTCGTTGAGATCGCGCACGACTCCGACGAAACTCGCGACCGCTCCGACCTTCGGGTTGCCACGGCGCAGCGCGGCGATTTCCGCGCCGGCGTCGAAGTCCTCGGTCTGGACGCGTACCGGCACGTTCTAGCCTCCGGTCACCGGCGGGAAGAACGCGACCTCGTCGCCGGGCTTGACCGGCGTCGTCGGCTGCGCCATCTCCTGGTTGACCGCCACGCGGATCGCCTTGCCCTGCGCGAGCGTGGCGCCCCAGGCGCCGCCGCGCGCGGCGAGGTGCGCGCGCAACGCTGCGACGGTGCCAACGCCAGCCGGCAGCACGATCTCCTCGGCATTGGTGCCGAGGTCTTCGCGCAGACGCGCGAAAAACACGAGCCTCAGGTTTCCGTTCAATTCAGCAGCTCCGCAAACGGCAGGAACCGGACCGTGTCGCCGCGGCGGATCGCCTGCTTCGCCGGGTTGTCGACGAGGCCGTCGCCCCACACCGTGGAAGTCAGGACCCCGGAGCTCTGATTCGGAAAGAGATCCAGCCCGCCCGCCGCGTTCGATTTTACGCGCAGGAACTCGCGCCGCGCGTCGGGCTTCGGCCAGTCGAAGTCCGCCCGCATCGCGAAGGCGTGCGGTTCGACCGGGGTCGCGCCCTGAAGACGCAGCACGAACGGCCGCACGAACAGCACGAACGTCACGAAGCTCGACACCGGGTTCCCGGGCAGGCCGATGAAAGCCGCTTCGCCGCCCTCATTCCCCGCCCGGTCGCGCCGCACCGCGCCGAACGCAAGCGGCCGGCCCGGCTTCATCGCGATCCGCCACAGGTCGAGGCGCCCTTCGGCATCGACCGCGGGCTTGACGTGATCCTCCTCGCCGACCGACACGCCGCCCGACGTGACGATGATGTCGCTGGTCGCGGCTGCCGCGCGCAGTGCTGCGCGCGTCGCTTCGAGCGTGTCGGGCACGATCCCGAGATCCTCGATGTCGCAGCCGAGCATGCGGAAGAGGCCTGTCAACGTGAACCGGTTCGAGTTGTAGATCGCGCCCGGCGGCAGCGGCTCGCCGGGCATCACGAGCTCGTTGCCCGTGGAAAAGAGCGCCGCCCTCACCTTCCGGTGCACCGGCAGCTGCGCGATCCCGACCGATGCTGCGAGCCCGATCTCCTGCGCCCGCAGCCGCGTCCCGGCCGGAAGAATCGTCGCGCCCGCCCGGATATCCTCGCCAGCGTGCCGGATCCACTCGCCGGGCTGCGGTTTGTGCTTGATGACGACGTGATCGCCCTCGACTGCCGTCTGCTCCTGCGGCACGACGGCGTCAGCGCCCGCGGGAATCGGCGCGCCAGTAAAGATCCGCGCCGCGGTGCCCGGCTCGAGCGGTTTCCCGACGGCGCCCGCGGGGATCCGCTGCGCGACGCGGAGCCGCGCCTCGCCCGAGACGCAGTCGGCCGACCGCACGGCGTACCCGTCCATCGCAGTGTTGTCGAGCGGCGGGACGTCGAGCGCGGACGACTGCGCCTGCGCGAGCACGCGTCCAGTGGCGGCGAGCGTCGCGACCGTTTCGGTGCCGCTCACCGGCCGCGCTCCCGCCATGAGCCTTCCGAGCGCTTCGTCGACGGACAGCAGGCCGTTGCTCATCGTTTGATCTCGCTCCGCGCAAGGATGAAATCCGCGATTCGATCGTACGCGTCGAGGGCGAACTGCGGCAGGGTCGTCGGGAGCGGCACGTCGGCCGCAACGCCAATGATGTGCGGGTCCTCCGGATGGAGGAGCGGTTTGCCGTTCGCCTCCCGGTAGACCTCGAGCTTCGGCATCGGATAGCGCTTGTAGCCCTCGATCAGCAGCAGATCGCACGGCGACATCCGTTCGATCTGCTGCTCGAGCCCGGGTTCCGGATCGCCGCGCAGCTCGTGCTGGATGACCCAGCGTTTCTCCGAGCTGACCATGACCTCCTTGCAGCCGGCTTCGCGATGGCGATACGAGTCCTTGCCCGGCTGGTCGACGTCGAAGCTGTGATGGGCGTGCTTGACGAGCGACACCGCGAGCCCCGCCCGGGTAAAGCGCGGAATGAGCTGCTCGATCAGCGTGGTCTTGCCGCTGCCGGACCAGCCGGCGAAGCCGAACACCTTCATGCGCGGGGCACGGAACGCGGGCCCGCACCTGTGCCGGCCCTCGTCAAACCTCTTGATTGGAAAGGATGAATTCTAGCAGGCGGCTAGGGCCGGACCCGCTTCGCCATGCACACCGAGCTCGCCGGACACAGCTCGGCGAACTCGGCCGTCGCGCGGATCTCCGGCGGGGCGGCGTCGCGCGGCGTCGTCGTGTAGCCGCGTGCGGCGAAGAACCGCTCGGCGGTCGTGGTGAGGAGGTAGAGGGTTTCGACGCCGAGCGCGCCGGCCTGGGACTCGGCGTGGGCGAGCAAGGCCCCGCCGACTCCCCGGCCCCGCCCATCGGCGCGCACGGCGAGCGACCGGACGAGCGCTGCGCGGCCACGCGGCTCGAGCCCGACGACCCCTAGCAGCCCGGCCGCGTCCTGTTGGATCCAGAACGAGCTCAGGTGCGCCGGTGTGAGGTCCTGGGCCGGTAAGCCCGCTCGCCGCGAGCAGTCCGCGGATTGCCGGCAGGTCGGCTGGCTGCGCCGCCTTCATACGGGCCTTCGGCCCACCGGCAGGCATACCCGTCGGCGCGTCCCGTCGGACAGCGACGCCCCGGCCACCTCCACGTCGACGCCGTAGAGCTCCCGCAGCCGCTCCCGGGTCAGCACTTCGCCTGGCGAGCCGTGCGCCATCAGCTCTCCCCCGCTCAGCAGCGCAACTCGGTCGGCGCACTGGAACGCCTGGTCCGGATCATGCGTCGACAGTAGCACCCCGATGCCCGAGCGCGCGAGCGCGGTCACCTGGTCGAGCACGCGCACCTGGTTCCCGAAGTCGAGGCTGGCCGTCGGCTCGTCCATCACGAGCAGCGGTGCCGCCTGCGCGAGGGCACGCGCGATCAGCGTGAGCTGCCGCTCGCCGCCGGAGATCTGCGTATAGATCGCGCCGGCCAGCCGCGCGAGCCCAAGGCGCGCGAGGGCCTCCTCGGCGAGCTCGCGATCCCGCCGCGACGGTCCCGCGAACGCCGCGAGATGAGCGGTCCGCCCCATGAGCACCACGTCGCGGACCATGAACGGAAAGTAGCCGACGTGCGCCTGCGGCACGTACGCGATGCGCTTGGCCACCTCCCGGCGCGGGAGCGCGTGGAGGTCGACGCCGTCGAGCGTCACGGTTCCGCCCTGCGCCGGCAGCAGACCGAGGAGCGTCCGGAAGAGCGTCGTCTTGCCGCCGCCGTTGGGCCCGAGCAGGCACATGATCTCGCCCGCCGCGAGGGCGAGCGAGACGTCCCGGCCCACCGGATGCCGGCGATACCCGAACGCGAGCCCGTGCGCCTCGAGCTTCATTGCCAGCTCCTGCGTGCAGTCGCGAGCAGCCAGAGAAAGAGCGGCGTGCCGACGAACGCGGTGAGCACGCCGAGCGGGATCTCGATCCGCGCCGCCGTCCGCGCCAGCGTGTCGACCCCCAGGAGGAAGCCGGCACCGAGCAGCACGGCCACCGGCAGCAGTCGGCGGAAGTCCGGGCCGACCAGCAGGCGTGCGACGTGCGGCACGATGAGGCCGATCCAGCCGATGATCCCCGAGATCGAGACGACCGCGGCGGTGACGAGCGTCGCCGCGGCGATCACGATCGCGCGGATGCGACCGGCGCGGATGCCGAGCGACGCGGCCTCCTCGTCGCCGAGCGAAAGGACCGTGATCCGCCAGCGCAGCAGCCACAGCACGACGAGGCCCGCGAGCACCGGCAGCAGGGTCGAGCGCACGTCGCTGGGATTCGTCGCCGCGAGACTCCCGAGCAGCCAGTACGTGATCGCCGGCAGCTGGTTGTACGGATCGGCAAGGTACTTCACGAGCGCGATGCAGGCGCCGAGCAGCGCGCCGAGCACGACACCGGCGAGCACGAGAACGAGGATCGGGTCGTGGCCGCGCAGGCTCGCCGCGATCGCGTAGGCCGCCGCAACCGCGGCCAGGCCGAACACGAATGCGAGCCCCTGGATCGCCCAGACGTCGAGCGACAGGAAGATGCCGAGCACTGCGCCGAACGCGGCCCCGGCCGAAACGCCCAGGATGTCGGGGGAAACGAGCGGGTTGCGGAACAGTCCCTGGTACGCGGCACCCGAGGCGGCAAGCGCGGCGCCCACGAGCAGCGCGGCGAGGATGCGCGGGCCGCGAATGCCGAACACGACCGTCTCGACGGTCGCCGGCAGTCCGTGCGCGGTGCCGAAGAGCTTCGATTGCATCACCCCCACCAGCTCGCCCGGACTCACCGGGTAGCGCCCGACCGCGAATGCGCCGACCACAAGCACCGTGAGGAGCGCGATCGCGCCCGCGATCGCGAGCCCCGTCCTTCGCATGGTCAGTCCCGTCGCGGCTCGGCCGTCTGCACGAGCGCGTCGAGCTGCTCGGGCGTCGGCGTCTGGTGGTAGGCGCGAGTGTAGAAGTCGCGGACGAACGGCCGCAGATCCTCGCGGAACGCTTCGGGGTACAGGCACCGGCCGAGCCAGCGCAGGCCGACCAGCCGGTTGATCGACGGCGGGAAGTCGATCCAGCCGTAGGGGACGTTGGGCGAGAGGTAGACCCGCCCTGCCCGCACCGCCTCGAGCCCCTGCCACAGCGGATCGCGCCGGACGTTCGCGTAGAACGTCCGGTCGATGGTGACAACGGCGTCCGGATTCCAGGCGAGCACCTGTTCGACGGAGACCTGGACGAGCCCGCCCTTGCCGAGCGCCGCCGCGACGTTCGTCGCGCCCATCCGCTCGATCGACTCCATGTTGATCGACCCGCCGAGACCGGTGTCGAGTCCGCGCGGCCCGCGGCCGTAGTACACGCGGGGGCGGCGCTCGGGCGGGACTCTGGCGACGCGGGCCGCGACGTCGTCGAGGACGCCCTGCGCGTAGCGCGCCCACTCCTCGCCGCGCGCCGGCTCGCCGACGATCTCCCCGAGCCGGCGCAGCGATTGCGGAATCCGGTCGAAGGCACCGTCGAGCAGGAGGTACGGGATGCCGGTCTGCGCCTGCACCCGGTCGGCGAGCGAGACGAAGGTCTCGCGCACCGAGCCGTAGTCGACGATGAGATCGGGCTTCGCCGCGAGCACCACTTCGACGTTCGCGGTGTTCCCGCGCCCGGTCAGCCGGCCGAGCGTCGGAAGGTTCGCGTATCTCGCGGGGATGAACGGGCGCTCCTCCGGGCGGAACGGCGACGTCCAGCCGAGCACCTTGTCCGGCGCGAGCGCGAACACGAGCATCGACGCAGGGGGACCCGCCGCGTAGACGCGCGCGACCTTCGCCGGGACCTCGGCGCGACGCCCCGTATCGTCGGTGACCGTGCGCGTCCCCTGCGCTCGCGCGAGCGACGGTGCCAGCGCGAGCGCGGCCGTGCCGGCGAGGAACGCGCGACGCGATCGCATGGACCGAACCTACTTGCCGACGATCACCTCGGACGCCTTGATGATCGCCGACACCTTGTCGCCGGCCTTGAGCGCGAGGTCGTCGACGGCCTCGACGGTGATCGACGCGGTGATCGTGTTGCCGCCGCCGATGTCGATCTTGACGTGCGCGGTGGTCTGACCGCGATTCACCGCCTTGACGGTTCCGGCGATTACGTTCCGTGCGCTAAGTTTCATTCTGGGTCCTCCAAAGTTTGCATGGGGGCACCCCGGGTCGGACACGAGGCTCCGGGTCAGCCGGCCTTGTAGTTCGGGAAGAAGAGCTGCTCGCCACCGACCTTGTAGTCGGAGATCGCCTTCTGCCCCGCGGGCGATACGACCCAGTTGATGAACGCGTTCCCGAGGTCTTTCTTGACGTGCGGGTGCTTCGCCGGGTTGACGAGCATGATCCCGTACTGGTTGAAGAGCTTCTGATCGCCCTCGACGAGAATCGCGAGGTCGCCGCGGTTCTTGAACGCGAGCCACGTACCGCGGTCGGCGAGAATGTAGGCGTTCATCGACGACGCGGTGTTGAGCGCCGGCCCCATCCCCGACCCTGTCTCCTTGTACCAGGGTCCCTTCTGCGAGTCGATGTCGACGCCCGCCGCCTTCCAGTAGCGCAGCTCCGCGGCGTGCGTGCCGCTCTTGTCGGCGCGCGAGACGAATGGCGCCTTGGCGGACTCGACCTTCTTCAGCGCGGCGAGCACGTCCTTGCCACCTGCGATCCGCGCCGGATCCGACTTCGGACCGATGATCACGAAGTCGTTGTACATCACCTGCTTGTAGTTGACCCCCGCGCCCTCGTCGAGGAACTTCCTCTCCGCCGCCGGGTCGTGCACGAACACGACGTCGGCGTCGCCGCGCCGGCCGAGGTCGAGCGCCTGCCCGGTGCCGAGCGCGACCACGCGCACCTTGATCCCGGTCTGCTTCTCGAAGATCGGCAGCAGGTAACCGAAGAGTCCCGACTGCTCGGTGGAGGTCGTCGACGCGACGATGATGAACTTCTCCTGTGCCGCGAGCGGCAGAGCGGCGGCCGCGAGCGCGGCCGCGAGCACGATCCGTCGTTTCAGGTCCATGGGAGTTCTCCTTTGATGAACGCCTGCGCCTCCGGGGACGCCGGCTGGTCGAAGAAGCGATCCACGGCCGCGCGCTCCGCGAGGCGGCCCTGGTGCAGGAACAGGATCTCGTCGCCGAGGCGGCGGGCCTGGCCGAGGTTGTGGGTGCACATCACGATCTTGGTGCCCGCGGCGTGGATCGCCTGGATGATCCGCTCGACCTCGGCGCTCGCACCTGGATCGAGGCTCGCGGTGGGCTCGTCGAGGAACAGCACTTCGGGTCGTAGCGCCCACGCGCGTGCGAGCGCGAGGCGCTGCTGCTCGCCACCGGACAGCACGCGCGCCGACCGTTCCGCAAGGTGCCCGAGCCCGACGCTGCCAAGCGCATCGCGCGCCTGGCGCGTGCGCTCGACCGCGAGGACTCCGGCGAGCCCGAGCGCGTACTCGACGTTCGCGATCGCCGATCGCCTGAGCATCACCGGCCGCTGGAAGACCATCGCCTGGCGACGCCGTTCGCCCGGCCGCTCGCGCGACGCCCACTCGATGCGGCCGGACGTCGGTGCCAGGAGACCGTGACAGAGGCGCATGAGCACGCTCTTCCCGGCGCCGTTCGGCCCGAGAATGACGGTCCGGGGGCCGGCGTCGAGCACGAGCGAGATCCGATCGACGATCGGGCGCTCGCCGGCAACGAACGAGACGTCGTGCAGTCGCAACGGCAGGATCGATGTCGGCGCGCGCATCGGTTCGTCACCCGTAGCGCCGCTGGGCGGCTTCCTTGAGCGTGTACGCTGCCGCGTTCAGTACGAGCACGAGCGTCACGAGGATGACGCCCAGTCCGAGTGCAAGCGCGAGATCGCCCTTGCTCGTCTCGAGCGCGATCGCGGTCGTCATCACCCGCGTGACACCGTCGATGTTGCCGCCGACGATCATTACCGCGCCGACCTCGGCCGCGGCGCGGCCGAGCCCGGCGAGCACCGCGGTCAGCAGCGAGAAGCGGATGTCCCACACCAGCGTGTGCGCGGCGCTCCAGCCGCCCGCCCCGAGCGACCGGAGCTGTTCCTGGTACTCGCGCCAGGCGTCCTCGACCGCCTGCCGCGTGAGCGCGGCGATGATCGGCAGGATCAGGATCGTCTGCGCGATCACCATCGCCGTGGGCGTGAAGAGCAGCCCCATCTCGCCGAGCGGCCCGGCGCGCGAAAGGAGCAGGTAGACGAGCAGGCCGACGACGACCGGCGGCAATCCCATCAGCGCGTTCAGGACGACGATGACCGTCTGCCGGCCGCGGAACTTCGAAACGCCGATCGCAGCCCCGAGCGGCAGGGCGAGCGCGGTCGCGAGCACGACCGCGGTGAGGCTGACCTCGAGGCTCAGGGCGACGATCTCGACCAGCTTCGGATCGAACGCCGCCACGAGGCGGGCAGCGTCGCGGAGGGCGTGCAGGATCGTCTCCATGACGCTTCAGCGATGCGCTGATTGCGTGCCCGACCGGGCGCGGGCTAATATGTTGAAATCTGCATATTGGACAGCCATCGCAATGGATGGTACCCGCCCGCGCGTGCCGAGCTAAATATGCGGTCGCCTGCAACTTTACGGCTCGAGCCCGAGATCAGCTGGCGCGCCGTCGGACGCGCCGCGCCGCCCTTCGACCGCCGCCTCGCCCCGCTGCTCGCCGCGATCCGCGCACACGCTACGCTGCGTGCTGCGGCGCAGGAGGTGGGGCTCTCGTATCGCGCAGCGTGGGGCCTCCTGAGCGACACCGGGCGGGCCCTGGGCGTGCCGCTGGTCGAGCTTCAGCGCGGGCGTGGCACGCGGCTCAGCGCCGCCGGGGAACAACTCGTCGCCGCGGACGCCCGTGCGGTCCGCCGGCTGCGCGAGTCCGCGCTGGAGATCGATATCGGCCCGCAGCGCGCGCCGCGCGCCTCGGCCCGGGGGCTGGCGGTCGTCGCGAGCCACGATCTCCTACTCGCCGCGCTGTGCGACCACTGGGCCCGGCCCGAAGGCATCGTCGGCGAGCTCGTGTTCAAGGGCAGCCTGGAGAGCCTCGGCGCGCTGGCGCGCGGCGAGGCCGACATCGCAGGCTTCCACGCCGGCACACCTCCCGGCAGCGACGCAATGGCGCCACTGCGGCGGCTGCTCGACCCGCGGCGCGACGTGCTGGTTCGCTTCGCCGAGCGGGATCAGGGGCTCATGGTGAGGCGCGGCAACCCGAAGCGACTGCGCTCGCTCGGAGACGTTGCGGCGAAGGACGCCCGTTTCGTTAACCGCCAGCGCGGATCGGGCACGCGCCTGCTGATCGATCAGCTGCTCGGCGACGCGAGCATCGCCCCAAGGGCGATCCGGGGCTACGAGACCGAGGAGTTCACCCACCTCGCGGTCGCAGCGACCGTAGCCGCCGGCCGTGCCGACGCGGCCTTCGGCCTGAAAGCGGCCGCACACCGCTTCGGTCTCGACTTCATCCCGGTGCGACGTGAGATATATTGGCTGGCGTTCCGCTCGCGCCGGCTCGGCAGCGAAGCCGTACAGGCGCTGTGCCGGGGCCTTGCCGGCGAGCCGTTGCGCCTGGCAGCGCGCGGCCTCGCGGGCTATTCGATCCGCGGTGCCGGCTCGGTGACGCCGGTCGGTGCCGCCCTGGCATGACCACGCCTAAGTCGTCCCGGCATCGGACCCGCCGACGGCCGCGACGGAACGCCCGGACGCAAACGGAGGAACGATGCCTGCCTACATCATCGCGGTGGTGACCGTCACCAAACCGGACGTCTACGAGGGGTACCGCGCGCTCGCCGGCGCCGCCGTCGCGAAGCACGGCGGCCGCTTCCTCGCCCGCGGCGGCAAGCACGAAGTGCTCGAGGGCAGCTTCCCCGGCAAGCCGCGTCGTCGTCCTCGAGTTCGAGAGCTTCGAGAAGGCGAAGACGTTCTACGACTCGCCCGAGTACTTGGCGGCGCGCGAGCAGCGGCGCGGCGCCGCGGACTTCAACCTGCTGATCGTCGACGGCGCCTGAGCGCCGCGCTTCAGCCCTTCTGGATCACCCCGCAGGCGACGCGCGCGCCGGCGTTGCCGGTCGGCTGCGTCTTGTAGTCGTCCGGCTGTGCGTGGACGATCAGCCCCCGGCCGACGACGCTGGTCGGGCCGTCGGTCACCGTGATGACGTCGAGCTCCACCGCGACGCTCGCGTTCCCGGAGGCGTCCGCCTTGAGCGCGGGCATGTCGCCCGCGTGGCGGTCGGTCGTGCTGAAGTGCGCGTGCGGCTTGTTGAGCGGATTGAAATGACCCCCGGTGCTCATCCCGTCGCCGGAGCTGCAGTCGCCCTTCTCGTGAATGTGAAACCCGTGCTCCGCACCGGGTGCGAGGCCTGAGACCTTCACTTCCACGAGCACCTTTCCGGCCTGCTGGGTGAAGGTGGCCGTGCCGTTCGCGGTGTTGCCCTTGGTCGGTTGCAGCTGCGCCGTCGCCTTCGCGCCGCCCTGCGCCCACGCGACTCCGGCAGCGGCCAGCGTCCCGGCCGCCGTGAGCGCAATCACGCACCTCGCCATGTACCCCCTCCCCAAAAAAAACGCCCGGAGCCCGGGCGCCGAATCCCTACCTTACCCTCCTCGCTATTTCTTCGCTGCCGCCGCTTTCGGGGCCGCCGCGGCTGCGCTCGGCGCCTGCATCTTCTTGTACTTCTCGGCGGTCAGATCCTGATACTTCGCGAGCAGCTCGGCTTCCTTCTTGGAGGCCTCCGCGGCCTTGGCGGCTTTCGCCGCGGCGGCCGCCTTCTGCTCCTCGGTCATCGGCGGCGGCGCGGGCAGCTTGGCCCACAGCGGGCCGCCGATCAACGCGAGACAGATCGCAGCGACAATCCCTGCTCTCATCCTCGAGCCCTCCTCAGTGTTGGACCTGCGCGGACTGCGGGGTGCCGGTTGCGGTGCCGGCCTTGACCTTGCCCGACTTGACGTCCTCGTACCAGAGCTGGTGGTGCTCCTTCGCCCAGGCTTCGTCCACGTAGCCGTTCCGCATCGAGCGGTACGCACCCTCGACCCCGATCGTTCCCATGTAGATGTGGCCAAGCGCGGCAGCGATAAGGAGTACGGCGGCGATCGCGTGGACGATGTTCGCCTGGATCATCACCGCGCGCACCTGATCGAAGTTCGGGAAGTTGAGGATCAGGCCGGTCACGCTCACGACGAGCGACAGCGCCACCACGCCGATCCAGAACCACGCCTTCTCGCCGGCGTTGAAACGGCCCGACGGCACGTGCTTGCCGCCGAACATCCCGCCGAAGCTCGCGAACCACTTGAAGTCGTACGCCTTCGGCAGGTTGTCCTTGATGTAGAGGACGATGAAGAACAGGAGGCTGATGCACGAAGATCGGCCCGACGAAGTTGTGCAGGTTCTTCGACAGGCTCGTGAGCCAGGCGAACAGCGTGTAGCCGATTACCGGCAGCAGCACGTGCTTCCCGAGCAGGATCACGATGCCCGTGATGCCGAGGATCACGAAGCTGATCCCCATCACCCAGTGCGCGTAGCGCTGCACGGCCGTGAACCGCTCGATGAGCCGGCCGGTGGGCTTCTCGTGCACCTTTACGGGACCCTTCCACGCGTAGAGCGCCCCGATGACCACCACGACTGCCGCGAGCAGCCAGCCGCCGACCGGGGTGATCACGCCGTTCCGGAAGAGCCGCCACGCCTCGCCGCCGGTGAGCGCCGGCTGTCCCGGCAGCTTCATGGTCGGCTGGATCAACACGTTCACCTCCTGGCCCTTGATGGAGGTGTAGGCCGGATCGCCGGACCGGACGTCGCGCCACACGGGGGCGTTGTTCCCGGGCTGGGTGATCTGGCGTTCGGCCTGCTGCTTGGCGGTGTCGTCCTGGCCCTGTGCGACGGCTCGCGAGCGGCAGCGCGAACGCGACGGCTAGAACGATCCCGCCCGCGAGCTCGATAAGGCTGCGGGACATGAGTTTCATCCTCTATTGACTACGGACGTACTCGTTCTGGCTCTGCGTGCGGGTCTGGATCGCACGCTCCCACTCGGCCTGCTTGCCGCCGAACTGGGGGCTGTCCCACGGCGCGGTGTCCGGTTTCCCCTGGTACTTCCCGGTCTTCACCATCTCCTGCGGCTTCTCGCCGCACCCGGCGAGGCCGAGTGCAGCGATCGCGAGGAGCGCAAACAAAGTTGTGCGCATGGCTCAGCTCTTCGGCGGTGGCGCCGCCGGCTTCTGCTGCCCGGGCGCGCCGTACGCGGTACCCCAGCCCCAGACCTCCGACCCCTTGCCGCGCTTGAGCACACGCTCGCGGTAGATGTCGGCGATGACGTCGCCGTCGCCGCCGAGCAGCGCCTTGGTCGAGCACATCTCGGCGCAGGCCGGCAGCTTGCCCTGGGAAAGACGGTTCGCCCCGTACTTGCGGAACTCCTCGGCCGAATTGTCCTTCTCCGGACCGCCGGCGCAGAACGTGCACTTGTCCATCTTGCCGCGCAGGCCGAACGCGCCCGCCTGCGGGAACTGCGGCGCGCCGAACGGGCAGGCGTAGAAGCAGTAGCCGCAGCCGATGCACAGGTCCTTGTCGTGCAGAACGACGCCCTCCGAGGTGCGGTAGAAGCAGTCGACCGGGCATACCGCCATGCACGGCGCGTCGGAGCAGTGCATGCAGGCGACCGAGATCGACTTCTCACCCGGCACGCCGTCGTTGATCGTGACCACCCGGCGCCGGTTCACGCCCCACGGCACGTCGTTGGTGTTCTTGCACGCGGTCACGCAGCCGTTGCACTCGATGCAGCGCTCGGCGTCGCACAGGAATTTCATTCTCGCCATGGCTCGCCTCCTCTAGGCCCGCTCGACCTGGCAAAGCGTCGTCTTGCTTTCCTGCATCATCGTGACCCGGTCATAGCCGTAGGTCGTGGCGGTGTTGACCGCCTCGCCGCGCACGATCGGTGCGGCCTTGTCGGGGTAGAAGGGCAGCATGTCCGTGCCCTGCCACCAGCCGGCGAAGTGGAACGGCACGAACACCGTGTCGGGTCCCACCCGCTCGGTGACGAGCGCCTTCACCTTGATCCGCGCACCGGTCGGGCTCTTGACCCAGACGTACTCGTTCGGCCGGATGCCGCGGTCGGCCGCCGCCTTCGGGTTGATCTCCACAAAGTTGTCCTGCATCAGCTCGGCGAGCCACGGGTTGGAGCGGGTCTCGTCGCCGCCGCCCTCGTACTCGACCAGGCGACCGCTCGTGAGGATCAGCGGGAACTTCTCGGCGATACCCTCCTTGACGTTGCGGTCCTGCACCGACTTGAACAGCGTCGGCAGCCGCCACATCACCTTCACGTCGTCGTGGGTCGGGTACTTGGCGACCAGGTCGGGCCGCGGCGAGTACAGCGGCTCGCGATGGAGCGGCACGCCGTCGGGGAAGTTCCAGACCAGCGCCCGCGCCTTCGCATTGCCGAACGGATGGCAGCTGTGGACCTTCAGCACGACGCGCTGGATCCCGCCCGAAAGGTCGGTCTTCCAGTTCTTGCCTTCGGCCTCCTTCTTCTCGGCCTCGGTGAGGTCATCCCACCAGCCGAGCTTCTTCAGCAGGACGTGGTCGAACTCCGGATAGCCGAACGGCAGGTCGGCGCCCAGGGACGCCGAACCGTCCTCGGCGAGCAGGCTCACGCCGTCGCGCTCGACGCCGAAGTTCGCGCGGAAGTTGCCGCCGCCGTCCATGACGTTGCGCGACGTCTGATAGAGATTCGGAGAACCCGGATGCTTGAGCGCGGCGTTCCCGTAGCACGGCCACGGCAGGCCAAAGTAGTCGCCGGTGAGGTCGTAGCCGGTCTCCTTGTCCTTGCCGCCCTTCGCGCGCAGCGTCTTCACGTCGAAGACGTGCATGTTGCGCATGTGCGCCTGCAGCCGCTCGGGCGACTGCCCGGTGTAGCCGATCGTCCAGCTGCCGCCGTTGATCTCGTACCTGAGGACGTCCTCGATGTTGGGCTCTTCGTAACCCTTCGCCGTCTTGACGAGGCGAAGCTGCTGCTTGCCGTCCTTCTTGCCGAGGAACTGGTCGGCGAAGCCGAGCTTCTGCGCGAACGCGTACATGATCGCGTGGTCGGAGCGCGACTCGAACAGCGGCTCGATCACCTTCTCGCGCCACTGGATCGAGCGGTTGGACGCGGTGACCGACCCTTCGGTCTCGAACTGCGTCGCCGCCGGAAGCAGGTACACGTCGCGGTTCGGGTTGACCTCGTACTTCGCTTCCGCGGCCTTGGGCATCGCCGCCATCGCCGCCGTCGCCGACGGATACGGGTCGATGACGACGAGCAGATCGAGCTTGTCCATCGCCATCTTCATCTCGAGCCCGCGGGTCTGCGAGTTCGGCGCGTGGCCCCAGAAGAACATCCCGCGGATGTTCGAGTCCTGGTCGATGAGGTCGTTCTTCTCCAGCACCCCGTCGATCCACCGCGACACGGTCGTCCCCGGCTTGCCCATCATGCCCGGAGCGAAGCGTCCCTTGAGCCACTCGAAGTCGACGTTCCACACCCGGCACCAGTGCTTGAACGAGCCTTCGAGGAGCCCGTAGTAGCCCGGCAGCGAGTCGGGGTTCGGACCGACGTCGGTCGCGCCCTGCACGTTGTCGTGGCCGCGGTAGATGTTGGTGCCCCCGCCCGACACGCCGACGTTCCCGAGCGCAAGCTGCAGGATGCAGCTCGCCCGCACGATCGCATTCCCGTTGGTATGCTGGGTCTGCCCCATCGCCCAGACGATCGTGCTCGGCCGGTTCTTGGCCATCATCTCCGCCACGGTGCGGACGTGCTCCTCCGGCATGCCGGTGACGCTCTTCACGACGTCCGGCGTCCACTTCGCGACTTCCTTCCGCACCTCGTCCATGCCGTAGACGCGGGCCTTGATGTATTCCTTGTCCTCCCAGCCGTTCTGGAAGATGTGGTACAGCATGCCCCACAGGAATGCGACGTCGGTACCGGAGCGGATGCGGAAGTACAGGTCGGCCTTCGCCGCGGTCCGCGTGAACCGCGGGTCGACGCAGATCACCTTCGCGCCGTTCTCCTTGGCGTGCAGCGTGTGGAGCATCGACACCGGATGCGCTTCGGCGGCGTTCGACCCGAAGAACAGGATGCACTTCGAGTTCTGCTCGTCGTTGTAGGAGTTCGTCATCGCGCCGTAGCCCCACGTGTTGGCGACGCCGGCAACGGTAGTCGAGTGACAGATGCGGGCCTGGTGGTCGGTGTTGTTCGAGCCCCAGAGCCGCACCCACTTGCAGAGCAGCTCCGACTGCTCGTTGTTGTGCTTCGACGAGCCGACGATGAAAATCGAATCCGGCCCCGACTCCTCGCGGAGCTTCAGCATCTTCTTGCTGATCTCGTCGAGCGCGACGTCCCAGCTGATTCGCTGGTACTTGCCGTTCACGAGCTTCATCGGGTACTTCAGCCGGTGCGAGTCCTCGGTGATGCCGTGCTCGCGCACCGACGCGCCCTTCGCGCAGTGCGATCCGAGGTTGAGCGGCGAGTCGAAGACCGGCTCCTGGCGCACCCAGACGCCGTTCTGCACGACGGCGTCGATCGCACAGCCGACCGAGCAGTGCGTACAGACGGTGCGCTTCACTTCGATCTTGCCCTCGTCGACCTTCTTCTCCTGCGCCTCGGCCTTCCCGATCATGTTGAACGGGAGCTGGCTTGCGAAGGCGCCGGCCCCGACCGCGACGCCGGAGCGCTTGAGGAACGCGCGGCGATCGACGGTGCGCGCGAGCGCGCCGGACAGGCTGCGCGCGAGGCGCGATTGCGGTGCCGCGGTGCCGGAGGATTTTCTCGTCAGCAACATGGCGCTCTCCTCGCTCTAGACCAGCGTGGTGCGGTAGTACTTGCGGACGTGCTCGGAGAGCTGATAGCCCGAGCCCTGCTCGTCCTTCTTCGCGGCGGATGCCTCTTTTTGGGGCACGGTCTTCGCTGCGACCGCGGCAATCGCGGCGCCGCTCCCGGCACCGACGGCGATCAGGAAGTTTCTACGGCCCGATTTTTTGCTGGCGTTCTTCATGAGGTGCGCTCCTCGTGGCAAGGTGTTAGAGCATGTCTAGAGATGCGGCTTCGGTGTCGCAGAACGCTTTGGTGAAGCGTGCGACATATCCGTAGAAGCTTGTTTTAGTGGAAGCCATCACCTCGTCGGTAAGCGGATTGTAAGCGCGGTGCATATAGCGAGTGAAGAACTTCTTCTGTCGCTGCAGCGCAGCATCGGAAGAGCCCGCCACGACGAGATGGCGCATGACTTCGCACAGCGCAGCGAAGTGGTCTTCCGGTTCGTTAGACGCCTGATCGCGCTTAAGACCGAGCTCGTCGAGGTCATCTCGCAGCGCAACAAGGACTCGTTCCCTGCCCGTCTCGACAAGGTAGTGGGACGCGTAGGGCGTCACGGCGGCTTTGCCGGTGCCGACGAAGAGCGCCTCATGCTCGGCCCGCGCCGCGTCGGCGTCGGTCGCCGCTGGCGGCCGCCTTAAGCTGGCGCCAGGCTTCGGCCAGCCCCGTCTGCTCGCCTTCGGCGACGATCTCGTCGGCTCCGGCGATCGCCCCGAGGAGCGCCGCATCGGGACCCGAGTGCCAGAGCCGGGCGAGCAGTGCGTAGAAATCCGTCCGCGCCGCGTCCTCCGGCGCGAGCTCCATCATGGCTTCGGGCCGAGGATCGACGCCTCGTTCTTGTTTTCCATCATGTCGATCACCCGGCAGTCGGCGCACATCATCAGGCGCCGCGTCCCTTCCCCGCCCGCAAACATCGAGTGCGCGGCGAGCCGTCCGACCATGCTGTCGATCATCTGCCTGGTGCCGAAGGGCTTCCCGCAGCGGACGCAGTTGAACGGCTCGGCCTGATTGATCACGACCTCCTGCTTCGCCTGCGAGCCGTAAGCAGCACGCGGGGCACGAGCGTGAGGGCGTTCTCGGGGCAGGTCTCGACGCACAGTCCGCATTGCACGCAGTTGCGCTCGATGAGCTTGAGCATCGGTGCGTCGCGGCCGTCGAGGAGCGCCGACTCGGGGCAGGCGCCGACGCAGGCCATGCAGAGCGTGCACGTGGCCTGGTTGATGTCGACCCGGCCGAACGGTGCGCCGGCCGGCGAGCGATACCTCGTCCCGCGGCGCCGGGGCCTGTCGCGCGACGTGGTCGAGGACGAAGTCGAGCGTGTTCGCGCTTCTGATTCGACAGGTTGAAATTCGCGGCAGTTCCCACCGTCCCGGCGGCCTCGAGTCCCCAGATCGCGCGATCGAGCTCGCCGGCTTCGGTCGCCCGGACGAGCCGCAGGTGCGTCCCCTGATAGCCGAGGCCGGTCAGGATCCCCTGCGCATAGCCCATCTCGCGCTCGACCGCCGCTCCGTACTCGTCGGCGTCGGCGTCCCCGGCAAGCACGAGCACCTGGCTCGCGCCGTAAGCGATCGCACCGAGCATCGTGTCGATGCCGACCGACGCGATACTGGAACACCTCGAGCGGGATGACGCGCGCTGGCAGTCCCCTGCCCCGCCGCGCGAGCCGCGCCACCAGCTCGCGGCCCTCGGCCGCGTTGTGGAAGAGGATCGCCGCGTCCTTGCCGCCGGCACGGGCGTACACCGCGAGGAGCCGCTTCAGCCGCGCACCGAGGTCGGCGACGCGCGGGCTCGCGTAGGTCATCGCGCCCGACGGGCAGACGGTCGCGCACCCCCCGCACCCGGCGCAAAGGTGCGGCTCGACCCTGACCTTGTCGCCGTTCGAGACGATCGCGTCGGTCGAGCAGACGTCGATGCACTTCGTACAGCCCACCTTGCCCGACCGGCCGTGCGCGCAGATCCGTTCGTCGTAGGCGAAAAATCGCGGCTTCTCGAATTCGCCGACGAGCTGCGCGATCGCAGCCGCGGCGAGCGCCTGCTCGAGCGGGTCGCGGCCGGGGGCGAAGTAGCCCTGCGGCTTCCGGGGCGTCTTGACGACCGGCTCGGCCGAGAGGTCGAGCACGAGGTCGAAACGGTCGCGCCGCGCACGGTCGGCACGCGCGAAGTCGATCGCGTGCACCGGGCCGCACGCCTTCACGCATTCGCGGTGCGCCTTGCATTTCTCGAGATCGACCTGGTAGGTGAAGTCGATCGCGTTCTCGGGACAGGCGCGGATGCAGGCGTTGCACCGGGTACAGACGTCGAGATCGATCGGGTTCGTCTGCTCCCACTCGACCTCGAACGCGCCGAGCCAACCCTTGATCGCGCCAACCTTGCCCGACCAGACGGGATAGCGCCGCTCGATCGGCAGATCGCCGCCGCTCGCCGTCGTGACGAGCACGCTCACTTCGAGCTCGCCGGCGAGGCGTTCCGCCCACTGCACCGCGGCGTCGGCCGGCCCGATGACGAGCACGTGCCCGCTCGACCGGTACGAAACGCTCGGCACCGGCTCGGGCGCGGGGAGGTCGGCGAGCGCAAGGAGCGCGGCAATCTTCGGCGTTGCGGCGGCGCCCTCCGCCGACCAGCCTGCGGCCTCGCGGATGTTGACGAACGTCAGCTCGCTCTTCGCCCCCGCGTTCTCGTTCAGCTCGGCGAAGAGCGGCGCCTCCTGGGTACAGGCGACGATGCACTCGCCACCCCCGGCGATCGCGGCGCCGAACTCCCCCACCTCGCGCCGGCAGAGCTCGGTATGAATCGTGAGCGGCACGCCGGACTGCAGCGCGGCGGCGAGCGCCTTGGCGTCGAGCGCCATGGTGCGATTGCAGTTGCAGACCTTGAGCGTCTTCCCGTCGAGCGCCATATCAGGCCGAATCGGGCTTCGCGGGAACGGGTGATGGCCTCTCGGCGTCCATCCCCAGCTCGGACGGCTGGATCGCCGCGGGTGGCGCTTCACCGACGGCGGCCACCGGCGAGGTCTCGGCCACCGGCGGTGCCTCGGGCACCTTCTCCTTCTCTTCGTCGTCGAACAGCCCGAGCGAACGCGCCTGGTTCAGCGCGCGGAGCATCGTCGCCGGGATCGGATCTTCCTTCGTATAGTCGTCGATGTAGGTGTCCAAACCGTCCATCTGGTTGAAATGCGGGTCGCCGAAGAGCTTCTTCAGCGCGGCGCTGCGCGTCGCCGGGTCGACCTCCGGCCGCAGGAAGTCCTTGTAGTCCGACCCGAGCCCCTTCAACGATTCGACCGGGGGCAGCTCCGGCGGCGCGTCGGCGACGGGCGGCGCAGGCGGTGGCGGGTCGGCCGCCTGCGCCTCGCTCCGCACCGGCTCCGGGGGCGTTTCCCCGCGACGCACCGCGTGCTTGCGCTTCGACCAGCGCGCGAGAAAGTTGTCGTCGTCGCTCGACATCGCGTCAGCCCCGCTTCGCGCCCTTAAACGACGGCGGCTTGAACTTGCCCTTCTTCTCCGGCGGCCGGTAGTGCGCGCGGATGAACTCGTCGATCCACGCGAAGAGCTCGGGCGGCAGCGTGACGCCGTCGACCTGCTCGCCGCCGTCCATCATCCGGGCCGCCTCGTGATAACTCACCGTGACGATCTTCGGCACCGCGCGGTCGTCCACCATGTGCCAGTTGACGAAGACGTACGGCGTGTCCGTGGTCAAGTTCAGGTAGTAGCCTTCGGCCTCGTCGCGATGCAGCTCGATCGCGAACCCGGGGTGCAACCAACGCGCGTGCTCGCTGTCTTCCTCGAGGAGGCGCGGCTCGCGCGGCCCGCCCTCGTCGGGTACGACACCCACCGGCGCCCACCGTTCGGACTGCCAGCGGTTGGCAAGTGCACGCCGCTCCATGATCAGCGCGACCGGCAGGGATGGAGCAGGCATCCGTTTGTCACTAGAATCCGTGTCATGCGACTGATTATGAACCGGCATTCCGATCCGGCCCCTATCATGCGTGGCCCCGGTCGAATGAAGCAAGCCTTCCCATGACCGACCGCGTCATCCCGCTCGTCGATGCGCGCCGCGCAATGCCCCTCCCCGACGTGGGGAGATGGGACGCCGCGGCGGGCAAGGTCGTCGACACGCTCGCGCGGCCGCTCCACGACCTGCGGGTCTCGGTGACCGATCGCTGCAACTTCCGCTGCACGTACTGCATGCCGAAGGACGTCTTCGGGCCGGACCACGAGTTCCTGCCGCGGAGCGAGGTGCTCAGCTTCGAGGAGATCACGCGCCTCGCGCGGATCTTCAAGGAGCACGGCGTCGAGAAGGTCCGGCTGACCGGCGGCGAGCCGCTGCTGCGGAAAAACCTCGAACGCCTGATCGAGATGCTCGCGCGGCTCGGCGGCCTCGATCTGACGCTCACCACGAACGGCTCCCTCCTCGCGCGCAAGGCGGGGGCGCTGCGCGACGCCGGGCTGCAGCGGGTGACGGTGAGCCTCGACTCGCTGGACGACGAGGTGTTCCGCGCGATGAACGACGTCGACTTCCCCGTGGCGCGCGTGCTCGAGGGCATCGAAGCGGCGGCGGCAGCCGGACTCGCGCCGATCAAGATCAACATGGTGGTGCAGCGGGGCGTCAACGATCACACGATCGTCGCGATGGCGCGGCGGTTCAAGGGCACCGGCCACATCGTCCGCTTCATCGAGTTCATGGACGTCGGCGCGACCAACGGCTGGCGGATGGACGACGTCGTGCCGTCGGCCGAGATCGTGAGCCGGATCGGCCGCGAGCTGCCGCTCGAGCCGGTCGATGCGAACTACTACGGCGAGGTGGCCGAGCGCTGGCGCTACAAGGACGGCAGCGGCGAGATCGGCGTCATCTCGTCGGTCACGCAGGCGTTCTGCCGCACCTGCACCCGCGCGCGGATCTCGACCGACGGCATGCTCTACACGTGCCTCTTCGCGAGCGCGGGGTACGACTTGCGATCGCTGCTGCGCGGCAGCGCCTCCGATCGCGATGTGCACGACGCCATCGCGCGCATCTGGCGAGCGCGCGGCGACCGCTACTCCGAGATCCGCACCGCCGAGACGGCAAAGGCGCGGAAGATCGAGATGTCGTACATCGGCGGATGAAGACGCCCCGCAAGCCGGAGATCACCCGCGCCTCCCGCCCGCTCACCTTCGACGTCGAGGCGCTGAACGAGCGCGGCGAGGCCCTCGCCACGCCGATCGCGGGCGAGCACCCGCTGACGCTCTACGTCGACAAGCGCGAGATCGTCACGCTGATGACGCTCGGCCAGGCGCCCGAAGCGCTCGCGATCGGCTACCTTCGCAATCAGCGCCTCGCGCGCTCGATCGAGGAGATCGCCGCCGTGCAGGTCGACTGGGAGACCGACTCGGTCGTCGTGACGACGCGGAAGGGGATAAAGGGGCTCGCCGACAAGATGAAGAAGCGGACCGTCACCACCGGCTGCGGCCAGGGCACGGTGTTCGGCGACCTGATGGAAGAGGTCGAGTCGATCGAGCTGCGCGACGACGTCCGGCTGAGCGAGGACACGCTCTACGCCCTGCTCGACCTGGTTCGCAGGCACGAGACGATCTACAAGGCCGCCGGCGCGGTGCACGGGTGCGCGCTGGCGACGAATGCGGACGGCGCTTCCGAGATCCTCACGTTCGTCGAGGACGTCGGCCGTCACAACGCGGTCGACGCGATCGCCGGCCAGATGTGGCTCGAAGACATCGATGGCTCCGACAAGATCTTCTACACCACGGGGCGGCTCACCTCCGAGATGGTCATCAAGTGCGCGCAGATGCGCATCCCGTTCCTCGTCTCGCGCTCCGGCTTGACGCAGATGGGCTGGCGGATCGCCGAGCAGGTCGGCCTCACGATGCTCGGGCGTGCGGTGAACCGCCACTACCTGCTCTTTACCGGCAAGCATCGTTTCGTCAAGACGACGATGCCGACGATGCTGGCCTGAAGGCCTGAAAGGCCATGGACATCCGCGATCCGCCCCGGGTGACCGGGCTGGTTCTCGCCGGCGGCCAGGGCCGCCGGATGGGCGGCGTCGACAAGGGCCTGCAGCCGCTCCGCGGGAAGCCGATGGTCGAATGGGTGCTCGAGCGGCTGCGGCCCCAGGTCACCGAGATCGTCATCAACGCGAACCAGCACCTCGCCGAATACGCGCGCTTCGGCCATCGCGTCGTGCCGGACGAGATCGGCGGGTTCGCCGGCCCGCTCGCCGGGCTGCACGCCGGGCTCAAGGCCAACGTGCATCCGTTCCTCGTTACGGTGCCTTGCGACTCGCCTTTTCTGCCGCACGACCTCGTCGCGCGGTTGCACGCGGCGCTCGTCGCGGCGCATGCGGACCTTGCCGTGGCCAAGACCGGCGACCAGCCGCACCCGGTGTTCGCCCTGGTGCGCGAGTCGCTCACCGCGCACCTCGCGCAGTTCCTCGAGTCGGGCGGGCGGAAGATCGACGCCTGGTACGCGTCGCTCAAGGTCGTCGAGGTTCCGTTCGACGACCAAGCCGAGGCGTTTTCGAACATCAACACCCGCGACGAGCTCGTGCAGCACGAAAAAGGAACATGAGCTCGCTTCAGCAGATCGTCAGCTGCATCGACGGCTACGATCCCGACGCGCTGCCGGTCGAGACCGCGCGCGCGGCAATCCGCGCGCTGATCGTGCCGGTGAGCGCCAACGAGCGCATCGCGGTGCGAGCGAGCCTCGGCCGCGTGCTCGGCGAGGACATGGTTTCGACCGTGAACGTTCCGGCGCACGACAACTCGGCGATGGACGGCTGGGCGGTGCGGGCGAGCGATCTGAAACCCGACGGCGAGACGACGCTGCGCGAGGTCGGCGTCGCCTACGCGGGCCGGAAATTCGACGGTGCCGTGCAGCCCGGCCAGTGCGTCCGGGTGATGACCGGCGCGGTGATGCCACCCGGTACCGACACGGTCGTGATCCAGGAAGTGGTCCGCGCCGAGGGCGACCGGATCGTCGTGCCGGCGGGGCAGCAGGCGGGTCAGAACCGCCGCCTTGCGGGCGAAGACCTTGCCGTCGGGCGCGTCGTGCTGCGCGCGGGCCGGCTGCTTCGGCCGGCGGAGCTCGGGGTGATGGCCTCGCTGGGGCTCGCCGAAGTCCCGGTGCGGCGCAAGCTCCGCGTCGCCTTCTTCTCGACCGGCGACGAGCTTGCGTCGGTCGGCGCCCCGCTCAAGGAAGGCGAGGTCTACGACTCGAACCGCTACACGCTGTACGGGATGCTCGCGCGACTCGGGTTCGAGCTGATCGACATGGGCGTCGTGCGCGACGATCCGGCGGCGCTCGAGCGCGCATTCAAGGAGGCGGCGGCAAGCGCCGACGCGATCGTCAGCTCCGGCGGCGTCTCGGTGGGCGAGGCCGACTTCACGCGCGAGCTGCTCGGCCGGCTCGGCGAGGTCCTGTTCTGGAAGATCGCGATGCGTCCGGGGCGGCCGATGGCGTTCGGGCGGATCGGTGGCGCCTGGTTCTTCGGCCTGCCGGGGAACCCGGTGGCGGTGATGGTGACCTTCTACGGCTTCGTCCGCGACGCCCTGCTCGCGCTCGCCGGTCGTACCGACGACTGCGCCCTGCCGCTCCTCCGCGCGCCCTGCCGGACGGCGTTGCGGAAGAAACCGGGCCGCACGGAGTTCCAGCGCGGCATCCTCGAGCGCGGCACGGACGGCGCGTGGACGGTGCGCATCACCGGCAGCCAGGGCTCCGGCGTATTGCGCTCGATGTCGGAGGCGAACTGCTTCATCGTGCTCGAGCACGACCGCGGCGACGTGAAGGCGGGCGACCCGGTAAGCGTGCAGGTCTTCGACGGGCTCGCGTGACGGCCGGAACTCGCTAGTCGACCGCCGCAGCCCCCGGCGCCGGCAGCAGGTCCTCCGCCCGCACCTCGCGCGGCAGGACGTCGATCGGCGCCGGCGGATCGAGCAGGACGTCGCCGCCCACCGCCTTCAGATCGCGGAACTTGCGCGCGGTGACGAGGACGCGCGTCTCGAGCGAGCCGACCGCGAGGTTGTAGGACTTCACCGCGGCCTCGAGCCGCGCGCCGACCGCGGCGAAGTGGTCGCCCATCGTCGCGAGGCGGGCATAAAGCTCGGCGCCCAGCTCGCTCACCTTCTTCGCGTTCTCGGCGAGCGTGTCCTGCCGCCAGCCGTAGGCCACCGCGCGCAGCAGCGCGATCAGCGTCGTCGGCGTCGCGAGGATGACCCGCTGCTCGACGCCGAACTCGAGGAGCTCGGGATCCTGCTCGAGCGCGGCGCTGAAGAACATCTCCCCCGGCACGAACAGCACCACGAACTCCGGGCTCGGCTGGAACTGGTCCCAGTACGATTTGCGGCTAAGCGCCGTCAGATGCGTGCGGAGCTGGCGCGCATGATCGGCGAGCCGGCTGCGGCGCGTTTCGTCGTCCGCGGCCTCGAGCGCGTCGAGATACGCGGCGAGCGGCGCCTTGGCGTCCACCACGAGGTTCTTGTTCCCGGGCAGCCGGACGATCATGTCCGGCCGCAGCCGGCCTTCGTCGGTGTCGACGCTCGCCTGCTCGTAAAAGTCGCAATGATCGAGCATGCCCGCCATCTCCACCACGCGCCGCAGCTGCATCTCGCCCCAACGGCCCCGGACGTGCGGCTGGCGCAGCGCCTTGACGAGATTCGACGTCTCGCTGCGGAGCTGCGTCTGCGTCTCGGCGAGCGAGCGCACCTGCTGGCTCAGCTCCGCGTACGCGCCGACGCGCGATTTCTCGATCTCCTGCACCTTCGCGTCGAACTTGTCGAGCGTCTCGCGCATCGGCTTCACCAGCTCGTCGATTGCCTGCTGGCGCCGCTCCAGCTCCCCCTTGGCCGTCTCCTGGTGCTTCGCGAGCGTCTGCTGCGCGAGATCGATGAACGCCTGGTTGTTGCTCTTCAGCGCCTCCGCGGATAGCGCGCTGAACGCCTGCGTCAGGTGCTCGCGTGCGCGCTCGATCTCCGCGAGTTTGCCAGTCGCCGCCTCGCGCTCCATCCGCAGCGCCGTGGCAAGACTCTCGGCCCGACCATGCAGCTCGGTCACCGAGGCGCGGGTCTCGTCGAGCCGCGCGGTCTCGGCGGCGAGCTGCGCGCGCGCCTCGCCGAGCTCCCGCTCGGCGGTCCCGGCGCGATCGGTGAGCTGGGCGCGCGTGACCTCGAACCGCAGCGCCGCCTGCTCCAGGGCCTCGGCGCGCCGGCGGCCCGCCAGCAACGCGGTAACGACCACCCCGAGGACGAGGCCGGCGGCGAACACGGCGAGGACGACGATGAGCTGTTCCGTCTGCACCGTTCGAGTATAGCGAGCGCGTGGCTCACCCGGCGAGCCTGAGTACAATGCCGCGCCATGCACTGGACCGACGTCCCTGCGCTTCGCGACGAGACCCATTTCGGCCGGGCGATGCGCTGCTTCGCCGAGCGACCGCGGAACCTGAACGCGCTCTTCGCCGGCACCGTCGCGCGACAGGGCGAGCGCGAGGCACTGGTCACCGACCGGTACCGGCTGGACTACGCCAAGCTGGACCGGGTTGCCGACCGTCTGGCGGGGCACCTCCAACGGCTCGGCGTCGCGCGCGGCGACCGCGTCGTGCTGTATCTCCCGAACGACCGCGAGTTCATCTACGCGCTGCTCGCGGTGCTGCGGCTCGGCGCCGTCGCGGTCCCGGTGAACGTCCGCGAGCAGCGGCCGGAGCTCGCCTTCATCCTCGCCCAGTGCGGCGCGAAGGGGATCGTGTTCGACGCCGCGCTCGCCGACCGCCTGCCGCCTCCCGCGGCGGGGCTCCCCCTCTCCGTGCGGATCAGCGCCGGGCCGGCGCCCGGCGCGACGACGCTCGACGAGCTCCTCGAGACGCGCTCTCCAGCGGCGCCGTCGGCCGACCCCCGCGAGGAGGAGCCGGCGGTCATCCTCTATACCTCCGGGACGACCGGGCGGCCGAAGGGCGCGATGCTCACGCATCTGAACATCGTCCACTCGGTGCTGCACTACCGGACCTGCATGCGCCTCACTGCGGCCGACCGGTCGCTGCTCGCGGTGCCCGCGAGCCACGTCACCGGCCTCGTCGCGATCACGCTCGCGATGTTCGCGGTCGGCGGCTGCGTGATCGCCCTGCGCGAGTTCAAGGCCCGGGCGTTTCTCGAGGTCGCGGCGCGCGAGCGAATGACGCACACGCTGGTGGTGCCGGCGATGTACAACCTGTGCCTGCTCGATCCCGACTTCGACCGCCTCGACCTGAGGGCGTGGCGCATCGGCGGGTTCGGCGGCGCGCCGATGCCCGAGGGCACGATCCGCGCGCTTGCCGGGAAGCTGCCCGGCCTGACGCTGATGAATGCGTACGGCGCGACCGAGACGACCTCACCGACCACGATCATGCCGATGGGGCTGCAAGCCGCGAACCTGGACAGCGTCGGCGTGGTCGTGCCGTGCGGCGACGTGCGGGTCATGGACGACGCCGGCCGCGAGGTCGCGCCCGGCGAGACGGGCGAGATCTGGATCGCCGGCCCGATGGTCGTGCCGGGCTACTGGGACAACCCGGAGGCCGCCGAGCGCGAGTTCGCCGGCGGCTACTGGAAGTCGGGCGACCTCGGTTCGATCGACGCCCGGGGCTTCGTGCGCGTGTTCGACCGCAAGAAGGACATGATCAACCGCGGCGGCTACAAGGTCTACAGCGCGGAGGTCGAGAGCGTGCTCAGCCTGCACCCGGCGGTCGTCGAGTCGGCCCTGATCGCCGTCCCCGACGCGGTGCTCGGCGAGAAGACGCACGCCTACGTGGTCACGCGCGATCCGGCCTGCGGCGCCGACCACCTCCGGGCGCACTGCGCACAGCAGCTCGCGGACTACAAGGTGCCCGACTTCTTCACCTTCCGGTCCGATCCGCTGCCGCGCAACGCGAACGGGAAGCTCCTGAAGCGCGCGCTGCGGGGCTGACGGCGCGCCTCCCGCAGCGCACCGCTAATCCCGCTTCGCGGTCCGCCGGTCGAGCGTCCGCCGCGGCGGCTTGCGATACTCGGCGAGCTCCTCCGGCGTCGGCCGCGGCAGGCTCCGCCATTCACGCAGATCATTCGCGAATTCTTCCATCGTCTGGTAGCGATCGTCCGGGTGCTTCGCGAGCGCGCGCGCGAGGATCCGCTCGAACACCGCCGGGACGCGCGAGTTGTGCAGGCTCGGCGGGGCGTGAACGTAGTTCAGCACGCCGTACAGCAGCTCGCCGACGCCGTCGCCGCGGAACGGCACCGCGCCGGCGAGCATCTCGTAGAGCACGACGCCGAGCGAGAAGAGATCGTACCGGCCGTCCAGGGGATGACCGACGATCTGCTCGGGGGCGATGTACGTCGGCGACCCGAGCACCAGGCCGGTGCGGGTGCGCATCCCCTCCGGCAGCCGCGCGATGCCGAAGTCCATCAGCTTCACCGTGCCCCCGGGCCCGACCATGATGTTCGAGGGCTTGACGTCGCGGTGGACGATGTTCTGCCGGTGCGCCGCCGCGAGGCCCGATGCGACGTCGGACGCGATGCGGCAGGCGGTATCGACCTTCAGCGGCGCCTCCGCGTCGAGGACCTCGCGCAGCGTCCGGCCCTCGACGTACTCCATCGCGATGAACGCGGTGCCACCCGACTCGCCGACGTCGTAGATCGTGACGACGTTCGGATGCTGGACGCGTCCCGCGGTGCGCGCTTCGCGGAAGAAGCGCTGCTTGAAGTCCTCGAGCTGCTCCGGCTCGAGGTCGACGTTCAGCGTCTTGATCGCGACCGTGCGGCCGATCGCCGGATCGAGCGCCTTGTAGACGCGGCCCATCCCGCCCTCGCCGACGAGCGACACGATCTCGTAGCGGCCCAGGGTCTTTAAGGTCATCGGATTTTGCGCGTCATGGCGATCAGCCGGCCGCCGTCTTCGCCGGCTCGGCGACGGGCGCTTCCCCCGCGCGCTGCATGTTCCGCCGCACGAGCCCGATGTGCTCGCGCAGGATGTAGAACTGGTTCGCGAACGCGAGCGGCGTGCGGATGCGGTTCACGCGCGTCTCGAGCTCGTCGATCTCCTTCAGCCAGTCCTCCCGCGGGCGCGAGGCGGGATCGGTGCGCCACGCCTCCTCCAGGAACTTGAGCTGGCCGTACCACCTGTAGATCCGGGACCGGACCTGCCAGTTGTAGAGCGAGGGCAGGATGCGCGAGAGCGGGATCACCAGCGCGAAGAGCGGGATGAGCAGCACCAGCATGCGGTCGACGAGCGTCGCGGCCCAGAACGGCAGGTAGCGCTGCAGGAACCGCCGGCCCGACTCGTAGAACCGCTCGGCATCCGGCGACAGCGGAAAGTCGACCTGGCGGCTGTTCGGAAACTCCCCCGCGCGCTGGAAGAGTCCCGGCGGACCGTGCACCTCGGTAGCGGTCTGCAGGAGGATGTCGATGAGCGCCGGGTGGATGTCCTCGCGCGCGACAAGGGAGGCGATCGGCGCGACCAGCGTCACGTCGCGCGCCGGAATGTCGCGGACGAGATCGATCGCACCGCGCGGCAGAACGAGCTTGGACAGGAACGGCCAGCGCCGCACGTAGGCATCCGCGTGTGCGAAGCTCATCAGCCGGAAGCTCGGGGTGAAGAACGAGATCCACACCGCGCCGACGTTCACCGAGCCGACCAGGAAGATCGCGTCCGCCTTGCCCTGCTTCAGCGCCTCCACCGCCTCGAACCCGCCGAGCGGCAGCAGCCGCGTCGGCGCGCCTGCCGCGCCGCTCGCCTCCAGCAGCTCGAGCCCGAGCTTGCGCGTACCGCTGCCCTCCGCGCCGATCGCGATCCGCTTGCCCTTGAGCTGCGCGAGGTTGTCGATGACCTCGCTGCCGCTGTAGAACACCCACAGCGGCTCGTAGTAGATGCTGCCGAGCGACACGAGCCCCTGGTTGTCCTCGCCGGCGCCGATGCCGCCCTGCATGAACGCGACGTCGAGCTCCTTGGTCGTGTCCCGGAGCAGCGCCAGGTTGTCGACCGCTCCGGCCGTCGGCACCTCGACGAACTTGATGCCGTAGCGCTCGATGAGCGGCTTATACGCCGCGGCGAAGCGCTGGTAGGCGCCGCCCTCGCCCCCGGTCGCGATCACCAGCCGGTCCGGCGGTGCCGGCTTGATGAACTGCGCCGCGTACCAGAACCCGGCGACGATGAGGGCGACCACCGGCACGCCGACGATGAGCGCGTCGCGGAGATGGATATCGCGCAGCCGGAAGCGCATTGGCCGGAGGTTCCGCGTCAAGCCTCGCGGAGCGCCGCGATCGGCGAGCGGCTGAGCGCCGCGCGCGCGCCCGCCCAGACGTTGACCGACACGCACGCCAGTCCGAGCGCCGGACCGGCGAGCCACACCCAGTGGTTCACGGTGTAGGAGAACTGGAACACCTGTTGCGCGATGGCGAACCCGATCGCGGTCGCGCCGACCGCCGCGAGCGTCCCCGCGACGAGCCCGAGCGCGAGGAATTCGGCGCGCTGCGCCGCGAGCACCTGCGCGCGGCTCGCGCCGAGCGCCCGCATCACGGCCGCCTCCTGCACTCGCTCGTCCTGGGTTGCGAGCAGCGCGGCGTACAGCACGAGCACACCGGCGCCGAGCGCGAACAGGAACACGAACTGCACCGCGCGGATCACCTGGTCCATCATCGCGTTCACCTGGCGCAGGATCGCGCTCGTGTCGATCACGGTCATGCTCGGGAACCGCTGCGACAGGCGACTGACGAAGCCCGCCTGGGCTTCCGGCAGGTGGAAGCTCGTCACGTAGCTCGTCGGGAAGCCGTCGAGGAGCTTCGGGGTGGCGATCACGAAGAAGTTCACCCGCATCGAATCCCAGTCGAGCTTGCGGAGGCTGGTGATCGGCGCAGTGAAGCTCTGCCCGGCGACTTCCCAGGTCAGGCGGTCCCCGAGCTTCCAGCCGAGCGATCTTGCGATGCCCTCCTCGACCGACAGCGCACCCGACGCGAGGTCGCCGGGGCCGAACCAGGCGCCGCCGCTCACCTGATTGTGGGCGGGGCGGTCGGTCATGAACGAGAGATTGAACTCGCGCTCGACCAGCCGGCGCTCCCGGTCCTTGAAGGCGTCGACGTCGACCGGGTTCCCGTTCAGCGCGACGTACCTGCCGCGCACCATCGGGTAGGTCGTGGGCGCGGCGATCCGGTTCTCGGCGAAGAGCGCGGCGAGCGGCGCGCGCTGCTCGGGCTGGATGCCGATGATGAATCGGTTCGGCGCATCCGGCGGCGTCTTGGAGCGCCAGGTGTCGAGGAGGTCCCCGCGCGTGAACGAGAGGAGCAAGATCGCGGTGAGACCGAGGCTGAGCGCGAGGATCTGCACGGTGTTCGTTCGGGCACGGCGCCGCAGGGATGCGAGGCCGTAGCGCCAACTCAACCCGGCGAACGGCGCGAGCGCCGCAGTGGCGCGCAGTGCGCCGAAACCGAGGACGGCGAAGACGAGGAGCCCCGCGCCGAACCCGCCGAGGACGATCAGCCCGAGCTTCGTGTCGCCGGCCTGCCAGACGAGGAGCGCCGCAACCGCGGCCGCGCCGACCCCGTAGGCGGCGAGCGCGCTCTGCTTCGGCGGGCCGACGTCGCGGCGGATCACGCGCAGCGCCGGGACGTTCTTGAGCTGAAGGAGCGGCGGTAGGGCGAAGCCGAGCAGCAGCGCCATCCCGGTGAGAAAACCCTGCACCGCGGGCAGGAGCGACGGCTGCGGCAGCGCGACGATCATCAGTCCGGCGACGAACTCGGCGATCACGAGCTGGGCGAGATAGCCGGCGAAGCAGCCCACGGCACAGGCCGCCGTCCCGAGCGCCACGAACTCCCACGCGAAGAGGCGCGTGAGGACGCCTTGCGTCGCGCCGAGGCAGCGCATCACTGCGTAGCCATCCAGATGCCGGAGGGTGTAGCGGCGCGTCGCGAGCGACACGGCGACCGCCGCGAGGATCACCGCGAGGAGCGCGGTCAGGCCGATGAACTTCTGCGCGCGCTCGATCCCGGCGCGAATCTCGGGCCGCGCGTTCGCGAGGCTCTGCATCGATTCGCCGCGGCCGAGGCGCGGGCCGAGCCACGCCTCGAAGCCGCCGACCGCCTCCGGTTCGCCGGCGGCGAGCAGGTAATACCAGGCGCGGCTGCCGGTCTGGATGAGTTTCGTCTTCGCCAGGTCGTCGCGGTTCATCATCAGCCGCGGCGCGATGTTGAAGAAACTCACGCTGCGGTCGGGTTCGAGCGTCAGGATCGCGGCGACCGTCAGCTCGGCCTCCCCGAGCTCGATCCGGTCGCCGACCTTCGCGCCGAGGGCGCTCGTGAGCCGCTCGTCGATCCAGACGGTGCCCGGGCGCGGCACCCCCTCGGCGCGCGCGTCGGGCTCGTTCGTACCGGGCGCGGTGCGCAGATTGCCGCGGAGCGGGTAGCCGTCGGTCACCGCCTTCACGCCCGCGAGCTGCGACTCGGCCCCGGAGCGCGCCATGCTGATGAAGCTCGTGTTCTCGGCGAGCTTCAGGCCGCGGCGCGCGATCTCGTCGCGGATCTCCTTCCGCCACGGATGGTCGGCGGTCAACACGACGTCGGCGCCGAGCAGCTGATGGGCCTCGCGCAGCAGCGCCTGCCGCACGCGGTCGGCGAAGAAGGCGACGCTGGTCACGCTTGCCACCGCGATCACCAGCGCGAGCGCGAGGATGCGCAGCTCGCCGGCCCGCCAATCGCGGCCGAGCATACGCAGTGCGAAGCCGAGCATCGTTATCGCCTCAAGCGAAAGTAGACGGGCCCACGCACGCCTCCGCGGTCGCATCCCCGCAAAACCGCGGGGCCCCTGCTCCGCGCTCCGGCGCGCCACGCCAGTCCCGGCCCAGCATCCGCAGCGGGAGGGCGAGATTCATTGGTAGATCCTACTTGGCCTCGGGCGGCAGAGCCGGCCGAGTGAGGGTAAGACCCCGGCTCGGCTCTCGGGTTGTAAATGTTTCGAGGCTGCAGGCTTCACTTCAAGTTGCGGCCCGCGTGCTTGCTCCCTCCGAAGAGGCTTTCGACACCCCGCTCGGGCCGTCGGGATCTCTCCCGACGCCCGGGGTCTGCTACCCGGCGTTCCGGTGCTTACCGGGGCGGGACTCGCACCCGCTGGAGATACGCAGCATGAAGCAGCTTGGTCACCGCTCACCGCTTCTTCACGACGCGACATGGACGCACTCTACTGGATTCGCCCGCCGGCGAGGCGGACGGTGCGGCCGCACCGGCGGGCGAGCGCCTCGTCGTGGGTCACGAGCACGAGGGTCGTACCCTGCTCGGCGTTGAGCTCGAAGATGAGATCGATGATGCCGGCGCCGGTCGCCGCGTCGAGGTTGCCGGTCGGCTCGTCGGCGAAGAGGAGCTTCGGGCGCATGACAAATGCGCGGGCGAGCGCGACCCGCTGCTGCTCGCCGCCGGAGAGCGTCCGCGGGTACTGCCGCAGCCGCTCGCCCAGGCCTACGCGCCCAAGCATCTCGCGCGCCTTGCGCTCGGCGTCCGGGTCGCCGCCGAGCTCGAGCGGCAGCATGACGTTCTCGAGCGCGTTGAGCGGCGGCAGGAGCAGGAACGCCTGGAACACGAACCCCACGAGGCGCTTGCGCAGCCCTGCGCGGCCGTCCTCGTCCAGGGCGAAGAGCTCGGTGCCGTCGAGTTGAACCGAGCCCGCGGTCGGCGTGTCCAAGCCGGCGAGCAGGCCGAGCAGCGTCGACTTGCCGGAGCCCGACGCGCCGACCACCGCGACCGCCTCCCCGGGCATGACCGCGAGGTCGATATCCTGGAGAATCGCGAGCGGCGCGCCGTCGCCGGCGAGTGGCACGACCTTGGCGATGCCGCTCGCCTTCACGATCGGCTGGGTTACTGAACCATCCATGCTGAAAGCTTTGTTCTTCGCGCTATGCGTCGCCGCGAGCCCCGCGTCCGCGGCGGCCGGGACCATCCTCGTCTACGGCGACAGCCTGTCGGCGGCGTACGGGATCGGCCAGAAGGACGGCTGGGTGAGTCTGCTCGGTGGACGGCTGAAGCAAAGCAAGCCCGATTATAACGTTGTGAACGCCAGCATCTCCGGCGAGACGACCGCCGGCGGTGCCGCCCGGATCGACGCCGCGCTCGGACGCTTCAAGCCCGACGTGCTGGTGGTCGCGCTCGGCGGGAACGACGGGCTGCGCGGACTGCCGGTACGCGAGATGAAGTCGAACCTCGACCGGATCGTCCGTGCCGCGCAGTCGCGCGGCGCGCGCGTGCTTGTCGTCGGGATGCGCATCCCGCCGAACTACGGACCGAAGTACGCGCAGGCCTTTTACGACGCCTTCGGCCAGGTCGCGCGGGAGACGAAGAGCGGCTACGTGCCCTTCCTGCTCGAGGGGATCGCCGACAAGCGCGACCTCTTTCAGCCCGACCAGATCCACCCCACGACGGAAGCACAGCCGCTCCTGCTCGACACCGTGTGGAAGGGGCTGGAGCCGCTGCTGAAGAAGTAGCCGCAGCGCCGTTTCACGCCACGGCGAGCCGCGCGGGCCCGGCGGTCATCTCCCCGATGCGCCGCGCCTCGGCGAAACCGTCGCGCCGGAACTCCGCGAGCACCTCGCCGACCGCGTCCGGCGCGCAGGCGACGAGGAGCCCCCCGCTCGTCTGCGGGTCGGTAAGGAGGTCCCTCTTCCATTTCGGGAAGTCCGGGGGCAGCTCGACCTCGCGGCCGTAGCCGGCCCAGTTCCGCCCGGACGCGCCGGTCGCGGTGCCCTGCTCCGCCCACGCCTGCGCCTCCGCGATCAGTGGAAGATCGTCGAACCGCACCCGCGCGCCGAGCTTCGAGCCGCGGCAGACCTCGAGCAGGTGCCCGGCGAGGCCGAACCCGGTCACGTCGGTGAGCGCGTGCACGCCGGCGAGCTCGGCGAGCCGCGTGCCGGGCGTGTTGAGCTTCGTCGTCGCCGCCAGCATCTCGCCGTAGCCGGTCGCCGATAGCGTGCCCTTCTTGAGCGCGGCCGAAAGAATGCCGACCCCGAGCGGCTTGCCTAGCACCAGCGCATCGCCCACCTGCGCGCGATCGTTCCGCTTCACGCGATCGGGGTGCACGAGGCCGAGCGCAACCAGCCCGTAGATCGGCTCGAGCGTGTCGATCGAGTGGCCGCCGGCGATCGGGATGCCGGCCGCCGCGCAGACCGACTCGCCGCCGGCGACGATCCGCTGGATCACCTCGACCGGCAGCTTCTCGAGCGGCATGCCGACGATCGCGAGCGCGAAGATCGGGCGGCCGCCCATGGCGTAGATGTCGGAGATCGCGTTGGTCGCGGCGATCCGCCCGAAGTCGTACGGGTCGTCGACGATCGGCGTGAAGAAGTCGGTGGTCGCCACGATCGCCTGGCTGTCGTTCAGCCGGTAGACCGCCGCGTCGTCGCTCGACTCGATGCCGACCAGGAGCTCCCTGGGGATGGCGCGCGCCGGCGTCTGCGACAGGATGTCCGACAGCACGGCGGGCGCGATCTTGCAGCCGCAGCCGCCGCCGTGGCTGAACTGGGTCAGGCGGACGAGTTCGGAAGGAGCGTTCATATCGGAAGCCGCGCGGGTAGAATCGGTCCGGCAGTCTGCCAGAGAAAGCATGCTCAAGTGAAGTTCCCCGACAGCGCGCGAGTAGGCGAGATCGACCTCTTCGACGAGGTGATCGACGTGCGCTCGCCGTCGGAGTTCGCCGAGGACCACGTGCCGCGCGCGGCGAGCTTCCCGGTGCTCGACGACGCGGAGCGCGCCCGGATCGGCACGCTCTACAAGCAGGTGTCGCCCTTCGAGTCGAAGAAGCTCGGTGCGGCGCTCGTCTCCCGCAACATCGCCAGGCACCTGGAGGACAGCTTCGCGCGGCGCGACAAGAGCTGGCGGCCGCTCGTCTACTGCTGGCGCGGCGGCAAGCGCTCGGGGGCGATGACGCACGTGCTGCGCGAGATCGGCTGGCAGGCGGCGCAGCTCGACGGCGGGTACAAGGCCTACCGGCGCGAGGTCGTCGCGCAGCTCGCGACCCAGCCGCGCGAGTTCCGCTACCTCGTCCTCTGCGGCGAGACCGGCAGCGCGAAGAGCCGGCTGCTGGAAGCGCTCGCCGCCGCCGGCGCGCAGGTGCTCGACCTCGAGCAGCTCGCGGCCCATCGCGGCTCGGTGCTCGGCAACCTGCCGGGCGCGCCGCAGCCTGCGCAGAAGATGTTCGAGACCCGCCTGTGGGACGGGTTGCGAAGGCTCGATCCGCACCGGCCGGTGTTCGTCGAGGCGGAGAGCAAGAAGATCGGCCAGCTCCAGGTCCCGGACGCGCTCCTCGAGACCATGCGTGCCGCCGAGTGCATCCGCGTCGAGGCGCCGGTCGAGGCGCGCGTGCAGTTCCTGATCGACGAATACCGGCATTTTCTGGCCGATCCGGCGGCGCTTAAGGCGCAGCTCGATTGCCTGGTCGCGCTCCACGGCCGCGAGGTCATCGGCCGCTGGCAGACGGCGGCCGACCGCGGGGAATGGACGGCGCTCGTCGCCGACCTGCTGGAGAACCACTACGACCCGGCGTACCGCCGGTCGACGCACAAGAACTACGCCCGGCTGGGCGAGGCGCGCGTGCTGCGCCCGCGCGATCTCTCGTCGCCCGCGATTGCCGGGCTGGCGATCGAGCTCGCTGCGCTCGCCGAGCGCGAGGCTGCCGCGGCGGCCTAGAGTTCGCTCGATGGCCGCGCCGCGCGGGCGGCTCTTGAACAACGATCGAACGCGGCGCCGCGCTATTTCAGCGGCACCTCGATGATGGCCTTGACCGTCCAGCGGTCCGAGGCCGGAGTGAGGCCCCGACCGACGCCGAAGTTGAACGCCAAGGGTCCGCGATCGACGTCGAGCGCAAGGTAGAGGACGCGATCCTGCTCGCTCGCGGGCAGCACGTTGCCGGGCTGTCCGATCGTGTCGTAGTACTCGGGCCCGAGCGCGATTCCCGGCAGGACCGAGTAGGCCGCCTTGAGCGCGAGCGTCGTCTCGGGACCGCCGCCGCGGTAGCCCTTCGAGAGCGCCCAATCGAAGATCGGGTTCACCGCGAGCAGCCAGCGGTCGTTGCGGTACCCGGCGATCAGGCGCAGTTCCGTGCTGTATTGCGACTCGGCGAAGCTCTTCTTGAGGTCCGACAGCTCGAGGTTCGCGCCCGCGAACCACCCGGCCCCACCCTCCTCCTCGGCATGGATCGGGAGCCACTTGAGGCGCAGCTTGACGCCGCCGAAGTCCCATTGACCGGTCTGCGGATCGGTCGTGGTCGGAAGATAAAGCCCCGCCTCGAAGTCGTGCCCGAGACCGTACGAGAATTCCGGCGTGAAGCGCCAGCCGTGCGCCGGCGGAACCGCCCCGGGATACGCGGGGGTGCTGGAGCCACTCGGCGTCGTGTTGATGTGCAACTCGAGGCCGAACTCGCCGCGTGCGTCGAGGTCGTCGGTATAGACCTGGATCTCGTCAGAGATCGGATAGCTCGCACCGCCGGACCCGGCCCAGGCGCTGCTGGCCGACGCGAGCGCCGCGGCGATCGATATCCGGGCGATCAGGGACGTTACGCGCAAGGAAGCGACGGGTGAGAGTACGGTCGGCACGCCTCCCGCCGGACCTGCGCTTCGATCGGCCGGGTCGAGAGTCGTGGCGCGGATCGTCTGCGTCCGCAGACTAGAACCCGCCAAGCACCCTGATGTGCTGCACGACGCTCCGCCCGAGCGCCGACAGCGCGTAGCCGCCCTCGAGCACCGACACGATCCGACCGCCCGCGTGGCGATCGGCGATCGTCTTCACCTCGCGCGTGACCCACGCGTAGTCCTGGTCGACCAGGCGGAGCATCGCCATGTCGTCCTCGACGTGCGCGTCGAACCCGGCCGAGAAGAAGACCATCTGCGGCGCGAAATCGTCGAGCGCGGGGAGCCAGTGGCGTTCGACCGCCTCGCGGAAGCCCTGGCTCCCGGTGCCCGCCGCGAGCGGGACGTTGACCATGTTCGGCGCAGGGTGGTCGGTGCCGCTGTACGGGTAGAACGGGTGCTGGAAGGTGCTCGCCATCAGCACGCGCTCGTCGTCGGAGAAGATCTCCTCGGTGCCGTTGCCGTGGTGCACGTCGAAGTCGATGATCGCCACGCGCTCGATGCCGTGCGCCTCGAGCGCGTGCATCGCCCCCACGGCGACGTTGTTGAAGATGCAGAAGCCCATGGCCCGCGTGCGCGTCGCGTGATGCCCCGGCGGGCGCACGCTGCAGAAGGCGCTCTCCGCCTTGCCGCCGGCCACGAGATCGGTGCCGAGCACCGCCGCGCCGGCGGCCCGCATCGCCGCATCCCAGGTGCTCGGGTTCATCGCCGTGTCGGGGTCGAGGTGCACGATGCCGCGCGCCGGACGCGCCGAACGGATCGCTTCGATGTACGCGTCCGGGTGAACCCGCGCGAGCTGTTCGAGCGTGGCGACCGGCGCGTCGTGGTGCTCGAGGTAGGCCCCGATCCCGGAGGCGATCAGCTGGTCGTCGATGGCGGCGAGGCGCGCCGGGCACTCCGGGTGGTAGGTACCCATGTCGTGCTTCATGCAGTCGCCATGGGTGATGAATGCCGTTGCCATAAATATTCCTCACTCCCCCCCGGATACGATGGAAATCATAGCCGAACCGGGCATAAACTTAGCTTTGTCCGGGGTTTGCCGCCACAGCATGTCGTCGTCTTCCCTCCAGCGCGTCATCAATCAGGCCGGCCGGGTGATCCTCGGCAAGGAGCGCCAGATCCGCATGGCGCTCGCCTGCCTGCTCGCACGCGGTCACCTCCTGATCGAGGATCTGCCCGGGGTCGGCAAGACGACCCTCGCGCACGTGCTCGCGCGCTCGCTCGGCCTCGGCTTCCACCGGATCCAGTTCACCAGCGACATGCTGCCGGCCGACATCCTCGGCGTGTCGATCTACGACCGCGACTCGAGCTCGTTCAAGTTCCATCCCGGGCCGATCTTCTCGCAGCTGATCCTCGCCGACGAGGTGAACCGCGCGACGCCGAAGACGCAGTCGGCGCTGCTCGAGGCGATGGAGGAGCACCAGGTCACCGCCGAAGGCGAGACGCGGCGGCTGCCCGAGCCGTTCTTCGTCGTCGCGACGCAGAACCCGTCGCACCAGGTCGGCACGTTCCCGCTGCCCGAGTCGCAGCTCGACCGCTTCCAGATGCGCATCGAGCTCGGCTATCCCGACCGCGAGGCGGAGCGCGCGCTGCTGCAGGGCGTCGAGCGCCGGGACATGATCGCCACGCTCGAGCCCTGTCTCAATCCGGGCGAGCTGGTCGAGCTCCAGACCCTCGTCAAGCGCGTGCACGTCTCGCCGGCGCTCTTCGACTACATCCAGGCGATCACCGCGCACACGCGCCGGTCGCCCGAGTTCGTCACCGGCCTCTCGCCCCGTGCCGCGCTCGCCCTCACCGCCTGCGCGCGTGCGTGGGCGCTGATCGAAGGCCGCGACCACGTGCTGCCGGAGGACGTGCAGGCGGTTTTGCCCGGCGTCGCGACCCACCGCCTGCACCCGGTCGTGAACGGCACGCGTCGGACGAGCTCCGACATCGCCGTGGGTCTGATCGAGGCGGTGCCCATTCCTTAAGGAAGCGGGAAGGGGGAGGGAGAAGAGAAGGGGCAGCTCGGCGCAAAGGGTTTTACCCTTCCCCCTTTCACGTTCCCCCCTCCTTGATTCATGAGCTTCCTCGACCGCTCCCAGGCCTACCAGTTCTGGCGGCTCTTCTCCGGCCGCGCGGCGCCCGAGCGCGGGCCGGTGTTCCTCTCGCAGCGCCGCGTCTACATCCTGCCGACGCGGCACGGCATCCTCTTCGGCGCCGCGCTGCTGCTCATGCTGATCGGCTCGATCAACTACCAGCTCTCGCTCGGCTTCATCCTGACGTTCCTGCTCGCCGGCATGGGGGTGGTAGCGATCCTGCACACGTACCGGAACCTCGCGCACGTGAGCGTCAGCGCCGGGCGCATCGAGCCGGCCTTCGCCGGCAGCACGGTCCGGTTCCACCTCCACATCGACAACGCGACGCGCTTCGATCGCGTTGCCATCGACATGTGCTGCGGCGGCGCCGCGGAGACGGTCGACGTACCCGCGCGCGGCGGGGCGAGCGCGACGCTCGCGCTCCCCGCCGAGCGCCGCGGCTGGCTGCGCCTCCCGCGCGTCACCGTCGAAACCCGCTACCCGGTCGGCCTCTTTCGCGCGTGGAGCTACGTCCAGCCCGACACGCGCGCGCTCGTCTACCCGCGCCCGGACGACTCGTCCCTGCCCCTTCCGACCTTCGTGCCGGATCGCGGGGACGCCGCGCACGCGGGCGTCGGGAGCGACGACTTCGCGACGCTGCGACCGTACCAGCTCGGCGACTCGCCGCGCCACATCGCCTGGAAGTCCGCGGCCCGCGACGGCCAGCTGCTCACCAAGGTGTTCACCGGGCGCGGCGCCGCCGAGCTGTGGCTCGATTTCAGCGCGCTGCCGGCGGCGCTCGGTGTGGAAGGGCGCCTTTCGCGGCTGACGCGCCAGGTGCTGCTCGCCGAGGAAGCGCACGTGGCGTACGGCGTGCGCCTGCCGGGACGCGAGCTCGGCCCCGACCTCGGCGAGAACCATTGCGACGCGTGCCTGAAGGCGCTCGCCCTGTTCGATCTCCCCGGCGATGAGCGCTAACGGCACTATCCCGTTCCCGCCGCTCGCCCTCATCCTCGGGGGCACGGCGCTCGCCGCCGCCCCGCACGTGACGCGGTTGCCGTGGTGGGTGACGGTGATCGGCGCCGCGATGATCGCGTGGCGCGCCTGGGCGGGGTGGCGGAACGAGCGCCTGCCGCGGCGCTGGCTGCTCGTCGTCCTGGTGCTGGTCGGGATGGCTGCCGTCTACCTCAACTTCCGCACGATCCTCGGGCGCGATGCGGGCGTCACGCTGCTCGTGCTCTTCCTGTCGCTCAAGCTCATGGAGACGAAGGAACGGCGCGATGCGGTCATCGTGACCTTCCTCTGCTACTTCCTCGCGCTGACCAACTTCTTCTACAGCGAGACGATCCCGACCGCAGGCGTCATGCTGGTCACCGTGTTCGCGCTCACCGCCGGGCTCGTCGGCGTCAACGGGCCGCAGCGGCCGCTGCGCGAGAGCGCCCGCCTCGCCGGCGCGCTGCTCGCGCAGGGCGTGCCGGTGATGGTGCTGCTCTTCTTCCTCTTCCCGCGCGTCCAGGGCCCGATGTGGGGGATTCCGACGGACGCGTTCGGCGGCACCACCGGGCTCTCCGACTCGATGACCCCGGGGAACATCAGCCAGCTATCGCAATCCGACGCCGTCGCGTTCCGCGCCCATTTCCCGGACGGCGCGCCCGAGCGGCGCCGCCTCTACTGGCGCGGTCCGGTGTTCTGGCAGTTCGACGGCCGCACCTGGCGTGCCGGCGACGTACGGGTGTCCGATTTCGCGAAATTCGATCCGCTCTCCGCGCCGATCCACTACACCGTCACCCTCGAGCCGCATGAGCGGCAATGGCTGTTCGCACTCGAGATGGCGGGCCGGGTGCCGCCGGGCGCCGGCGCGACCGGCGACTTCCAGCTGCTCTCGCGCCGGCCGGTGACCGCGCGGATCCGCTACGAGATGAGCTCGTTCCTGCAGTACCGCGCGAAGGGCGGGTCGACGCCGGCCGAGCTCGACGCGGCGCTGGAGCTCCCGGCCGGGTTCAACCCGCGGGCGATCGCCCTCGGGGAGGGCTGGCGGCGCGAGCTCGGCGCCGACGAGCGCATCCTCGCGCGCGCGGTCGACTGGTTCAGGAGCGCGGGGCTCGAGTACACGCTCGCCCCGCCGCCCCTCGGGCGCAACTCGGTCGACGATTTCCTGTTCCAGACGAAGAGCGGGTTCTGCGAGCACTTCGCGTCGGCGTTCGTCGTCATGATGCGGGCCGCGGGCGTCCCCGCGCGCATCGTGACCGGCTATCAGGGCGGCGAGATCAACCCGATCGACGACTACATGGTCGTTCGCCAGTCCGACGCGCACGCCTGGGCCGAGGTCTGGATCGCCGAGGAAGGCTGGGTGCGGGTCGACCCGACTGCGGCGGCGGTGCCGGTGCGCGTCGAGTCGGGGCTCGCCGCGGCGGTGCCCGCCGGCGATCCGCTGCCGTTCCTCGTGCGGGCGGACCTGTCCTGGCTGCGGGCGCTCCGCTTCAACTGGGAGGCGATCGCGAACTACTGGAACCAGTGGGTGGTCGGCTACAACGTCGACCGCCAACGCGAGCTCCTCTCGCGGCTCGGAATGCCGTCACCGTCATGGGAGAAGATGGCGATGACGCTCTTCTGGCTCGTGGGGCTCGTCGTCGCCTGCTTCTCGCTCTGGATACTGCGCCGCGCCCGCGAACAGGATCCGGTCGCGCGCGCGTGGCGGCGCTTCTGCCGGAAGCTCGCGCGTCACGGCACCGAGCGCCGCGATGCCGAGGGACCGCGCGCCTTTGCCGCCCGCGCCGCCGTCGAGCAGCCCCACGTCGCCGCCGACGTGGCGGAGATCAGCGACCTCTACGTGGGTCTGCGCTACGGCGCGGCACCCGACCTCGAGAGCCTCGCACTGCTCCGCCAGCGGGTGCGCGAGTTCCGGGTGTGATGGACCGCGCGCCTCGCACCGGCACCCGATCGGCGCGCTGTTGCGGGCCCTCGCAAGTTCCGGCACCTCTTTGGCGTAGGCACCCTGGTGACGCTCGCGGCAGCAGTTGCCGCGCCGGGCAGCGCACAGACCTACGCCGATCGCGCCGACGTCCGCGCGTTCGCCACCGAGATGGTCGAGCGGCACGGGTTCCGCCTTGGGGAGCTCGAGCGCGTGTTCGCCGGCGCGCGCTACCTCGACTCGGTCGTGACGCTGATGACGCCTGCCCCGGCCGCGCAGCGGTCGTGGCAGACCTATCGCGCCAACTTCCTCAATCCCGGGCGCGTCGAAGCGGGCGCTGCGTTCTGGCGCCGCCACGCGGCGGTCCTCGATCGGGCGGCGACCGTCTACGGCGTACCGCCGGAGATCGTCGTCGCGATCATCGGCGTCGAGACCGAGTACGGCCGCAACACCGGCAGCTTTCGCGTCCTCGACGCGCTCGCCACGCTCGCGTTCGACTATCCGCGGCGGGCCGAGTTCTTCCGCACCGAGCTCGAGCAGTTCCTGCTGCTCGCCCGCGAGTCGCGGGCGGACGCCGCGAGCTTCCGCGGCTCCTACGCCGGCGCGATCGGCCTTCCGCAGTTCATGCCCGGCAGCATCCGCCGCTACGCGGTCGACTTCGACGGCGACGGGCGGCTCGACCTGCGCGGGAGCGCTGCCGATGCGATCGGCAGCGTCGCCAACTTCCTCGCCCAGCACGGCTGGCTCGCGGGCGGCGCGGTCGCGGTCCCGGCGGAGGTGACCGGCGAGCGCTATCGCCTACTCGTCGACGGTGGCGTGGAGACGATCTACCGGGCGGAGGAGCTGCGGGAGGCGGACGTCGCGTTCGACGAGGCCATCGGCGAGGACACGCCGAGCGTGCTGATCGAGCTCGAGTCGCCGGACGCACCGAGCGAGTACCTGGTGGGGCTGCAGAACTTCTACGTGTTGACCCGGTACAACCGCTCGACCTTCTACGCCGCGGCGGTGCGGGAGCTTGCCGCCGCAGTGAAGGCCGCTTACGCTGCGCGCTAGGGAAACGCCGCGTTACGCGGTCGCCGCAAGGAGAGAGTCCCGATGTCCGAGCCGCTCAGGATCCGCATCGCCACGCGCGCCGACATCCCGGTGCTGCTCGAGCTGATCCGCGGGCTCGCCGAGTACGAGAAGCTCACGCACCTCGTCGCGGCGGACGAGCCGCTCCTCGAGCGCGAGCTCTTCGCGCCCGGCAGCCACGTCGAGGCGATCCTCGGCTTCGCCGGCGGGGCCGCGGCCGGGTTCGCGGTCTACTTCCACAACTTCTCGACGTTCCTCGGCCGCAGGGGGCTCTACCTCGAGGATCTCTTCGTGCGGCCGGACCAGCGCGGGCGCGGCTACGGCCGCGCGCTGCTGCTCCACGTCGCGCGCATCGCGCACGAACGGGGGTGCGGGCGGTTCGAGTGGATGGCGCTCGACTGGAACGAGCCGGCGATCCGCTTCTACAAGGCGCTCGGCGCGACGGAGCTGCCCGAGTGGCGGCTGTTCCGCGTCACGGGCGAGGCGCTGGCCCGGCTTGCCGCGGTCCCTACCGGCCAGGCCGGGTAGGGCCGCACCGGCGTCAGACGCGCGCCGCCTCGAGCGGCGCGCGCCCGAGCAGCGAGTCGGCCGCCCGCTCGGCGATCATGACGATCGGGGCGTTGATGTTGCCGCCGACGAGATCGGGCATCACCGAGCCGTCGACCACGCGGAGCCCCTCGCGTGCCGAAGACGCGCAGCGACTCGTCGACCACCGCCGTCGGATCGCCCGCGACGCCCATCCGGCAGGTGCCCAGGGGATGGTGCGCGGTGATCGCCGTGGCGCGGATGTGCGCATCGAGCGCCGCGTCGTCGTAGCCGCTCAGCAGCTCCTTGCCGACGAACGGTGCCATGACGCGCTGCCGGCCGACGTCGCGCAGCAGCCTTAGGCCCGCGCGCAGCACCTTCCAGTCGGTATCCGTAGCGAGGAAGTTCTGGTGGATGCGCGCCGGCGCCGCCGGGTCTGCGGACGCGAGCTTCACCGCGCCGCGGCTCTCGGGCCGCAGCAGCACCGCGCGCGCCGAGAATCCGTCGGCGAAGGGCGCCTTGAACGGCGGCAGGTACGGCCCGGCGGCGAGCGGGCCGGCGTGGAACAGCATCTGGATGTCCGGTGCCGGCACGCTCGCGTCGGTCTTCAGGAACGCGACCACGCCCGAGGGCAGATCGGTCGCGAAACCGGTTCCGAGCGTCCAGGCCTTGGCGAGCGCGAGCGCGAGGCGGTCGATGCGCATGTTCTGCGCGAACGGGCCCGGCGTACGTCGGCGGTACGGGATCGCGGCGCAGACGTGATCCTGCAGGTTCTTCCCGACGCCGTTCAAAGGGATCTTCACGTCGATGCCGTGGCTGCGGAGCTCCCCCGGGTCGCCGATGCCCGAGAGCATCAGCAGCTGCGGCGAATTGATCACCCCGCCCGCAAGGATCACCTCGCGGGCCGCGCGGGCGATCCGCCGGTCTCCGTCCGCGAGATACTCGACGCCGAGCGCGCGTGAGCCTTCGAAGATCACGCGCGTCGCCAGAGCGTTCACCGCCACGATGACGTTGCCGCGCGCGACGGCGGGACGGAGGAAGGCATCGGCACCGCTCCAGCGGCGGCCGTTGCGGATCGTGTTCTGCAGGCGGCCGAAACCCTCCTGCTGCGCGCCGTTGTAGTCCGGGGTGAGCGGATGACCCGCAGCCGCGCCGGCTTCCATATATGCGTCGACCAGGGGATCCGCGTAACGGGACGTGCGCGTAACGAGCGGGCCCTCGCTGCCGCGGTATTCGCTCGCCCCGCCCTCCCACGACTCCTGCCTCCGAAAGTACGGCAGGACGCGCGCGTAGGACCAGCCGCCGAGACCGCTTGCCGCCCAGCGGTCGTAGTCGGTGCGGTGCCCCCTCACGTAGGCCATGGCGTTGATCGCGGACGTGCCGCCGACCACCTTGCCGCGCGCGCACTCGATCGTCCGGCCGCCGACGCTCGCCTCGGGTTCGGCGAAGTACATCCAGTCGTGGCGCCGCTCCTGGAGGATCCTGCCCCAGCCGAGCGGGATCCGGACCCACGGGTCGGCGGTCCAGCGGCCCGCCTCGAGCACCAGGATGCGGACGCCGGGGTCTTCGCCGAGACGGTACGCCAGGGCGCAGCCGGCCGACCCCGCGCCCACGATGACGTAGTCGAACTCGCTCCTCATCCGGCGGCTACGCCGCCTGCTCCGCCGTCGCTTCGCGCGGGCCGAGCGTGCGCCAGTCGACGCTCTTCGGCACGACGCCTTCGAACGACCCGAGCGTGACGTGCGGGATGCGGGGCTCGGCAGTGCCGATTGCCGGCCCGCCGTCCTGGAAGGTCTTCGCCGCTGCGACCATCATGCGGCGGAAGTGCACGACCGCGACGTCGCTCTGCCCGGTCTTGTCCTTGCTGCGGTCGGCGATCGGTCCCATCGACTCCCACATCGCCATGTCCTGCGCCGGGATGCCCTGGATGCCGGTCCAGTCGCCGCGCTTCATCGCGGCGCGGTCCTGCATGAATCGGTTGGAGAGATTGCGGAGCTTGCGGTAATCCGCGTCCAGGTCGACGCCCACCGTCGCTCCGCAGAAGCGGCGCCACTCCGCCTGTCCGATGCCCTGCTCCGGATCGGGGTGCCAGGCGACCCAGTAAAACATCGTGTTCACGTCGTCGACGGGCACCAGCATCTGCGCGAGCCGGTACCGGTCGTTGGGCGGGATCAGCACGGTGAAGGGAGCGATGAACAGCGTCGTGCGGACGTATTGGTGCGTCTCCGGATTGCGGATCGGCGTGCGGATCGCGGCGTAGCGGAAGCCGTAGGGCGTCGGCTCGAACTGCATCCTCGGCGCCTTGTCCACGGACGGCCGCAGCCAGGCGCTGTCGGTCGCGGTCGCGCCTGCCACCGCGGCCGAGGGCATGTTGGTCGAGTGCAGGCTCGAGCTGTGCGCCGAGTCGATCGAGCCCTCCAGCACCTGCGCCCAGTTGCAGGCGGCATGCATCTTGACGATCGACGTGCGGCAGTTCGGGTGCGGCGCCCACGCGGGCGGCTCGAACTCGCGCATCTCGTCGGGCGGACCCATCCACACCCAGGCGAAACCTCCGCCTTCGCGCACCGGGTAGGACAGCTGCTTCAGCTTGAGACGCTCGCAGCGGCCGGGGACCTCCGAGGGCATGTCGATCACCCGGCCCTCGACGTCCAGCTTCCAGCCGTGATACAGGCAGCGCAGCCCGCGCTCCTCGTTGCGCCCGAAGGCGAGCGACGCGCCGCGGTGGGGGCAGTGCTCGCCGAGGACACCCAGGCGGCCCGCCGTGTCGCGGAACACCACCAGGTCCTCGCCCAGCAGGCGCGAGCGCACCGGCGGGCCGTCGTTCTCGAGCACCTCCTCCAGCATGCACACCGGCAGCCAGTGGCGGCGCATGATCTGGCCCATGACGGCCGCGCCCTCCACCCGGCAAAGCAGGTCGTTCTGCGCCCTGGTCAGCATGCCGTATACTTAGCCTCCTAAGCATTTCGATGATACAACCCGGGTACCGCACCCTTCAACCCCGATGAAGAGGCTCAGGCTGGGCGTCGTCGGGCTGGGGCGCGCGTTCTCGGTGATGGTCCCGGCGCTCCGCGACCCGCGCATCGAAGTCGCGTCCGCGACCGACCCGCGCCCGGACGCGCTCCGGCAGTTCGAGCGGGATTTCGGCAGCCGCACTTTCCCCTCCGTCGAAGCGCTGTGCCGGAGCGACATCGACGCAGTTTACATCGCGACGCCGCACCAGTTTCACGCCGCTCAGGCCATGATCTGCCTGTCGTTCGGGAAACACGTCCTGGTCGAGAAGCCGATGGCGCTCAGCCTCGACGAATGCCGCGACATGATCGCGGCGGCGGAGCGAGCCGGGACGCATCTCGTCGTCGGGCACAGCCACAGCTTCGATGCCCCGGTCCGACGGACGCGCGCGCTCATCGAGAGCGGCGAGTTCGGGCGTGCGAGGATGATCACTGCGCTGAATTTCACCGACTTCCTCTACCGGCCGCGCCGGCCCGAAGAGCTGGATACCGCCCAGGGCGGCGGCGCCGTGTTCAACCAGGCTGCCCACCAGGTCGACATCGTCCGGCTGCTCGGCGGCGGGCGGGTCGCGACCGTGAGAGCGCTCACCGGCGCGTGGGATCCGGCGCGGCCCACCGAGGGCGCGTATTCATGTCTGCTCGGCTTCGAGGACGGCGCGTTCGCCAGCCTGGCCTACAGCGGCTACGCGCACTTCGACTCGGACGAGTGGTGCAACTGGATCGGCGAGCTCGGAGGAAAGAAGGATCCCGACGCCTACGGCGGCGCGCGGAAGCTGCTGCTCGATGGCGACGAGGCCGCGCTGAAGTCGAGCCGGAACTACGGCGGCAGGGCCTACTCGCCCCTCGCCTCTTCCTTCCACCAGCACTTCGGCGTCTTCGTTGTGTCCTGCGACCAGGCCGATCTGCGTCCGTTGCCCGAGGGCGTCATGATCTACGCCGACGGCGAGCGGCGTCTCGATCCGCTACCCGCGCCGCGCACGCCGCGCGTCGAAGTGATCGACGAGCTCTATGACGCGGTCGTCTCCGGAAAGCCGCCGCTGCACTCCGGCCGCTGGGCGATGGCGACCCTCGAGGTCTGCCTCGCCATGCTGCGCTCGGCGCGCGAAGGGAAGGACATCCCATTAGCCAGCCAGAGCGGCTTGCCCACCTGACGAGAGAGGCCTGGCGCGGCTTCGTGCGCGCGCTGCAGTCGCGCCTCGCCGCGCACGGCGTGACGTTCGGCCACTGGACGTTCCTGCGCATCCTCTGGGAACGGGAAGGGCTGACGCAGCGCGAGCTCTCCGAGCAAGCCGGGGTGATGGAGCCGAGCACCTTCGCCGCGATCAAGGCGATGGAAGAGCTCGGCTACGTGACCCGCAGCCAGGTGCCGGAGAACCGCAAGAACGTCTATGTGCGCCTGACGCCGAAGGGCCGCGCGCTGCGGCGGAAGCTGGAACCGCTGGCGACGGAGGTGAACGCGATCGCTGTGCGCGGCGCGAGCGCCGAGGATCGCGCGGCGACCCGGCGCACGCTCCAGCTCATCGTCGAGAATCTCGGTCGGTCGGCGCCGCCGAAGCCGGCACGACCCGCGCGCGCCCGCCGCGCTACGCGTCGGGCATCACCCGCATCGCGAACTTCGGCTTGAGCGCCGGATGGTCCGGCCAGCCGGGCTTGCCCGGTTCGGGCAGGTGCCGCTCCTCTTCGAGCAGCGCCAGCGTCAGCTGCTCCATCCGCTCGAGCTGCTCCTCGGTCAGCCCGATCTCGGCCGGCGGGACGGTGAAGCGCCCGGCCGTGAGCGCGCCTTCGATCGCGCGCTCGCCGACGACGCCCGAACGGCCGGCCCGGAACCCGGTCTCGAAGTCGTCGATGAAGCGCGCGGCGAGCTGCATCGCGGCGATGTAGCGGATCGCACGGTGCTCGGTCCAGCCGGGAGCATCGATCTCGGCGAACCGGGCGACGAGCTTCTCCCCGGCAATCTTCCCGTACTCCGCCAGCTTCCGGATCGCCTCCGGCTTGGTATCGACGTTGAACGCACCCTCCTGCGGATCGAGGCACACGTGCGCGACGCGGTCGCGGCAGGTGGCGAGGCGGAGGTGCGCGCCGTCGACCCAGCCGATGGCGGTCGAGAACATCGCGCCGGCAAGACGCATGAGTTGCTCGCGCGGGGCGACGTCCCGCTTGAAGTGCGATGGGTTGCGCGCCACCGCGTCCACGTCGATCCGCTTCCACCACTCGCGCAGCCAGCCGTCGGCCGGGCCGTTGGCGAACTCGTGGTCCATCCATACCCGCAGCCGCTCCGCGTCCGGTCCGCGGGCGTCAGGATGCGTCTGGCGCAGGTTCACCGCGAAGGTCGGCCAGCGCGGCATCGGCTTGTCGAAGAGATGGATCGGCAGGCTGGTGCACACGCCGCCATCGGCGAACCAGCACGGCTCGAGCGCGGACGCGGGCGCCGTTCCCGCGTCCTTGTGCTCGACCGGCAGCCGCGAGGGATCGCGCTTGTAGAGGCGCACCGCGCTGAAGAGCACCGGCAGCGCGAAGCTCATCCGCACCCCGACGATGACCGGCACGCATTCCATGCGCGGGAAGCGGAGGAGACGATCCTTGGGCTTGTCGGGCGCGGTCCCCGACGTCGCTTCCGCTGCCGCCACCATCGCATCGACCACCGGGCCCGGAAAGAGGTGCTTCATATCCTCGGGGTCGAACCAGTACTCCTCGTCCTCTTCCAGCACGCGGTGGTCGTCGTCGCAGGTGATGCGGACCGGCCGCCCGAGCGAGAGGTTCACCGACATCAGGCTGAGGGCAATGCCGCGCTCCCCGTCCAACCGCGGCGCGCGCCAGAGATCGCCGAACGTGAGCGGCTCGTCCATCGGCTTGCCCGCGAGGTTCTGGTAGAGCCCGTACAGCCAGTCGGTCATCCGCTCCGGCGTCCCGGCGGCCGCTTCGTCCGGCGACAGCTTGGCGCTGCACAGGCCGAAGTGATTCTGCGGCAGGACGACCGTCGCGTCGCGCCACACGGCGCGGCCGACGAACGCGAGCGCCAGGAGCAACGCGGTCCCGAGCGCTAGCGCGCCGACGAGCAGCATCGGGAGCAGCCCGGGCGAGGCGATCCACTGGATCAGGAGGACCATCGCGGCGGCGATCGCAACGCCCCAGATCACACCCCAGCGATAGCCCGACAACGCGGCGCGTAGCGCCTTCCACGCGCCGCCCTCCTTCGCGGTGAACGGCGCGGAGACGACCTCGTACAGCCGCGCCGTCTCCGCATCCGGTCCGAACAGGTGCTTGAGCCGCGTCCAGCCGTTGCCGGTGGGCTCGGCCGCCCACTCCGGCACGTGCTCGATGCCCGCGAACCCCCACGCCGCCTCGCTGCCGGAGCGCCGGCCGTACTCCGCGGCCGCGGCGACCCCCGCCGCACCCGCACCCGCCGACGTTCCGGCGATCGACTGGAGCCGGTAGGTCTTGGCGAGCTCGACGATCGTGCCCGAATAGACGAAGCCGCTCGCGGCACCGCCCTTCAGCACGAGGTCGCACGGTTTGTCGGCGTTCGCGAAATCCTGGTTCCGCTTGCGCAGGTCGGCGGCGGATTGCGGCTTCGGCATGGCACCCCTCCTCCGGCGCATGCCGGGCGTTTATTAGAGCAGCTCGTCCTTCGAGAACCCGCGCCGCTTCAGCACGCGGCGCAGCTGCCCGAGCGCCTCGATCTGGATCTGGCGCACGCGCTCGCGCGTGACGCCGAGCCGGTCGGCGAGGCTCTCGAGCGTGCACGCCTCGTGGCCGTTCAGCCCGAAGCGCTGCTCGATCACGGTGCGCTGCTTCGCGTTCAGCTGGCCGAGCCATTCGCGCACCAGCCCCTCGATCTCGCTCGCCGCCAGCCGGTGCTCCGGGCTGGCGAGCGCCTCGTCCGGGATCGATTCGCCGATCGAGAGCATCGGGTCGATGTCGAGCGGCGCGTCGAGCGACGCGAGATGCTCGTTGTGGCCGAGCACGCGCCGCACCTCGTCCGGGTCGCGGCCGAGGAGGTGCGCGATGTCCTCCACGCGCGGCTCGCGCTCGGCCGAGGTTTCGAGGTGCCGGCGCGCGCGCAGGACGATGTTGATCTCCTTGATCACGTGCACCGGCAGCCGGATCGTGCGCGATTGGTTCATGATCGCGCGCTCGATGTTCTGGCGGATCCACCACGTCGCGTAGGTCGAGAAGCGAAATCCCCGCTCCGGGTCGAACTTCTCGAGCGCGTGGATCAGGCCGAGGTTGCCCTCCTCCACCAGATCGAGCAGGGGCACGCCGCGGTTGAGGTACTGCTTCGCCACGCTCACGACGAGCCGCAGGTTGTGCTCGATCATCTTCTGGCGCGCCGCGAACTCGCCCCGCGCTGCGCGCCGGGCGAACTCGAGCTCCTCGTCCGGCGCGAAGAGGCGGTTCAGGCCGATCTCGTGCAGGTAGAGCTGCGTGACGTCCGAGAGGAAGTCCGTCGCGTCGGGCGCAACCCGCGGCTCCGGCGTTTCCTCGGGCGCCTCCTCGGGAGGGGGCGCCGGGTCGAGCTCGAGCAGTTCTTCGGGCGGGATCGAGTCGGGATCGGCGGCGGTCATCGGCTCGGCAGGTATTGCAGCGGATCGACGGGCTTGCCGAGGCGGCGGATCTCGAAGTGGAGCCTTGGGCTCTCCGATCCGCTCGACCCGACCTCCGCGATCTTCTGCCCCTTCGCAACGGTCTGCCCCTCTTTTACCAAGATCTGGCTGTTGTGGGCATAAGCCGAAAGGTAGGTGCCGTTGTGCCGGATGATGACGAGCTTGCCGTACGCAGGAATTCCTTCACCGCTGTAGACGATCTTTCCCGGCGCCGAGGCATAGACCGGATCGCCGGCCCGGCCCGCGATGTCGACGCCCTTGTTCGACGCGCCGTTGAAGGTCGCTGCCAGCTTTCCGGTCGCCGGCCACGCCCACTCCACGCGCTCATCCGCCCCATCCGGTTCGGGTTTCGCCGCGGCCGGGGGCGGCGCTTCGGGCTTCGCGGCCGGGGGTGGCTCGGGCTTGACCGCGGCAACTGCCGGCGGCGTCTCGGGTTTCGGGGCGACGGCGGCCCGCGCCGCGTCGCTCCGCTGGACCGCCGCGAGATTCTCGTCGGAGTATGGCAGCCGGACGCCCTTCGGCTCGGTTCGCAGCCCCCCCGCGGGGGCGACGGGCGGCGCCGTTACCACGCCCTCGGGACCAAGGGGCCGGGCGGCGACCGGGGGTGGCTGCACCACGGGGCTTACCGTCACGCCGTCCGGGCCGGGCGGCGGACGGACGCGCAACGCCTGGCCGACCTGCAGCCGGGACGGATCGGTGATCTGGTTCCACCCCGCCAGTTCGCGCCAGTCGACGCCGTTGTCGAGCGCGATGCTGTACAGGGTCTCGCCGCGCTTCACTACATAAGTGTCGGGCTGTGCCGACGCTGCCGGGGCCCCTGCCGCGCCGGGCGCGCCCAGCGCCGGCTTCGCCGGTGCCGGCGACCGCGCGCGGTCCTCGACCGGCGCGGGCCGGCTCGCGATGCACCCCGCGAGTGCGAGCGCGAGCGTCGCAGTCAGCAGCGCCAAAGCCACGCGTGGTCCGACCGTCATCCCTTCCCCGTCTTGAGCGGTACGAACCGGGCGGCCTCGAGCTTTCGCTCCTTCACCCCGGCCGGGGTGCGCTCGAAGAGGCGCAGCTCCTGCTCGTCCGTCCCGACCGGGATGACCAGCCGCCCGCCCCGGGCGAGCTGGTCGAGGAGCGCCCGCGGCGCCGCGGGCGCGGCCGCGGCGACGACGATCGCATCGAACGGCGCGACTTCGGGCAGGCCGCGGTAGCCGTCGCCGTGCATGAGGCGGAGGTTCGGGATTCGCAGCGGTCGCAGGTTGGCCCGCGCCTTCTCGCCGAGCGCCGCCAGGCGCTCGACCGAATACGCTTCGGACGCGATGCGCGCGAGCACCGCCGCCTGGTAGCCGCACCCGGTACCGACCTCGAGCGCGCGCCCGAGTGATCGCCCGGCGCGCGCCGCCTCGAGCATCCGCGCGACCGTGTAGGGCCGCGAGATGAACTGCTCGAAGCCGATCGGCAGCGCGTCGTCCTCGTACGCGCGGCTCGCGAGCGCCTCCGCCACGAAGGCGTGCCGCGGCACCGCCGACATCGCCGCGAGCACCGTCTCGTCCGCGATGCCCTGCTGGCGCAGCCGCGCCACCATCCGGTCGCGCGTGCGCTGCGAGGTCATGCCGACGCCGGGCGGGAGCGCAGCGGTCATGCTGCCCTCATGCGAGCCAATCCTTCACGAGCGCGATCTGCTGGGGATGAGTGAGATCCATCTGGAGCGGCGTGATCGAGACGCGGCCCGCGGCGACCGCATTGAAGTCGGTGCCCGGCCCCGCGTCCTGGGCTTCGCCCGCAGCGCCGATCCAGTACACCGTCTGGCCGCGCGGGTTGACGGTCTTCACCACGCCTTCTGCCTTGTGGCGCTTGCCGAGCCGCGTCACCTCGCGCCCCTGCAGCGCGTCGCGCGGGAGATCGGGCACGTTGACGTTCAGCAGTATCGGCTGCGGCGCCGGCCGCCGCGCGAACTGCTCGATGAGCTCGCGCGCAACGCTCCCGGCCGTCTCGTAGTAACGGCCCTCCTTGCTCGTGAGCGACACGGCGATCGACGGGATGCCGAGGAGATAGCCCTCGGTCGCCGCGGCGACCGTGCCGGAGTAGATCGTGTCGTCGCCCATGTTCGCGCCGAGGTTGATCCCGGACACGACGACGTCCGGCAGCGCCTCGAGCAGCCCGGTCACCGCGAGGTGCACGCAGTCGGTCGGCGTGCCGTCGACGAAGAGGAAGCCGTTCGCCGAGCGCCGCACCGCGAGCGGACGATCGAGCGTGAGGGAGTTGGAGGCGCCGCTGCGGTCGCGCTCGGGCGCAACCACCGTCACCGTGCCGAGGCCGTCGAGCGCCGCGGCGAGGACCGCGAGCCCGGGGGCGAAGTAACCGTCGTCGTTCGAGAGCAGGATCCGCATGAACGTCCGCCGCGATTATGCCAGCGGATCGGCCGCTCCGGCGCGAAAAGCTCGCGCTGCGCGCGCGGCTTCGCGCACTCTAGACGGCCGGCAGGGTGCGCGTGACGTCGTCGAAGAGCTCGTCCACCGTGAACCGCCGCGGAATGAGCCGCTGCCGGTGCACGCAGTCGATCGCCACCTCGAGATTGCGCCGGTTCGCGTCCAGACCGAACGGCGTCGTGTCGAGCTCTCCCGCCTTCGGCAGGCCGGCGATGCGTTTCCCTTCGGCGAGCAGCCGGTAGGCCTCGCGCACCGCGTCCGGCTGCGCGCGCGAGAGCGCCTCGGTGACGACCACCATGTGGTTGATCTGGATCGCGCCGTGCCGGCGCTGCCAGTCCCGCGCCGCGGCGGGCGGGTCCGGGATCAGCGGCTTGAACGGCGAGTCGGGCGCCGGCACCTCGCCGAGGATCGCGGCGTCGAGCGTCCCGTCGCGCAGCATCGTCGCGAGATCCTTCCCGGCCGGTGCGCGCTCCACGTTGGGCGGGTCGCGGAACTCGGCGACGTGCGCCTCTTCGACCGTTACCCAGGTCACGCGGTCGAGGTCCACGCCGTAGTCGTCCGAGAGGATGCCGCGCACCCAGGCGCCGGTGGTCACCGAGTACGAGCGGACGCCGACCCGCCGGCCGGCGAGATCGCCCGGCGCGAGCGGTCCCCGCGCCGGGTTGTAGACGAGGTACGGGTGCTGGAAGCGGCCCATGACCACCGCCGGCAGCAGGACGAGCGGCTTGCCGTGGGCCTTCGCGATCAGAAAGGTGACGATCGCGAGCTCGGCGAGATCGAACTCGAGGTCCCGCACGACGCGCTTGAACGCCGTGCTCGCCGCTTTCACGTCGGCAATGTCGAGCTCGACCCGCGGCGAGCGGACTTCGCCCCGCCTCAGCGCCGCGGTGCCGGGATGCTCGCCGAGCAGCGTGTTGAGACGGACGGATTGGGAGGCGGTCATGTGCGTGTGCTCCGCGGTCGGGTGTCCGGGGCGCAGGATACCCGCCAACGCCGCCGCGCGGCAGCCGGCGCCCGTCCGCACGTACAATCGCGCGACCACCCCACCGCGAGGTTCACACTCCGATGAAGCGCAGCACGGATCGGATACTCACTACCCACGTCGGCAGCCTCCCGCGCCCGGCCGACCTGCTCCCGATGCTTCGCGCGAAGGAGCGCGGCGAGGTCCAGGATCCGCTGGCGTTCGCCACGCGCGTGCGCGGCGCGGTCACCGACATCGTGCGCAAGCAGGTCGAGCTCGGCGTGGACGTCGTCGACGACGGCGAGATGGGCAAGCCCGGCTTCATCCACTACACCAACGATCGCCTCGCCGGCTTCGAGGTCATCGACGAGGTATTCGGCAGCCCGTGGCGGAACTCGCGGGAAGTGAAAGCGTTTCCGGAGTTCTACGAATGGTTCGGCCGGATCTACCCGAGCCCGTCCGCCGGGGCGCGCCACATGGCGTGCACCGGCCCGATCGCCTACAAGGGGCACGAGCACATCCAGGCGGACATCGCCAACCTGAAAGCGGCGCTCAAAGGCCGGGCCGTCGAGGACACGTTCATGCCGTCGATCTCGCCGACCAGCGTCGAGGACTGGCAGCGGAACCGCTACTACAAGACGCAGGAGGAGTTCCTGTTCGCCATCGCCGACGCGATGCGCGAGGAGTACAAGGCGATCGTCGACGCGGGCTTCATCCTGCAGATCGACGACCCGCGCATCCTCACCTACCACGTCATCCACGCGGACAAGGACACTGCGGACGTCCGCAAGTGGGCGGAGGTCCGGATCGAGGCGCTCAACCACGCGCTGCGCGACCTGCCGCGCGACCGGGTGCGGTGGCACAGCTGCTACGGCATCAACATCGGCCCGCGCCAGCACGACATGGAGCTGAAGGACATCATCGACCTCCTGCTGCGCATCCGCGCCGGCGCGTACTCGTTCGAAGCCGCAAACCCGCGCCACGAGCACGAGTGGCGGGTGTGGGAGGGCGTCAAGCTCCCCGCGGACACGATCCTCATCCCGGGGACGATCACGCACTCGAACGTGATGGTCGAGCACCCGGAAGTGGTCGCCGACCGGATCGAGCGGTTTGCGAAAATCGTCGGGCGCGAGAACGTCATCGCCGGCGCCGACTGCGGTTTCGGCACCTTCGCCGGCTCGGACGAGATCCACGAGAGCGTCGTGTGGGCGAAGTTCGAGTCGCTGGTCGCCGGAGCGCGGATCGCTTCGAAGCGGCTTTGGGGGCGCGGCGATTGAGCGGGCCGCCGGCGCCGCAGCTGGTTGCAGATCGCCGGCCGATCCGTTAATCTCTTTCAATCGTTTTGATTGAGAAAGCTCAGGATTGGATACCAGGGTCGTCACCACTCACCTGCCCACCGAGCTCGCCGAGCGGCTTGACGACCTCGCGGCGCGGCTCGACCGTCCGAAGGGGTGGGTCGTCAAGGAAGCCATTGCCTCGTACCTCGCGCTCGAGGACAAGCGTCATCGCCTCACGCTCGAGGCCCTCGCCGACGTCGACGCCGGGCGAACGCTGGAACACGCCGAGGTCGAGGCCTGGGCGGCGCGGCTCGCAAAGCCGAAGAACCCCCGCCGGCGTTAGCGTTGGCGCTTCGCTGGACGAGCAAGGCTCACTCCGATCTCGTCCGCCTGTACGAGTTTCTTCTCCCGGTGAATCCGCAGGCCGCTGGCCGGGCGGTGCGCCAGCTCGTCGCAGGAGCGAAGCGGATCCCGGCCCATCCGCGTCTCGGGATCCGTTTGCGCGAATTCGAGCCGCGGGAGGTGCGGCGCGTGCTCGTCGGGGACTACGAGATCCGTTACGAGTTGACGGATCGAGACGTGGTCGTGCTCAGGCTCTTCCATACGCGGGAAGACCGCTGACCTCCATTACCGCGCCGGCGGCGCGACGGCCGCGTCGACCTGGCCGCTGCGCGCGAACCCGGCGGCAACGAAGCCCGACGCCTTCATCTCCTCGACGAACTCCCGCAGGTAGCGCGCGCCGGCTTCGCGGCCGCGCGGCGTGCCCATCGCCTGTTCGATCACCATGAACCGGCCGTCCATCACGCGGACGTCCGGGTTGGTCTGCGCGAACTTGACCAGCGGCTGCTTCACGCCCGCCGCGACCTCGAGTTTCTCTTTCACGAACAGCTCGAGCGAGGCCGGCCCGGTCGGCGCGCGGACGAGCTGCGCGCGCTTGAGCGTGCGCGAGAGATAGAGGTCGTAGGCGCTCTTGTTGCCGACCGCGATCCGCACCCCTTCGCGGTCCACGTCGCCGATCGCGCGGAGCGGCGAGCTCACCGGCACGAGGTAGCCGCCCTCGACGATGACGTACGGGGCGGTGAAGTCGATCCCGGCGGCGCGCGCCGGATCGATCGCGAGGAAGGCGACGTCCCACGCCCCGCTCCCCATCGCGTCGAACACCTTGCCGGCGGCGTCGAAGGTGACGAACTCGACCGGAACGCCCAGACGTTTGCCCAGCTCGCGCGCAAGGTCCGCGGAGACGCCCCGCGGCTGGCCGGTCGCGGGATCGCGCTGCGCCAGCACCGGGTTGCCGTAGTTGATCGCAGCACGCAGCTTGCCCGTGGGCGCAAGCTCGCGGACCGCCTCGGGCGGCGCGCTCGTCGTGGCGCAGCCGCCGAAGAACACGGGGAGCGCAAGACACGCAAGCCAGGCGAGCAACTTCGGCATCGATCGATCTCCTCGGAAGCAAACCGTCCCGGGCGGGCAGAATACCGCCTTTGCTGTTTGCGAGAGATCCATATGACCGCTCTTCCCTGCGCCGACGTCCTGGGCGGACGGGCGCCGAAGGACGCGCCCGTCACCATCAAGGGCTGGGTGCGCACCCGGCGCGATTCCAAGGCCGGCATCTCGTTCGTCAACGTCGCGGACGGGTCATCGTTCCACCCGGTCCAGGTCGTGGCGCCGAATACGCTGCCGAACTACGCCGGCGAGGTGCTGCACCTGACGGCCGGCTGCGCCGTGGAGGCCACCGGGACAGTTGTGCCCTCGCCCGCCAAGGGGCAGCCGTTCGAGCTGCAGGCGACCGCGATCAAGGTGCTCGGCTGGGTGGACGATCCCGATTCGTACCCGATCCAGCCGAAACCGCACTCACTCGAGTTCCTGCGCGAGGTCGCGCACCTGCGGCCGCGCACGAACGTGATCGGTGCGGCGACGCGGGTGCGCCACACGATCGCGCAGGCGATACACCGCTTCTTCCACGAGCGCGGCTTCTACTGGGTCAACACGCCGATCATCACGTCGTCGGACGCGGAAGGCGCCGGGGCCCTGTTCCGCGTGTCGACCCTCGACCTCGCGAATCTCCCGCGCACGCCCGAAGGGAAGATCGACTTCGCCCAGGACTTCTTCGGGCGCGAGACCTTCCTCACCGTCTCGGGGCAGCTCAACGTCGAGAGTTACTGCCTCGCGCTGTCGAAGGTCTACACCTTCGGCCCGACGTTCCGCGCGGAGAACTCGAACACGAGCCGGCACCTCGCCGAGTTCTGGATGATCGAGCCGGAGATCGCCTTTGCCGGCCTCGCCGAGGACGCGGACCTCGCCGAGGCGCTCCTCAAGCACATCTTCCGGACGGTGCTCGCCGAACGCCCGGACGACATGGCCTTCTTCGAGGAGCGCATCGAGAAGGGCGTGATCGCGAAGCTGCAGGGAATCGTCGACTCCGAGTTCGTCCGCATGGACTACGGCGAGGCGATCGGGATCCTCGAGAACGCGAAGGAAAAGTTCGAGTTCCCGGTCAAATGGGGCATCGACCTGCAGTCCGAGCACGAGCGCTATCTCACCGAGCGCCACGTCGGCAAGCCGGTGATCGTCGTGAACTACCCGAAGGGCATCAAGGCGTTCTACATGCGGCTGAACGACGACGGCCGGACGGTCGCGGCGATGGACGTGCTCGCGCCCGGCATCGGCGAGATCATCGGCGGCAGCCAGCGCGAGGAGCGGCTCGACGTCCTCGACGCCCGCATGGCCGAGAGCGGGCTCGACCGGGAGCACTACGGCTGGTATCGCGATCTCCGCCGCTACGGCACCGTCCCGCACGCCGGCTTCGGGCTCGGCTTCGAGCGGACGGTCGCCTACGTCACCGGGCTCTCGAACGTCCGCGACGCGATCCCGTTCCCGCGGACGCCGGGGAACGCGAAGTACTAGAGGAAGAAGGCCGCGGCTTTCCCAGTCTCGGGAGCACGAAGGGCTGTGGCCCCTCGTATCGTGAAAACTAGCGCGGGCGCTCGGCCCGCCACGTCCCCGACGCCTCCGCCGCGCGGCCCTCGTCGCGCAGCTTGAGGAGATGCGCGAGGAGCGAGCGGCTTGCGACCGGATGCATCCGTAGCGGGACGTCCTCGTAGACGTGCGACAGCAGCGCCTCGAGTGTCACGGGCCCGTGCTCGGCGAGCTGCGCGATCACCTTGTTCTCGCGCTCGCGGCGGTGGACGAGAACGCGCTCGACCATCTCGTGCGGACGACCCATCAGGAAGCCGTGACCGGGCGCGATGTAGGCGAGCTCTTCGGCAAGCAGCAGCCGGAGGCTCGCGAGGTACGTCGCCATGTGGCCGTCGGGCGGATTGATCACCACCGTCGAGCCCTGCATCAGGTGATCGCCGGTGAAGAGGAGGCGCTCGCCCTCCTCGAGGAAGCAGAGCTGGTTCGAGGCGTGGCCCGGCGTGTGGAGGACGCGCAGGCGGAAGCCGGCGAGCTCGAGCCGGTCGCCGTGGGCCAGCTCCCGGTCCGGAACGAACGTCGGGTCCTGTCGCTCCGGGTGTCTCGCGCGCATGCCGAGCACCGCCGCGCCGCTGCTCGCCCTGAGCGGCGCCGCGGCCGGGGAATGGTCGACGTGGGAATGGGTGCAGAGGATCCAGTCGATCCTGCCCCCGGCCGACGCGACGATCGCGTCGATGTGCGATTCGATCAGCGGACCTGGATCGATGACCGCGATACCCGACTCGGCGTCGCCGAGGAGATAGGTGTTGGTGCCGGGACCGGTCATCGCCCCCGGATTCGGCGCAGTGAGGCGGCGGATGCGCGGCGCAAGTTGCACGACTGTGCCGGGCACGATCTCGTACGACGCAGTGCCGTTGCCGTCCGGGTCGAGCTTGCCGATCTCGGCGTAGGCGTGATCCCCCGGGACCAGCAGTTTCGGTCCCTGACGTCCCACGGCCGACCGCGGCGCCATCGGCGGCATCGGCCGCGGCGACCGCGCGTAGTCCATCGCATCGTCCACGCGCCCGAACCGTGCCAGTACCTCGAGCGTCTTGATCGTGGGGAACAGCAGGTGAAGCTCGCCTTGCGCATGGCGCTCGAGCGCGGCGCGCGGCGCGATCCAGTCGTGCCCGACCGCCTCGCTCCCGTCGTGCATCGGCCGCTGGTGCTCGGGCGCGGCGGCGATGAAGAAGCGCGTGTCGTAGCGGCGCGGCCGGCCGGCCTGGGTGATCCAGTGGGAGAGATACGCGAGGCGGTCGGCGGCGAGCCGCAACCCGCGCGACGTCACGATCGTGCCGAAGGTTCCCGCGTCGCGCGCCGGCGAGTCGAAGCGCGCCAGACCTTCGCCCGCGTAGGCGTAGAGGAGGCCCGCCTCCTCGAAGCACTCGCGCATCGCGCAGATCCAGTAGGCGAGGCCGCCCGAGGGAATGCCGAGGCGCCGGCTTGCTTCCGCGTCGTCGAGCCCGACGCAGGCGGCCACCAGCGCCGCGTCGCTGTCCGCCGGATCCACCGCGCCGCCCGGGAAGACGTGCGCGCCGCCGGCGAACTCCATCGCGCGGGTCCGCCGCACCATCAGCACCTCGATCCCGCGGTCCGCCTCGCGCGCGACAACGATCGTGGCGGCGGGGCGGACGGGGACCGAGCGAGGTGCGTCCATGTCTACGGGGTCACGCGGGACTGAACATCGGCACCGGCGGTCCCCCGTCGGTCGGCTTGAACACCACGCGCACCTTCTGCCCGATCCGTATTGCGTCCAGATCGCAGCCGACGATGTTGGTGATCATCGACACGCCCTCGTCGAGCGTCACGTAGGCGAGGCAGTAAGGCGTCGGAACGCCCCGCCGCAGCACGCTCCACGTATAGATCGTCCCGGTGCCCTTCGACTCGCGCCACTCGGTCCGGTCCGAGAAACAGTACGGGCAGATCGCCCGCGGATAGTGGTGATACTCGCCGCAGGCGACACAGAACTTGACCAGCAGCTTTCCTTCCGCCGCGGCGTCGAAGAACGGTTTGTTCTCCACGTTGATCAGCGGCGCCGGGATCTTGCGCTCCTGGGATGGCGTGGCCATCGCGCTACTCCCGTTCCATGATCAACGTCGCGCTGCCGTGCCGCGTGGCGAGCTGGCCGCCAGTGCCCTGCGCGAGGGCAAGGTCGCAGTTCGCGACCTGAACCTTCGGGTGCGCCTCGCCGCGCAGCTGTCGCACCGCTTCGATGACCTTGGTCATGCCGCCGCGGTTGGCGGGATGGTTGTTGCAGAGCCCGCCGCCGTCGGTGTTGAAGGGCAGCTTCCCCGTGCCGGAGATGAGGTTGCCGTCGGCGGCGAACCTCCCGCCCTCGCCTTTCCGGCAAAAGCCGAGGTCCTCCAGCTGCACGATGACGGTAATCGTGAAGCTGTCGTAGATCGACACGTACTTGACGTCCGCCGGCTTCACTCCGGCTTCCTCGAACGCGATCGCGCCCGACCACGCCGCACCGGAGACGGTGAGGTCGAGCTTGCCGCCGCCCTGCCCCTTCGGCGATTCGCCTGTGCCGATCACCTTCACGCGCGGGCGTTGCAGGCTCCGCGCGATTTCCGGCCGCGCCACGATCACCGCACCGCCGCCGTCGCTCACCACGCAGCAGTCGAGCCGATGCAGCGGATCGGCGATCACCGGCGAATCGAGGACGTCCTGCACCGTCACCACCTCGCGCAGCATCGCGTGCGGGTTGTGCTGCGCGTGGTGCGAAGCGGCGACCTTCACCCACGCGAGCTGCTCGGAGGTGGTGCCGTACTCGTGCATGTGGCGCATCGCGACCAGCGCGTAGCTGTTCGCCGTCACGATGCCGTACGGCGCTTCGAACGGGCCGTCGGGCACCGCGGCGCCCCAGCTCCGCGGTTGCGTGCCGCTCGACCCCTCCGAGCGCGGCCGTCCGGCGAGCGTGATCAGCGCGACGTTGCATTTGCCCGCCGCGATCGCCTGCGCCGCGTGCGCGACGTGTACGACGTAGGAGGAGCCGCCGGTGTCGGTCGAGTCGACGTGCCGCACCTTCAAGCCCATGTAGTCCACCATCGAGAGCGGTCCGAGGCCGGGCGCATCGCCGGCGCAGAAGTAGCCGTCGACGTCCTTTTTGCTGAGCCCCGCGTCCTCGAGCGCGCCCTTCGCGACCTCGGCATGCAGCTGCGAGACCGACTTGTGCTCGGCCTTGCGCGTCGGGTGCTCGTAGGCGCCGACGATGTAGGCCTTGCCCTTGATGCTCATCGATTCATCTCGCGCAGTTCGTCACGAGCCTGTCAACGGCCCGAACCCCCAGGAGAACAGCGGGCGCCCGCCGTCCTTGCCGATCACCACGACCTCCTCGACCCACCAGCGCTCGCGTTCGCCGCCCGGATACAGGAGGTGCATCGGGGCGACCATGCCCGCTTCGAGCGTCCAGTCGCCGTACGGCTTGCCGTCGGCGGTCCGCTGCTCGATGTCCATGTGCGACAGGCCGAGCCCGTGGAAGAAGATCACCGCAGCGGCGGGGTCCGGCGCGCCGGCCTTGCGGTAGGTCTCGCGCGCCCGCGCCTGGAGTTGGCTCACCCGGACGCCCGGGCGCATGGCATCGAGCAGGTCCGCGGCAACGGCCGCGGTCGCGGCGGCAAAGCGCTTCCCTGCGCTCGCCGGCTCGCCGTTCACGACCCAGGTCTTGCCGCCGTCCCAGCAGTAGAGGTCGAGCGTGCCATGGCAGTCGAACATCACGTGCGTGCCGGCCGATACCTCGTCGTTCTCGAGTCCGGTCTGCAGCATGAGCGCTGCGTCGTTCCCGCGCGGATGGCCCCACACCATGCCGCCGGGGTCGCGCACGAAGCCGCCGAGGTCGATCACCGCCCGCGCGTAAGCCCGGTTGAGGTCGCGCCAGGTCGCGCCGCTCTCCCAGGACGCAATCGTCCGTCTGATCGCCGCCTCGTTGAGCCGCGTGGCGCGCTCGAGCAGGCCGATCTCCGCGTCGGTCTTCACCGCCCGCGCGAACATCAGCGCATCGTAGCCATCCGCCACCTCGACGCCGTCGAGGCCGAGCCGCAGGCCGAAGCCCACGTCGTCGAAGGCGACCCGCCCCCGGTCGAGCTTCAGATCCTTCAGCGCGCTGCGCAACGCGCTCACCATGTCGAACGCGTAGCTCTGACGCGAGCGTTGAATCCACTCGACCGTCGCGCCACCTTCCGGGATGAACCGGTCGATGTCATCGCGCTTCGGTGGGAGATCGAGCGGCATCATCACCGCCCGGAACGGCCGGATGTCCTCGACCCACGTCGGCTGGCTCAGGAAGGTCGCGAGGTAGTAGTCCGCGACGACGAGCACCGGGTGCTCGGGCGCGTGCCGCGAAATCAGGACCGCATAAGGCCGCGGCTCGTCCGACTTGTGGGCGACGGCGTTGAAGCCGGAGAGATAGAAGACGTTGTAGGGCAGCGATGCGACGATGCCGTCGAGTCCGCGGACCTTGAGCGAATGCAGCAGCCGGTCGAGATTGCAGAAGCGCTTCGGGAGCGGTTCACGTGCGAACGAACGATCCGATCGGGACGCGTGCGTGTTGGCCATCGCTTTCGTACTCTCCAGGTAGTCGTTCGGATCAAAGCGCCAGCGCGAGGATCTCGACGAGATCCTTCGTGCCGCTTACCGGCCGCGGGTTGGCGCTCAAGGGGCCGGCGCCGTCCCAGGAACCGGCGATCGCCGGCAGGTCGTCTCGCGTGATCCCGACCTGGCCGAGCCGCGTCGGCAGCCCGAGCGACTCGACGAACGATCGCACCGCCACGCTCGCGCGCTCTCCCGGTCGGCCGAAGGCCTCCGCGACCGCGCGCTGCCGGTCGGCGTTCACCGGCTCGTTCCACGCCAACGCCGCATGCAGCGTGAGGCACGACGTGATCCCGTGCGGCACGCCCTTGTACGCGCCGAGCAGGTAGCCGAGGCCGTGGCTCGCGCCATACGGGATCCCGGCCATCGTCACGAATCGCGACAGCCACATCCCGAGCTGCGCGTCGAGGCGTGCCGGCATGTCCGCCGGATCGCGCCTGATCGCCGGCAGCGCGGTCGCGAGCATTTGCATGGCGCGCAGACAAGTGGCCTCGGCCAGCGGCGCCGTTCGCGTCGCGCACCAGCCTTCAACCGCGTGGTCGACCGCACGCATGCCGGTCGAGAGGACGAGCTCGAGCGGGGTCTCGCGCGTCGCCTCCGGATCGAGGATCACGGCCTTCGGCACCGACAGCGGGTGCTGGAAGCCCTCCTTGACCTTGCGCGCCGGATCGGTGATTCCCGCGTGGGGCGAGAACTCCGCTGCCGACAGCGTGGTCGGGATCGCGATCATGCGGAGCCGCTGCGGGTCGTCGTCCCAGGCGCTCGACTCGGGGATGCGGTTGGCGGCCTCGCTCAGCCGGTCCGCGGACTCGAAATTGCGCCACAGCGCAATCAGCATCACTTTCGTCGCGTCGATCACCGAGCCGCCGCCGACCGCGACGATCAGATCGGCTTCGGCCGCTCGGATCGCCTTCGCTCCGGCAATCACCGCCTCGCGCGGGCTGTGCGCCGCGATGTCGTGGAACTTGCCGGCGAACCGCTCGCCCAGCTCCGCGATTACGCCCGCGACCAGGTTTCCGCTGGTCAAGGATCGGGTCGTGGTGACGAAGACGCGGCGCGCGCGGGAGCGCTCGAGCTCCCTGGCGAGCGCCTCGCGGTATGGCACGCCGTAGATGACGCGCTGCTGCGCCGGCCAGTGATGCGTGCCGGCCGGGTCCTGCCGTGCAGTGGAGCTCTCCAAGGGCGGTTCCTCCACCGGCCGCTCGTCGCGCCGGAGGCCCGAGAGCTTAGCGGAAGAACCGCCCGGAGGGCGGCTCGGCCCCGACGAGCGAACAGCCCGCGGCGGCCTGCGCATGCAGCGTTGACCGAACGATAGTTGTGGAGGACTATTCTGTCGATGCAATGGTGCCAATAGGCGCCATTGACATGGCTTATGAAGGGCCCACACCATGGAAGCGCTCGACCTCAAGCTTCTGAAGGTCTTCGACGAGGTCTACAAGACGCGGAGCGTGTCGCGCGCGGCCGAGAACGTCGGCGTCACGCAGCCGTCCGTAAGCATCGCGCTCGCGAAGCTGCGGAAGCACTTCCAGGACCCCCTCTTCGTCCGGACCTCGGACGGGATGCAGCCGACGCCGTACGCCGCGGAGCTGATCCGGCCCGTGCGGGACGGACTGGGACTGCTCGACGGCGCGCTGCGCCACCGGGCGACGTTCGATCCCCTCCGGTCCGACCGGACCTTCTGCCTGTGCCTGACCGACATCAGCCAGGCGGTGCTGCTGCCGACACTGCTGAATCACCTCAAGCAGGCCGCGCCCGGGATCCAGCTCGAGATCGTGCCGATCTCGTCCGAGACGCCGCGGATGCTCGAGTCGGGGGATGCCGACCTTGCGATCGGCTTCATGCCCCAGCTCGAGGCGGGCTTCTATCAGCAGAAGCTCTTCGAGCAGCGGTTCGTGTGCGTCGTGCGGGAAGACCATCCGCGCATCAGGAACCGGCTGACCCTGAAGCAGTTCGCCGAGGAGGACCACGTCGTGGTCACGACGTCGGCGACCGGTCACTGGATCCTCGACAAGGCGCTCGAGGAAAAGCGGGTCGTGCGCAAGGTGTCGGTGCGGCTGCCCGACTTCCTCGGGCTCGCATCGATCATCGCCGCGACCGATCTTCTCGTCTGCGTCCCCGAGCGTCTGGGAGAGGTGATCCGGCAATCGGCGAAGGTCAAGCTCCTGCCGCCGCCGGTGGCACTACCGACCTACCTCGTGAAGCAGCACTGGCACGAGCGCTATCACCACGACGCCGCGAACAGCTGGCTGAGGGGCGCCGTTGCCGGGCTGTTTCTCGAATCGCGCGCCTACACCGTGGTCGAGCCCTGATCGCGCTTGCGGCGCGCGACGTCCTCGGCAATCAGGTAGCTGATCGCCGGCGGTCCATCGCCGATGTGGAAGGCGCGCTTCGCGTCGCGCAGCTCGCGCTCGGCGACCGTGAGGCGGTCGCGGTGGCGCAGCAGCTCGAGCCACGACTCCTCCACCCACTGCTCGACGTAGCGCCCGGGGTTCGCCGGATCCCTGAACACCGCCCACGAGCTCGCCCCGCCGCGCAACCGCGACCGGCGGCTCTCCTGCATGAGCGCGACGAACGCCTCCGAATCCTTCGGGTCGATGAGGTATTCGAGCATGACCTGCACCGGGCCCTCGTCGTGCTCCACCGGGCTCGCAACCTCGGGCTCGCGCCAGTGGCTCGAAGGCGTGAGGTCCTCTTCGCGGATGCCCGCCAGCGGGTAGCGGCGCGCAAGCGTGAGGCTCGCCAGCGTAGCGACCGCGGCGGCCGCGAACGCGATCCGCAGGTTCCAGGTCGTCGCCACCTGCCCCCAGACGAGCGCCCCGATGGTTCCACCGCCCATGAACGCCATCTGCACGGCTGCCAGACCGCGCCCGCGCACCCAGGCGGGAAGCGCGAGCTGCGCGGTCACGCTCAGCGCCGAGGCGACCGAGATCCACGCGACGCCGCTCAGGAACATCGCGACCGCCAGGACGGCGACGTTCTCGAACACCGCGAACGCGATCGCGGCGGCCGTCTGCATCGCGATCCCCGAGATGATCATGCCGTCGCGCGACAGGCGGCTGCGCCAGATGTGGATCGTCAGCGCGAGCGTCACTGCGCCGAGGCCGAACAGGCTGAAGAGCAGCGAGAAGGTGTTCGGTCCGGCGTCGAGCTCGTCGCGCACGACCACCGGCAGCAGCGCGACCAGCGCCACCGCGGACAGGAAGTACGCGGTGCCGCGGATAAGCGCCGCCCACACCGCCGGCGTCTGGCGCGCGAACTGCAGCCCGACCCGCATCGCGCCGATGAAGCGCTCCGACGGCAGCGTGCTCGCGGGCGCACGCGGACGCCGCCACCTGACGAGGGCCACGGTGACGCCGAGCATCAGGATGCCGGTGACGATGAACGAGTACGCCGGTCCGCTCCACGCGATGATCGTTCCGGCGGCGAGCGGACCGACCGTGCGCGACGCGTTCATCGCCGCGCCGGCCCAGACGATCGCGCGCGGCAGCGCCTCGCGCGGCACCACCTCCTGCACGACCGCGGAATAGGCGGGCAGCCGGAGCGAGAAGGTGAGGCCCATCGCCAGCGCCCCGGCGAGCAGGACGCCCGGCGAGGCGAACCCGGCGAGGAGCACGATCCCGAGCACGATGCCGACAGAGCTCATCATCGCGTATGCGGTGATGAGGATCCGCCGGCGGTCGACGAGATCCGTGAGCGCACCGCTCGGGAGGGCCAGCAGGAAGGTCGGCAGGGACGACGCCGACTGCAGCAACGCGACGACGAACGCACTCGCGCCGAGCGAAGCCATCAGCCAGGCGGAGGTGGCTTCATGCATCGACTGGGAGACGTTGGCGGCGAGCCAGAGGACGAGGAGCAGCCGGTACGGGCGGGAGCTCCACGGTGAAACGCGTCGCGCGCGCGGAGCGGCGGCAGGGGAAGCGGGCTCCTCTGCCCCGGCTGCGACGGTGACGGTGGGACCCGCGTGGCGTGCGGCTTTTCGTTTCATGCCGGTCGGTTTCGCCCCGGAAGCGTATCCTACGGCGCGCCGCGGAGGGGTGCGGCGCTCCAAAGCTGACGAGAAGGAGGCGAGACGAATGAGAAACCGCACTTGCCGGCTGATGCTCGCGGCGCTCGCCCTCGCCGCCGCGCTGGCCGCGTGCTCCACCGACCCGCCGAAGCCGGTCGCGGGCGCGCCGGGATCGAAGGAAAAGCCGCTCGAGCTCATCGTGTTCCCCGGCGGGTTCAACTGGCCGGTGTGGGTCGCGCAGGACAAGGGCCTGTTCGCGCAGAACGGCGTCGCCGTGAAGATCACGCCGACGCCGAACTCGGTGTTCCAGCTCACCGGGCTGATCGAGGGCAAGTTCGACCTCGCGATGACCGCGATCGACAACCTGATCGCCTATCGCGAAGGCCAGGGCGAAGCGCCGATCCAGGGACCCGACCTGATCGCGGTGATGGGCGGCGACAACGGATTTCTGCGCCTCACCTCCGTGCCCGAGGTCAAGACCATCGGCGAGCTGCGCGGGAAGACGGTGTCGGTGGACGCCCGCACGACCGGCTACGCCTTCGTGCTGTTCGAGATCCTCGACCGCAACGGCCTGCGCGAGCCCGCCTACTCGGTCGAGCGGGCGGGCGGCGTGCTGCAGCGCTACCAGGCGCTGCTGGAGAAGAAGCAGGCCGCGACGCTCCTCCTCTCCCCGTTCGAGGTGCAGGCGCAGGCGCGCGGCTTCAACGTCCTCGCCGACGCGGTGACGGTGATCGGACCCTACCAGGGTCTCGTGCTCGGAACGCGGAAACCGTGGGCCGAAGCGAACCGCGGCGCCGTCGTCGGATTCATCCGCGCTTACGCGCAGGCGGTCGAGTGGCTGTACGATCCCGCGAACCGCGCCGAGGCGCTGCAGATCTTCATTCGCAATCAGCCGAACGCGACGCCGGCCTCGGCCGAGATCGCGTACCGGGTCCTGCTCGATCCGAAGGACGGTTTCCAGCGGCGCGCGCAGATCGACCTGAAGGGCGTCGCTTCGGTGCTCGCGATCCGCTCGAAGTGGACCGAGAAGAAAAAGCAGTTCCAGCCGCCGGCCGCGTATTACGACGGCACCTTCTACGACCAGGCCGTCCGCTGACGGGCACGGCGCGGGCGCAATGAGCGCCGGGCGCGCCGCGGGTGGGAGATGAAGGAGGCAAGACGACGCAAGGGGCCGGAGGGCCCCGGCCGGCGCGAGCAGAAGAAGCTCGAAACCCGTGAGCGCATCCGCGCCGCGGCCGCCGACCTCTTCACCCGCCACGGCTACGGCGCCGCGACGATGCGCGAGATCGCGCAGCGCGCGCACGTCGCCCTGGGAACGCTGTTCAACTACGCCGAGGACAAGCGCGACCTCGTCTTCCTCATCTTCAACGAGGAGCTGAACGCGGTCACCGACGTTGCGCTCGCCGCGCCGCGCCCGGACCGGCCGCTCGTCGAGCAGCTGCTCGCCGTCTTCCGCGTGCACTACCGATGGCTCGCGACGAAGCCCGCGCTCGCGCGCATCCTGCTGCAGGAGCTGACCTTCTACTCGAGCGGCAAGCAGGCGGCGACGTTTCTCGGCATCCGCAGGCGCCTGATCGACGGCCTCGAGGCCCTCGTACGCGCGGCGCAGCGCGCGGGGCGCATCCGCTCGCGCGAGGATCCCGCCGTGATCGCGCGCTACATCTTCTTCGTCTACTCCGCCTCGCTGCGCTGGTGGATCGCGGCGCCGCGCCCGAACCCCGAGAAGGGCGTCGCCGACCTGCGCCGCCTCCTCCAGCTCCAGGCCGACGGTCTGCGGTAGCGCGCGCTTGAAGCGCCGGCACCGGTCGGGGAGAATCGGGCGGTCGCGGCGGATGGATCGAGGATGTCGATACTGGTGACCGGAGGCGCGGGCTTCGTCGGCCTCAACCTGGTCGAGGCGCTGCTCGGTCGCGGCGAGACCGTCGTCGCCTTCGACGCGAAGCCGCTGCCCGGGGCGGCCGTCGAAGACTTCGCACCCCTGCCCGGTCGGCTGCATGGGGTGACCGGCGACGTGCGCGATCGCAGCGCGATCGCTCGAGCAATGGCGGCGCACGGGGTGGATCGCCTCATCCATGCGGCGGCCATCACCGCCGGCCCCGAGCGCGATGCGGCGGACCCCGTCGGCATCGCAGAGACCAACCTTCTCGGCACGATCCACGCGCTCGAGGCTGCGCGCGAGCGCGGGCTCGGGCGCGTGGTCCACGTCGGCACCGGGGCGGTCTATGGCGACCTCGGAATAGTCCCCGGCAACCAGCTCGACGAGGTGAGCGATCTGCCGCGCCCGGTCGGCATGTATCCGATCACCAAGTACGCGGCGGAGCGTGCGTGCCTGCGGCTGGGCGCACTGTGGGGGATGGACATCGTCGTCGGCCGCCTCGCGATGGTGTTCGGCCGCTGGGAGCACGAAAGCGGCGCCCGCGACCGGATGGCGCTGCCGCTCCAGACCGTCCGCCTCGCGCTGCGCGGCGAAGAGGCGCGGATCCTGCGCATGGCGGAGCTGCGCGACTGGATCTACGGACCGGACGTTGCCGCCGGCCTGATCGCGCTGCTCGACGCGCCGAAGCTCGAAAGCCGGGTGTTCCACGTCGGCACGGGCATGCCGTGGGACATCGGCGATTGGTGCGAGCGCCTCGTCGGCAGGTACCCCGGCTTCCGGTACCGCTTCGTGACCGATCCCGCCGCCGCCAACGTGCTGCCCCTCGGCAGCGTCGGCCGCTCGCCGTTCCGCGTGGATCGCATCCGGTCGGAAGCCGGGTTCGCGCCCCGCTATCCGCTCGACCGCGCGTTCGAGGATTACACGACGTGGCTGGGTCGCCACCCGGGGTTCGGGTGATTGCAGCCGATGGAGAAACCGATGCCGCAAGCACTGAAGGTCGACTGGCCGCGCAACGACTACTCCCGGGTGCCCTTCCGCCTGTACCACGACGAGTCGGTCTACGCGCTCGAGATGGAGCGCATCTTCCGCGGGCCGGTCTGGAACTACCTCGCTTTGGAAGCGGAGGTCCCGAACCCCGGCGACTACCGCACGACCTGGATCGGCGACTCCCCGGTCGTCGTCACGCGCGCACAGGACGGCGCGATCCATGCGTTCGTGAACCGGTGCGCCCACCGCGGGGCGCAGATCGTCCGGCGCACGCACGGCAACGCGGCCGAGATCGTCTGCATCTATCACCGCTGGTGCTACAACCTCGAGGGCGAGCTGATCGGCATCCCGTTCCGGCGCGGCCTGAAGGGCGAAGGCGGCATGCCGGCCGACTTCGACCTCAAGGCCGCGAGTCCGCGGCGCCTGACGGTGCGGAACTTCCGCGGCGTCCTCTTCGGCACGTTCTCGGCCGAGACCGAGCCGCTCGAGCAGTACCTCGGCGAGTTCGGCACCGGGATGGTCGAGCGCTTCATGCACAAGCCGGTCCGCGTCCTCGGCTATTCGCGGCAGATGGTGAACGGCAACTGGAAGCTCTACGCCGAGAACCTGCGCGACACCTATCACGCGAGCCTGCTGCACGAGTTCTTCGTGACCTACGGCGTGGACCGCGCGACGCAGCGCGGCGGCGTGAAGATGGACGCCCGCCATCGCCACAACATGAACCACGCCTACGCGGCGACCGACACGCAGGAGGAGGCGCGCGCCGCCTACGCGGGCCAGGCCGGCGTGCAGCTCGACCGGATGCGGCTGCGGGACGCTTCGCTTCTCAAGTACGTGCCCGAGTTCGCCGACGGGATGAACCTCGCGGCGCCGACGATCTTCCCCAACATGCTGCTGATCCAGATCAACAACACGCTCGCGACCCGGCAGATCCGGCCGAAGGGCGTCGACTCGTTCGAGATCTTCCAGACCGTCTTCGGCTACGTCGACGACAGCGAGGAGATGACCCGCCATCGGCTGCTCCTCGCCAACCTGGTCGGGCCGGCCGGCTTCGTGTCGATGGAGGACGGCGAGGCGATCGAGATCATCCAGAAGGCGACCCGCCCCGAAACGACGGCGAGCGCAGTGTTCGAGATGGGCGGCCGCGGTCCGCTCAAGGACCTCGCGCACCGGGTGACCGAGACGCCGATCCGCGGCTTCTGGTCCTACTGGTCGGAGCTGATGGGCGTGGAGCCGGAAGGGGCGATCCGGTGAGCCCTCCGGTGCCGCGCGAGGTCCGCGACGCGATCGCCGACCTCCTCGCCGAGTACGCGCTGCGGCTCGACGAGGACCGGCTCGAGGAATGGGTCGAGCTCTTCGACGGGGACTGCTCGTACAAGGTGGTGACGCGCGAAAACGTCGAGCAGGGCTTGCCGAACATCCTGATCTGGTGCGCGAACAAGGACATGCTCCACGATCGCGTCGCGTCGTACCGCGACGTAAACGAGTACAACCTGCACTGGGATCGCCACGTCATCGGCGCACCACGCATCCGGCCCGGTGCCGGCGGGGCGTGGCAGATCGAAGCGAGCTACAGCCTGTTCCAGACCGATCTCGAAGGCGCGAGCCGACTCTTCAGCGTCGGACGTTACCAGGCGTCGGTACTGGTGCGCGACGGCGTCGCACGCCTGCGCGAGATGGTCGCGATCGCCGATACCGGCTCGATTCCGACGCTGCTCGCGACCCCCGTCTGAGCCGCCGCCCCTACTGCGCGTTGTAGCCGCCGTCGACCAGCAGATCGGCGCCGGTCATGAAGCTCGCGGCGTCGCTCGCGAGGAACACGGCGGCATTCGCAATCTCTTCCGGCTGGCCGAGCCGCCCGAGCAGGTGCTTCGGGCCGGCGACCTCGCGCGCCTTCTCCATCGAGCCGAAGCGGTAGACGAGCCGGTCCGTTTCCACCGCGCCCGGCGACAGCGTATTCACGCGGATGTTCTGCGCGGCGTGGTCCATCGCCATCGCCTTGGCGAGCTGGATGAGGGCGCCCTTGGTCGCGCAGTACGCGACGCGGCGCGGCGAGCCGACGCTGCCGAGCTGGGACGCGATGTGGATGATCGACCCGCCGCCCGCGCGTTCGAGGTGCGGGATCGCGAACTTGCTCATCAGGAACGCACCGCCGAGATTCACGGCGAGCACCCGGTTCCAGTTCGCGGGCTCGCAATCCACCACGGTTGCATCGGGATCGAGCACGGCGGCGCCGTTGACCAGCACGTGCAGGGCACCGAACCGGGCGACCGTGTCCTCGACCGCGCGCCGGCACGACGCCTCATCGGCGACGTCGCAGGCGACCGCCGCCGCGCGTGCGCCTGCCGTCGCGGCGAGGTCCGCGGTCGCCTTCGCGCTCGCGGGATTGACGTCGCACGCGGCCACGGCCGCGCCCGCCCCAGCCAGCGCAACGCTGATCGCCCGGCCGATTCCGCCGCCGGCCCCGGTCACGATCGCGACCTTGCCGTCCAGCCTGAACTTGTCGATCGCCTTGGTCACCGAATTCACCTCACTTTCTGCCGAGATAGGCTTCCTTGACGCGCTCGTCCTGCTTGAGTGCCGCGCACGTCCCGCTCGCGATGAGCGAGCCGGTCTGCAGGACGTAACCGCGGGTGGCGGTCTCGAGCGCGTAGCGCGCATTCTGCTCGACGAGCAGGATGCTGGTGCCGGCGGCGTTGGCGTCGCGAATGCTGCGGAAGATCTCCTGCACCACCAGCGGCGCGAGGCCGAGCGACGGCTCGTCCAGGCAGAGGAGCTTCGGGTCCGACATGAGCGCGCGCGACAACGCGAGCATCTGCTGCTCGCCCCCGGAGAGCGTACCGGCGCGCTGCGCCGACCGCTCGCGCAGCCGCGGGAACATCGCCATGCAGCGCTCGATGCGGTCCGCGACCCGGGCACGGTCACCGCGGTACTTGAAGCCGCCCATCTCCAGGTTCTCGCGCACGGTCAGCGCCGGAAACACCCGCCGCCCCTCGGGCACCAGCGCGATGCCGGCAGTCGCGCGGCGGTGCGAAGGCAGCGCGGTGACGTCCTCGCCGGCGAACAGGATCCGTCCGCGGCGCGGCGCCATCGCACCCGCCACGCCGCGCAGGATCGTGCTCTTGCCGGCGCCGTTCGAGCCGATGAGCGCGACGATCTCGCCCTCGGCAACCTCGAATGACACGTCGCGGCAGGCCGCGACCTCGCCGTAGGCGAGTTCGAGATCCTCCACTCGCAGGAGCGCGCTCACTGGAGCTCTCCTCGCGCGAAGTGCGCTCGGGCGTTCGCCCCTGGAGCGGTCCTGCGGGCTCACTGGAACTCGCCACCGAGGTACGCCTCGATCACCCGCGGATTGGCCTGCACCTCGCGCGGTGAACCCTCGAACAGGTGCTCGCCGTAGTCCATGACGAACACGCGGTGCGCCACGTTCATCACGAGGTCCATGTTGTGCTCGACCACCACTACCGTGATGCCGCGCCGGCCGATGTCCTCCAGGCGCTGCAACAGGAACGCGACCTCGGCGCCGTTCAAGCCGGCGGCCGGTTCGTCGAGCATGAAGAGGCGCGGCCGCGTGGCGAGCGAGCGTGCGATCTCCAGCATGCGCTGCTGGCCGTAGGGCAGCGACCCGGCGCGTTCCCCGGCGCGCGCCGCGAGCCCCACGAAGGCGAGCAGCTCCTCGGCCTCCGCGCGGCAGCGGCTCCGGTCGCGGCCCGCGGCCGAGCCCGGCACCACGTATTGCCACGCGGGAATCTTGTGGTGGATGTGGAAGCCGGCGAGCACGTTCTCGAGCACGGTGAGCTGTTTGAAGAGCCGGATCTTCTGGAACGTGCGCGCGATGCCGAGCCGTACCCGGCGGTGCGCCGGCAAGCCGATCAGGTCCGCGCCGGTGAAGCTGAGCGCGCCGGCATCCGGTTGGTAGATGCCCGAGAGCAGGTTCAATAGCGTGGACTTTCCTGCGCCGTTCGGGCCGATCAGCGCGAAGATCGACTGCTCCGGGATCGCGAGGGAGATATCCCGCACGGCGCGCACGCCGCCGAAGCTCTTGCTCAGCCCGCGCGCCTCGAGCAGCGCCGTCACGCCGGCCTTCTCCGCAGCGCCGCGCCGATCTGGACGAGTCCGCCCGGCATGAAGAGCACCACCAGCGTCAGCGCGACGCCATACACGAGCAGCCTCAGCTCGCCGACGCTGCGGAGCAGCTCCGGGAGGAACGTGAGCACCACCGCGCCGATGACCGGGCCGATCATCGTGCCCATGCCGCCGACGATCACCATCGCCATCATCGTGAAGGACTCGACGATGTTGAAGGCCTCCGGCACCAGGGTGCCGACGAAGCCGGGGTAGAAGCAGCCGGCGAGACCCGCAATCGCCGCACCGACGCCGAAGGCGAACGCCTTCCAGCGCGCGGCGTTGATGCCGAGCGAAGCGGCGGACACCTCGTCCTCGCGGATCGCGCGCAGCGTCTCGCCTATCGGCGAGCGCACCAAGTTGCCGAGCACGAGGTAGACGACGAGCGCGATCCCGGCGACCAGGTAGAACAGCGCGAGCTGATCGCGGAAGCCAGGCGGCGGCAGGATGCCGTAGATCCCGCGCACGCCCTCCGTGACGCGCTCCCAGTTGATCAGGACCTGGTAGGTGATCACCGCGAAGCCGAGCGACGCGATGGCGAGATAGTGGCCGCGCAACCTGACGGCGAACGCGGCGAGCGCGAGGCCGAGGACTCCGGCCGCCGCGATCGCGGCCGGGACCGCGAACCAGAAGTTCCAGCCGTAGGTCTTGGTGAGGATGGTCGAGACGTAAGCACCGATCGCGAAGAACGCGGATTGCCCGAGGTTGAGCTGCCCGGTGTACCCGATCACGAGATTGAGCGACAGCGCGAGCAGGCAATTCATCGCGCACACGATCAGAATGCCGCGCCAGTACGGCGTCTGCAGGAGAAGCGGCGCAGCCGCGATCACCAGCACCGCCACGGCGATGCGCAGCTTCAAACGTTCTCCTCTTTCCTCTCCGCGACGAGGCCGGTGGGCCTGATCGCCAGCATGACGAGGAGCAGCACGAACACCACCAGATCGATGACGCCCGAGCCGAGGTACTGCACCGTGAAGGCCTCGATCACGCCGACCAGGATGCCGGCGAGGATCGTGCCCTCGAGGTTGCCGAAGCCGCCGATGATCACGATCGCGAACGCCTTGACGATCACCGACGCCCCGGCGAAGGGCGTCAGCACCAGCACCGGCCCGAGCAGCGCGCCCGCCATGCCCGCGAGCGCCGACGAGATCACGATAGTGAGCGCGATCAGCAGGTTCGGGTTGATGCCCATCAGACCGGCGGTTTCGCGGTCCTGCGACACCGCGCGCAGCGCCTTGCCGAGGAAAGTCAGCCGCAGGAACGCGTAGAGCGCGGCGACCGAGACCGCCGCCACCAGCACGACCACCACGCTCTGCTGGGTGAAGAAGATGCGGCCGATGCGGATCGTCTCGCGCGTGAACGGCGAATCGAACTGGTAGGGGATCGGCCCGAAGAGCGCGAGCTGCCCGTTCTCGAGCAGCACCGAGACGCCGATCGTCGCGATCAGCGGCCGCAGCTCGTCGCCGCGCTCGCGGAGCGGCGCGAACACCGCGGCGTTGACGAGCGCCCCGAGGACCGCGCCGACGCCGAACGCCACCACGATCGAGACGAGGTAGCCGGTCGTGTCCGGGAGCCCGAGCACCTTGGTCGCGAAGCGCGTCGCCACGAAGAACGCCGCGAACGCGCCCACGGTGACGAAATCGGCGTGCGCGAAGTTGATCTGGTTCAGCACCCCGTAGATCAGGGTGAGCCCCAGGGCCACCATCACGTACAGGCAGCCGAGATAGATCCCGTTGATCGCCTGCTGCGCGACCAGCGCCGCGATGTCGGTCATGTCGCGGCGCCGCTAACCGGCTGCGCGGGTTACCAGCTCAGGCCCTTCCAGCTGAGGTCCTTCTGCGTCTCGACGAAGTGGATCACCGACAGGTCGGAGTTCTGGCCCTTCGGGTCGAACGTGATCCTGCCGGTGGTCACCTCCACGTCCTTCATCTTCGAGAACCGGTCGCGGATCGACTCCTGGTCGGTCGCGCCGCGGCGCACCGCCTCGGCGACGAGCATGATGGCGTCGTAGGCGTGCGCGTTGATGTGCGTGGGGACCTTGTCCGCGCCGTACTTCGCGCGGAAGACGCCGACGAAGTCCTGCACCACCTTGCGCTTCTCGGTCGGGTCGAACTGCACGATGCGGATGTAGCCTTCGGAGGCCTGGCCGGCCTTCTGGTCGAAGCCGTAGGGCAGCCAGATCGAGCCCATCTGGATGGCGTTGCCGCCGCCGCCCTTCACCACCTTCGCCTGCGCCAGCGCCTGGGCGAGGCGCACCTGCTGGCCTTCAAGCGCGAAGGTCGGGAGCACGTCCACCTTGCCGAGGCTGGCGATCCGGGTGGCGATCGGGGTGAAGTCGTTCACGTCGCGGCCGAAGTCGATCTTGGCGAGCACCTTTCCGCCGGCGGCGACGAAGAGCTTCTCGAAGCCCTCGGCGTTATCGTTGCCGGCGTTCGTCTTCTCGTAGAGGATCACCGCCGTGCGCGCCTTGAGCTTGTCGTAAGCGTTCTTGGCGAGCGGGATGCTCTGCTGCTCGGCGTTCGGGAAGATCCGGAACACGTACTTGTAGCCCGACTCGGTCAGCTTCATCGTGACCGAGCCGGCGTTGAGCATCGGCACCTTCGCTTGGTCGAGGATGGGCGCGATGGCGAGCGAGGCGTCCGAGCACTCCTCGCCGATGACGACGTGGGGCTTGAACTGCTCCAGCACCCGCTTCACCGTGTTGGTGGCCTGCAGCGGGCTGCACGCCGAGTCTTCGTACTGCACCTGCAGGTGGTAGCCGTTGACGCCGCCCTTGAGCTGCTCGAGGGCGAGGTCGATGCCCTCCTTGCCCATGACGCCGAAATAGGACGCCGGACCCGAGATCGGCATCAGCACCCCGACCCGGATCACCTTGTCCTGCGCGGAAACCTGGAGCGATGCGATCGCGCAGGCGACGGCGAAAAGCGGAAGTGTTCGCTTCACGGTGTTCCTCCTCTGGTCGGGAATGCGGTTTTCGGGCAACTGTACAAAACCGTTGACGATCCCACAAGCCTGGCCGCTCCTTCTCAGCCGCCGGTTTGACGCGCCGCGATCGCCGCCCAGACCCGCCCCGGCGAGAACGGGAAGTCGAGGTGGTGGATGCCGAGCGGCCGCAGCGCGTCGATCACCGCGTTGGCGATTGTGGGGACTGCGCCGGTCGTCCCGGCTTCACCCGCGCCCTTCACGCCGAGCGGATTCCCCGGCGACGGGACGGAGTTGTCGTAGAGACTGATCGCGGGCTGCTCGTCGGCGCGCGGCATCGCGTAGTCCATGAAGCTCCCGGTCACGAGCTGTCCGGTGACCGGGTCGTACTGCGCGTACTCGCCCATCGCCTGGCCGATTCCCTGGACGATGCCGCCGTGGAGCTGGCCCTCGAGGAGCGTGTGGTTGATGATCCGGCCGCAGTCGTCGACCGCGGTGTAACGCAGCAGCCTGACCTCGCCGGTCTCCGGATCGATCTCGACCTCGGCCACGTGCGCCCCGCCCGGATACGAGCGCGGCTGCGGCAGGTCGCCGCGCGAGTCGAGGGGATGTGGCGACTGACCGGCATGACGGCGCACGACCTCCTCGAAGCGGATCGCGAGGTCCGTTCCCTTCACGCGATAGCTGCCGTCGGCGAACTCCACATCGCTCGCTCCGACCTCGAGCGCTTTGGCGGCGAGCTCCGTCCCCTTGCGCACCGCTTCCCGCACCGCCATCGCGACCGCGCCGCCCTGGGCCATCATCGAGCGCGAGCCGATCGTGCCGTCGCCGGTCAACCGCGGGCCGTCGGGATCGCTCGCGCGCAGCGTGATCTTCTCCGGATCCATGCCGAGGATCTCGGCCGCGACCTCCGGGTACACGGTCTCGTGCCCCTGACCCGAGCTGCCCGAGACGGTGAAGAGCTCGGCGTTGCCCGACGAGCCAAAGCGGATTTCGGCTTCCTCCTTCGGGCTGCCGCCGGCGCCCGCCGGCTCGACGAATACGGCGCAGGCGATTCCGCGCAGCTTCCCTCGCGTCCTCGCTTCCGCCCGGCGCGCTTCGAAGCCCGTCCACTCGGACCTCGCCAGCGCCATCTCCACGTGGCCGTGCGGATCGCCGCTGTCGTACTTCGACATCGGCAGCGGCGTCTGGTACGGGAACTCGTCCTTGCGCAGCAGGTTGCGCCGCCGCAGCTCGATCCGGTCGATGCCGGTTTCGCGCGCCGCCTCCTCGACCAGGCGCTCGGCGATGTACGAAACGTTCGGCCGTCCGGCGCCGCGGTAGGCGGTGGTGGGTGTGGTGTTCGTCAGGACCAGCTGGTGGCGGCCGTACAGCGCCGGAATGCGGTACAGGTTGCAGGCGTGGAAACCCGGCAGCAACGTGTTGATGAGCGGACCGGGGTGGGAAAGATAGGCACCGGCGTTGACGATCCACTGCAGCCGGAGCGCGAGGAAGACGCCGTCGCGGTCGAGCGCGAGCTCGCCGATGAGCCGCGCCGCCCGTCCGTGATAATCGCTGACGAAGGTCTCGGCGCGCGTGCCGACCCATTTCACCGGCTTCCCGAGCGTCTTCGCCGCGAGCAGGAGCGCGCAGTACTCGGCATAGGCATCCGAACGCACGCCGAACCCGCCGCCGACGTCGCGCGCGTGGAGGCGGATCTTCTCGACCGGGTGGTCGAGTATCGCGCTCAAGCCCCCGAGCATCAGCGTCATGCCCTGGCTCGGCGCGTAGAGGTCGTACGTTCCCGTCGCAGCGTCGTACGCGGCCAGCGCCGATTTCGGCTCCATCGGGTTGCCGACGAGGCGCTTGCTTTCGAGCGTGACCCGCGTGACATGCGCGGCCTGGGCGAACGCGGCCTGCACCTTGGCTTCGTCGCCGTACTCGAAGTCGAACGCGACGTTGCCGGGGATGCCGTCGTGAAGCTGCAGCGCCCCCGGGGCGAGCGCGTCGTCGACCTCGACGATCGCCGGCAGGTCGCGATATTCGATCTCGATCTTCTCGGCCGCGTCCTGCGCGGCGGCGGGCGAGTCGGCCACGACGAGGGCCACCTCCTGTCCCACGTGGCGCACGCGGCCGACGGCCAAGGCGTCGCGATGCGGATCGAGCAGCTTCATGCCACCCCGTCCCGGATACCGGACGAGCGGCGGCTCCTGCTTGAAGCCGGCCTTGCGCACGTCGTCGCCGGTGAGCACAGCCTTCACCCCTGGCGCGGCGCGCGCCGCCTTCACGTCGAGCGAGACGATCTCGGCATGCGCGCGATCGGCCCGCAGGAAGTGTCCATGGAGCTGCCCGGGCAGATTCCAGTCGCCGGTGAACCGGCCCTGGCCCGTGACGAGACGCTGGTCTTCCCGCCGCCCCCGGAATAGCTGAGTCACGCCCGACCCTCCTTTGCGAAGCGATTGTAATGACGTGCTCGCGGCCGTGCGCCGCACGAGACATTCACAGGCCGAGGATACGCTCCGCGTTCCCGTGGAAGATCTTCTCCATCACCGCGTCGGTGTAGCCGAGCTCCTGCCACTCCTTGAGGATCCGCGCGTACGGCATGCTCGGGTAGTCGCTCCCGAACATGATCTTGTCCTGCAGGCGCGCGCGCATGTCCACCTTGAGGTTGCCGGGAAAGTACTTCGGCGCCCAGCCGGACATCTCCCAGTAGACGTTGCCCTTGTGCAACGCGACCGCCGTCGTCTCGTCCACCCACGGCCAGCCGGGGTGCGCCATGACGATCTTGAGCGTCGGAAAGTCGGCCGCGAGCTGGTCGATCGCCGCGGGATGCGCGTGGCGGATCACCGCACCCATGCCGCCGGGCAGCCCGGCGCCCATGCCGGTCGTGCCGACATCGATCATCACCGCCGCGCCGAGCGCTGCGATCTCCTCGAAGAGCGGGTAGTACCGCCGGTCGTCGACCGCGAAGTGCTGCATGATCGGATGGAAGTGGAAACCGATCAGGCCGAGCTCGCGCACCGCCTTGCGCACCTGCTGCATGGCGGTCTCGCCCTTGGCGGGCTCGACCGCCCCCCAGGCCTGGATGATCCGCTGCGGGTGCCGCTTCCACATCGCGTGGACGTACTCGTTGGTGACCGGCGGCGTCGCGATCGTGGTCTCGAGGTCGAGCGCGACGAGCACCGCTTCGACCCCGGCGTCGGTGAAGTCCTTCAGGACCTCGTCCTCGCTCTTGCCGACCCACCGCCGGTTCCAGTACTTCGCCAGCGCTTCGACGTATGGCCCCTGGCACGCGATCCATTCGTGGGTGCCCGGATAGCAGTGGAGGTCAATGATTCGCATCGCGCGCCACCATCTCGACGAGAGTCTTCTTCGACACCTTGCCGAACGTCGACACCGGAAAGTCGTCGACGATCTTCAACCGCTCCGGCAGCTTGAACTTCGCGATTTCCTTCGCCCTGAGGAACCCGACCAGCTCCTCGAGCGTCAGGGCGCTCCCCGGCCGCAGGATCACGCAGGCGCACATCCTCTCGCCCAGATCGGGGTCCGGCGTCGGCACGCAGGCGACGTTCTGCACCGCCGGGTGCTGCAGGATCAGGTTCTCGATCTCCTCGGCGCTGATCTTCTCCGCGCCGCGATTGATGAGGTCCTTCTTGCGGCCCTCGACGACGTAGTTGCCCGACGGGTGCAGGCGCATCAGGTCGCCCGAGCGGTAGAAGCCGTCGGGCGTGAACTGCCGCGCGTTGTACTCCGGCACGCCATAGTAGCCGCGCAGGGTATAGGGGCCGCGGCAGGTGAGCTCCCCCACCTCGCCCGGCGGCACCTCGCGACCCTCGTCGTCGCACAGGCGCACCTCGTCGTCGGGGCAGATCGGCCGGCCGCAGGTCTCGAGCTTGACCTCTTCCGGGTCGTCCCGGCGCACGAAGAAGAGCATTCCCTCCGACATCCCGAAGTTCTCCTGCACGAACGCGCTCGGGATGAGCCTATGCGTCTTCAGCCGCACCTCGGGCTGCATGCGCTGACCGCCGCTCTGGATGACCTGGACCGAGGAGAGGTCGTACTGCCCGATCTCCGGGCTGTTGATCAGCCGGATCAGGAGCGCCGGCACCACCTTGATGTGCGTGACCCGGTGCTTCTCCACCAGGGGGAGCATGTCCTCCGGTCTCGTGGTCGGGCTCAGCACCACCTTGCCGCCGTTGAAAAAGAAGCCCTGGATGCCCGGGCAGGCGAGCGGCAGGTTGTGCGCGATCGGCAGCGCGAGCAGCAGCACCGAGTCGCCGCTCACGCCGCAGACCGGCGCTGCGGTCTTCGAGTTGTACGCATAGTCGTTGTGCGTGCGCGGGATCAGCTTCGGGATGCCGGTCGTCCCGCCCGAGAGCTGGAAGATGCAGGGGTCGGCAGGATCGATCCGGATTTCGCGGAGCGCGGTGGTCGGGAGCACCGGTTCGCGCTCGATCAGCCCGCGCAGCGCATCCAGGCCGACGCAGTATTTCAGGCACCCGTTCTCCTGCCAGACCCGACGCACCATCGGCCCGAACTCGAAGTCGCTCTGCCGCTCGGGGTAGAAGCACGCCGCGGCGCTGCGCGATCTGCACGAACTGGCTGATCTCGGCGTAGCGATGGGTGGCGAGCGCGGCGATCGGGATCGCGCCGATCTTCTGCAGCGCGAAGTAGAGGATGACGAACTCCGCGACGTTCGGCAGCGTGAGGACGGCGCGATCGAGCGGCTGCATGCCGAGCGCGAGCAGATTGAGCGCGAGCCGGGTGCTCAGCCGGTCGACGTCGCCGTAGCTGTACCGGCGCTCGCCGTCGATCAGGGCGATCCGGCTCGCGTGACGGTCGAAGACGACCGCGAACTCCTCCGCGAGCGACCGGTCCTGCCAGTAGCCCTTCGCGCGCCAACGCCGCGCATCCTCGGGGGGGAATGGGACGACGCCGTCGAGCACGGTCAGGTCGAGCTCGTGAACCCGCCGTCGACGACGATCACCTCGCCGGTGACGAAACGGTTGGATTCGATGAGGCTCATCATCGTCTCGGCAACGTCGTCGGCGGTCACGACGCGGCGGAGCGGCGTCGCCTTCGCGCGCTTGCCCATGAGGTCCTCGTACTTGTCCTTGAGCATCCGCTGCATCCAGTCGCCTTCCATCCATCCCGGCGCGACCGCGTTCACGCGGATCTCGGGCCCGAGATTCCAGGCGAGCGTCTTGGTGAGGTTGACCACCGCCGCCTTGCTGGCCGCGTAGGGCAGCGGCTGCGGTCCCGGCCGCAGGCCGACGATGCTGGCGGTGTTGACGATGCACGGGTTCTCGCCCTTGCGGAGCAGCGGCAGCGCCGCCCGCGTCACCTGGAACAGCCCGCGGACGTTCACGGCGAACACGCGGTCCCATTCGTCGAGCGAGAGCGTTTCGAGATCCTTCGGCTTCCAGGACGCGGTGACGCCGGCGTTGTTGATGAGTGCGTCGAGCCGCCCGAAGCGCGCGCCGATCGCGGCCATCATCGCGCGGACGCCCGCCTCGTCGCTCACGTCGCACTTGAGGAGCGAGCGTCTTGGCGCCGAGCTTCTCCGCCGCGGCGGCCGTTTCGCGCGCCGCCTTCTCGCTGCTCGAATAATTGACCGCAACGTCGTATCCTGCGCGCGCCAGCGCCAGCACGGCGGCGCGGCCGATGCCGGTGGCCGCGCCAGTGACCAGGGCCGTTCTGGTGGACGCCAAGGGAAGTCTGCCCTAAGATGAAATGAACATGTTCATGTTCGAGTCGAAAGCAGCCCCTGTCAAGCGGCCCGTCGCATGAGCGGTGCCGCGCAGATCAGCATCCAGGGGGTCTCGCACACCTACCGGCCGCCGCGCGGCCGCGAGGTGCTCGCCCTCGACGACGTGTCCCTCGACATCGCGGCACGCGAGTTCGTGGCGCTGCTCGGGCCGTCCGGCTGCGGCAAGTCGACGCTGCTCTATCTGCTCGGCGGGTTCCTTCCCACGGAGCGGGGCGCGATCCGGGTCGAGGGCGTCCCGGTGGCCGGCCCGGGCCCGGACCGCGGCATCGTGTTCCAGCACTTCGCGCTGTTCCCCTGGAAGACCGTGCGCGGCAACGTGCTCTACGGCCTGGAAAAGCAGGGGCTCGAGCGCGGCGAGCGCGAGCGCCGCGCCCGAACGTACATCGACCTCGTCGGCCTGACCGGCTTCGAGGAGAGCTATCCGGCGCAGCTCTCCGGCGGCATGAAACAGCGCGCGGCGCTCGCGCGCACGCTCGCCGTCGACCCGAAGATCCTGCTGATGGACGAGCCGTTCGGCGCGCTCGACGCGCAGACGCGCAGCCTGATGCAGTCGGAGCTCGCTCGCCATCTGGCAGCGCTCGCCGAAGACCGTGCTCTTCGTGACCCACGACGTGCAGGAGGCGGTGCTCCTCGCGCAGCGCGTCGTCGTGATGTCGGCCCGCCCGGGCCGCGTCAAGGCGGTCGTTCAGACCGGTGTCGACCGGACCGATCCGCACATTCTCAAGTCCAAGGCCTTCGTGGAGAAGGTGGACGAGGTCTGGGGGCTGGTGCGCGACGAGGCCCTGAAGGCGCAGGCGGAGCGGGGCCGGTGAAGAGGGTGCTGCGCTACCTGCCGATCGCGCTCGTCGCGGTTGTCTGGGAGGCGACGGTGCGGCTCGGCTGGATCTCGCCCGAAGTGCTGCCGCCGCCGACGGAGGTGCTCGCCGCCGGGTGGAAGCTGATGCGCGCGGGGGACCTCTGGGCCAATACCGCGGCGTCGCTCTGGCGCGCCGGCGCGGGGCTCGCGCTCGCCGTGCTCGTAGGCGGCGCCCTCGGCGTGCTGATGGCCTGGTGGCGACCGGTCGACGCGCTCGTCAGCCCGCTGGTGGAGATGCTGTACCCGATGCCCAAGTCGGCGCTCATCCCGATCACCGTGCTGTGGCTCGGCTTCGGCGACGGCTCCAAGATCCTGCTCATCTTCCTCGGCTGCATGCTGCCGGTGACGATCGGCGCCTACAACGGCGCGCGCTCGAGCGAGCAGACGCTCGTCTGGTCGGCGCGCAGCCTGGGCGCGAGCCGCCTCGGAGTGCTGCGGGACGTGGTGTTGCCGAGCGCGCTGCCGGAGCTCGCGAACGGCGTGCGCACCGCGCTCGCGCTGTCGTTCGTGCTGCTGGTGAGCTCGGAGCTGATCGTGGCGCGCTCGGGGCTCGGGTACCTGATCGGCTTCCTCGGCGAGGGCGGCGTGTACGACGCCATGTTCGCGGTGGTGCTGATCGTCGCCTTCCTCGGCTTCTTCGCCGACCGCGCCTACCAGGTCGCGGTGAAGCGGGTGCTCGCATGGCGCGAATGATCTCGCGGGTCGTCCCCTGGGTGTCGGTGATCGCGATCGTGGTCGCCTGGCAGATGCTGGTCGCGAGCGGCGCGGTGACGCCGTTCATGCTGCCAAGTCCCGGCGTGGTCGCCGGGCGGATCTGGACCGACCTCGCCTCGGGAGAGCTCGCGCAGAACCTCTCGCGCACGCTCTACCGCGCGCTCTCCGGCTTCGCCATCGCCGCCGCCGCGGGCATCGCGCTCGGCGTGCTCATCGCCCGCAGCCGCGCGGTGCGCTGGCTGTTCGACCCGCTGATCTCGGTCGGCTTCCCGATGCCGAAGATCGCCTTCCTGCCGATCATCACGCTGTGGCTCGGCTTCTACGACGTCGCGAAGATCTCGATGATCGTCTTCGACTCCATCTTCCCGGTGGTGACGGCGACGATCGCCGGCACGATCGGCGTCGAGCGCGAGCTCCTGTGGTCGGCGCGCAGCGTCGGCGCGAGCGAGCGCGAGATGCTGCGCGAAGTCGTGCTGCCGGCGGCGCTGCCCGAGATACTCACCGGGCTGCAGGTGGCGCTGCCGATCGCGCTCATCGTCTGCATCGTCGCCGAGATGAAGATGGGCGGAATCGGGCTGGGCGGCGCCATGATCACCGCTTCGCGCTTCGCCGACTCGCCGGGCGTCTTCGCCGGGATCGTCGAGATCGCGATCGCGGGCTACGTGCTGGTGAAGTTGATGGCGCTCGCGCGCCGCCGCCTGCTTGTCTGGCATCGGGAGGCGCTCGCGCCGGCAACCGTTTAGCGTTTAGTAGAATCGCAGCGTCCGACCGAGGAGGAGGAGATATGCGCTTGCTCAAGCTAGTTTCCGCAGTTGTGCTCGCCGCCGTCGCCAGCGCGACGTTGGCCCAGCCGGTGAAGATCCGCGTGGCCTACGTGGTGCCGGTGGCCAACTGGCCGTCGATCCTGTTCGAGAAGCAGGGGCTCGCGCGCCACGCCGGCAAGTCGTACGCCTTCGAGGCGGTGCACTTCCAGGGCACGCCGCAGATGATCACGGCGCTCGCCAACAACGAGCTCGAGGTCGCCAACCTGGCGTTCGCCTCGTTCGCGATCGCGGTCCAGAACGCCGGCATGGACGACCTGCGCGTCATCGCCGACGAGTTCCAGGACGGCGTCGACGGCTACTACACGAACGAATTCTTCGTCCAGAAGGACAGCGCCATCCGGGCGGTGCAGGACCTGAAGGGCAAGGTGCTCGCCACCAACGCCGCCGGCAGCGCGGTCGACATCGTGATGCGCGTCATGCTGCGCAAGAACGGCATCGACGACCGCAAGGACGTGAGCGTGGTCGAGGCGGCGTTCCCGAACATGGGCGCGATGCTGCTCGAGAAGAAGGCCGACGTCATTCCCGGCGTGATCCCGTTCTCGTTCAACCCGAAGCTGCGCGACGGCGCGCGCGTGCTGTTCACGCAGAAGGAGGCGGTCGGCCGCACGCAGATGATCATCTGGGCGGCGCGCGCGGGCTTCCTGCAGAAGAACCGCGCCGCGATGCTCGACTTCATGGAGGACTCGGTCCGCGCGGCGCGCTGGTTCCTCGATCCGAAGAACCACAAGGAGGCGGTCGAGATCGCGGCGCGCGTCAGCAAGCGCCCGGCGGAGAGCTTCGACAAGTGGCTCTTCGTGAAGGCCGGCCAGAACGGCGACTACTATCGCGACGCCGAACATGGTGCCCGACCTGAAGGCGATGCAGGCGAACATCGACCTGCAGCACCAGCTGGGGCTGGTCAAGGCGACGGTCGACGTTGCCAAGCACGCAGACCTGAGCATCGTCCAGGAAGCCGCCAAGCGGGTGCAGTGAGACCCGGGCTCCGCGCGATGACCGGGGCGCAAGCGCTGCTCGGCACCCTGCGCGCAATGGGCGTCGAGCGCATCTTCGCGTCGCCCGGCTCCGATTGGGCGCCGGTGTGGGAAGCGCTCGCCGCGCCGCACGCGGACCGGGATTTTCCGCAGTACGTCTCGTCGCGCCACGAGGAAACCGCGGTGGCGATGGCGATGGGCTACGCAAAGGCGACCGGGAAGCTTCCCGCAGTCGTGCTGCATACGACGGTCGGCTCGCTGCACGCGGCAATGATCCTGCGCGCGGCGCTGCACGAGCGCATCGCGATGGTCGTGCTGGCCGGCGAATCGATCGGCTTCGGGGAGCCGCCGGGCCCGGCGGTCGGCCGGCAATGGCTGCGACTCCTCACCGACGTGGGCGGTCCCGCGCGGCTGATGGAGCCGTGCGTGAAGTGGAGCTTCGCGCTGAACCGCAGCGCCCTCCTCCCGCACACGGTGCAGCGCGCGTGCCAGCTCGCAACGGCGGCGCCGCGCGGGCCGGCGTTCGTGTCGATCCCGTTCGAGTACCTGGTGGAAACGATGGTGGCCGACCCGCCGGCGGTCTCCGCGCTGCCGCGGCCGGCGGAGGTCGGCACCGGCGGTGATCGACGAGCTCGCTCGAGCGCTGTGCGACGCGCAGCACCCGGTGATCGTCACCGAGGAGGCCGGACGGGATCGAGCGGCGGTGAACTCGCTCGTCGCGCTCGCCGAGTCGCTCGGTGCGCCGGTGCTCGAGGCCTGGCAGCCGTACTACGTCAACTTCCCGCGTACCCATCCGCTGTACGGCGGGATCGTGGTCGAGGACATGCCGGATGCGCTGGCGCAGGCCGACGTCGTCTTCCTGGTCGGCGCGGTGGCGCCGTGGCACCCGCCGTCGGCGGCGCCGCGCGAGGGGACGCGCGTGCTCGTCCTCGGCGAGGACCCGCTGCACTCGCGGCTGCCGTTCTGGGGCTTTCGCGCCGACCTGATCGCGGCGGGCGAAGTCGGGCCGTCGCTCGAGCGGCTCGTGGATCGCGTGCGACAGATCGTTCCGCCCCGCTCGCGAGCGGCGAAGCTCGCGCAATGGGGCGAGCGGCACGAGCGCGAACGCGCTGTCCGGCGCGAGGCCGCGGAGGCTGCAGGCCGCGGGCCCGCGATCACGAACCGCTGGATCGGGCGCGAGCTCAACGCGGTGCTGCCCGACAACGCGATCCTCGTCAACGAGACGATCACGCACCGCCTCGATCTGCTGCGCCTCCACGAGCGCGCCGGCGCGGGCAGCTTCTACGAGGCGAGCTACGGTGGGCTCGGCGTCGGTCTCGGCCTGGCGCTAGGCGTCAAGCACGCGGAGCCGACGCGGCCGGTCGTCTGCACGATCGGCGACGGCGCGTTCCACTACAACCCCGTCGTGGGCTCGTTCGGCGCCGCGCAGGAGCACCGGCTGCCGATCATGGTGGTGCTCTTCGACAACGCCGGCTATCTCTCGCAGAAGGGTGACGTCGCCACCTACTACCCGCGCGGCGCCGCAGTGCAGACCGGGCGCTTCGCCGGCACGTCGATCGCGCCGCAACCGGACTACGTCATGCTCGCGCGCGCGTTCGGCGGTACCGGAGAAAGGATCGAGCGTCCCGCCGATGTCAGGCCGGCGCTGCAACGTGGGCTGGAAGCCCTCGCACGCGGCCAGCTCGCCCTAGTGCACCTGGTGCTCGAGCCGGTGAACGCGCGTTGAAGGCGCGCCCGGCCCGACGCTCTCAGCGGCGCGGCCGCTCGAAAAACGCGCGCATCAGGCGCGACGGCTCGTCGGTCGCGTAGGCGTCCGCGAAGGAATCGATCCCGGCGGCGATGGCTCCGCTGACGGGCAACTCCTCCCACCGGCGGATCAGCGTCTTTTGCAGTCGCAGTGCACGCGGGCCAGCCTTCAGCAACGCACCGACGCAAGCCTCGACCTCCGCGTCCAGGGCGTCCGCGGGCACCACCTTCTGAACCAGCCCCCAGCGCAGCGCGGTTTCGGCGTCGATGCGCTCCCCCAGGAGCAGCAGCTCCCGCGTGCGCCCCCAGCCGATCAGGCCGGGAAGGAGCGCCGCCTCGATCACTGACGGGATGCCGACTCTCACCTCCGGCATTCCGAACGCTGCATTGCTCGAGGCGATCCTCAGGTCGCAGGCGGCCGCGACTTCGAGCCCCGCCCCGAGCGTGTAGCCGTTGATGCGCGCAACGACCGGCACCGGCAGGTCGCGGATCGCCGCGCACATGCGGTGCAGCCCGGTGATGAACTCACGCGCCCGCGCGGCGTCGAGCCCGGCCATCTCGTGGATGTTCGCGCCCCCGATGAAGGCCCGATCTCCTGCACCGGTGAGGACCACCGCGCGCAGGTCCTCGCGCGCACCGAGCACCGTCATCTCGTCGACGAACTCCGCCATCAGCGCGCTGCCGATGACGTTGAGCTTGGTCGCGTTGTCGATGGTGATGCGCGCCACCACACCCGACGCTCGGGCCTGGACGTCCACGTCCACGCGGCCGTGGGAATCTGTCGCCATAGTGGTTGCCCTTACTTGACCTTGAGGATGGCACTCGCGGTGGCGACTTCGTCGCCGGCGACGGTCAGGCCGCCCTGGATGAAGACGAGGCTCGCAGTGCGCTTGACGACGCGGGCACGCGCTTCGATGAGCTGACCCGGCCGCACGGCTCCGATGAACTGTACGTCGAGCTGGACCGTCACGCACGGACGACGCTCGACGGACTCCCACGCGACGACGCTCACCGTGTGGTCGAGCAGGGTAGTGAGCATCCCGCCGTGAACGATCCCCGCGGGGTTGGTGTGCTTCGCTTCGGGCAGGAACGCGTAGGCCCACGCTCCCTCCTCCTTGCGCGTCCACAATGGGCCAAGCAGCCCGAAGAAACCGCCGAGGGAGCGCGGCTTCCATCCATCCAGAGCAGGATCCCGCGACTGGTGGTCGTCGGCCATGCTCATCCTTTCGAAAAGAGCGTTGCCGCCAGGCGGTCAGCCTCGCCGCGCATCTCCCTGGCGAGCGCGACGCCACGGGCGTTGTGCAGCTGATCCGCGACTCCGGCGGCGACCAGCGCGTGCGTCACCTGGTTGCGCGCGTTGAAGACCGGCACCGCCAGCAGCGAGACGCCGTGGATGTAGTTCCCCCGGTCGATGCTGTAGCCCTTGCGCCGCACCCCTTCGATCTCCTTCCGCCATACCCCGATGTCCGGCGCCTTCTGCCAGCGGAGCGAGCGGAACCGGCGCTCGATCTCGCTCCACGGCTGCTCGCTGAACGCGGCGACGAGGCGCCCGGTGGCGCTGATCAATGCGGGAAAGCGGCTGCCTACGTCCACGTGTAGTCGAAACGGCACCTGCGAGCGCGACAGCGCCACCACGACCATGTGCTCGAGGCCGTTGATCTCGACGCCGATCGCCGTGACCCCCCATTCGGTCGCGATCCGGTCGAGCGCCGGCTGCACCACCGCCGGGAAGCGGTTGCCCTCGATGACGGCTGCGCGCGAGCGACAGCATGCCGCCACCCAGGCTGTAGCGCTTGGTCGCATCCACCTTCACGAGCTCCTCGAGCACCAGCACGCGCAGGATGTGCAGGCACGTGCTCGTCACCATGCCGAGCGACTGCGCGATCGCCTTCACACCTAGCGGCTCCGGATTGCGGCCGAGCAATCGCAGGATCGCGATGGCGCGGCTCACCGCGGGCACCGGGCGGACGCGCCGGGGCGCGCGAGCTCGGCGGCGGCCCGGCGTGCGGAAAGGGTGGCTCGCATTTGTATTAGGACAATTCTAAGCTTCTATTTGACAACTGTAGTGGTTCGTCGCATAGTTCGCAACACCTTTTCCTTGCACGGCGCTCCGATGGCCCGGTTGACCGAATACACCTCCTACGCGGACGCGCTGAAGCACTATTCGCCCGAGAAGCTGTGGGAGCTCTTCGACGGCACCCGCGAGCGCCTGAACATCGCGCACGAGTGCATCGACCGCCACGCCTCCGGCGACCGCATCGCGGTGATCCTCGCCCACGCCGACGGCCGCGACGAGCAGCTCTCCTTCGCCGAGATCGCGCGGCAATCGGCCCAGTTCGCGCATTACCTGTCCGCGCAGGGCGTGACGGCCGGCGATCGCGTCGCCGTCATGCTCGAGCCATCGCGTGCGTTCTATGTGGCGCTTTTCGGTGCGATCAAGCTGGGCGCGATCGCGGTCCCGCTCTTCACCCTCTTCGGGCCGGACGGGATTCGCCTCCGCGTGCAGGACTGCTCACCCAAGCTCCTGATCACGAATACGGAGAAGGCAACCCTCGCGACGGGTATCGCAGGGGTTCGCGTGACGGTCGCGGACGAGGCGTTCATGCGCGACCTCGCGCGCTACCCGGAGGCCTTCGAACCCGCGACGCGCGGCGACGACTACGCGATCTACCAGTACACCTCGGGCACCACGCGCGAGCTCCCCGAAGCGGTGAAGCACACGCACCGGTCCGTCGTCACGCTGATGCTCGCCGCGCTCTATGGCACCGGACTGCGCCCCGGCGACCGCTTCTTCTGCCCGTCCTCGCCGGCGTGGGGCCACGGCCTCTGGCACGGCACCCTCGCGCCGCTCGCGCTCGGCCTCACCGTCGGGGCGTTCTCCGGCAAGTTCAACGCCGAGCGGCTGTTGAAGGCGCTCCATGACCACCGTTTCACCAATCTGTCGGCCGCCGCCACCCACTACCGCATGATGCGCAACTCGGGCGCCGCGCCGAAGTACACCTACTTCCTCGAGAAGCTCTCCTTCACCGGCGAGCCGATCGACAGCGAGACCGCGGCCTTCGCCGAAGCGACCTTCGGGCATCCGGTGTGCAGCATGTACGGCACGACCGAGATCGGCGTGATCCTGGTGAACTATCCGGGCGCGAGCGACTTCCCGGTCAAGCCCGGCTCGCTCGGCAAGCCGATCCCCGGCGGGAAAGTCGAGGTGCAGGACGCGAACGGCCAGCCGTGCCCGCCCGACCTCACCGGCGAGCTGAAGGTGTGGCGCCGCGACGCTTGGATCCCGACGAAGGACCTCGGACGCGTCGACAAGGACGGCTACTTCTATCACGCGGGGCGCGCGGACGACGTCATCATCTCCGCGGGCTGGACCATGAGCGCGGTCGAGATCGAGGACGCGATTCTCAAGCACCCCGACGTGCAGGAAGCGGCCGCGATCGGCGTGCCCGACGCGCTGCGTGGCCAGGTCGTGAAGGCCTTCGTGGTCACCGCCCGCCCGGGCGACGACACCTTCACCAAGGAAATCCAGGAGCTGGTCCGCACCCGTCTGAGCGCGCACGAGTATCCGCGGCACATCGCGTTCGTGGGCGAGCTGCCCAAGACGCCGGCCGGCAAGGTCCACCGGAAGGTGCTGCGCGAGCGCGAGATGGCCGCGATGGCCGGCGCCGCCGACGCCGTCCCCTACTAATCGGAACGAGGAAAGCAGATGCTGACCACCGAGCAGTCGAAGGCAAGGAAGATCGAGCGCGAGTTTCCGAAGATCACCCAGCAAGGGCTGGACGAGCTGCGCGAGCGCATCGGCGTGAAGATCGGCGCCACGGCCGAGCCGTGGTGCCACGAGGCCACGCGCGACAACATCCGCCACTACGCGCACGGCATCGGCGACGACAACCCGCTCTGGTGCGATCCCGCCTATGCCGCGCAGACGCAGTACGGCGGGATCATCGCGCTGCCGAGCTTCCTGTTCGCCACCAGCCGCATCATCTCGGGCTACGTCGGCGGCCTGCCCGGCGTGCACGCGATGTGGTCGGGCGCGGACTGGACCTGGCACAAGCCGGTCCGCCGCAACGACGCGATCTCGACCGAGGCGTGCCTGAAGGAGCTGATCGAGCACGAGACGCGCTTCGCGGGCCGTGCGGTCCAGCAGATCTACCACGTGGATTTCTTCAACCAGCAGGGCGACCGGGTGGCCGAAGCGGACAGCTGGTGCTTCCGCACCGAGCGCGACCATGCGCGCGAGAAGGGCACCAAGTACAAGGAAGTCCGCGCGCGCGAGCCGCGCCGCTACTCCGACGCGGAGCTGGGCGAGATCTACAAGCTCTACGCCAAGGAGGAGGTCCGGGGGGCGAACAAGCGCTACTGGGAAGACGTCAAGGAAGGCGACGCGCTGCCGACGATGGCGAAGGGTCCGATGACCGTCACCGGATTCATCGCCTACGCCCAGGGCTGGGGCGGCCTCTACATCCGTGCGAACAAGCTCGCGTGGAAGCTCATCGACGCGCATCCCGGCGTCGGCATCAAGAACCGCTTCGGAATCCCCGACGTGCCGGAACGCGTGCACTGGGAGGAGGACTTCGCGCTCGAGGTGGGCGCGCCGGGCGCGTACGACTACGGTCCCGAGCGGTGCTCCTGGCTCACTCACCATCTCACCAACTGGATGGGCGACGACGGGTTCCTCCGCCGCGCGGAGTGCAAGGTGCGCCGTCACAACCCCGAAGGGGACCTGCTCTTCATCAAGGGGCAGGTGAAGCGCAAGTTCGTGGAAGGTGGCCGCCACCTGGTCGAGATCGCGCAGGAGGGCCGCAATCAGGACCAGGAGCAGTCGGTCGTCGGCTCCGGCATCGTCGAGCTGCCCTCGCGCAAGTGACCACGGGCGCCCTGGACGGCGTTCGCGTCGTCGATCTCTCCCGCGTCCTCGCCGGCCCGCTCTGCACGCAGATGCTGGCCGACCACGGCGCGGACGTGATCAAGGTGGAGCCGCCCGCGGGCGACGAGACACGGCTCTTCGGCCCGCCGTTCGACGCGGAGGGCGACGCCGCGTACTTCGCTGCGGTCAACCGCGGCAAGCGCGCGCTGGCGCTCGACCTGTCGAAAGCCGAAGGGCGCGCCGTCGTGGAAACGCTCCTCGCCGAGGCAGACGTGCTCGTGGAGAACTTCCTGCCCGGCACGATGGAGAAGTGGGGGCTCAGCTACGACGCGCTCGCGCAGCGCCATCCCGCGTCTCGTCTATTGCAGCATCTCCGGTTTCGGCGCCGACGGACCGCTGGGCGGCCTCCCCGGCTACGACGCGGTGCTCCAGGCGATGTGCGGACTGATGAGCGTCAACGGCTCGGAAGAGTCCGGCACGATGCGGCTCGGCATTCCGATCGTCGATCATCTGACCGGCTACGCGGCGATGAGCGGCATCCTCATGGCGCTCGTCGCCCGGCAGCGCACCGGCAGGGGTCAGCGCGTGGAGGCGACGCTGTTCGACACCGGCCTGAGCCTGCTCGTGCCGCACGCCTCCAACTGGTTCTATTCGGGGCGCGCGCCGCGCCTGCTCGGCAGCGCGCATCCCAATATCTGTCCGTACGACAAGTTCAAGGCGGGCGGCGGCGAGATCTTCCTGGGCGTCGCGAACGACGGGCAGTTTCGCCGTCTCTGCGAGTGCATCGGTCGCGAGGATCTGGCCGCCGACGCGCGTTTCCGGACGAATCCGAGCCGCCTCGAAAACCGCGCGGCGCTGCGCGTTGAACTGGAGAAGGCGCTGGCGGCGCGGGAAGTCGAGCCGCTGTGCCGCGATCTCATGCGCGCGGGCGTTCCGGCCGGGCCGGTCCATACCGTTCCCCAGGCCTTCTCGCAGGCGCATGCCGCGCACCGCGGAATGCTGGTCGAGGACGGCAGCTATCGCGGCGTCGGGACGCCGGTGAAGTTCTCGGAATCGCGCGCGCGCGCGGCGCACCGGCCACCGCGCTTCGGCGAGCACGCGGACGAGGTCCTCGCCGAGGCGGGCTACCGCGCGGACCAGGTGGCGGAGCTGCGCGGGAACGGCGCTTTGCGCGATCGCCCGACGCGCTCGTGAAGAATCACGACTGAAATTGAGGAGAACTAGATGAAGCTGCTTCGACAACTGGCCGGCGCCCTGGCCGGGCTCGGCCTTGCAACCGCGGCCGTCGCGCAAGGCTACCCCAGCAAGCCGGTCCGGATCGTCGTCGCCTACCCGGCGGGACAAGGCACCGACGTGGCCACCCGGCATTTCGCCGAGCAGCTCACCAAAGCGCTCGGCCAGAACTTCTACGTGGAGAACAGGCCCGGCGCAGGCGGCAATCTCGGCACCGAAGCGGCCGCCCGCGCGACCCCCGACGGCTACACGCTCACCATGGGCACCAACGCGACGCACGGCACCAACCAGTTCCTCTACTCGAGCCTGCCGTTCGACGCGGAGAAGGATTTCGAGCCGGTCATCCTCATCGGCTCCTTCCCGATGGTGATCGCGGCCAACCCGACGCTCCCCGCGAATACCATTCCGGAGCTCATCGCGATGGCGAAGGCGAAACCCAACGCGACCGACGTCGCGATGCCGAGCACGACCGCGCGCATCGTGTTCGAGCTGTTCAAGGCGCAGAGCCAGGCACCGTTCTTCGGCGTGCCCTACAAGGGCTCGTCGACCGCGATGACCGAGGTGATCGGCGGGCAGCTGCCGCTCATCATCGATACGGTGACGGCGGCGCGGCCGCAGGTGGCGAGCGGGAAGCTGAAAGCCATCGCGGTGACCTCGCTCAAGGGAACGGATCTCCTGCCGGGCGTGAAGCCGGTCGCCGAGCAGGGCCTGCCGGGCTTCGAGGTGATCGCGTGGAACGCGCTCTACGCGCCGAAGGGCACGCCGAAGGAAATCGTCCACCTGTTGAACGCGGAGCTCAACAAGATCCTCGTGCAGCCGGAAACGCGCCAGCGGCTGCTCACGCTCGGCTTCGACGCCGGCGGCGGCACGCCCGAGCAGCTCGCGGAGTTCGGGCGGGCGGAGCGGCGCAAGTGGGGTCCGCTGATCAGCGCGGCCGGGATCAGGGCGGAGTAAGCCCCCGGCGGAAGGCTGATCGCTATGGCGCGCCGCGAGGCGCATCGGGGCCGCCGCCCGAAGAGACGCCCGGGCCCGGACGTCCGCCTGCGCCAGGAGCGCCGGCCCCCATGCCGGCGAGCGGCGCCAGCATCAGGTTCACGAGCCGCGGGTCGGCCGATCCCTGCTGCTCGGGGCTCAGCTTCGACAGGAGCGCTCGCGCCGCATCGGCGATCTCTTCGACTCCGGTAAGGCGGTCGCGCATCACGTCGACGTTGCGATCGATGCGCTGAAGCAGGCCGGGCTTCGCGGCCGTCGCGGGCTGCCGGCGCTCGCGCGCGACGTCTGCCGCGAGGTCCCGGATCTTCTGCGCGTAGGCATCGAACAGCGGCTCCTGGTCCGGCCGCAGCTTCAGATCCTCCTGGAACTCGTGCAGCGTCACCTCGAGCATCGGCGTCGGCTCCCGGCGCGCGCCGCCTCGACTGCCCGCGGCGTCATCGCCGCCCATCGGACCGCTCGCCCTGCCGGCGCCTCTCCGTCCGCCGCCGAACTGCGCATTGGATCGAGCGGAGGCAAGCGCTGCGCCGGCTGCGAGCAGGCCCTGGAGAAGCTGGCGTTTCTTCATCGGTTGTTCACTCCCGTGAGCGGCATCGGCCGGAGCTTGCTCACCTTGCACCTGTCGTTCCGCGAGCTGCGTTATCCTTTTTACCCGCTAACGCCGAAAAATCACATTACGACGACATGACCGCCGCAGCGCCTTCACCCTCCTTCAACCCGTCGCCGGCAAAGCCGCATCTGCGGCTGCCGGCCGGCGCCTGCGACAGTCACTTCCACGTCTTCGGGCCGCAGCCGCGCTTTCCGTTCGCGCCGGATCGCAGCTACACGCCGGCCTCCGACGCTCCAAAGGAGACCCTGTTCGCCCTGCACCGACATCTCGGCATCGAGCGCGGGGTCGTGGTGCAGTCGGCGGCACACGGCCTCGACAACTCCGCCGCGGCGGACCTGATCGCCGCGAAGCCCGGCGCCTACCGCGGGATTGCCCTCGTGCGGCCGGACGCGACGGTGGACGAATTGCGCCGTCTGGCCACGCAGGGCTTCGTCGGCGCGCGCTTCCAATTCATGAAGCATCTAGGAAGCGGCGCCACGATGGAACAGATCATGACATTGGCGACCCGCCTGGCCGACCTCGGCTGGCATCTGCAGATTCACATGGAGCGCGAGCTCATCGGATCGCTGGCGCCGGCCTTGACGCGCTCGCCCGTCCCGGTCGTCATCGACCATATGGGCCGCGTCGATGCCTCGCAGGGCACCGGCCAGGCGCCGTTCCGCGAGCTGCTCCGGCTGCTGGAGGATCCCAAGGTCTGGGTCAAGGTGAGCGGCAGCGAGCGCATCTCGCGCACGGGCTCGCCCTGGCCGGACGCGGTCCCGTTCGCGCGCAAGCTGGTCGAGGTCGGCGGCGACCGCGTCGTGTGGGGAACGGACTGGCCGCACCCCAACCTCAAGGAGGTGCCGGACGACGGCGTGCTCGTCGACCTGCTCGCGCAGATCGCGCCCTCGGAGACCGCGCGCCGGGCGCTGCTCGTCGACAATCCGCGCCGGCTGTACGGCTTCGCATGAACCGCTTCCAGGATCGCGTCGCAATCGTCACGGGTGCCGGGTCCGTCGGGCCCGGCTGGGGAAACGGGCGCGCCATCGCGGTCCGGCTGGCCGAGGAAGGAGCGAAGGTCTTCGCCGTCGACAAGGACGAGGCAAGGCTGGCCGAGACGCTCGCCATGGCGAAAGGCGTGGCGATCCATCCGCACATCGCCGATGTGACCGACGGGCGCGCGGTCGCGCGCCTCGTTGAAGCCTGCACCGGCGCGTTTGGTCGCGTGGACGTGCTCGTCAACGGCGTCGGCGGCTCCGCGGCGGGCGGGCCGGAGGAGATGAGCGAGGAGGTCTGGGACGCGCAGGTGGACTTCAACCTGAAGAGCGTGTTCCTGCTCTGCAAGCATGTGCTGCCGGTCATGGCGCGGCAGTCGCGCGGCGCCATCGTCAACATCGCTTCTAGCTCAGGGCTGCGCTGGACCGGCGCTGCGCAGGTGGCCTATGCCGCCACGAAGGCGGCCGTCATCCAGCTCACGCGGGTCGTGGCCGTCCAATATGCCCCGCGCGGCGTGCGCGCGAACTGCGTGGTTCCCGGGCAGCTCCACACGCCGATGGTGGAGGCGCGGCTGGCGGGTCAGCGCGCCGGCGGCGACGTCGAAGCGCTGCTGCGGCAGCGGCAGGCGCGGATCCCGCTCGGCTTCGCCGGCGACGGCCGCGACACCGCGGCCGCGGTACTCTTTCTCGCCTCGGACGAGGCGCGATTCATCACCGGGACCGAGATCGTCGTCGACGGCGGCATGACGGTGCGCTGCGACTAGAGGAGGTCGCGGCCCGGATTGGCCGGCGGGACCGTTATTGCTGCGGCTTGATATCCGAATCGGCCAGGATCTTCTTCCACCGCGGGATGTCCGCGGCGATCATCTTCGCGAACGCCTCCTGGCTCGAAGACAACGGAACGCTGCCCATCTTGGCGAATTTGTCCTTGATCTCGGGCTCGGCCATGACCTCGGAAAAAGCCGCGTGCAGACGGTCGACCACCGGCTTGGGGGTCTTGGGCGGAGCGAGAATTGCCTGCCAGATCTCCACCACGGCCGGGACACCCTGCTCGGTCAAGGTCGGAACGTTTTCAAACCGCCGGGGAGATGTCGCACCCAGCGTGGTCACGCGGTCACGAAAGGAGATCCACAGCGGTCCTAGCCCTCAGCCTTGCCCCGCGTCCGCGATGACGAGATCGGCCGCCTTCTCCGCGACTGCAATCACCGTCGCGTTGATATTTCCCGAGGGCACCGCCGGCATGACGGAGGCGTCCACCACGCGCAGCCGCTCGACGCCGTTTACCCGCAACCGCGGGTCGACGACGGCACGCGCGTCCGTTCCCATGCGGCACGTCGACGTGGGATGGAACACGGTGTCGCCGGCCTCGCGGCAAAACGCCGAGCCAGTCCTCGTCGCTTCTGCACGTGCGGCCCCGGAAACTCCTCGGCAGCGATGTAGTCGCGTAGCGGCGCCGTGCCGGCGATCCGCCGGACGAACTTGAGGCCATCGACCATCACCCGGCGGTCGCGCTCGGTGGCGAGATAGTTGTAACGGATCGCCGGCGCCGCATGCGGATCGGCCGCGGCGATCTCGGACCGAACCGCGCGACTCGACCTGTGTCTGCGATACCGAGAGCGTAAAGCCAGAGAACGGATGCAGGACGCCACCGCGCCTGGCGGTGGAGAAGTTGATGAAGTAGATCTGGGCGTCGGGGCGAGGCACTTCCGGCCGCGTGCGCACGAACGCCGCGGCGTAGCCCGCGCTGACCGTAAGCGGCCCGCGACGAAACAGCAGGTACTGCAATCCGATCCTCGCCTGGCCCCACAGCGTACGCATGTCGTCGTTCAGCGTGATCGGCCGGGTGCAGCGCCAGAACGTGCGGCAATAGAAATGGTCCTGGAGATCCTCGCCCACGCGGGGCGCATCGTGGACGACGGCGATGCCGTGACGCTCGAGCAGCGCGCGGGGGCCGACCCCGGAGAGCTGCAGCAATTGCGGCGAGTTGAAGCTCCCGCCCGACAGGATCACCTCGCGCGCGGCGCGCACCTCGTGGCGGGCCCCGCGCGCCTCGTAGGCCACGCCGGTCGCGCGCTTGCCCTCGAACAGCACGCGAGTGGCGAGCGCCTCGACCTCGACGCGCAGGTTCGGACGCTTCTCCGCCGGGCGGAGGTACCCGACCGCAGTGCTGCAACGCCTGCCGTTGCGCGCCGTGGCCTGGTAGTAACCGGTACCCTCCTGGCTCGCGCCGCTGAAATCGTGGTTGCGCGGGACGCCGAGCGCCATCGCCGAGGCGATGAAGGCGTCGCACAGCTCGTGCGAGTCCGGCAGATCGGACACCGCGAGCGGCCCCCCAGCGCCGTGCCACTCGCTCGCGCCGCGGTCGTTGTCCTCGCACTTCTTGAAGTAGGGCAGCAGATCGGCGAACGCCCAGCCGGGAACACCCCAGCCATCGTAGTCCTCGCGCTGGCCGCGGATGTGGACCAGGCCGTTGATCGAAGAGGAGCCGCCGAGCACCTTGCCGCGCGGCGTGAAGACGCGCCGGCCGCCGAGCGCCGGCTCCGGCTCCGACTGATACGCCCAGTTGACGTCGGTGCGCGCGAAGAGCTTGCCGTAGCCGAGCGGCACGTGAATCCAGAAGTCCTTGTCGCGCGGCCCGGCCTCGAGCAGCAACACGGTGCTGCGCCCGTCGGCAGTGAGCCGGTTCGCCAGCACGCAGCCGGCCGAGCCCGCACCCACGATCACGTAGTCGAAGGTCGTCACCGATCCCATCCGAGGCCATGATGCCAAAGCGGCATTCGGTTGTCGCGGGATCGAACTGTGCCGCTGCTCCGCCACGGCCGTCCAGCGCTCGTGGCCACGCCGGGACCACGCAGACGGTGATCGATCGCTGGTCGCGCCTGATCACGGCCGCGCGACGGACCCCCGAGCTGCGGGACAAACTGATCCGACTCTTTTTTTTTTTTTTTTTTTTTTTTTACTTTTTTTTTTTTTTTTTTTTTTTTTTTTTTTTTTCCTCCGTTGTAGTAGTTTTTTTTTCATGTCTTAATTAATCAGTATTTTTTTTTTCTTTTCGCCACGCCGTCGCCTCGTGGCGCACGCCGGGACCACGCAGACGGTGATCGATCGCTGGTCGCGCCTGATCACGGCCGCGCTACGGACCCCCGAGCTGCGGGACAAACTGATCCGACTCGGCGTCGAGCCCACCGGCACCACGCCCGACGAGCTGGCAGCGATCATCGCCGCCGACACCGCGCGCTGGGAGCCGATCGTCAAGGCTTCCGGGTTTACGCTGGAGTGATCGGCGGGCGCGCCTCTACGACCTAGAGGTTTCGCGCAAGCGGGTCTAGACCCAGGCCTCTGGCGGACTCACGGATGATCTCTTCCATCGGCAGAACCGGAGCCGGGGACGACGCGCGTTTGCTGCCCTCGAGATACGCACCCAAGTAGCGCGCGCGCTCCACCATCGCGGTTCCGGCCGGGATGCGGATTGCTTCGTATGCCTTGAGCGCTCGAGGAACGGAGTCGCTCTCCTTGAGGGCATCCGCGAGCGCAACGGCGTCGCACGCGGCTTTCAGCACCCCCGCACCGACGTGCGGCCTGGCAACGAACGCCGCGTCCCCGATCAGCGCCACCCGCTCGAAGGCGATGCGCTCGGACGCCAGGTCGTAGATCGCCTGGAGAAAGGGACTCGGCGTTCTGCGAACCACTTCGGCATAGTCCGGCGGCAGCAGCTCCCCGGCCGTCGCCCTGAGCCGATCGATGTGCCTCGCTTGAATTCGCGTGGGCGCTATGGAGTAGCGATTGCGCCGGTCCTCGACGTCGGTGAGCAGCTCCGGCAGCTCGCGGTGCTCGTCCACCGCCCGATACCACAGGAATCCGAAGCGCCGGCGTCCCGGAACGAGGCTGTCGTCGGCCCCGCTGACCAGGTACATGGTGAACTGCTCGTTGCGCTCCGCGAAAAAACCCTGGATCGAGCCGTGGCGATGCCTGATCGCGTCGGGCAGCGCGGTCTCGTCGATCAGGCCACGCCACGCGACGTAGCCGGCGTAGGCCGGGACGGCGCCCGGATTCAGCTTCGCCCGGACGGTCGACCAGATGCCGTCCGCGCCGACGACGAGATCGGCCGCGAGCCGCGAGCCGTCGCGGAGTGAAGCGCGCGCCCGGTCCGGGCCATCGACGACGTCCACGACCTCGTTGCCCAGCGCGTACGATCCGGCAGGCACCGCGTCTCTGAGCCGGCGATACAGGGTCCCCCACGAGCTGAGGTACTGGCGATAGGGGTAGCGGCAGAGCTCCCGACCCTCCCGGTCGAAACCGACCCGGCCGGCGATCGGGAAGCCGATCTCGTCGTCGACCCGGACACCCGCGCGGCCGAACGCGTCGAAGAGCGCCTGGTGGGTGGCGATCCCCGCGCCGCGGCCGGCGAGATTCTCCGGGGCGCGCTCGAAGATTCGCACGCTCCACCCCTCGCGCGCGAGGACGGCGCCGGCAAGGAGTCCGGCGAGCGACCCGCCGACGACGATCGCAGACCGCCTGCCCTCGGATGTCATGCCCTGCGCTGACCGGCGCCTGCGATCGGGGGTGCCTAGGGCCGGCCGAGGCCGGCCATCGTCTCGAGAACCGCGCACACGGCCGCCGTGTCCTGGTCGCCGTAGCCCGAGGCCACTGCCGCGTTGAAGAGCGGCACCGCGGCGGAAAACAACGGCGTCGGACAGCTCAACGTGTTGGCGAAGTCGCCGATGATCCGCAGGTCCTTGCGCCAGAGCTCGAGGGGCATCGTCCGGATCGGCAGGTAGCGGTCGGCGATCAGCATCGGCCCGCGCGTCCGCATCGCGCTCGAGCCGCCCGCGCCGTCGACGACGACCTCGAACATCTGCGCCGGGTCGAGTCCCGCCTTGCGCGCCAGCGCGAAGGCTTCCCCGGCGGCAACGGTATGGATCGCCACCAGCAGGTTCGCGACGTATTTCATCTTCGACCCGTTTCCGAACGCCCCGACATAGTGCGGCGCGCGCGAGAACCCCTGGAACACCGGGAGGCAGCGCTCGTAGGCCTCCCTCGGGCCGCTCGCGTAGACGAGCACGTCGCGCACGAGCGCCTGGCTGCCGGAACCGGACAGCGGGCAATCCAGCATCACGATTCCCGCTGCGCGGAGCGCGTCCTGCGCCGCGGACTTGTCCTCGAGCGGGAAGGTGCTGGTCTCGGCGAGAACACGCCCGGCCCCGGGCGTGCCCGCCAGCTGCCGCACGACGTCGTGCAGCGCCGCCGTGGAGGGAAGCGAGGTGATGAGGATTTCGGCCCCGGTCGCCGCCTCGGCAACCGATCCTGCCGCCTGCCCGCCGGCCGCCGCGAAGGCGGTGACCGCCGCGGGCGAGATGTCGTACCCGCGCACCGGGAAACCCGCCTCGAGCAGGTTCTTGCTCATGGCGGAGCCCATGATTCCGAGGCCGATGATGCCGACCGCTTGCTTGCGTTGCTCAGGCACGTTGCGATTCCGTTTCGGTTGGAACGTCGAGGGGGATCACAGCCGGTAAAGCCGCACCGCCGTATCGTGCATGACGGCGCGCCGCTCGTGCGCGGCGTAGCGCGAAAGGCATGCGCGCACGGCCGCGATCAGTCGATCATAGGTCGTCCACAGCTTCTCGATCGGGAAGTTGCTGCCGAAGAGGCACCGGGACGGTCCGAACAGATCCACCGTCTCTTCGACGACCGGTCGCCAGCTCGCCTCCGAGCATGCGCGCTCGAAGGTCCCGAGGCCCGAGATCTTCACCGTCACATTCGGGCACGAGGCGAGCTCCGTCATCCCGGCGCGCCAGCGCGCCCAACCGGCCTCGCTGCGGTCCTCGAGCATGCCCGCGTGCAGCAGGACGAAGGTCAGGCCCGGGAAATCGCGCGCCAGCCCGACCGCATCCCGCATCTGGCCGGCGAAAACCTGCAGCTCGAACATCAGTCCCCGCCGTTCGACCTCGCGCAGACCGCGGCGCCAGGACGGGTCGTTCATCACGTCCGGCCGCCCGGCAAACCGATAAAGCGGCTTCTCGTGCCAGTGAAGCTGCTGCCGGATCGCTCGGGTGCCGCCGGCCGCCAGCTCGCGATCGAGAACGTCCCCGACGTCCGCGGCGGACAGATCGGCAAACGCCGTGATGGCGTTGGGGAGCGGGTTCCGGTCAGCGACGGACTGCACCCAGGCCACCTCGTCGACCTCCTTCCCCGGCGCCACATTGACCTGGACGAAGACCGATTTCACGACGCCCGCGGGCACCGCCTCCTGCATGAACTCGTCGATCGGATAGTCGCGGCGCAGCGGCTCGTAGGCGCCGAAGATCCGCGGCACCATCGGGCCCTGGAGCCACGGCGTCGCGGCCAGGCGCCAGATGTGGTGATGGGCGTCGACGACCGGTTCGGTCATGCCGGAGCGCGCGGCGACGCCGGCGGAAAGATCTCGTCGATGGCAGCGAGCGCCGCATCCGGGATCACGAGATCGACCGCCTTCAGGTTGGTTTCGAGCTGCTCGACCGTCACGGCGCCGGTAATGACGCTGCTCACGCCCGGTCGCCCGAGGAGCCAGGCGAGCGCCACCTCGCTGCGTGTCGCGCCGAGATCGTCGGCGACGCGCTTGAAGCGGCGCACGCGCTCGACCAGCTCCTCGCGGTACCACTGGTCGCGCTGCGCGTTCAGCCGGCTTAGCCGGCTGCCTTCGGGCACCCCGCCGTCATACTTCCCGGTCAGCAGGCCGGACGCGAGCGGACCCCAGATCGTGAGTCCCAGACCGTGCTTGCGGACGAGATCGCCGAGCTCTTGCTCGATTCGCGCGCGGCTGAGCAGGTTGTACTGCGACTGCTCGACGGCCGGCCGGTAAAGCGACGAGCCGGCGACCGACAGCGCCTCCTCGATCTTTGCGACGGGCCACTCGCTCGTTCCCCAATACAGGATCTTGCCGGCGTGGACGAGATCGTCCATCGCGCGCACGGTCTCCTCGACCGGCGTCTCCGGATCGTCGCGGTGGCAGAAGTAGATGTCCAGGTAGTCGGTGCCGATCCGCGCGAGCGACTTGTCGACCGCTTCCATGATGTGCTTGCGCGACAGGCCCCGGTCATTGACATCGTCGCTCATCGGCCGGAACACCTTGCTCGACAACACCAGCGTGTGTCGCGGGAACGGCTTGAGCGCTTCGCCCATCATGCGCTCCGACTCCCCGCGCGCGTAAGCGTCGGCCATGTCGAAGAAGTTCACGCCACGCTCGCGCGCCGCGGCGATGACGTTGCGCACGGTCGCCCGGTCCTTGACGCTGTCGCCGAACGTCGTCCAGCCGCCGAGGCCGAGCGCGCCGACCTTGATGCCTGCGCGACCCAGGTTCCGATACTTCACGGCAGAGATCCCCCGGGATGAGCGCGGCCCATGAAGCTCCCGAAGAAACCTTCCCGCTCGAGCGTCGCAACCGGCTCGAGATCGACGAGCTCTTCGGTTGCTATCGGCCTCGGCACCGCGCCCAGCCGGTGGAGAACGTGGACGGCCGAGCGCATGCCTTCGACGCTCGGGAACATCATCCCGCCCATCAGACGCGCAAAGAGCACCCACGTCTGACCGATGATTGCGGGATCGCGTTCGCCGGTGTACTTGCGGAGCAGCGCGGTGCCGAACGCCGCGTCGGTACGAAAGCGGTAGACGGCCCGGCAATACGCGCGCACGTAGCGAAGGACCGTGTCGCCCCGCTCGGCGAGCATGCGGCGCGTGGTCGCGGCGCAGCTGTTCTGGAAGGCGACGTCGAGCCGGCCGAGATCCTCCACGAGGTTCCAGCCGCGCTTGGCCGCCTGGAACGGCTCGGGGGCATGCATGATCGCGACGTCGACCCGCTTCTCGTCGAGCAGCAGGTCGAGGCGGGCGCCGTCGGTCCCGACCGGCACGATCACCGCGTCCTTGGCGATGTCCCAGCCCCAGCGCTCGAACGCCATCAGGATCGAGCACTCGTCGGCGTCGTTGCGCGTGATCACGCCCCAGCGCTTGCCGCGCAGGTCGTCGCGCTTCGTCAGCGCGGGACGCGCGGAGACCTGCTGGGCGCTGCGACTGATCGCCGAGGCGATGACGACGGCGTCGCCGCGATGCCGCAGGTTCGCCATGATCACTTCCGCGCCCACGGAATTGATGAAATCCACCTCGCCGGCGATGAGGGCCTCGAGCGCGCGCGGATGTCCCGGGACGTACACGAGCTCCGCATCCAGGTCCTGCTCGCGGAGATACCCGCCTTCGGCGGCGGCGAACACCGGCGCGATGCCGGCGCCGCGATGGGCCACGCCGATCCTGATCTTGTCCACCGGATCGCGCCTTACGTGACGTTGAAACCGGTGTCGACGTTTATGGTGTGGCCGTTGATCCACTGGGCCGCCTCCGACGCGAGGAACAGCGTCGGGCCCACCAGCGCGTCGTCGGGCAGCAGCTTGCCGAGCGGCATGCGCTGGAGGATCCGCTCGACGCGCTTCGGGTCGTTGAGGACGTCGTGGTTGAACGGCGTGATGGCGAATCCGGGCGAAAGCGCGTTGCACGACACGCCGTGCGGCCCCCACTCCACCGCGAGGCCCCGGGTCAGCGCGATCACGCCGGCCTTCGCGGGGCTGTAGGCGGGATAGCCGGGAATCCCGTGCATCCCGGCGTTGGACGAGAAGTTCACGATGCGCCCGCTCTTCTGCGCGACCATCACGCGGCCGACGGCCTGGCAGATGAGCCAGCACGCCTTGAGATTGACGTCCATGATCTGCTGCCACTCGGCGAGCGAGTAGTCGAGCGACGGCTTGCGGATGATCCCGCCCACGAGCGTCACGAGGACGTCGATCCGGCCGAACCGCTCGCGCACCTCATCCACGAAGGCCTGGACCTCCTTCTCGACGCAAAGGTCCACCTTGGCCGTCCAGATCTGCCCCTTGGCGCGGCGCAGGTCTTCCGCGAGCTTGCCGAGAGCGGGCTCGCTGCGCGCACAGCAGGCGAGATTCGCGCCGCCTTCGGCGAAGGCGATCGAGATCGGGCGGCCGAGCCCACCGGTCGCGCCGGCCAGCACCACCGTCTTGCCCGTGAAGTCGAAGGGGTTCTTCAGCGTCATTTGCAACTCCTTACTTGAGCCCGCTCAGGCCGAAGCCGCGCTGCACGGCGCGCTGCAGCACTGCGAAGAGCAGGAACATCGGGATCGTCGCGAGCACCGCGATCGCCATCTGCTCGGTGGGGGGGTTGCCGTAGTCGTCGCCGAACAGGGCGAGGCCAAGCGGATAGGTCCGGAACCGGTCGACCGACACCACGGTCAGCGGCCACAGGAACTGGTCCCAGCTGTCGCGGAACGAGAATACGGCGAGCACCGCGAGCGCCGGCTTGCACTGCGGCAGCACGATCTGCCACAGGATCCTCAGCTCGCCCGCGCCGTCGATGCGCGCCGCCTCGAGGTACTCGTTCGACACCGAGAGCATCGACTGGCGCATCAGGAAGACCCCGAACGCGTCGATCAGCAGCGGCCCGGCGATCCCCTGATAGGTGTTGAGCCACTCGAACTTGTGGATCACGAGGAACGTCGGCACCAGCGTGACCTCGAGCGGCAGCATCAGCGTGCTCAGGATGAGGAGCAGCGCGAAGCGATCGCCCGGGAAGCGGAATTTCGCGAGGCCGTATCCGGCAAGGGTGCAGAAGACCAGATTGCTCGCCATGACCGCGATCGAGACGATCCCGCTGTTCAGGAAATAGCGCGGGAACGCCGCGCGGGATAGCGCGTTGGGATAATTCTCCGGGTGCCAGACTGCCGGGATCCACTCGGTCGTGAGCTGGAACATCTTCTCGCCGGCCTGGAACGACGTCGTGGTCATCCACAGGATCGGGAGCACGAAGGCGAACGCGAGCGCGGCGAGCGCAACGGTGCCCAGCCAGCGGCGCGGCATCGAGCCGGAACTCAGCCAGGCCTTCGGGCCGATCATCGGAGGTAGGCCTCCTCGCGACGCATGTAGACCCGCATCTGCAGGAAAGTGAAGACCATCATGATGGCGAACAGGACCGCCGAGATCGCCGCCGCGCGGCCCATCTTGAGGTACGAGAAGCCGGTCTCGTAGATCAGCATCGAGAGCACCCGGGTGGCGTTCCCGGGCCCTCCGCCGGTGATGATGTACGGCATGAGGAAGATCCGGGCGCACAGCAGCGCCGCAACGACGACGACGAAGAACAGGATCGGGGCGAGCATCGGCAGCGTGACGTACCGGAACCGCTGAAGCGCGGTCGCGCCGTCGATCCTCGCCGCTTCGTAGTACTCGTCCGGGATCGCCAGCAGCCCCGCCAGGAAGACCACCATGAAGTAGGGCGCGAAGCGCCACACCGTCACGAGGATGATGGCCGGCATCGCCGTCGTCGACGTGGTCAGCCAGTCGATGCGATCGATGCCGAACGGGTGCAGGAGCTGCGTGATCAACCCGTGCGGGTGCAGCAGGAACCGCCAGACCAGGCACACCGCGATGATCGGCATCAGGTTGGTGAGGAACATGGCGGTCATGCAGTGACGCGCCCCGGGCACCCGCGTGCTGATCGCCAGCGCGAGCCCGAGCCCGACCAGGGTGATCAGCAGCGTCGAGCCGCCGATGTAGACCAGCGTGTTGAGGAGCGTCTCACGGAAGATCGGATCAGCGACGAGACTGCGATAGTTGTCGAGACCGACGAAATGCGGGGCCGACACCATGTCGTAGGACGTGAAGCTGAGCTCCAGCGCCCAGAGCATTGGACCGTACTTGAAGACGGCGAAAAACAGGACCGTGGGCAGGATGAAGCCGACCCCCCACAGCTGGATGCGGTGCCGAGCGCCAAACCCCCGCGACCCCCGACTCAAGCCGACGGCGCCCGCCTTGGCGCGGGCGGGCGCCGCTGCACCGTGCATGCCGTCTATCCCTTCTTGTACGCCGCCGTCGCCCGGTCGACCTCGGCGGCCGCCTCATCGAGGCTCGCCTTGATGTCCGCCTTGTTGAGCATGATCTTCTGCACTGCGCGGTGCATGGCGTCGGCCAGCTCGTTGTACACGAGCGTTCGCGGCAGGAACACGCCCTGGTCCCGCGCGATGATGAATTCCTCCATGTGCGGGAAGCTCTTCACCGCCGGGTTGTCCACCCAACCGCTCTTGCGCGCCATGGTGAAGGGCGCCGTGTCCTTCCAGCAGTCCACCGGATCGCTCATGACGAACCGGTACATGTCGTGCAGCACCTCCTGCTTGTCCTTCGACGCCTGCGCGCTGATCACGAGGTTGAAGCCGTAGGTGCTCGAGAAGCCCTTGCCGGCCTGGAAGGCCGGATACTGGACCTCCGCGTAGTACTGCTCCGCCGCCATCTTCGGGTTTTGCGCCTGGATCAGCGTCGGCGGAATCGGGTGACAGAAGAACATCGAGGCGCGCTCCTTGAACCAGTCGAGCTGCGGGAGCGGCGGCGTCGCGATCGTGTCCGCGGGATCTTCCGCCCCGTACTGCCGCGCGATGGATGCGCGCACCGTCATCGCCTTGACCCCCGCCGCGTTGTTGACGGTGCATTTTCCGCTGGCATCGAACCAGCTCCCTCCGGCCCCGATGAGAATCGGGTTGAACTGGATCATCGTCCACGCCGGGGCGTGCATCGCGAACTTGAAGCCCTGGCGCGTGAACTTGCCTCCGTCCTTGATCGTCAGGCGCTTCGCCACCTCGCCCAGCTGCTCCCAGGTCTGCGGTGCATCCTTCGCCGGATCGAGGCCGACCTGCTTGAAGTCCCTCGTGTTCAGGTAGTTGAGGTACCCGTAGAACCACAGCGGATACCCGTAGGCCTTCCCGTCCTTGGTCGCGCCCTGGACGAACGCCGGCGCGAAGTCGCTGCTGAACGCCGCCAGCGACGAGTAGCCGAGACGCGACACGTCCATCGGCGCGATCAGCCCCTTGTCCAGCCATACCGGCATGAACCAGTCCTGGCTGACGAAGCCCTCCGGCGCCGTGCCGGTGGCGAAGCCGACGCTCAGCTTCTTGCCGAGGTCGCCGAACGGGAACCACTGGAAGTCGACCTTGACGTTCGGGTTCTTGTCCGTATAGAGCTTGATGCGCTTCGCGAGCCACGGACGCTGCTGCGGGTTGTCGAACGTCCAGAAGCTGAGGTTGATCGGCGCCTTGCCCTGCGCAAAGGACCAGCGGCTGGCGGCGCCGACTGCTGCCCCCACACCCGCGACGCCCAGGCCGCGCAGCACGCGTCGGCGCGTGCTCTTGTCGACTACGGGCTTTGCCTTTCTCGATGTGGAATCCACCATGACTCGTCTCCTCCTATCGGCTGACGTGTACGGACTGCGGAATCGCGCGAATGCAGGCTAGCATCGCGCCCCGTAGCTGGCAACATGGATTATCGATAATCCCCGGTGCTGCGGTGCGGTGTCGCTGGCTACGTCGCCACGAGCTTGAGGCCGAGGATGTGCTTGCGGGTCGCCCCACGAGCCGCGCGCGCATCGCCGGATTTCAGCGCTGCAACGATCGGCCGGTGCGAGTCGGCGACGCGCGCGAGATCGCGGTGGCCGCGGAGCACGTTCATGATCGTGTGCGCTTTCACGTCCAGCCTCGTCCAGATCTCGAGCAGCGTGGCGTTGCCGGTTGCCGCCACGATGTGCCGGTGAAAGGCGGTGTTCGCTTCCGCAAACCGGCGCATGTCGTGGCGCTTCGCCGCGTCCTTCATGACCACGATCTGCTTCTCGAGCTCGGCGGTGCGGCCTTTCAGCGGCCCGCTCGCCAGGCTCGCGGCGTAGCCCTCGAGCTCCGCGCGGACGCTGGTGATCTCGACGAGCTCCCTCGCTTCCGTCATTCGTACGCGAGCGCCGCGATTCAGGCTCGATTCGACGACGCCGAGGACTTCCAGGGCCCTCAGCGCTTCCCGGACGGGCGCCTGGCTCGTCCCGAGCTCCTGTGCGATGCGCATCTCGACGATGCGCTCGCCCGGCTGGATCTCGCCCCTCAGGATGCGACGGAGAACCTCCCCGCGCACCCTCTCCGCCAGCGACGGACGCGCAATCGCGGGCGACCGGATCGCGCGTTCAACGGACTGCAGCGCAGGGCGTGAAAGCGTGCGAGCCTGCAAGCGGCCGGCCGCGCGGGACTTGCCGGTACGAGCCATCGACTTGGTCTTGGGCATCCCGCGCCGGTTCAGCGATAAAGCAGCACGGCTTCGCGTTCGTCACGCCACGCATCCTCATCGGGATGGGTAAGCGCGTCGAGATCTGCGGCCGTGGCGGCGGGATCGTCCACCCAGGCCCGCAACAGCTCGCCGCCGTTGATCACATCGATTGCGAGACGACCGTGTTCGTACTCGTACGGGAAGTCGCGCCACAATCCGTACTCGGGGCGCAGCGCGCGGAGCGCCTTGAACGCGAGCGCGACCAGTCGCCACGGGCGAAATGCGTCGTGATCGTAAGCCGGATCGTCGACGTGGATCTGCAGACCGGCGCAGAGCTCGCCGATGTGCTTGTGAAAGGTCGGCTCGAACCAGCAAGCCCGCAGCCGGCAACCGCGCAGCCATTGCGGTGCGAGCGATTCCATCATGCCCATCAGGGAACGCGGCTCGAGATCGGGCGCTCCGAACAGCTCGAGCGGCCGGGTCGTGCCGCGCCCTTCCGACAGCGTCGTGCCTTCCAGCATCACGGTTCCGGCGTAGCAGCGGGCCATCCAGGGATTGGGCGCATTGGGGCTCGGGTTGACCCACGCCCGTTCGCCGAGCGCCCAACCGTATCCGGGTGCGGCGTCCGGACGCCAGCCCTCCATCGTCACGACCTCGCACTCCACGTCGAGGCGAAGCGTGCGCAGAAACCACTTCGCGAGCTCCCCGAGCGTCAGACCGTGGCGCATCGGGAGCGGCCCCGCGCCGACGAAGCTTTCCCATCCGGCGCGCAGCAGCAGCCCCTCGATCGGACGCCCGGCGGGGTTGGGTCGGTCGAGCACCCAGACCGCCTTGCCCCGCTCCGCAGCCGCTTCGAGAACGTAACGCAGCGTCGTGACGAAGGTGTAGACCCGGCAACCCACGTCCTGCAGGTCGACGAGCAGCACGTCGAAGGTGTCCATCATGGCCGCTGTCGGCCGCCGCACATCGCCGTACAGGCTGAAGACCGGGATCCGGTGCACAGCGTCGGTGAAGTGCGGCGACTCGATCATGTTGTCCTGCTTGTCGCCGCGCAGTCCGTGCTGGGGCCCGAAGGCGGCCGCAAGCTGGATGTCTTCGAGGGCAGCTAACGCGTCAAGCGAATGAACGAGATCGCGCGTCACCGACGCCGGATGCGCGAGCAGCGCCACTCGCTTGCCTGCCAGCGGTTTTCGCAGCGCCCGATCTTCAAGCAGGCGATCAATTCCGAATTTCATCGAACTCCAGAGCGAACGCGTCGGGATGGTGGAAATCCGGCTTGCCCGGAGGATGCCCAAGCGCCCAATAGGAAAGCTTACCGGAGTCATCCTCGACGACGGCCGACACCGCGAGCGAAAGGCTCGTGCTGCGGTGCGTCAGCGACAGGCGGCTTAGGCGCACTCGCGCGTCGAGCTCCAATCCTCCCGCCGTGTTGCGCACGGCAATCCCCGGATTCAGCTGCCTCGTCAGCAAGCAGCCCGCCGTTGCGATAGCGCGCGAATGCATATGCCGCCCACTCGCCGGAAGGTCCGAAGTTGAATTCGTGGTAGCCGGGCGAGCCCTTTGCTCGCCACGAATATCTCGCAACACGTCTGCTGCCAAAGGCGCTCGGCGATACGTGGTGTCCGCGGGCGCGGAACGCGCAGGCGATCGAGGTCTCCCTCCAGCGAGTAGTGGACGGCCAGAATGCCGTCGGCCGTCCTGGTTACGCGCGCTCGAACGCCGTGTATCGCGTCGCTGCGAGTTTCGGGATGACAGATCAGCGCGACCGCGCGTTCTTGCCTGTGTTCCACGGCTGCCGGTGACCTCTCAGCGCGATAGGCGTTTCGATGGCGGGCTCGTTTTGGGTGGCGGTCAAGCCAGGAGCCGACGTTCGCCGTCGATCAAAGAATACCTTAGGATGGTCGCCGCGAGCATCGGCAGCCCACCCGCAACCGAGAGGTACAGCGCCTTGGACAAGATCAACATCCAATTCACCTTGTTTTCCGCGTTCTACTCGCCGCTCATTTCGACGATGTCCGGCGGATTCCTCAAAGCGGAAGGCCTGGATCCGGAATGGTCGATTTCGCCGCCGGGCGTCTCGGCACTTGCTGCCTTGAAAGACGGCTCCGCTCACGTCGTCCAATCGGCCCTGAGCCAGGGGTTCGCGTCGCTCAACAAGGGGGAGACGCCGGCCGCAGTCCATTTCGCCCAGGTCAACGAGATGGACGGGTTCTTCCTCACCGGACGCGAGGCGGATCCCGCGTTCAGGTGGGCCAAGCTGGAGGGCGCCGAAGTCGTCATGTTCAACGGTGGCCAGCCACTCGCCATGTTCAAGTACGCCTGCTACAGGGCGGGTATCGATTTCAACAAAATAAAGGCCATCTGCCCCGGCGGCGCCGCCGAAATCGATCAGGCCTTCCGTGAGGGCCAGGGACAGTACGTGCAGGAGCAGGGTCCGTTCCCGCAGCAACTGCAAGCCGATGGCGTCGGGCACGTCGTGGCCCAAGTCGGCAAACAGATCGGACCATGTGGTTTCTCCAGTCTTGCGGCGACCCGCGACTGGCTCCAGACGGACATGGCGAAGGCGTTCATGCGTGCCTACAAGAAGACCCGGGCCTACATGAACGAAACGCCTGCCGCCGAGATTGCCAAGGCGGAGAAACCGTACTTTCGCGATATCGATGAGAACGTACTGGCCGATTGCATCGCAACGTATCAGCAGCTCGGCTGCTGGACGCCGCATGTGGAAATTACGCGTGCGGCCTATGAAAGAACGCTGGATGTCTTCGAATACAACGGGCTGTTGAAGCGCCGCTATCGCTACGAGGAAGTCTGTACCGCGCCGCCGGCAACGGCTTAGCGGGCTGACCGAACATTCCCGCGGAATGATGAGAACGCCGCGGAGTCAGGCATTCCCGATGAAATCCCGCTTCCCGATCTCGACACCATTGCGGCGCAGGATGTTGTAGGCAGTCGTCACGTGGAAGTAGAAGTTCGGATGAGCGAAGCCGAGCAGTTACTGCATGCCCGTGAACTTCACTTCCTGACCGCGAAGCTCGCCTGGTACATCGAGAATCCGCTTCATGTACTCGGCGTCCCGGTAGCGGCGTGGGCTCGCCATCTTGAGCAGCACGGTGAGTCGTCCGGGAATCATCAGATGGCCCGGCGAGGCCGCCGCGAGCACCACTCGCCGGCAACGGCTCGCATGCTGGAACGCGAACTGCTGCGCGAGCGCCCCGCCCCAGGAAACGCCCAGCACATCCGCCCGGTCGTGTCCCAGCTGGTCGAGCAGGCGCGCGCTGAGCCGCGCCAGCGTCGATGGACGGTACGGCAGCGCCGGCGCGGGCGAGCCGCCGACGCCGGGCACGTCGAAGAAGATCGCCGCGGGCTCCTCCAGCAACTCGAGAAACGGCTCGACCCCGCGCCGATGCCGTTGAACAGAAGCAACGGCGGCCGCGCGGCGTCCCCGGGGCGCACGCCGACACGCAGCGTGTGCCCGCCGACTTCATGCACGCCGATCTGCAGCTTTGCCGGTGGGCTTGCCGGCACCTATTTCTCCATGACGTATCGGCCGGGCGCTTCGCCGAGGGGCGGGTTCTCCGCGCTCCCGAGCCACGCGTCCGCGCTCCGCTCGCGCGCCGCGCCGGATCAGGAGAACGCCTTTGGATTTCCGGGCGGATTGAGGAGGCTCTGGATGTGGCCGCTGTTGGAGAGCACGAAAGTGCTGCGCTCCCCGTACAGCCGCGCGGTGTTGTAGCAGCCCTGCCAAGGCGTGATGTGATCGGTGACGCCGGCAACCACGTAGCTGTCCATGTCGACCTGCCGCATGTCGAGGGGCGTGCCGCGCACGTGCAGCCGGCCGGGATTGACGTACGGATCGGCGCCGATGAGATCGAGAAAGTCGGCGTGCAGCCCGCGCCGGGAGCCGCGTCGTGTCGCTGTTCCAGTAGAGGACGTCGAAGGCGGGCGGCGTGTTGCCGAGCAGACAGTTGTTGACCCAGTAGTTCCAGATCAGATCGTTCGGCCGCATCCAGGCAAACATGCGCGCCAATTCCCGCCCTTCGACCACGCCGGCGAGCTGCGAAGCCGTCTTCTCCGCAACGATCGCCTCCGGGGTGACGAAGATCCCGGCCGTCGTGCCCTGCGCGGCCGCCACGTCGAGCACGCGGACCGCGACCGTGGCGCTGTGAACCTTGCGCTCGCCGCGCGCGGACAGATGCGCGAGGAAGGCCGACACGGTGATTCCGCCCGAGCACGAGCCCCAGACGTTGACGTCTTCGCTCCCGGTGATTCCGCGCATCACGTCCACCGCTTCCTCCAGGGCGCCGACGTACGTGTCGAGCCTGAAGCCGCTTTCGGCGCGAGTGGGGTTCTTCCAGCTGATGGCGAAAGCCTGGAGGCCTCCCTTGAGCGCGAGCTGCACGATGCTCTTTTCCGGCACCAGGTCGAAGACGTAGAACTTGTTGATCTGCGGGGGCGCGATGAGCAGCGGCCGCTTGTGGACCCTCCGCCCCGCTGGGCCGGTACTGGATCAACTCCATCACCGCGTTGCGATAGACGACCGATCCCGGCGTCGTTGCGAGGTTCCTGCCCACGGCGAACTTGCTGGCATCCACCTGGACGGGCATGCCGCCGTTGCGCGCCAGGTCCGCCACGAAATTCTCGAGGCCGCGGAGCAGGTTCGCGCCGCCGGTATCGACGACCTGATTGCCACCGATGGTGTTGGTCGGCGACATCGCGTCCACGAGGAGCGAGGCGACGAAGCCGGCGCGCTCGGCGTCGCGCTTCTCCATCCTCGCCTCGTCCACGAAGCGGTCGAGCGCGCCGCTCCAGGCCAGGTAATACTGTGCGAGCGCCCGGTAGGCGACACTCTCCTTCCACGCCACGTCGGCAAAGCGCTTGTCCTGGGGTTCGGGCGCAAGCTCGGAGCGGCCGGTCGCGATTCGCGCGAGCTCACCGAGGAAGGCCAAGTATGCCCGCGCTGCCGCGCCGGGATTGCGCACCGTTTGCTCGAGGAGCAGGCGCGCCGAATCGAGAATGTCCTCGCCGCGCACCCCGATCAATGGATTGGCCGCGAGCGTGTGTTGCGCGGCCTGCTCGGGAAGGTCGTCGGTGCCATGGTTTGGTTCTCCTTCAACCCAGCGCCAGCCGGGTGCCCGTGAAGATCGCGAGCCCGAGCAGTCCGCCCACGAGCGTGCCGTTCACGCGGATGTACTGCAGGTCCCTCCCGATGCTGAGCTCGATGGTGCGGACCGCATGCTGCGTGTCCCACGACTTCACCTGCGCCGCGACGAACGCGGCCACCTCGTGCTTGTAGCGCTCGGTGATCGAGCTCGCATGCTCGGCGAGCCAGTGGTTCAACCGCGCGCGCAGGCTGGAGTCGTGCTGAAGCCTCTGTGCGAAGTCATCCAGGAACGTCTCGAAGCCGGGCCGGATGATCCCGTGCTGCGCCTGGACGTCGGCGCCGAGCCAGGCGACGAACCTCTCCCAGCCCTCGAGCAGGACCTCGCGCAGCTCGGCGCGCGCCAGGAGGTCACGCTTGAGGCCTTCTACCTGCTCGCGGTAGTCGGGCGAGTGCTTCAATTTGTCGACGAACGCCGCGACGAACCGGTCGAATTCGGCGCGCAGCGGATGACCCGGATCGTCGCGGACTTCCCTCAGAGCCGCGTGCGATGCCTCGACCAGCCTGCGCAGCAGGTAGGCATCCGCCTGGAAGAACCGGGCGAGCGTCGGCAGCTCGGCGCGGATCCGGTCGCGAATGGCGTCGAGGGCGGCGGGGTCGGCGAGCAGGGACTCGATCCGTCCGAGCGCTTCTTCGAGCAGCGCATGATGGCGGCGATCGCGCGTGACCACCTCGAGCGACGTGCCGATCACCTGCCCCATGTCCACTGCGGCGAACCGCGCCAGCAAGCCGCGCTCGAGTTCGCCGTGCAGCGCCTCCTGATCGAGCGCCTGGATCGCCTGCGGCAGGAGGCTCGCCGCGTGCGCGGCGATGAGCGCGCGATTGCGGGGTTCGGCGAGCCAGCGGCCGGCGTTCGCTGCCGGATCGAGCTCCACGATCTTCCGGCCCACTTGCGCGCCGGCTAGGAAGTGCCTGGCGATGAAATCGCCCAGGCTCTCCGCGATGCGCGCCTGGTTGGCCGGAATGATCGCGGTGTGGGGCAGCCTGAGTCCGAACGGATGCCGGAACAGCGCCACCACCGCGTACCAGTCGGCGAGCGCGCCGATGATCGCCGCCTCGGCGAACGCGGCGACGTAGGCAACGCCGGGGTGCCGGCTCTCGAGCGCTTTCGCGCCGACGTAGATCAGCGCGCAGAGGACGACGAGCCCGGTCGCCCACGCCTTTTGCCGCGCCAGCGCGCGCTCCGGGGCCGAGTTGGTGGCGGCGGAATTCGCTGCCGGCGCGTCCGCGAGGGTCCCGGACATGTCGTCACGCTGAAGCATCGCGGTTTCCGATCAGCATGCACAGCATTTCGGCGACGAGCGCGGGCTTCGCCTCGCCTTCGATCTGCAGCGTGCAGTGGAGTTTGAGGAGCACTCGTCCCCCGCTCTGTGGCTCGGCCGCGAGCAGGCTCACCCGATTGCGCACCCGCGCTCCCGCTCTTACCGGCGCGATGAAGCGAACCTTGTCCAAGCCATAGTTGAGACCAGTCACGGCGTCCGGCGGAATCACGCCCACTGCTATGGCCATCGGCCCGACCAGCGCCAGCGTGAGATAGCCGTGCGCGATCGGCGCGCCGAGACCGTCGACGACGCCCATCCAGTGGTCGACCCGCTCGCCGTGGTGGAAGACGTGGCTGCCCTTCGGGTAGACCCGCGAGAAGGTGTCCGCCTCCACGCGACGCCGCTGCTCCGGCGTCAGACCCCGCGTCCACGCGGCCTCAGCGAGCATCTGCGCGAGTTTCGACATCGTCAGCTCTGACGCGCCTGGAGCAGAGGCTCCGGCCGCTCGAGGCGGGTTTGAAGACGTGGGACACGCGGGGAGGATACCGACCGGCCGCCGCAAGGGAAACTCTCTCCGGCCCAGCGGTATCGCGTCCTCATCCGTCAGCCATCTGCAAGTCCGCTACAGGCAGACTTGCGCTCATGAACGAGCGCGACCTAAGGTTCAATCACCGGCTCCCCTAGTCCCGCCCTCCTCCTCCCTGCGGGACACTTCGCGGCGCCTTTCCCAGGCGCCGCTTTTCTTTTCGCGTAGCTATCCACCGACCTGGAGTGTCGGCTCGGCACAGAATGGCCCGGTGGCATGAGCCCCGGTGACAGCGAGCACGAGCGGAGAGCTCGATAGTGCAAGTCATTGATTTTTCGGTAGCGCCACGAAGGATCAAGCACTCGCGCAGCCCTGCCCTGCACCTGCATCAGCGACGAGCAAGCGCGCCGGTGGCGGCCCTCTCGGCGGCCGACCATGTCGAATTCGAGTCCGCCCGCTCGACTATGGGAGGTCCCGGCAAAGTAGACGCCTGGCGTTCAGAGGAGATGCGATGAAGTTCGTATGCCTTGGTTACATGGAAGCGGGCAAATTCGAGGGCATGCCCGAAAGCGAGCGCAACGCCTTCGTTGACGGGTGCTTCGCTTACGACGACGTGCTGCGCAAGAACGGCCATTTCGCCGGCGGGGAGGCGCTCCAACCTGCCGCGAGCGCCGTGACGCTCCGGTTCCGCAGCGGCAAGGTGATGGTCACCGACGGCCCCTATGCCGAAACGAAGGAACAGATCGGGGGCATCCTGATACTGGAAGCCAACGACCTCGACCACGCGATCCAGCTCATGTCGCAGCACCCCGGCGTGCGCAGCGGTCCCTTCGAGATCCGCCCGGCCGCGGACCTGACCGGGATGATCCGCGAGAGCGAACGTCGCCGGGCGACGAAAACATGAAAAGAACCTACCAGGGCGGCTGCCATTGCGGCGCGGTGCGATTCGAAGCCGACATCGATCTCGCCGCCGGTACCGCCCCGCGCGCACGAACACATTCGAGATCGTGCCTTTCTCCGTCGCTGCCGCAGGAGCGTACTCCCGGCTGGCAAAACACGTCGCAACAGTTGACGCGTTCAGGCATCGCGCCGTAGCCCTGTCGCCCTTATCCTTTAGCCCCATGACCGAGCCCCGCACGATTGCCGCCGGGGCCTGCCCAGGAGATCACCGATGGCCGTGACCCCCTTCGCTAAAGGCGAGGAGTTCCGCGACGACGTGCGGAAGAAGCTGCCGCGCGAGGCGCTCACTCCCCTCACTCGCCTCGACCCCATCCGCTCGACGCTCGCGGTGGCGCAGACATTCGCGCTGATCGCGGCCGTAGCCGCACTGGCGGTCGCATTCTGGTCGTGGTGGGCGGCGCTCGCCGCCATCGTGCTGATGGCGCCGCTCGCGCACGCCCTCTTCATCCTCGCGCACGACGCCGCGCACTACCGGCTGTATGAAACGCGCTGGTTGAACGATCTCGTCGGCCGGGTCTGCGGGACGCTGGCCGGTCTGTCGATGTGCACCTATCGCGTGATCCACCGCCTGCACCACAACCACCTCTACGGGCCGCAGGACCCGGACATCGCGCTGCACGGCGGCTATCCTCGCGGCAGGATGTACCTCGCGAGGAAGCTGGCGAAGGACCTCGCGGGGCTCACGGCATGGAAGACCTACGCGTACTTCTTCGGCGCGCCCGCAGTCAACGCCGACACCAACACCGCGGCACGACCGCTCGACGACACCAGCCCGCGCCTGCGCCAGGCGGCCCGCCGCGATCGCTGGGGAGTCCTCACGTTCCACGTCGCGATGCCGGCGGTCGCGTTCGCCACCGGCTGGGGCTGGTACTACGTCGTGCTCTGGGTCGTGCCGCTCGCGACCGTCCTGCAGGTCATCTTCCGGTTGCGTGCGATCTGCGAGCACGGCGCGCTCACCGACTACGCCTCACCGCTCACGGCGGCGCGCACCAACCTGCCGAACTGGTGGCAGCGCTACCTGCTGTTCCCGCATCACGTGAACTACCACATCGAGCATCATCTCTATCCGGCGGTGCCGCACTACAACCTGCCGCGGCTGCATCAGGCGTTGAAGGCGCACGGCATTCTCGAGGGCGCCGAGGTCCGACACCTGAGCGAGACGCTGCCGCGCGTTTTCGCAAAGCGCGCCGCGGCGCCGGCGTTCACGGGGTAGTCGCCGGGGTGGGTTCCATTCCCACGGGCCATCGTCGGAAGCTTCCATCGCGCCCCAGCGGGCAGTCCGCAGTAACCAATCCGAGGTTCCGCGGCCGCCTGCTCTCTCACGACACCTGCGCGAAGACCGGCAGGGCGCGCGCGACCATTTCGTCGGAGGCGGTCAGGCTGATCCGGAAGTGATCCGTCGGCGTTCATGATGCTGCCCGGCATGACGAAGACGTCGCGATCGGCGAGCGCGTTCCACTGGCGCTCGGGGTCGCCCCTCGCCCATTTGACCCAGAGGTAGAACGTGCCCTCCGGCGGCAGCACGGCGTGGCCCGCCTTCGTCAGCACCTCGCTCAGCGCGTCGCGACGGCGGGCGAGCGCTTGAACGTCGATCGACAGCCGCGTCGAGGTGCGGAACGGCGTACTGCATGACGGCGTTGGGAAAGCACCAGCCGAGCGCCATCTGGGTCGCGAACATCGCGTCGCGCAGCGCCTGCCGGTCGGCGGCGGGCATCAGCGGCGAGATCGCGAGGTAGCCGAGACGCTGCCCCGGCGCGAGCAGGACCTTGCCGTAGCTGTACGAGATGAGCGTCCACGGGTAGAGCGCCGCCGGGCTGACGAAGCCGCGCCCGTCGAAGCGGAGGCGCCGATAGGGCTCGTCCGACAGCAGGAAGATGCGGCGGCCGATCCGGCTCGAGGCGCGTTCGAGCCGGTCGGCGAGCGCGGTCAGCGCCTCGCGCCCGTAGATCCGGCCGGTCGGATTGTGCGGCGTGTTGACGATCACCAGCCGCGTCCGCGGACCGATCGCCGCGTCGATCGCGTCGAGGTCGAGATCGAAGCGCGGCTTGCTTCAGCGGCACCTTGCGCGGCACCGCGTCGGCGGCGAGCAGCATCGGCTCGTAGCAGAACCAGGCCGGCTCGGAGTAGATCGCCTCGTCGCCGGCATCGAGCACCAGCCGGAAGGCGACCGAGATCGCCGCGAAGGCGCCGGCGGTGAGCGCGATGTCCGGCGGCTCGAACGGCAGGCCGAGCTCCCGGCCGAGCCGCTCCGGCGAGGAAAGCCTGCGGCGCCTCCTCGCTCGTCTTGTAGGCGAACCAGTCCTTGTTCTGCGGCATCGCCCGCCTCGCGGATCGCCGCGACGAGTCCCTCGAGCGGCATCTCGTGCGGATTGCCGAAGGTGAAGTCCGCGATGTCGGGATCGGCGCGCCGCTCGCCGTAGCGCGAGTTGAAGAAGAAGTCCTTCACGGCGGCGAAGGCGCCGTTCGCCGCCGCCGCTCGTTGCGAGACGATGGCACAGCGTCGACTCGCTCAGGTCTTCAGCTGGCCGCTCGGCGTCGAGCGCGAGATCGCCAGCTCCTCCTCGGTCATGTCCGCCGGGACGTCGGCGAAGAGCGGCGTGCTGAGGTAGCGCTCGCCGGTGTCCGGCAGCATGCAGAGGATGTTCGCGCCCTTCTCCGCCTCGGCGGCGACCTTGAGCGCCCCGGCGAAGGTCGCGCCGGAGGTGATGCCGACGAAGATGCCCTCCTTGGCGGCGAGGTCCTTGCTGCAGCGGATCGCCTCGGGGCCCGGGATCGGGAGGAGCCGGTCGATGACCTTCATGTCGACGGCGTCGCCGGTCAGCTTCGGGATGAAGTCCGGCGTCCAGCCCTGCATCGGATGCGGCTTGAAGCTCGGATGCGGCGCGGCCGGCGTGCCGTCGGGCTTGCGCGCCTGCTCGATGCCGCTGCCGAGCAGCGGCGCGTCCTCCGGCTCGCAGACGATGATCTTGGTCTCCGGCCGCTCCTTCCTGAGCACCCGCGCCGACGCCCTTCAGCGTGCCGCCGGTGCCGTAGCCGGTGACCCAGTAGTCGAGCCGCTCGCCGGCGAAGTCGTCGATGATCTCGCGCGCGGTCGTCCGCGAATGGTAGTCGGGGTTGGCCTCGTTCTCGAACTGGCGGGTCATGAACCAGCCGTGCGTCGTCGGCGAGCTCCTCCATCTTCGTGATCATGCCGACGGCGCGCTCGGCGGCCGGGGTGATCACCACCTTGGCGCCGAGGAAGCGCATCAGCCTGCGCCGCTCGACGCTGAACGGCTCCGCCATGATCAGCACCAGCGGATAGCCCTTGGCGGCGCAGACCATCGCGAGGCCGATGCCGGTGTTTCCGCTGGTCGCCTCGAGGACGGTCTGGCCGGGCTTCAGCTCGCCGGATTTCTCCGCCGCCTCGATCACGCCGATGGCGAGGCGGTCCTTGACCGAGCCGAGCGGATTGAAGGCCTCGATCTTGACGAAGAGGTTCACCCCGGGCGGCGCGAGCCGGTTGACGCGAACCACCGGCGTGTTGCCGATCGTGTCCAGGATGCTCGAGTACCGTCCCGCCATGGCTCACCTCCAAAGGAAGAAGGAAGGAGGCGAAGTTTGCAGCAGAAATCGATTTTTCGTCACCGGGCGCGCGGTCGATCAAGGAATGTGGGCGGCTCCGTCGGGGCGCGATAGCGGGCCCTCCCCGGCTAGTACGCCACGCTCACGCTCAGCCGGAACGCGCGGCTCTCGACCGGGTGGAAGTGTCGATCGGCGACACCCTCCGGCGGCTCGCCCGGCAGGCGCGAGACGTAGTAGTAGTCGATGTCGTGGCTCTTCGAGTTGAAAACGTTGAAGACGTCGAGCCAGGCGCGGATCTTCGGCGTGAACATGTAGCCGACGCGCCCGTTCCACTGCGTCGTCGACTGCGAGCGCACGGTGTTGTCCTCGATCAGCGCCCGCTGCCCGAAGTAGCGGTAGCGCAGGCTGCCGAACCAGCCCTCGAGGTTGTCGACGGTCGCGCCGGCCGAGACGACCGCGTCGGGCGCGCCCGGGATGCGGTTGCCCGCCGGGTCCTCGTCGGTGAACCGCGCGCGCGTGACCGCCGCGGTCAGGTCGAACGCGAGCCAGGGCCGCGGCACGTACTGCAGCACCCACTCCACGCCGGTGCGCTGGGACGGTCGGCTCGGTTCGGTGGTGCCGGCGTCGCCGACGAAGAGCAGCTCCGAGTCCTGGTTCAGACGCCAGAGCGCGAGCGAAGTCGTCAGGCCGGGCAGCGGGCGGCTTCGCAATCCCACCTCGTAGCCGACGGTGCGCACCAGCGCATCGACCGGCTGCACCGGCTCGCCGGTCTTGGGATCGGCGGTGATGGTCGTGCCCCGGGCATCGTTGCTGTGGAAGCCCTGGCCCCAGTTCAGGAAGTACTCCGTGTCGCGCCACGGGCCGAGGATCACCGACGCCTTCGGCGAGACGATCGAGTCGCCGTTCTTGCCCGAGTTTTCGGGAATGTTGCTCGAGACGTCGAAGCGAAAGAAGTCTGCGCGCAGTCCCAGGATCGTGCGGAGCCAGCTCGTCCATTCGATCGTGTTCGACCCGTACAGCGCGGCGTTGCCGACGGTCACGTTGTCCTCGCGGGTCGTGGAGAGCCGCTGGCGCGCCTCGGTACTGTAGAGCGCGACCGGTGACAGACGGTCGCGACGCAGTTGCAGGCCGACCGTGTTCCACATGTGCCGCTCGCCCCAGTGCGCGAACCATGTCTGACTGTATTCGCCCCCGAGCACCGTGCGATTCTCGGCCTGTTGGAACTGGTCGCCGTTCACCGGATTGTCGAGGAAGAAGGTGAAGTTCGAGTACAGGTTGAGCCGCGACTTGATCGCGTACAGGCTCGCGGCGCGACTGACGTTGCCGTCCGACTGCCGCCATTCGCCCGACAGGCTGTAGCGGCTCGAGTTGCCGCCGTCGGTCGGATCGATCGCGCCGTAGTAACCGACGCTGCCGTCGTCGACGGCGCGCTGCGGGATCTGGTCGGTCGCGTTCCAGCTCGCGCCGTACGCCATCGCCGTGACATTGAAGCCGTTCGCGGGCGTGCCCTGCGCATAGCGCAGCACGCCGTTGTACTTGTTGAAGTTCGCCGGGTTCTCCCACGGCCCGTTCGAGTGCTGGTACTCGAAGGCATAGACCAGGTTGCCGCGGCCGACCTCGGGCGAGCCGGCGAGGAGCGCCCGCGCGTACTCCCACGAGCCGCCGGTGAGCGTGGCGATGTTTGCGGGCAGGCGGTCCACGTACTGGATCCGCGCCGAGCCGACCGACGCGAAGTCGCCGTCCTGCGCGAAGTAAGGTCCCTTGTTGTAGAGCACGCGCGAGACGAGCTCCGGGATGAGGAAGTTGAGGTCGGTATAGCCCTGGCCGTGCGCGTGCGTCGGCATGTTCACCGGCATGCCGGCGACCCAGGTCGCGAAATCGGTGCCGTGGTCGAGGTTGTAGCCGCGCAGGAAGTACTGGTTCGCCTTGCCGTCGCCGGAATGCTGCGTGACCACCATGCCCGGGACGGCTTCGAGCACCTCGCCGGGCCGCAGCAGCGGGCGCTTCTCGATGCCTTCGCGGGTCACTGCACCCTGACTGGCCGAGTCCCAGACGCCGATCTCGTTTTCGTACCGGCCGATCACCTCCACTGGTGGCAACGTGACCGGGTCGTCCGCGTGGGCGGGAAACGCCGCAACGGCAAGGGCCGCGGCGGGTCCCGCGAGCCGGGCAACGCGCTGCATGGTCGCTCCTCGTTCGTCTCGTCAACGGCAACGGCGGGCGCGGGCGAAGCGAGCCGTCGCGCACGACGTACCGCCGCGCACGAAGCGCGGCGGTACGTCGCGGAATCGGGACGAGCGTCGTTCCGGCCGGTTCCGGTCGACAGCGGTGACGCGTCGCCCACGACCGCAACGGGCGACGGACCGCTCGAAACGCTAGGCGCGGGGGTAGCGGGGCGGGCGCTCGAGACGCCCGAGGAAGCGGGTCTGCAGGCGGGGCTCCCGTTCCGGGACGATGCCGTCCGTCAGCCGGGGGAGTTGCAGGGAGGGACCAGCCGATACCAGCGCCACGCACATCGTCGCCGACCAGCCGGACGAGGCACCCTCCTCCAGCGCGTGCGGGTCGAGGACCGCGCCGCCCTCGACCGTTACGACGCTCTCATCGAAGGCGGGGTGGTAGTGGCGCTGCACAGTGCCGTGATCGTGGCGATGCGGGTGGCCGTGATCGTGGTCATCGAGCTCGTGGTGGTCATGGAAATGCGCAGGGCCCCGGAGATCCAGGTACACGGCGATCAATGCGTGAAAGGGCAGGACGAGCAGCAGCAACCGCGTCACCGCCCGGCGCGAACGCCTGACCGTGGCGCCGCTCATCCGGCCCCCGCGGCGTCCTTCGCCGAGCGCAACTCCGCGACCGCCTTCCTGCCTCTCACCTGCCCTCTCCGCCGAACAGCCCGTCGCTAACGCGAGTCTCATCACGCGGGTCGACGGATGATACGCCCACGGGGACGCGTCAATACCTCAAGCCGAAGACGCTCGCGCCGTGCAAGAGGCGCGGCGGCGATGCGGTACAGCCCGTCGCCGGATCGCGCCCTCAGTGCCCGTGCCGATGGTGCAGGTCGGGCAGGTGCGGATGGCGGTGCGTCAGCGGCTCGTGAACGTGCTCGTGGGCATGCGGCTCCGGTCCTTCGTCGCCGCGATGCGCGTGCCGGTGATGCTCGTCGTGAGAATGCCGGTGCGTATGAGTCATGCTGCCATGCGTGTGCTCGTGCTCGTGGGTCTCGGTGAGGACGAGCCAGGTCGCGAGCGCCATCAGCGCCGCGGCGGCGACCAGCGTCGACGTCACCGGCTCGCCGAGCAGCGGCACCGCGAGCGCGGCGCCGATGAAAGGCGCGGTGCTGAAGTGCGCGGCGGTGCGCGCGGCCCCGAGATGCCGGAGCGCGTAGATGAAGAGCACCAGGCTCACCCCATAGCTCGCGAAGCCGATCGCCGCCGCCGCAGCGAGCGTCGGGACGCCGGGGAGCGCACCCCCTGCCCCCAAGCCGACCGCGAGGTTCGTTGCGCCCGCCGTGATGCCCTTGATGCCCGCGATCTGCACCGGGTCTGCCGCGGCGATCTTGCGCGTGAGATTGTTGTCGAGCGCCCAGAGCAGGCAGGCGGCGACGATCCCGAGCGCGTGCGCCGAGAACCTCAGCGGCTCGCCAGGATCGTGGACAAGCAGGGTCCCGGCGACGAGCATGACCAGCGCAGCGAGCCACACGCGGCGCCCGACCGCCTCGCGGAACAGGAGCGCGGCGATCAGCGTCGTGATCACCCCTTCGAAGTTGAGCAGCAGCGAGGCGCTGGAAGCCGTCGTCCCGGCAAGTCCCCACAGCAGCACCGCCGGCGCCAGGATGCCACCGGCGACGATCGCGCCTGCGAGCCAAGCCAAGTCGGCGCGCCCGATCGGCGCCTCGGCCCGGGAAGAACCGCCCGCGCGCCCGAGCCCGAACGCGCGGCGTGCAGCGATCACTGCACCGAGGCCGAGCCCGCTACCGAGATAAAGCAGGCCCGCGAGCACGAGCGGAGGTACCGCGCCGAGCAGCAGCTTCGCGAGCGGAGTGCTCGCGCCGAATAGTGCCGCCGCCGCGAGCGCGAGCAGGGCGTAGCGTTGGATCCGGAGGTCGATCATCGAATTTGTTCGGGGCGAAGCGATTCGAACACTCGATCCCCCGCACCTCAGGAAGGGCTGGAAGCGCGGATTATCGGACGCGGAGGTCGAGACTGTGCCAGAGATTTCCGCAGATCGATCGTGGTCTGCCGCAACAAGCGATTTGGCCCAAGCCGACTCGCGAGGTCGTACGTTCGCTGCCGCCGAGGAGACGCTCGGCGCCGGTGCGCTAGCGCACTTCCGCGGGCGCGCTCGCCGCCTAAGCTGACGACACCTCGGGAGCCGGTCGATTTCGATCGTCGCAGCAAAGCCGTCGCAAACGACTGCCCCGGAGCGCACCGCTTTCGGCGAGTGTCGCGCGCTTCGCGCGCTGGGCGCCTGGGCGGTGCAATCGGCCGATGACGAAATCCGCGTCGTCAACGTCGCGAACGAGTCATCGATCTATCCAACGAGTCTTTCACATGAAGGAGTAGCAAGCATGAAACGGCAACTCGCAATCGCTGTACTCGCACTGACCGCCCTCAACGGTATCGCGTTCGCGGACACGCCCGCCGCCGCCGGCGGGGGCGACGGCATGTCCGCCCCGATGGGAGCCACGTCCGACGATCGGACGAGCTTCGTGCCCGTGCCCGGGCAGGAGCGCCTGCCGGCGGCGTCCTACGGCCTGATCAACGATCCGGGCCGCACCTACTACTTTGCGCCGTAAGACGGGCGACGCCTGTCGTCGAAGCGCGTTCCGGGCGTGTCCGCCCGGGACGCGCTTCGAATCCCGACCGGCGCTGCGTCGCGCGCGCATCACGTCCGCGCGCGAGCGTGGTCCACCGCGGGCTCGCGTATTCGAAATCGAAGCGGGATTCGGCGCGGAGAGGCTGGCCGCGGGGCTCACGCGCGGCTGCGCGCCGCCGCGGCCAGGCGCGTAAGTCGCGCGAGGTCGCGCACGACGAGCGCACGCCCCGTGCGCTCGAGGACGCCGGCTTTCGCGAGCGCCGAGAGCTCGCGCGTCACCTGCTCGCGGTAGGTGCTCACCTGGCTCGCGATGTCAGCGTGCTTCGGCGCCGGATCGATGGTCGCGACGTTCCCCTCGACGCGGCCCGCGCGGGCGAGCTTGAGGAGCTCGCCGGTGAGTCGGTTCTGTACGTCCAGCGTGCCGAGGTCTACCAGGCGTTCGGAGAGTTGACGGACGAGGTCGCACATGCGCGCGAGTACGCGCTCGGCGATCGCAGGCTTGTCGTGCAGCAGATTCCGGAAGACGCCGGGGGTCATCGACGCGAGAAGCGTGTCGCCGATCGCGACGACGTCGGCGGAACGGGGATTGCCGTCGATCGCCGCGAGCTCGCCGAAGGCGTCGCCCGCCCTGACGTCGCGGAAAGTCGTCTGCCGTCCGGACATCGCGTAAGTGGTCACGCGAACCGCGCCTGAAACGATCAGGTAGACGTCGCGGTCGCTCGACTCCCGCGAAATGACGGTCTGGCCGACGCGGTAGGTGCGCCACGCGCAACGCGCCGCGATCTCATCGAGCTCGTGCTGCTCGAGCCCGGCAAGCAGGGCGATCTTGCGCAGGCCGAAGCCGGAAGGCCCGCCGCGGGTCGCCGGCGTCGGGCGCTCGTCCATGACGTTTCTGTCATCTCCGACCTCCGCTGTCACGGCGCGCGACGGCATGGGAATAGGGGGCGTGGTCTTTCGGTCTAGGCAGAGGGACGCCATACCGTTCTCCGATGCAAATACCATCAATTACAGTCCGTCAGGCTTCGACTTTTGTCGGGCCTGATCCTGTTCGCTTACGTGTTCACTCACCTTGCGAACCACGCCGCCGGCGTCATCTCGCTCCAGGCGGCGGAGGAAGCCCGCCGGGTCTTTCTCGCGACGTGGCGCAACCCGGTCTCGACGTTCTTCCTTTATGGGGCGCTGCTCGTCCATTTTGCGCTTGGCCTCTACGCTGTCTACCGGCGGAGAACGCTGCGTATTCCAGTTCGCGAGCTGATGCAGATGGCGTTCGGCCTGGCGATCCCGCTGTTGCTGCTGGACCACATCAAGAACACCAGAATCGCCTTCGAGCTCTACGGCCAGGTCGACAGCTACGCACGGGTGGTGTGGAACCTGTGGCAGCCGGCGCAGGGCCTGCGACAAGCGGCGATGCTCGGCGTGGTCTGGGCGCACGGGTGCCTTGGACTGCACTTCCTGCTGCGCTACCGCGGCTGGTACCCGCGCTACCGGACGCTGTTACTGGTGCTCGCGATCGCGCTCCCGGCGCTCGCGCTCCTCGGCTTCTGGAGCATCGGGCGCGAGCTCGCGCTCCTCGCCCGTGACCGGATGTGGTTCGATGAGCACATGGCGCCGCTCTTCACGCTGACCTCGCGCGAGCGTGGCACCCTGAAGACGATGGAGTCTGCGATCGAATGGGGCTACGCCTGCGTACTTGGGGGGCTCATCGGTGCGATGGTGATTCGAAACGCGCTGGAACGCCTGCTGCATGCGCACGTCACCGTGCACTATCCGGGCGGTCGCGCGGTGACAGTGCCGCAGGGCTTCAGCGTTCTCGAAGCGAGCCGCATGGCCGGGATCCCTCATACCTCCGTGTGCGGGGGGCGTGGCCGGTGCTCGACCTGTCGCGTGCGCATTGCAAGCGCGACGCGCGAGCTTCCTCGTCCGGGGGCGGACGAGCAGCGCACGCTGGCGCGGATCGGCGCACCGGAGAAGGTCAGGCTCGCATGCCAGCTTCGGCCGAGCGCGGACCTTGCGGTAGTGCCGCTGGTCGAGCTCGCCCGGCCGGTTGGCCGCGCCGAAGACGCCATCGACGTGTCCTTCGGCGTCGAGCGCGAAGTCGCGATCCTGTTCATCGATCTGCGCGGCTGGACCGGGCGCGCCGAGGGCTATCTCCCGTTCGACCTGGTGTATGTGCTGAACCGCTACTTCGAGACCGTCGGCACGGCCGTGCGCAGGAACGGCGGCATTGCGAACCAGTTCATCGGTGATGGCGTGATGGCGATCTTCGGCCAGGAAGCGGATCCGCGCCGCGCGTGCCGACAGGCGCTCGGCGCTGCAGTGGACATTTCGCGAGCGATGGCGCGCCTCAATCAGGGGCTCGAGCGGGACGGCTTCAAGGCGTTCGACTTCGGCATCGGGATCGACGCCGGCCGGGTGGTGATCGGCGAGTTCGGTTACCAGGACGTGCGGACGCTGTCGGCGACCGGCAACACGGTCAACACCGCGAGCCGGCTGCAGGAGCTCACCAAGGAGTTTCGTGCACGCCTGGTGCTCTCGTCGGCGGTGCGCGAGTACGCTGCTCGTCGACCTTTCCGGGATCGAGGGAGTCGGGCTGGCGAGCGCGAAGGTGCGTGGACGCGCGACAGCGCTCGAGGTTCACGTGGTCCGCGAGATCGAGGCAATCGCCGCGGCGCTGTCGCCAAGTCGCCTGAAGATGGTGCCCTTGGAAACCAACGAGCGGGATCGCGCGGTGGCCTTGCCGGGGTGACCACGTCACGAATCGCGGTGATGCCTGCCGGCCTCGAATCGAGCAGATGTGCGGGCGGGTCAAGAGCCACAAGGCGCTCGAGAGGATCCTCGAGCCCTTGTGGTCAAGACTTCAGCCTCGGCCGCGTGGTTATGGGGCGCCCGGCTTACGGAGCAAGGTAGTAAGGGCGCGTCGCGTCGTTGATCAGACCGTACGCCTCCACGGTCCGCGAATCCGACTGGATCAGGCCCCACGACTGCTCGGAGCCCATTTGGGAAGTGCTCTTCGGGGCGATGAGGTGCACCGCATCGTAGCTGTCGTCCCCGTTCAGGGTGGGGGTCGCGAAGGCGGCGTTGACAAACAGGCCGGTGAGGGCCACGGCAATCAGACTGCGTTTCATGATCAGGTTCCTTTATCAAGTAAGTTGGACATCGGTCATTGGATTCACTGTTCGGCGTCGAACAGCGCGAGCGAACTATAGGAGCGCGGATTGGTACTGAAAGTGCGTTCACGCACCGAGATTCGAAGAATCCGCTTCGCTGCCGGGGACGGCGCCCTGCGAGCCCTAGGCACTGGGTGCGACCTTCCTCGGCCACCCGCTCGCCGCCGGCGCTGGTCGAACTCAGGCCGCTCTGTGGAATAGGCGGAACGAGCCGACGGTCTATCGTGGAGAGTGGCCGCAGCGCCCGGACGGCGGTACGACAAGCCGTGGCGCCTTGACGGTCGGCCGAAGGAGAAGCGAAGCGTGAAGCTCATCGAAACGCGCGAGCTCGAGCGCCTCGTCCGCGACACCTTTGCGGAGAAACACCAGTTCTCCGTCGAGGCAGAGCTCGGGTTGAATGCGCGGCGGTCGCCGGTGGTGACGTTCGTCCACGGCGGGCCCGACCCTTTTCTCGACCGCCAGTTCGAGGCTTGGCTGCGCGGCATGCAGCGGTTCGTCGCCGTGCACCAGATCCTTAACGGTCTCTGCCGGGCGGGCGTCTTGCCGCCGGGGGAGTACGGGATCGCGCGCGGCGCCTAATCCGGCGCGGCGTCGCCCCGCTTCGAGTCCGGACACGCCCGTGAATCGCAACGGTGCCATCCACTTGGTGACCTCATGAGTGCTTCGTTCAAGTCCCTGATCGGGGCAGTCGCCGCGGCGGTCGCGCTGGCGGCCTGCGGCACGGGCCGACCTTCCTTCAACAGCGTCGACATTACAGGTGCCGATTTCGGCCGCGAGCTGGATCTCACCGATCACACGGGCACGCCGCGCACGCTGGCGGACTTCAAAGGGAAAGCCGTCGTCATGTTCTTCGGGTACACCCGCTGCCCCGACGTCTGCCCGACGACGCTCGCCGAGATGAAGCTCGCGAAGGTCAAGCTCGGGCCGGACGGCGATCGGTTGCAGGTCCTGTTCGTGACGATCGATCCGGAGCGCGACACGCCGGAGCTGCTCGCGACCTATGTGCCGGCGTTCGATCCGAGCTTCCTCGGGCTCTACGGCAACGCCGAGGCGACCGCCCGTACGGCGAAGGAGTTCAAGGTTCTCTACGAAAAAGTGCCGGGGACAACCCCCGGGAGCTACTCGATGGATCACACCGCGGGGAGTTACATCTACGACCCGCGGGGGCGCTTACGGCTTTTCGCGAAGCTCGGGGAGGGTCCGGATGCGCTCGCGCACGACGTCGAGCTGCTGCTGGCCGCAGGCGGAGCGCGCCCAAACGAGAACGGCGGGAAGCGCTGAGGCGCGTCACTGGAATTGAGGATTCAAAAGAGGCTGTGGCAGGCTGTGGCCCCTTTTGCGTCCACCAACTAGGGCTAGCGGGCCTGCTGCTGCAGCATGGTTCGCTGAGGTGGCGAGGGCGATGCCGGTGATGACCGGCAGGGGCGCGCGGAAACACGCGCCGAGGAGAAGCGCGAGGAACTGTGTCTTGTCGCCCATCTCCGCGAGGAAAACCGCGACGAGCGAGGCCGTGATCGCATCGAGTGACTGCACGCTGCCCCGCCTGCCGCGACGCCGCTAGCTGCGCACGATGAACCGGCCTTCCACCCGTTCATGGTCGGTCCCGCAGAAGATGTCGCAGAGGTACGTAAACGTGCCCTCCCGGTCCGGGGTGAACTTGACGCGCGTCACCTTGCCCGGGAGCACGATGTCGGCGCGGGCGTGGAAGTCCGGCACGCTGAAGCCGTGGGGCACGTCGAGCGAGGTGATCTCGATGACTACCGGCTGGCCGCGCTTCAGCACGATCTCCTTCTGCGAGTACTCGAAGCGCTTCACCGTGAGTTTGATCACCCGCTCCTTGGGCGCGGCCTGGACGGCGGCGAGGCAGCCCCCGCCGAGCGCAAGGACCGCCGCGGCGGGAAGCGCGAGCGCCACACGGCGGCGCCCGCGCAGGCGCGACCGGACGTCCGTCATGCGGCCCCCCGCTTCACCACCGGCAGCTCCTCGATCGCGACCTTCACACCGCGCTCCTCGAGCTCCACCTCGCGGAAGCCGAGCCCCTTGTAGGGCTCGTTCGGATCCCAGGGCAGCGGCGTGCGCTTCGGCTGCGACAGGGGCGCCGGAAGCGGGAACATCAGCGACTTCGCGGAGTGATGAGCGATGTGGCCGGTCATGTGGTGGTTCTCCTGATGGATGTGCCCGTAGAAGACCGTCAGATTGGCGAACGGCATCATCAGGTCGACCGCCTTCGCCCCGTCGCGCGTCGCCCAGTCCCATTGCGGCAGGAGGTCGAAGAGCGGGCGATGGGTGAAGACGACGATCGGCGCCTTCCGCTCGCGCGAGGCGAGGTCCGCGGCGAGCCAGCGCAGCTGCTCCTCGCCGAGCGCAGCCGAGGGGTCGGAGACGTTGTCGAGCGCGATGAAGTGGATGCCCTTGTGGTCGAATGTGTAGTGGGTGTCGCCGAAGAGCTCCCGGAACGCCTTGCCGTTGTCGAGGGCGGCGTCGTGCTCGCCGGGCATGAACTTCAGGTCCTTCACCTTGAGCTCGGCCGCCATCTCCTTGACCTGACCCAGCCGGTGCCGGCGCTCGCGCGGGTCGTCGGTGTTGTGCGTCAGGTCGCCGGTGAACACCACGAAGTCCGGCTGTTGGGGCAGGCCGTTGACCGCGGCGATCGCTTTCTGCAGCGTGCCCGCGAAGTCCGGGTTCACTTTCGGGTCCGAGAACCCCCAGTGCAGGTCCGAGAGCTGCACGAAGAAGAACTCCTCGGCGCTCGTGCCGTAGCGTTGCGCCCGCGCCCATCCCGGCAGCCCGGAGGCGAACACCACGCCGCCGAGCCCGGCGAGCCGCATGAATTCCCTGCGATCGATTCCCATTGTTGGCTCCTGTTCGAGGTTGAGGACACGCGCACCCGCGGGTGCCCGTCCTCCGAGACTGCGAGCGGTGCGACGGCATTCCGTCGGGAATATCGCCGGCTGCGGAGGAGTAGAGTTCGGTCCCGGCAAGCCGCGGCGTGCCGCGGGGCGCGGGAATAACCGGCAGGCTGGATTGGTATTGGAGGTCGGGACCTTTCGTCCCGACGCTCCCATGGGTACTTTGCTCCCACTGCCAGACTCTGCGCGCCGCCCGCGGCCGGCGGCCGCGCAGGAACGAGATCCGGCCGCCGCCGCGGCTGCGGGTCGGGGACGAGTCGGCGCACCCATGATGCTCACGTTCGGGCGAAAGCAGCGGGAAGGTGATGACGCGTCGCGCCAGCGCTTCGAGCGGCTCGTGCTGCCCCACATGGATGCCGCTTACAACCTCGCGCGCTGGCTCGCGGGCGACGACGACGCCGCGCGCGACGTCGCCCAGGAGGCGTTTCTGCGCGCGTTCCGGTTCCGCGATGGCCTGCAGGGCGAGGACGCGCGCCCGTGGCTGCTCGCGATCGTGCGCAACACGTTTTTCACGGCGTTGAAGGAAGCGAAATCCGTCGCGCTGTCGCACGAGGAGTACGACGACGAAGTGCATGGGGACCTCTCGGAGGCCGCGGAAAGCCTGTTCCAGCGGCCGGTATCGCCGGAGGCGGCGGTTTCCGCGCAGGCCGACCGGAAGCGGCTCCAGGCCTGCCTGGAGCGGCTGCCCGTCGCCTATCGCGAGGTGATCGTGCTCCGCGAGTTCGAGGAGCTCGCGTACAAGGAGATCGCCCGGGTCCTCGACGTCCCGACGGGAACCGTGATGTCGCGGCTCGCCCGCGGACGGAGGCTCCTCGGGAAGTATCTGCTCGAGGACGGGGAGGAATCATGATGCGCTGCGAAAAGACCGCTGACCTGCTCGACGCCTACGTCGATGCCGAGCTCGAGCACGCCGAGGTGCGCGCGGTCGAAGCCCACTTGACCGAGTGCGCGGCCTGCCGCGAGGACGAGCTGCGCCTGCGCGCGCTGCGGGACGCGGTGAGGTCGAAAGCCGAATACCACCGCGCTCCCGCCGGCTTGCGGTCGGCGATCGCCGCGCAGATCGGGCGCAGCGCCCCGCCGCGGGTCGAGCGCCGCGCGCGGCCGCAGTGGCTGGGATACGCGCTGGCGGCCGGGATCGCCGCTGTGTTCGCCTCGTCGATCACGTTCCAGCTGGCGGTCCCGTCGGCGTACGACCTAGCGGTCGGCGACGTCGTCGACAGCCACGCGCGGTCGCTCCTCGCGCAGCAGATCGTCGATGTCGTGTCTTCGGACCAACATACGGTGAAGCCCTGGTTCAACGGCCGGCTCGACTTCACGCCGCCGGTGAAGGACACCGGCGCGGAAGGATTTCCGCTGGTGGGCGGGCGGATCGACTACGTGCGCGGGCAGCCGGTCGCCGGCCTCGTCTACAAGCGTCGCCAGCATTACATCGACGTGTACGTCTGGCCGAGCGAGCGCGGTGGCGTGCCCGCCTTGAGGGAAGCGGCGCGGCGCGGCTTCACCGTCCTGAGCTGGTCGGATCGGGCGTTTACCTACTACGCGGTGTCGGACCTCGACCCGACGGAGCTGCGCGAGTTCGCGCGCCATCTTGGCGCCCCGGCGCCGAACACCTGAGCCGCGCGGAAGCAGACGAGCCGCCATGCCGCCTCACCTCCGAATCGCCAGACCGGTCAGCGATCTCGCGCGGAGCACGGCCATGTACTGTCGCGGCCTCGGCCTTCACGTTATCGGCGGCTTCGAGAACCATGACGGATTCGACGGCGTGATGCTCGGTGCGGAAGGTTCGAGCTACCACTTCGAGTTCACGCGCTTCAACACCCATCCTGTCGCGCCAGCGCCCACGCCCGAAGACTTGGTGGTTCTCTACATGCCGGCCGCAGCCGAGTGGCAAGCCGCTTGCGCCGCGATGTCGGCAGCTGGCTTCAAACAGGTCACGTCGTTTAATCCATATTGGGAAGCCCGCGGCCGCACGTTCGAGGATCCAGACGGCTATCGCATCGTCTTGCAGCAAGCGGAGTGGAGCAATGCCGGGAAGCGGTGAACCGATGGCACTCACGACGTCGGGTACCTTACCGTCTCCCCGCTGAGCGGCCGGGACATACCTGACAACGCGAGGCTCTCAACCCTCATCCGTCCATTTGCGAGGTTTTCGTGTCAGAAAAACCAAATCCGATCGCGGTCACGGCAGCCGACGTGCCGGCCCGAAGCAAGCCATCCGTCTACCCCGCGCCGTTCGCATCGCGCATGGTCGGCAGGGAGAAGCGCCAACTTGGCGATCTGTTCGGTCTCACGAACTTTGGCGTAAACCTCACGCGTCTGGCGCCCAATGCGGTCTCGTCGCTCCGCCACGCCCACACCAAGCAGGACGAGTTCATCTACGTCCTGCGGGGGCAACCCACGCTGCACACTGACGAGGGCCGAACCCGGCTCTCCCCGGGAATGTGCGCAGGCTTCAAGGCGGGTACCGGCAACGGACACCGCCTGATGAACGAGACAACCGAGGTAGTCGTGTATCTCGAAGTCGGAGACCGAACGCCGGGTGACGAGGGAAGCTATCCCGATGACGATCTCAAGGCCTTGCTCGTGGAAGGCAAGTGGAAGTTCGTTCACAAGGACGGCACGCCGTATGTCTGAGAATGTCTCCGCCCCCCGGCATCGGCGCGCGGCCGGAATCGCAGCCCCGCCGCCGACGATGACGACGGCGGGACCGCGACGGCCTCAGACGCGCAGTACCCTACGGGTGTCCGATGCCGATGAAATCGACCGGCGAGGGACCGAAGGACCCGTTCGGGACCACGCCCACGTGATTGCCGTCCCTCGACCAGTCGCAAACGCCGCGCGGGAAGATGCTGCGCAGGCGCGCCATTTCAGCCGGCGAGAAGTCCACCTTGTAGTCGGACGCCCGCACCGGTTTCAGCGAGCACTTCATGATGTTCGCGGCGACCGGTCCGCCCGCCATGTGGCGCGGGAAGGTCCACGACGGGAATAGCGTATTGCACTGGGTGGTCGGCTCGCTGCCGAGCGTTTGCTTCTCCGCGATGAAGGTCGTCGCGTTGCTCCAGCAACCATCGACCGCGTTGGCCGGCCGGTTGCGGACGACGCGCTGCTTCTGCGTGCCCTTGTCCGTGTCGGCCTTGTACGCCGCGACCCATTTGATGAACGTGGACCACGTGGTATCTGCCGGTACCGGGCTGCCTCGCCACATCACGTGGTTCTTCGTGTCGCCGTTCGCCTCGCGCATGCGCTCGCGCTGGGCGAAGTGGAACCACTGGTAGTGATAGCCGTCGTCGTCGTTGTAGATGCCCGTGACATCGAAGACCGGGATCGACGCCAGCCCGCCGTTGCCGCCGAGCTGCAGGCCGCTCTGCTGCCCGCGCTTCATGGCGCCAGCGTCGCCTTCGCTGCGCGCCGCGACGTAGTTGAAGTCCTGGTCGTACCCGCCGATCTTCTCGTTCAGGTCGAGGAACTGCGTAGTGGAGATCACTCCGTCGTTCAACGCCTTCAGGCCGTACTGGACGCCGACGTTGTCGAACGGACGCAGGGCAAAGCCGGTCTTGTGATCGACGCCGTAGATGTTCTTGGCGGCGTCGTACACCGTGCCCCGGATGCCCGTCGGATTCGTCGCCGGGTTGTAGCGGATCGAGGTTGGCACGATCGCGTTAAACGGCGCGGATACGTAGCCGGGGATGTCCACCCGTCCCGGGACCGGGTCGGTCCGCCCGGACTGGTTGGCCGCGGCGATGAAGGCCGTCACGCTCTTGTAGCCGGTGACCGCGTTCTTCTGGTTGTCGGTGAATCCGACCGGATCGGTCACCGCCCAGTAGTGGGTCAGCAGGTGCCCATCGGATCCCGAGAAGGCGATGCTCAGCGGGTCCGGGAACGTGCACATGATCAGGATCCCGTCGAACAGGCCCGGAATCCGGTCGGCCGGCATGGCGCTTCCGTACGAGCCGCCCGAGCAACCGGCGCTCACGGAGAACGTCGGCACGCCGTAGGTCTTGACGAACTGCTCCTTCGACATCATCGTGGCTTCGCTCGCGAGCACCGCATTGCAGTTGTTCGACGCGTGCTGCAGCGTGTTGGCGAACATCGCGTAGCCCTCGCCGAGGCGCGCGATACTGAGCAGCGTGAAGTCGAACCCGGCGAGAGCGAGATTGCCCTGCGCTCCACCCTGGATGTACCACCCTGCCGGGCAGCCGAAGCCCTCGATCGCGATCAGCCGCTTGTTCCAGCCCTTCGGCGCGGAAAACGGCGTCGGGGCGGGTTCGCTGGTCGGATCGTGCAACACCGCGCTCTGATAGATGCCGCGGTTGACGGTGCGCGTTTCGACGCGAACGACGAACGGCACCTTGACGTCGCTCAGGGTCGTGGTCGTCGCGACGTCGGCGGGAAGCTTGGTCGTGTCCGTCAGCGGCGTCAGCGCGGTCGCTCCAGTGCGCAGGTACATGTAGGTGACGACGGGGGCTATCGTGCAGTCGTCATCGAGCGCCTTTCCGAGCTTCGTACCGTCTGGCAGTGTGAACGTATCGGTCTGACAGAAGAACGGCGTCTGGTGCGGTCCCGAGATGATCGGGCCGGTGATCGGATAGTTCGTCAGCGTGAGGCGCTCCGAAGGCCAGCCGTGGTCGGAGGACGATGCTTCCAGCTTGTTCTTGCCGTCCTTCAGATCCTTGACCAACCCCGTCAGCGTGCGCGCAGCCCGGTCCACGCGAAACGCCGATGTAACGTTCCTGTCGTTCAACTCGACGCGGACATGGGACAGTCGCACCGAGCGCGGGACGTCGATGCGCACGAGCGCACTCCCGCCGCTGACCAGGTGAGGCGCCGACGACAGCGTCGTGATGCGGAAGTCGTTCCGTCCATCGCGGTCATGATCGTCATCATGGCGATCGCCGGCATGGACCGCGGGAACGAGGCTCAGCCCGACCGCCACCGCGATCGCGGCACAGGCGGAGAGGATCCGCCTGCTCTCGGCAAGACCGAGACCACCTCCGGCAATGCTTCGAACATCCCACGTCATGCTCTGTCTCCTTTTGTCCGGTTGACCGACGCTTCCAGCGGTTTTCGCCCAGGATCCCGTCCCGTTTCCCTCGGGCGTGGGCGGACGCCCACCAGCTAAAGTATGCGTCGCTGCGTGGTCGCAGAACGATCAGAGACCGATGGAAGCGCAGCAGAACCAGAAATAAAGTCGATATCGCGATAACCGCGACGACTATTGAAAATATTCCGACAGCGAGCCCTCGTGATCTTGGTGCATCGGCCGGCGGGCGAATGCCGGAGAGCGGATGAGCGACCTGGTGGCGCCCACTACGCTGGTGGTGCCCACGTGCCGTCGCGCCACTGCTCTGTTGACAACCAAAAGATCAGAGCAGAGCATGCGACAAGCAAGAAAAGTCCACGAACACGATGGACCGACGGTCAGAGACATCGCAACGTTCTTGAAAGGAGTTGCCATGACGGTCACTGGTCCGATATCCGCTGTGCTCCGTCGTTGCCTCACGTTCGTACTACATGCCGCAACAGATCGCCGCGCGATGCCTGCGGTCGCGGTAGCGTCGCTTCTGCTGGCGGCTGGCCTTTCGGTCGGCCCGGTCGCCTACGCGCATGACCCGCTGGAGAAATCGTTTGTTGCCTCGTGGTCCGTCGGCCACATCAATCCACTGCCCGCGGGCATCGCGCAGTACAGCAATCAGACGCTGCGCGAGATCGTGCACACAAGCATTGGCGGGGACCATGTTCGTGTACGCATTGCGAACACCTTCGGAACCGAGACGCTCCTGATAGGCGCGGCGAGCATCGCTGTCAGCAGTTCCGGCTCGAAGATCGTTCCGGGCACCCAACGAGCGCTCACCTTCAGTGGCCAAACATCGATCGCAGTGACGCCGGGTGCACCGGTGTTGAGTGATCCGGTGCGCCTTAGCGTGAAACCAGGATCCGATCTGGCAGTCAGCATCTACCTGCCCAACGCCACGAAGACCGAGACTTCCACGCTGTTTCAGGGTGCGAGCTTCGTCTCGCTATCTTCTGGCAACCATGTCGGGGCGATCGATCTGCCGACCCCTTCGGCGGTCGCTGCGTGGCCGTTTCTATCCGGCGTCAACGTAACCGCGTCGAGGAAGGGCGCAGCCATCGTCGCGCTCGCCGATTCGGCCACCCTGACCTCCGAATGGCCGAGATTTCTTGGAGCTCGACTGCAGGACAGTCGCCGCACGGACCATCTCGGCGTCGTCAGCGTGGCGATCGCAGGCAACCGGCTCCTTCACAACAGCGCCAGCCCGTCGGGTCCGGCCGATCCGAACCCGCAGTGGGGCCAAAGCGCGCTGACACGGTTTGACCGCGATGTACTCGGCCAGGCCAGCGTGCAGCACGTCATTGTGTTCATGGGACTGAACGACATCGCCGGCCCGGGGGGCTTTTACCCGCCGGCGGAGGCAGTCTCGGTCGATGACCTCATTGCGGGCTTCCGCCAGCTCATCGCGCGAGCGCATGAACAGGGCCTCACGATCGCGGGGTGCACTCTGCCCCCGCTCGAGGGAAACACGAGCCTTCCCGGTTACGACACGCCTGCAAACGAGGCGAAACGCATGGCACTCAACCATTGGATCCGTACCAGCGGCGAATTCGATGGCGTGGTCGATGTGGATCGTGTGCTGCGCGACCCGAATCATCCGACCCGGCTCCTGCCGCTCTACGATAGCGGCGATCACCTCCACCCGAATACGACGGGTGGCCGGGCGATTGCCGATGCCATCGACTTGAGGCTGTTTCGATAAGACTCGCCGGCGGCACCCCGGCTTCCGGTTCCTTCAGAAGGCTCGCGATTGCTCCTTGGCAAATCGCTCTTTCTCGTCCGGTGCGAGAGAGTTTGGATGATCACGTGGCTGTTGCTGCGATGCCGCAGGCTTTCGATTTGTCGCTCCAGCCTTCCTGATTTCGACTTTATTTCGTCCCACGGCAGCGCCGGGTACTCGCCTTCCAGCATCCTAAGGACACGGGCGTTGCGGCCCCGCCGTCGCTCGCTGAGCGGCCTGCAAGGCCCTCCATTGACTACCGGGAGAATGCGATGAGCAAGCGCATTAAGGGTGGCATACGCCTGTCGCGTCGGAATCTCTTGAAAGCGAGCGCTTTGGCCGGCGTCGCCGCAGTCACCGGCGGCGGGCTGACCGCAGGCGTCGCGCAAGCAACCGCGGCCCGCGCGCGAGGTCGCGCGAAAGAGAAGGACAGAGAACTCGTCCTGGTCAACGGCAGGATCCACACCATGGACGACCGCAATCGGGTCGTCTCATCGGTGACCATTCGCGACGGGCGTTTCGCCGAGGTCGGCCACGGCGAGCGCAGCGAACACGCGCGCGTCGTCGATCTCAGGGGCCACACCGTGGTCCCGGGCCTGATCGAAAGCCACACCCACTTCGTGAGCCTCGCAAACCGTCCCGGCTATCACGTCGCGCAGTGGGAGCTTGCATCGAACGTCGCCGAAGTCCTGACGCTGCTCGCCGCGCGTCGGCGCGACGTGCCCCCGGGTCAGTTCATCACTGCGATGGGCGCCGGCACCCCCCGGATGTTTGCCGAGCTACGCCTGCCGACGCTCGCCGAACTCGACGCGGCGGTGCCCGACCGGCCGGTGTTCCTCTACCAGGGCGGCGGCGGTCCGGCGCGCACCAACACGCTGGGCAAGCAGTTCTTCGAGAGCGCGACCGCGCCGCTCGCTGGCCCGGTGGTGGTCGGCGCAGACGGCTCGATCGCCGGGGGCAACCCGAGCATGGCGAATCGCGCCCTCTACCACCTCAGGGTCCGCCAAACCTTCGAGGACAAGAAGCGCAGCGCGCTCGACGCGATGGACTTTACCGCGAGCGTCGGGCTGACCGCGCTGCTCGACCAGACCCTCGTCGCAGTGGCCACGGGGACGCTCGATCCGGCTTCGCTCGACCCGCAGCCGACCCACGCGCTCTTCACTCTCAATCACTACCGGATGTACGACGCCTGGCTCGCGCTGCACGCGGAGGACAAGGCGTTCGTCCGGCTGCAGATCAACTTCCTGCACAACCAGGGCTTCATCCCGGAGCTCGGTAGCGACCTCGAAAAGCAGCTGCCCGAGCTGCGCGAGCGCCTCAAGAATCAGTTCCACTTCTTCGGCGACGACATGGTGCGGACGGGGGGGATCGGCGAATGGGCGGCGCCCTTTGCCGCGCCGACCAATGCCAACGGCTACGCGGTCTGGTACGAGGCGCAACGCCTCTGCGCCAAGGCCCGTTGGCGCAACGAGAACGCGCAGCCCGGCGTCGCCGGGATCCAGCAGGTGGTCGAGACCTACGAGGCGATGGACCGTGAGTTCGGCATCAAGGACCTGCGCTGGGGTTTGCAGCACGTGGATCTCGCCACGCCCGAGCAGCTCGCGCGGCTGAAGAATCTCAACTGCGGCGTTTCGATGTCCGGCTTCCGTTGGCTGAACGGCCTGCCGAGCGCGACCGGCGCGCCGGTCGGGCCACTGTTTCCGCAGATCATTGCGAGCGGCATCCCGGCCGGCATGCACGAAGACGGCGTGCACATCGCGCCGCACAACCCCTGGTTTGCGATGCACTACGCGACCACTGGCCTAAACGTGCTCGGCCAGCAGATCAATCCCGGCCAGCAGATCAGCCGCCAGCAGGCGCTCCACGCCTATACACGCGGCAACGCCTGGTACCTGAACCGCGAAGACGAGCTCGGTTCGATCGAGGAGGGCAAGCTTGGCGACCTCGTCGTGCTCGATCGCGACTACTTCAGCGTGAGCGATGCCGCCATGCGGAGGACCAGCCCGATCCTGACCGTGGTGGATGGCAAGGTGGTCTATGACGCCGGCGTCCTCGGCCACGGGCACAGGGACCGCGACTAAAGCTCCCGGCGTCGGCCCGCCCGGAGCACCCGCGACCAACCAGGTCGAGTGTTGCGGGTGTTCCCTTCAGGGAAAGGTCGAGTCGTCCACCTTGCGGCCACCGATCCCCTGCGGCCCAAGGTCTGACATCGCCTCCGGTCTGTAGGGCGGCGGCGGCACGTCCGCATTCCAGCGCCGAATCACGCTCGCGTGTAGCACGTCATTCGGTTCGACCCGCCTCGCTGCCATGGGCAGTCCGGCAAAAGGGAACTGGTTCCAGGGCGTGTGGACTGGCGGTCCGACCGTCTGAGGATCGAGGCGAGAGACGAGCGGGGTCGCAAACGCCACGCCCAGACCGGACAGCTTCTTCATCATCCAGCCGAGCGCCGTGTCCGACAGACGCGATGCCGAAGCCGGATAACCTCCGCCGACGTCCGCATGAGCCCCGACGAACCAGACCTGCTCGATCCGGTCGCGAGGCTCCCACCGCGTCACGGGAAAATCCCGTCGCATCTCGTCGATCGCCATCGCGTGAAAGCCGCGTTCGACCCGGTCGCTGAGCTTCGTGTCCACGAAACGGAATACGTCCATCCGCTTGTCTCCGGCGTACGCCGGAATCCCGAGCGAGCCGACGGTGTCCCACACGGCGATCGACTTCAGCGGAACGTCCGGGATAAGGCCGTTCGTCGGCAGCTGACTTGCAACGAACGTTTCGATGAATCTCAGCAGGTGGTTCGCGACGTCGGTGAGCTTGTTCGCGCCCTCAAGCGACAGGCTCTTCGATCTCGCCCAGGCCGCTATCCCGAGGCGATAGGCCTCTTCCTTGTCTGTCGGGTCATAGGTGCGCGGGTTCAGCAGCCCCACCTTCGCGATCATTCCGCCCAGAGCGCGCGCCGTATAGGCGCCCCGACTGAAGCCGACGAGGTGAATCTCGTCTCCAGGCGAGTAACTGCGGGAGATGAAGGTATACCCGCGGACGATCCTGCAGATCACCCCGACCCCGAACACGCCGCCGAGGAATTTCACCAGCGGATTGGCGGAGTCGCCCACGCCGTGAATGTATTTCGCCACCTGCGTGAGGTTGCCGGCGGCGTCGGTGGACACCTTCTCCTGCTCCTTGTGCAGGGCGAGCGTTTCAGCTGTCACCTGCCCCGCGAGGTTTGCGAAAATCCTGAGGACGTTCGTGAGCTCGGTGTCGGACACCTCGCCACGGTCATCCTGGCCCTCGGTCACGGAGCTGCCCGTTTTCTTGTCGGGCCCGTTCCACGTCCCGTCGGCGCAGAAGATGACTCTCTTCGTCATGTCCTCTCCTTTCACGGCCGGTCCAATTCACGCCGGAGCGCGCTGGCCGCCGGAATGGCGCGCTGCGCAGGTACCGAGCCATCCGCGCCCAGGGACGCTCCTCTGCTCGTGTGCCCGGACGTCTTTCCACTCTAGGAGTGTCGAGCTCACGAGCAAATAGTCCAACGGGACTATCTTTTCTCGGAACGCGTTCTGCGAGCTTGCGGCGCGGCTTACGATCACCGAGTGACCGTGTTGGCGAAGGCGCTCCACCGCCCGTATTGAGACGACGCCCGGGTCGAGGTGCCGTCCGGACTCGCGTCGTCTCATCGCGTCCCGATGCGCTGCGCTTCGACAATCCCGCTCCGATCTCGATAGCCGATCACGGAGGACTTCGACGCGCAGGTACGGCAAGGGCCGTGGGCAGCCGAGCTGTTGCCCGCCTCTCGTTCTGCCCCTCGCTCAATCGAACTTCATCCCGCGTTGCATACCCGGCGCAGCCGCGCTACGCTGACATTGTTCAAAGGGGGATGGGAACTATGCTGACGCGAAAAGTACTGCTGGTAATCGCCGCGTTCGCACTCGCGGAACCGGCGCTGGCGCAAAACTACCCGAACCGGGCCATCCGCATCGTGGTGCCCTTCGCGCCGGGCACGGCCACCGACAACCTGGTGCGGCCGCTCACCGAGAGCATGTCGGCAAGCCTGAAGCAGCCGGTGGTGATCGACAACCGCGTCGGCGCGGTGGGCAAGATCGCCGCGGAGCACGTCGCCAAGTCGGCGCCCGACGGCTACACCATCCTCGCCGGCGCGACCACGGTGATCTCGGCCAACCCGGCTCTCTTCAAGCAGCTCAGCTACAACCCGCGCACCGACTTCGACGCTGTCATCGGCCTCGGCACGATCCCGCAGGTGGTGGTGGTGAACCCGAGCATCCCGGCGCGGACCATGGCGGAGTTCGTCGCCTACGCGAAGCAGAACCAGGGCAAGCTCTTCTACGGCTCGGGGACGGCGGGCAACATCATCCCGATGCGCATCCTCTCCGACCGCCTGGGCCTCGGCATGACCAACGTCTCCTACAAGAGCCCGCCGCAGGCGATCACCGACGTCGTCGCCGGCCGCATGGCGGCGATGGCGGTGGACGCCTCCGCCGTGATCGGCCAGATCAAGGGCGGCGGCGTGCGCCCGCTCGCCGTCACCTCGCTGCGCGAAGCGCCCATCCTGCCCGGCGTGCCGCCGCTGGCCGACACGATTCCCGGGTTCGAGCTCATCGTGTTCTTCGGCCTGTACGTTCCCAAGGGCACCGATCCCGCGATCATCCAGGCGCTCTACCAGGCGACGCGCGCCGCCGCCGAGCGCGAGGACCTCAAGCGCAACCTCGTCAACCAGGGATTCGAGGTTCGCACGAGCGACCCGGCGGAATTCGCCGCATACACCGCGAGCGAGATCGACCGCTGGGCGCAGATGGTGAAGGAAGCGAAGATCGACCCGGAGTGAGGCGCCGGGGGCCGGCTCAGACCTTTTCGAGCACCACATCGATCAGGGCGAGCTGGCTCTTTCCCGCGGCGTCCAGGCCGCAGCGCGGCGTGGACGTCGCTCATCGACAATCTCGGGCACTTCCTCGCCGGGCGCTACCGAAGCATAGAGCCGGCCCTTGTACGCGCAGGTCCCCTCGGCCCTAGGATGACGGGCCGGTCAGAGCGCGCCTGATCGCGTCGGCCACCACTCCGTCGTCCTCCGGCTGGAGCACCTGCGGATCGACGAGCAGCACGTTCCGGCTCGCGAACCGCTCCGAGAGGTGCACCGGCGGGTCGCCGCGCTGCAGGCGCGCACTGAGCTCGATCGCGCTCGCGCGCGCCGCGGACGGATCGATCGCGAGCTCGAGCACCGGCACGCGCCCGGCCTCGCGTGCCGTCAGCACGCGCGCGGCGACACCCGGTAATGCGCCGATCAGCACGGCGATCCGCGCCAGGCGGGCCTCGCGCTGCCCGTTCGCCGCTTCGTCGTCGTCCGCGGCGAAGCGCTCCAGCGCGACGACCAGACCCACGATCTCTTCTTTTCCCGCCTTGAAGCCGCGCCCGAGGCCATGGTGCGGCACGCCCTTGAGCGCGTCGCGATCGACGAGATCGGGCGGCGTCCACGTTTCGGGCGCGACGTCCATGTCGAGCTGCTGGACGAGCGCCGCGCCGACGAGATCGCGGCGGCCGGCGAGGATGCCCGAGGCCTGGGGGCCGCCGATCGCCTTGCCGCCCGAGAAGGCGACGAGGTCGGCGCCAAGCTCGAGGAAGCGGCGCAGGTTCGCCTTGGGCGGAAGCTGCGCGGCGGCATCGACGAGCACCGGCAGCCCGCGAGCTTTGCACACCCGCACGACGACCGGCAGATCCTGGACGTTGGACGGGTTCGCCGCGAACGCGAACGCGACCGTGTTCCGCGTGATAGCGGCCTCGATCTCCCACGGCTCGATCCCGCGCACGCCGGCGCCGGTCCCGCGGTCGTTGTGACCTAGATCGACGAGCCGCGCCCCCGCTGCCTGCAAGGCGTGGGCATAGCCGGTGCGATGCGTTCGGGGCAGGAGGATCTCGTTCGGAAAGCCCTCCGTGTGGGGGAGCGCCGCCATCCGCCCAATGTCCCAGCGCGTCATGCTGGCCGCAGCCGCCAGGGTGAGGGCCGCAGCGGCGCCGGTCGTCACCAGGCCCGCCTCCGCGCCCGTGATCCGCGCGATCGTGCGGCTCGCCGCGGCCTGAAGCTCGCCGATGTCCACCGACCATCGGGCCGCCGCGGCCATGGCTTCGATCACTTCGGGTGCCATCAGGGACCCGCCGAGCCGCGTCAGGGTCCCGGCGGCATTGACCCTGCGCTTGACACCGAGCGCGGTATAGACGCTGGCGGCGCCACTCATCTCCGCTCGCCCTTCCCGCTTCTTGTCGCCGCTCTCATCACCGCTTCCCATCACGATGGTCCGACGCATCATATACTGGCCGCTCTCGCAGGAGCCGCCACGCGAATGACCGCCGACCACGATCCGATCGCCTTCGAGCTCTTCAAGAACGCCATGTTCTCGATCGCCGACGAGATGGCGCTCACGGTCTTCCGCACGACCTACTCGGGCGTGCTGAAGGACAACATGGACTACTCGACCGGCTTCGCCGACGCCGAGGGCAAGCTGGTGGCGCAGGGCCTCACGCTCCCCGGGCACCTCGGTTCGGTGCCCACGGCGATGGAATCGATCATGCGCCATTACCGCGACGACATGGCGCCGGGCGACGTCTTCATCATGAACGACCCGTTCGACGGGGGCATGCACCTGCCCGACATCTTCGTCTTCAAGCCGCTCTATCACGAGGGCAAGCGGCTCGCGTTCGCGTGCACTGTGTGCCACCACACCGACGTCGGCGGGCGCGTCGCCGGGTCGAACGCATCCGATTCCACCGAGATCTACGCCGAGGGCCTGCGGATCGCGCCGCTCAAGTTCTACGAGGCGGGGAAGCTCAACAAGACGCTGATGACGTTCATCGAGAAAAACGTCCGGCTCCCGGTGCAGGTGTTCGGCGACCTGCGCGCGCAGCTCGCGGCCTGCCACATCGCCGAGCGGCAGTTCGCCGAGCTCGTCGGCAGGTACGGCGCCGAGCAGACCCGGGTCTACATGAAGGAGACCATCGACTACGCCGAGCGCCTGACGCGCGCGGCGCTCGAGAAGCTGCCCGACGGCGAGTGGGGCTTCGAGGACTGGATCGACGACGATGGCATCGACTACGGCCAGCCGATTCGCCTCTTCGTCACCCTGCGCAAGCGCGGCGGTCACATGGTGGTCGACTGGACCGGCACTCACCCCCAGGTGAAGGGCGCCATCAACAACACGCTCTCGTTCACCAAGGCCGCCTCCTACACCGGCGTGCGCTCGGTGCTCCCGCCCGGTATCCCGAACAACGAAGGCGTGTTCCGCGCGATCGAGGTGATCTGCCCGCCGGGCACGGTCGGCAACGGCGTCCTGCCGGCCGCCTGCGCGGCGCGCGGCCTCACCGGGTTCCGCATGACCGACTGCATGTTCGGCGCGCTCGCGATGATGCTGCCGGACCGGGTGAACGCCGCGGGCGACGGCGGCAACACCGGGATCTCGATCGGCGGCTATTACGCCGATCGCAGGCCGTTCGTCTACGTGGACTTCACCTGCGGTGCGTGGGGCGCGCGGCCCTGGGCCGACGGGCTCGACGGCAACTCGCACATGTTCGCGAACATGGCCTCGCACTCGATCGAGGTGACCGAGGCCGAGCACCCGATCTCGCTCCTCGCCTACGAGTTCGTGCCCGACAAGGCGGGCGCCGGCAAGTACCGCGGCGGCGTGCCGTTCAAGCGCGACTACCGGTTCAACGAAACCGAGGGCGTGCTGCAGGTGCGCTCCGATCGCCGCGACCACCGGCCCTTCGGCCTGTACGGCGGCAGCCCCGGACGGCCGTCGGAGAACTATCTCAACCCCGACGCCGAGAATCGCACCCTGCCCGGCAAGCTGACCATGACCGTGCGGCGCGGTGACGTGTTCCGCCACGTGCTCGCCGGCGCCGGCGGCTGGGGCGATCCACTCGAGCGCGATCCGGCCGCCGTGCTGAAGGACGTGCGGAACGAGTTGCTCTCGCCCGAGAAGGCTGCGGCCGACTACGGCGTGGTGGTCGACGTGCGGCGGTGGGCGGTGGACGAGGCGGCGACGAAACGGCGCCGCGATGAGATCCGCACGACCCGCGCCTGGCGCGAGGTGCCGAAGGTGCAGTGGCTCGACCCGATTCCCGGCGGCGGAGCGGGTCGATGATCACCTATCGCGTCGGCGTCGATGTCGGCGGGACCTTCACCGACATCGTGCTGCTCGGCTCGGACGGCACGATCCACACGAAGAAGATCGGCTCGAGCGTCGACAACTACGCCGAGGCGATCGTCGACGGGCTCGCCGAGGTGTTCCGGGAGACCGGGCTCGATGGGAAGGCGATCGAGGAGATCCGGCACGGGACGACGGTCGCCTCGAACGCGATCCTCGAACACAAGGGCGCGCGCGTCGGCCTCGTCACATCGAAGGGGTTCCGCGACGTCCTCGAAATCCGGACGCTCCGGATGCCGCGGCTCTACGACATCGGCTGGATGAAGCCGGCGCCGCTCGTCGAGCGCTATCTGCGGCAGGTGGTCGACGAACGCATCGACGCGCACGGCCGGATCGAGCGCCCGCTCGACCGGAAGGATGCCGAGCGGGCCGTCGACGCGCTGCTCGCCGAGAAGGTCGAGGCGATCGCGGTCTGCCTGCTCAACTCGTTTACCAACCCGGCGCACGAGCTTGCGCTCAAGGCGATCGTCCGGGCGAAGGCGCCCGACCTGCCACTCAGCGTCTCCTGCGAGGTGCTGCCCGAGATCAAGGAATACGAGCGCACCTCGACGACGGTCGTGAACGCGTACGTGATGCCGATCGTCGCGCGCTATCTCCGCGCCCTACGCAAGGGCCTCGACGAAGCGGGCATCCCGGCGCGGCTGCTCCTCATGCAGTCGAACGGCGGTCTCACCACCGACGGCGCCGCCGTTGAGCGCCCCATGAACATCATCGAGTCGGGTCCCGCGGGCGGCGTGGTGGGCGCGCAGGCGCTCGCGCGCGCGAAGGCGCTGCCCAAAGTCATCACCTTCGACATGGGCGGCACGACCGCCAAGGCCTCGATCGTCGAGGACGGCGAGGTGACGCGCGCCGCCGAGTACTCGGTAGGCGCCGGCATCATGGTCGGGTCGCGCCTGCTCACGGGTGCGGGCTACACCCTGAAGGTGCCCGCGATCGACCTCGCCGAGGTGGGCGCAGGCGGCGGATCGCTGGTCTGGATCGACGGCGGCGGCGCGCTGCAGATCGGCCCCGAGAGCGCGGGCGCCTCGCCTGGTCCCGTCTGCTACGACAAGGGCGGGACGGTGGCGACCGTCACCGACGCGAACGTCCTCCTCGGCTACATCAACCCCCGGCACCTGGTGGGCGGTGCGCTAAAGCTGAACGCCGAGAAGGCGCGGCGGGTCTTCACCGAGACGATCGCAGTGCCGCTCAAGATGTCGGCCGAGCAGGCCGCGTACGGTGCGCACCAGATCGCGGCGTCGAACATGATCCGTGCGATCAAGGCAGTGTCGACCGAACGCGGACGCGATCCGCGCGAGTTCGCGCTCTTTGCGTTCGGCGGCAACGGGCCCCTCTTCGCCTGCGGGATGGCGAGAGCCCTCGGCATGAACCGGGTGGTGGTACCTCCTTCCGCGGGGCTCTTCTCGTCGTTCGGGCTGCTCTACGCCGACGTCGAACACCATTACTCGCGGACTTTCCGGCGGCTGCTGCGCAAGGCCGATCTGGAGGAGATCCAGCGCGCCTGGGACGCACTCGCCGATCAGGCGATGACCCAGCTCGCGATCGAGGGCTTCCGCGGCGCGCAGGCACGGCTGCGCCGCTCGGCCGCGCTGCATTACCAGGGGCAGACCTACGAGCTGACGGTACCGGTGCCGGATGGACGGCTCGACGCGAAGATGGTCGCGCATCTCGAGGAAGCGTTCGGCGAGGAGCACGAGAGGACCTACGGCCACCGCGCGGGGCCCGAGGAACCAGTGGAGCTCGTGTCGATACAGGTCGTCGGGCAGGGTTTGGGCGAAGGCTCGGGCGTGCCCGAGCGCGTGCGCCCGAGCCGGCCCGAGCCCGAGCCGCCGCCGCCGCGTCCGGCCTGGTTCGGCGCGCAGCACGGCTGGGTCGAGACCCCGATCCTGCGCCGCTCCGACCTCGCCGTGGCGCGCGTCGGGCCGCTCATCATCGAGGAGTACGACGCGACCTGCGTGATTCCGCCGGGCGCGAAGGCGAGCCTCGACGCCGGCGGCAATATCGTGATCGAGCTCGCCTAGCCTTGCCCGTCAGTTCCCCGCCCGCTGCGGCAGCCACAGGGCAAGCGCCGGCCAGACCGAGAGGACTGCGATCATCACGAGCATCGTCACGACGAACGGCGCCGCGCCGATGATGACGTCGTCGATCTTCCCGCGCGTGCGCAGGCCCTGCACGACGTAGAGGTTGATGCCGACCGGCGGCGTGATCATCGCCGTCTCCATCAGGACGACGATCAGCACGCCGAACCAGATCGGGTCGTAGCCCGGCCTTGAACATGATCGGGGCGATGATCGGGACGGTGGCGACCATCATCGACAGCGTCTCCATGAACATGCCGAGGATCAGGTAGAAGACGACCACGGCGACGAGGAGCTGCGTCGAGCTGAGCCCGAGACCGGTGATGAAGCTGTTGACCTGCCCGGTGAGGCCGATCGAGGTGATCACGAAGTTGAGGAAGTAGGCAGCGATCAGGATCGCCATGATCATCGCGGTGGTTCGCATCGTGCCTTCGAACGCGTCGAGCAGCATCCGCACGGTGAGCCGGCGATGCCAGGCGGCGACCCCGAGGGCCGCCAGCACGCCGAGCGCGGCGGACTCGGTGGCCGTCGCCCAGCCCGCGTAGATCGAGCCGATGACGGCGATGAAGATCACTAGCGGCGGGATCAGGTCGGGGAGGGCCTTCACCCGCATCTCCCAGGTCGCCGTGGTCCGGCGTCCGCCGAGCTCCGGGCGCACAATGCAGAAGACGAGCACCGTCAGCATGAAGAGGCCGGCCAGCACCAGCCCGGGGAAGATGCCGGCGAGGTAGAGCTTCGGGATCGACGAGTCGGTCAGCACGCCGTACACGATCAGGTTGATCGACGGCGGGATCAGGATGCCGAGCGTCCCGCCGGCGGCGATCGTCCCGAGGAAGAGCCGCTCCGAGTAGCCGTGCTTGCGGATCTCGCCCATCGCCACGGTGCCGATCGTGGCGGCAGTCGCAACGCTCGAGCCCGACGTCGCGGCGAACATCGCGCAGGCCGCGATGTTCGAGTGCATCAGCCCGCCGGGCAGCCACGGCATCCACAGCACGAGCGCGTTGTACATCCGCTCGGCCGTGCCGGAGCGCAGCAGCACCTCGCCGAGCAGCACGAAGAACGGGATCGCGACCAGCAGGAAGTTGTTCGACGTCGCCCAGCTCATCTCGCCGATGGCGAGCGTGAGCGGCAGCTTCGAGTAGAGCTCCGAGAGTGCGAGCCCGAGGACGCCGAGACCGGCCGCCACCGGCACGGCGAGCGCGAGCACGACGATCAGGATGACGAGCGCCCAGAGCAGCATCCGGAGCTCGCCCTACTCTCGCGACCGCCGCTCTTTGAGGCTCTGGATTTCGGCTTCGACGTCCTCCTGCGCCGAGCGCGTCCCGATGGCCGCCGCCACCTGCCGCCACTTCGCCCCGCGCGGCGAGCCGCAACGCATAGGCGAGCAGCACGAACCCGACCGCGATGAAGATCACCAACCCGAGGAACCACAGCGCCTGCGGGATCACCGTGGGGGTCTGCAGCGCCGACTGGCTGCGCGAGCCGGCGCTCCAGGACTGCGCGACCACGTTCCAGCCGTGCCACGCGACGAGGCCGAAGAAGCCGACGAAGAGGATCAGCCCCAGGAAGTCGAGCGCGAGGCGCAGCCGCGTGGGAAGGAGGACGTAGAGCGAGTCGATGCGGATGTGCCCGCGGTCGATCAGCGCGGCACCGAGTCCCCAGGCGGTGCCGATCGCGAGCGCGTAGCCCGCGAGCTCGTCCGCGCCGCCGATGGACGTCGCGAAGAACTTGCGCATGACGACGTCGATGCCGATCAGGACCGCCGCCGCGAGCACCAGCGCCCCGCCGAACCACAGGCCGAGGCGTGTCAGGCGTCGAACGCCGTGCATCAACGCGTCCATCCGGCCCTCCCCTGGGCCCCGACGGCCGCCTACTCCGCGCTCAATTCGTCGGCGCGGTGAGGCCGAGGGCCTTGCCGACGGTGTTGTTCCACTCCACTGTGCATTCCCGCCCGCAGCGCTTCGCCCAGCCGGCGAGGACCGCACCTTCGACGAGCACCTTGTGCTGCTGTGCCTCGGCCGGCTTCACCGGCACGATGGTGATGTTTGCGAGTTTGCCCATCGTGCAGGGCTGTTTACCGGTATTGCAGTTATCCGCTTCCGCGGTCGCCTTCTTCAGCGTCTGCCACATCTTGTCCTCGTAGGTCTTTACCTGCGCGAGCAGGAAGTCCTGCGTCTTCGGATCGAGCCGCTTCCAGGTGTTCAGGTTGACCGCCATGACGTTGATGCTCCAGCCGAGCGACATCGGATAGAGCGACTTCGTCACCTCCGGCCAGCCGGCCGTGTTGCCCGACAGGCTGCCGGTGACGCCGCAGTCGACGACGCCGTTGTTGAGCGCCGGGACGACCTCGGCGAAGGCCATGCTGACGGCGGTCGCACCCACGCCGCCGAGGAAGTCGCGCATCGTGTTGTTGAAGACGCGCACCTTCTTGCCCTTGAGATCGGCGAGGCCGCCGAGCATGCCGCGGCACCAGAACACCTGCGGCGGGTTGCCGCCGAACGCGAGCAGCTTGGCGTTCCAGTTCTTCTGCATCTGCCGGTCGATCACCTCGCGGTAGGCGTTGCAACCCGCCCGTGCCTTGTCGGCGTCGAGCGTGATGCCGGCGAGATCGCAACCCTCGAAGCGCGGGTCGTCCCCCGCCATCTTGGAGATGTCCATCCCGGCGAAGTCCATGACGCCGAGCCGCAGCAGGCGCAGCATCGTCTTGTCGTCGACGCCCATCTGGTCGAGCGGCGTGATGTCCGCGGTAATGGCGCCGTTGGAGGCCTTCGGCAGCGTCTCGCGCCAGAACGGGACCTCGTCCACGATCGACGCGACCGTCGGGCTGTTCAGGCCGATGACCTTGAACTGGTTCTTCGGCAGGTCCTGCGCGGACGCTCCGAACCCAACCGACACCCCGAGGACGATTCCAGCGAGCGAATGGCGCAACATGGTCTTCTCCTGTGGGTTCCGGGTCGAATCGCTGCACGCCGCGCCGAACGCGCGCGGCACGAGCCTTGCGCGGATGATGGTCGCACCAATCGCACATCGGGTGCAAGAGCCGCCCGGCCGCTGGTTTCCCCGCGTGCACGCGCGATGCTGCAAAATGGGCCGGCCTGAACGCCCGAGCCACGGATGGCCACGACCCTGGTCCTCACCGAAACGCTCCCCGACCCCGGGATGCGCGTCCTCGCCGCGCGCAGCGACGTCGAGGTTCGGGTACTGCCCGAGCCGACCGCGACGGCGCTCCGCGAGGCGCTCCCTGGAGCCGACGGGGTCGTGATGGTCATGGAGCAGCCCTCGCTCAGTGCGGACCTGATCGAATGCGCACCGCGGCTGCGCGTCGCCTGCCGCATGGGCGCCGGGTACGACAACTTCGACGTGCCGGCGCTCACGCGCCGCCGCATCCCGCTCGCGACCACGGGCAGCGCGAACGCGGATACCGTCGCCGAGCATGCCCTTTACCTGATGCTGGCGCTCGCCAAGCGCGGGCCGGCATTCGATCGCGCCGTGCGGAGCGGTGCATGGCCGCGCGCCTTCGGCGCGATCGAGCTCCGCGACCTGACCTGTCTCATCGTCGGCTACGGACGGATCGGGCGCCAGATCGCCCGCCGCGCCGCCGCGTTCGCCATGCGCATCGTGGTCGTCGACCCCAACGTTCCGGCCGCGGTCGTCGCCGGCGACGGCTACGCGCGGGCGGAGAGCCTGGAGAACGGCCTGCAACAGGCCGATTTCGTCGTGGTCGCCTGCGCGCTCGTGCCGGCGACGCGCGGCCTGATCGGCGCCCGCGCCTTCGCGGCGATGAAGCCCACGGCGTTCGTCGTGAACATCGCGCGCGGCCCGATCGTCGACGAGCAGGCGCTCGTCGCGGCGCTGCACGAAGGCCGCATCGCCGGAGCGGGCCTCGACGTGCTCGAGACCGAGCCGCCGCGGCGGGACCATCCCCTGTTCGCGCTCGACAACGTCGTGCTTACGCCGCATACCGCCGCCTACATCGCGACCGCCTTCGACCGGATGGCGGTCGCGACGGCCGAGAACGCCCTCGCCGGCCTCGACGGGCGGCTCGACCGCGACGTGGTGGTCAACGCGGAAGTCCTGGGTGACCGCTGAGCAGAGGAAGTCGCACCAATGTCCGCCACCGTCCAGTCCCTCTCCACCATCGAGGCCCGATACCGCGCGCGCACCAGGCGGTCGGCGCAGCTCTACGAGGAAGCGTGCCGGGTGATCCCGGCCGGCCTGACCCACGACTCGCGGGCCACGCTGCCCTACCCGATCTACGCCGCCCGTGCGGCGGGGCCGCGCAAATGGGACGTGGACGGCAACGAGTACGTCGACTATTTCGGCGGCCACGGCGCGCTGCTGCTCGGCCATTCGCATCCGGCCGTGGTCGAAGCCGTGCAGCGGCAGGTCGCGCTCGGCACGCACTGGGGCGCCGCGCACGAGCTGGAAGTGCGTTGGGCAGAGCTCGTCCACCGGCTGGTTCCCTGCGCCGAGCGCGTCCGCTTCACCGCCTCGGGAACGGAAGCCTCGCAGCTCGCGCTGCGGCTCGCGCGCGCCTACACGGGCAAGCCGAAAGTACTGCGCTTCGTCGGGCACTTCCACGGCTGGCACGATCAAGTCGCACCCGGCGCGATGTCGCATTTCGACGGGTCGGTGCCGGCCGGCATTCCGCCATCGCTCCTCGAGCAGTCGATCGTCCTGCCGGCGGACGACGTCGCACCGGCCGTCGAAGCGATCGAGACCCGCGACGATATCGCCGCGGTCATCTTCGAGCCGTCGGGCGCGTCGTGGGGACAAGTGCCCTTGCCGCCGGGCTTCATCGCCGCCCTCCGCGAAGCGACGCGGCGCCGCGGCCTCCTGCTGATCATGGACGAGGTGATCACCGGCTTCCGCTGGTCGCGCGGCGGTGCTCAGGCCCGCTACGGGATCACGCCTGACCTCTGCGTGCTCGCCAAGATCCTCGCGGGCGGGCTGCCGGGCGGCGCGGTGGCAGGAAGACGGGACGTCATGGATCAGCTCGATCCGGCGGCGGCGAAGGCCGCCGGCCGCGAGAAGATCGGTCACCAAGGCACCTTCAACGCGAACCCGCTGTGCGCCGCCGCCGCGGTGGCCACGCTGCAGCTGGTCGAGACCACCGAGGCGTGCGCCCAGGCCGAGACGACGGCCGAGTCGCTCCGCCGGGGGATGCGCCAGGTCCTCGTCGAGGAGCAGGCGCCCTGGGGAATCTACGGCGAGGCGTCCGCCTTCGTGATCTTCCCGAATCCGGCCCGGATCGCGATCGATCCGGCGACCTTCGACCCGTTGCGACTCGGTTTCAAGGGGATCAAGGGCGCGCGCGATCCGAACCTCATCAATCGCCTCCGCCTCGCCCTGCTCGCGAGCGGCGTCGACATCATGGGCGGCCCCGGCGGCGTCGTCTCCGCCGCGCACGGGCCGCAGGAGATCGCGCTGACGCTCGAGGCGTTCCGCACGGCCGTGCGGTGGCTGAAGGCCGAAGGAGACATCGGGGCGCGGGGCTGAGAGTCCGCGGTGACCGGGATTGGGTTCGCGGCGGGTCCGCACCAGACCGGCAGCCTCGAGAACCTTCGCGTCCTTCGCAATGGCCGTCCACTCGCGCTTCAGCGCGCGCGAGCGCCTAGACACGAACGGACTTGCCTACCGCGCCAGCTGCGGGTAGAGCCTTGCGGCGACGGTCGTGAAGAGCACAAATACCGCGAGCATCACGCCAAAGTCCGAGCTCAGGCCGTGCGCCGCTTCGCCGCCGGCGATCATGGTTCCGCGCAGGGCGTCAACCAGGTACGTCAGAGGATTAATGCGCGCAACCGCCCGCAGCCAGCCCGGCATCAGATCCAGTGGATAGATTGCACTGCTGGCGAAGAACAGCGGCATGGTCAGCACCTGGCCGATTCCCATGAAGCGTTCGCGCGTCTTGACGATGCAAGCAATTATCAACGAAAAAGTCGAGAAGATGGCGGAGCCCAGCATCACCGCCATGAGCACCACCAGTATCGGAACCAGTTGCCAGCGGAGTGCGATGCCGAGGGCGAAGGCGATCACGAAGACGATGACGGCCTGGATGATGCCCCTCAGCCCGGCGGCGAGGGCTTTGCCCAGCACGAGCGCACTGCGCGGTGCGGGCGTGACCAGAAGTTTGTGGACGATGCCGAGATCCCGCTCCCAGATCACTGCGATGCCGTAGAAGATCGCACTGAACAGGACGCTCTGCGCGAGTATCCCGGGCGTCATGAATGCGAGATAGTCGATACCACCGGTCGGAATGCCGCGTACATGGCTGAAGACTTGGCCAAAGACCACCAGCCACAGAACGGGTTGAATCGCGCGCGAGAAGAGCTCGGTCGGATCGCGGATCAGCTTGTGCAGCTCGGCGCTCGCGACGGCTGCGATTTGCTTGAAGTAGGTGATCATGCCTTCTAGCCCAGGCGCCGCGCGGTGCTGCGCGTCTGACGCACATCGATGTAGCGGCCGCCTTCCTGAATGGTTCCGCCGCTGTATCGTTCGAACACCGTGTCGAGCGTAGCGTCCGGGCCCAGCGACGCCTTAAGCTCGTCGGGCCTGCCGGTGACAGCCACTATCCCCCGGTGCAGGATGGCGAGTTCGCTGCAAAGCGTGTCGGCTTCATCCATGTCATGGGTGGTCAGGAGGATGGTCATGCCGAAGCGATCGCGCAGCTCGAGCAGGCGGTCCCACACGCTGTGTCTTGCCGTCGGATCCAGGCCGATCGTGGGTTCGTCGAGGAACAGCACCGCGGGGCGGTGGAGCATGGCCTGCGCGAGCTCGAGGCGGCGGATCATGCCGCCGGAATAGGTTTTCACCAGCTTGTCACCGAACTCTTCGAGGCCCATGAAGGCGAGCGCATCCGCCATCCGGTCGCGCGCTTCGATCGCCGCCCATGCCGTAGAGCGCGACGGACAGACGGAGATTCTCTCGCCCCGTGAGGGCCCCGTCGGCGGAGAGCATCTGCGGGACATAACCGATCCGGCTGCGTACCGCCCGGGATTTGGCGACGATATCGAAGCCGGCGACCGTGGCGCTGCCCGAAGTGGGCGGCAACAACGTGGTCAGCATCTTGATGATCGTGCTCTTGCCCGCGCCGTTCGGCCCGAGCAGCCCGAACACGATCCCCTTGCGGATGCGCAGATTGAGCCGATCGACCGCAAGATAATCGCCGAACCGCCGGGAAAGCTCGGCGGTCGCGATCGCATCCCCTTCGCCGTCGGGTATAGGAGGCGGGCTCATTCGGCACGTGCTCGGTTCGAGGCAGGGGTTATCGCGAAAATTCCGCCCGCGGTCAACAAAGAGAGTCGGCGCACGGGGTAGCCTTCCGAGTAGGCACATGATCGGAACGCCGGGTGTCGCGTTCGTTTCGCCCGCGTTGCACCTGAAACGGAGCGTACGCGAAGGCGCCACGGCGACACCTGCCCGACTCCACCGGAACGTAAGCTGCGGGGGTGAGCGACCTGCTGCGCAAGCCGCTCGAAGGGCGCGACATCGCGGAGCCCCTCGCGCGCGTGCTGAGGTTCGCTCGCGAGACGCCCGGCTTCATCTGTAACCGTCGCCGCGCGACCTGAAATCCGTGGGAAATCCCAGGCTCGCACGATCGGGCGATTCGCACCCGCGGCGGTCCGGCGAGCCGGCGCCCTGCAGCGTGGTGTGCGAGCTCCGAAGGAGTGAAGCCATGAAGCCCCCTGCCTCGATCCTCAACGGCACCTTCAGGTACGTGCCGTCGACCTCCACCTCGATCGCGGAGACCTGGCGCCGCTTCGGCTGGCGCCCGATGACCGCCGAGGAGCGCAGGAAGAAGCGAGAGCGGGCGAACGAAGCGGTCGCCGATCCGATCGCGGCGGTCACGCCCGCCATGGGCGAGCGCTTCGAGGACATCGAGCGCAGGACGTTCGGCCATGACGGCTTCGAAGACGCCGTCCGGAAGATCGGTCAGATCGACACCGCCTTCGGTATCGGGAATCTCGCGCGGCTGACCGCTCCGCCGCCGCCCGGCGCTTGAACGGGACGCGGCCTCCGCTCGCGTGCAGTTCGGCAAGGGTCGCCCGGTCGTCGGTGCGCGCTCAGAGTCGCAGCGCTGCGCCGCGCCACGCAAACCACGCCGCCGTGATCGCTAGCGTCGCGAGCGTGACCGGAACGCCGGTACGCGCGTGGCGGCGCCAGTCGATCGCGATGCCGCCGCGGCGCGCGGCGTCCACGACGATGATGTTGGCGATCGAGCCGACGATGAGCAGGTTGCCGGCGAGCGTGCTGACGAGCGCCAGCATCGGCCCGGAGAACGGCTGGGTCGCCGCCGGCAGGAGCAGCATGACCGCGGGCACGTTCGAGACGAGGTTCGATAGCACGAGCGCAGCGGCGAAGAGGGGCGCCGGCTCGGTGAGGGGGAAGCCGGCCGCCGCGACCGCCTGCACCGCGCGCGCGCTGAGACCGGTGTGCTCGAACGCGTGATTGACGACGAAGAGGCCGATGAAGAGGATGAGCAGCTCCCAGTCGACGAGTCCGAGCATGCGGGCCGAGTGGAGCTTGCGGCTCGTGAGCAGGAGTCCCGCGCCGGCGAGCGCCGCCACCTCGCGCGGCCAGTCGGTGAAGAGGAACACGACGATCAGCGTTCCCACCACGGTGAGGCCCTTCGCGGTCTGCCAGCGATCGACCGGTGCGTCATCCGGCTCGCGCCGGCCGAGGGCGGCGGCATCGGGCCGCTTCGCCGCCGCGACCTGCCGCTTGCCGCGCATCTCCCGGGCGAGCAGCAGCCACAGCGCCACCAGGCCGAGCACGACCGGCACGACCGCCTCCAGGGAGTAGCCGCCGAACGGCATCTTCAGCACCGCGCCAATGAGCATGTTCTGCGGGTTGCCGATAAGCGTCGCCGCCGAGCCGATGTTCGCCGCGCACGCAAGCGCGAGCAGGTACGGCACCGGATCGAGACCGCGCCGCAGGCACGCCTCGGCGAGCACCGGCGCGATCGCCAGGCAGACGATGTCGTTGCTGAACACCGCCGACAGCACCGCCACCGCCGCGATCACCGCGGCGAGCAGCGCGCTCGGCCCGAGCGGGAGCGCGGCGATGCGTAACGTGACCCAGCCATAGAAGCCGCCCAGGCGCATCTGGGCCGAGATCACCATGAAGGAGAAGAGCAACAGCAGCGTCGGCAAATGGATCGACAGCGCCGCCTGCTCCGGCGTGAGGTCGCCGGTGCCGACGAGTGCGATCGCGCCGAGCAGCGCCACGCCCGTGCGGTCCAGCTGCACGAACGGCAGTCCGCCGAGGATCATGCCGAGGTAGACGAGGACGAAGATCGCGACGACGGTAACGGTCATCGGGGGTGGCCAGCATCTGCGGTGCGCCCGAGGGGCAGCATGGCGCGCGGAGCATACTGGAGTCGCACGAATCCTGAGCCCGGCGGGGTGGTGTGGTTCGCCCGCCGCCGGTTCACGGCGGCGTGGACGCGGGGGCCGGGCGACTAACGTGAAACGGATGTCCGCGCGCGTCGATCCGACCACATCGAGGCATTGCTCGATCACGCGCTCGAGGCGACCTTCCCCGCGAGCGATCCGGTCGCCCTGATACTCGGCAGCGGACTGCCAGTTGCGGCGACGGCGCGACCTCCAGCGGGACGAGGACCGAGTTACCGAAACGATGCAACGCCCGCGTGAATCTTGACGATGCCCTTGAAAGGGGGCCCCGCAAGTTACCGATCGTAACAACTCTCTCGTTGACTGCACCGAGCCTCGGGCGTAGCCTCCGTCGCGTCATCAACCGCCGAGAAAGCCATCTTGGGAAGTAGTAACTGCACTGTCGCTCACGCCCTGGCCGAGTAACCTTCCGCTAACGCAGTCCTTCCAGGCTGTTCACCGGACGCTCCGCCGCGCTTGAGCCAGCGGAGAGTTCGGGGCAGTCGCCCGCTCGCCTAGCGCGGCGGTGTCAGCCTCCCCTCTCTTTCGATCGTTGCTGTTAGCGCCGCTCGCGCGCTTGCGCCGCGGCCGTCCTTGCATGGCGTTTGCACGCGAGAAGAAGGAGACGCCCATGGAACTGCGAATCTTTGGACTGAACGTTTTCCGTCCGTTCTCTGGTGTCCGCCGTGGCGAAGCCCGTCCTGCTGCAGTCCAGCCTGCGGGACGATTGGCGGAGGTGGCAGTGCTGTCACCCGAGGCGGCATTGGCGCGTCTCGATACTTCGTTCGATGGACTCCTCGAACGCGAAGCGGAGGAGCGGCTCGCCACCTACGGCGAGAACGCCGTCGCGCATGAGGTGAAGAAGAGCCCGGTTCGCCGGCTCCTCGAGCTCTTCGCGACACCCCTCTCGCTTCTGCTCCTGAGCCTCGCCATCATCGCCGAGCTCACTGGCGAGGTGAGGGGCGCCATCGTCATCACGTTGATGGTGGTGCTCTCGGTTCTGCTCGCCTGGGTCCAGGAATTCCGCTCCAACAAGGCGGCCGAAAAGCTCCGCGCCATGGTGAATACGACCGCGACCGTGCTGCGCAAGGACAAGCGCAAGGGCGTCCCCGAAGAGATCAACCGCCTCTTCGAAGTCCAGCTTCGCTACCGCGGGCCCCAAGCGGTGGAGGTGCCGCTCAACCGTGTGGTCCCGGGCGACATCGTGCGCCTGTCCGCGGGGGACATGATTCCGGCGGATGTCCGCGTACTCTCCGCGAAGGATCTCTTCGTGAATCAGGCGGCGCTCACCGGCGAATCGCTGCCGGTCGAAAAGTTCGCAGCCGCGGCGAACAGCGTCGCGAGATCAGTGCTCGAATTCCAGAACGTCTGCTTCATGGGGACCAATGTCGTGAGCGGCACCGCCGCCGCTGTCGTCGTCGCGACCGGGCGCGGCACCTATTTCGGGTCCATCGCCACGGCGGTTGCGGGCCAGAGGGAGCTCACCAGTTTTGACCGGGGGGTGAACCGCTTCATCTGGTTAATGATCCGTTTCATGCTGGTGATGGTGCCGCTGGTGTTTGTCATCAACGGCCTCACCAAAGGCCACTGGATGGAGGCCTTCCTTTTCGCGATGGCGGTTGCCGTCGGCCTCACGCCCGAGATGCTGCCAATGATCGTGACCATCAACCTTGCCAAGGGCGCACTCGCGATGGCGCGCAAGCGGGTCATCGTCAAGCGCCTGAACTCAATCCAAAACTTCGGCGCGATGGACGTGCTGTGCACGGACAAGACCGGGACGCTCACTCAGGACAAGGTCATCCTGGAACGTCACGTCGACCTCTCGGGTGAAGAGAGCGAGCGCGTCCTCGAGTATGCCTACCTCAACAGCTACTACCAGTCGGGGCTCAAAAACCTGCTCGACGTCGCCATCCTCGAGCACGGCGAGGTCGACGAGGCACTGCATGTGACCGAGCACTTTGCCAAAGTGGACGAGATTCCCTTCGACTTCCAGCGGCGGCGGATGTCTGTCGTCGTAGAGAAAGACCATGCGACGCACATCCTCATCTGCAAGGGCGCAGTCGAGGAAATCTTCAGCGTTTGCTCGACGGCTGAGCGCCACGGGGAGAGCACCGCTCTGGAGCGAGGGCACTTCGAGGACCTCCGGGGCGTCATTCGGGAGCTCAACGAAGACGGCTTCCGCGTGATCGCGGTGGCCTACAAGGAAGTGCCCGCCCGTCCCGAGCCCTATGGCGTCGCCGACGAGTCGGGCCTGCAGCTGGTCGGCTACATCGCGTTCCTCGATCCGCCGAAGGAAAGCGCCGCCGCCGCCATCAAGGTGCTGGGCGAGCACGGGGTGCAGGTAAAGGTGCTCACGGGCGACAACGAAGTCGTCACGGGCAAGGTCTGCCGCGACGTCGGACTGGACATCGGCCACGTGGTCCTCGGGAGCGACGTCGACAGCCTGAACGATGATGCCTTGGCCGAGGCGGTCGAGGGGGCGACGGTATTCGCCAAGCTCTCCCCCGCTCAAAAGGCGCGGGTGATCAAGGCCCTGCACCTGAAGGGGCACGTCGTCGGGTTTCTCGGTGACGGGATCAATGACGGCCCGGCGCTGAAGGCCGCAGATGTCGGGATCTCGGTCGACACCGCGGTCGACATCGCCAAGGAATCGGCCGACATCATCCTGCTCGAGAAGAACCTGCTTGTCCTCGAGCAAGGGGTGATCGAGGGCCGCAAAGTATTCGGCAACATCGTGAAGTACATCAAGATGGGCGCGAGCTCGAACTTCGGCAACATGTTCAGCGTGCTGGGGGCGTCCGCCTTCCTGCCGTTCCTGCCGATGGCCCCGGTTCAGATTCTCCTGAACAACCTCCTCTACGACTTCTCGCAGACGGCCGTCGCGACCGACGAGGTGGACAAGGAGTATGTGGAGAAGCCCCGCAGATGGGACATCGGGAACATCGGTCGATTCATGCTCTTCATCGGCCCGATCAGCTCGCTCTTCGACTACGCCACCTATTTCACCATGCTGTACGTCTTCCATGCATGGGAAAATCCCAGCCTCTTTCAGACGGGGTGGTTCGTCGAATCGCTGCTGTCGCAGACGCTGATCGTGCACGTCATCCGGACCGGAAGGATTCCATTCATCCAGAGCCGTGCGAGTTTCCCGCTCATGGTCACGACAATCGGGATCTGCCTGCTCGGGGCCTGGTTGCCCTTCTCGCACTTTGCGCCGGCGCTCGGCTTCACGGCGCTGCCGGCGGGCTACTGGATTGCGCTGGTGGCGATCCTGGGCTGCTACCTGGGGCTGACGCAGCTCGCGAAGACCTGGCTCATCCGACGGTTCGGGCTAAGCTGAGAGCAGGCCAACGACAGCAGTGCAGGAAATTCCGGAGGTGCTGCGCGGCCGCTACCCATCAGCATCAGATGTGGGGCTTACGCGAGGCGGCCGGCCAGTCTCAATCCCGGTGGCTCTTGACGGCCTGCACCGCGAGCTCGGTGCGCGTGCTGGCGTGCAGCTTCTCCATGATGCGGCTGACGTAGTTCTTCACCGTACCTTCGGCGAGAAAGACCGCGGCGGCGATCTGCTTGTTGCTCTTGCTCTCGGCGATCAATGCCTGAAACGAGTCACCTCAGAGACTTGAGTCGATTCTGGCCCGAATGCTTCCGCAGATCACCCGTTCAGAGCCAAGTAGTTAGGCGTTTCGGGGGAATCAGTTTTTCGGGCGATCAGTTACAACACGGCTCGAAGGTAAGCCGGCCGTCCGGAAAGACTTCCACAATCTGGCTCCACACTAGCGGGCGCCGGCAACGTCGAGGATCGCGCCGCTCACGTACGAAGCGGCGGGCGAGGCGAGCCAAACGATGCACTCAGCTACCTCCGCGGCCGTCCCCGCGCGTTTCATCGGGATCATCCGTTCCGCCTTCTGCACGCGATCCGGCATACCGGTCGCCGCGTGGATCTCGGTGTCGATGAGGCCTGGGCGCACCGCATTGACGCGAATGCCTTCACCGGCGACTTCCTCCGCCAGTCCGATAGTGAAGGTGTCCAGCGCACCCTTTGAGGCGGCGTAGTCCACCCATAGGTTCGGGGCGCCCAGCCGAGCCGAAGCCGAGGAGACGTTGACGATGGCACCGCCGGGACCGCCATGCCGAGTGGACATGCGCTTGATCGCCTCACGCGCGCAGATGATCGCGCCACCCACGTTGGCGGCGAGTAGCGCGTTCACTGCCGCCCCGCGCATGGATTCCACCCTGCGGCGCCCCGCCCCGACCACGGCGGCATTGTTCACTAGGACCGATACGCGACCGAGCTCTCGGTCCACGGTGTCGAAGAGGCGTTCGATGTCGATTTCACTCGCGATGTCGGCTTGCACCGCGATTCCCCGCCGTCCCGTGGCGCGCACCCGCTCGAGCACCTCTTCTGCCGCCGCCGCGCTCTTCAGATAGTTGATGCAGACGTCGTAGCCGCGCTCGGCTCCAAGGCAGGCCGTGGCGGCGCCGATCCCGCGGCTGCTACCGGTGACGATCATGACCCCTGCCATCCTTTCTCCTTACCAGTACTTCGGCAGCCAGGTGGCGAGCCCTGGGAAGATCACCACGATCACGGCGTAGATGATGCCGATCATCAGGAACCCCGGCACGGCGCGGAATGCCTGCTGCGGCGGGGTCCTGACGATCGCCGCCGCGGTGTACACGCCGACGCAGACCGGCGGCGTGATCAGCCCGATGCCGATGAGGCCGGTAATAAAAACATAGAACTGCAGCGGGTCGATCTTTAGGGCAGTGGCAATCGGGTACATGATCGGCAGCGTGAGGTAGAACACCGGCACTGCCTCCATGAACGTGCCGAGGATGATAATGGCGACGCCCGCGAGGACGAAGAACGTGACCGGCCCGATGTTGTAGTCGATAAAGAACTGCACGATCGCCTGGGGCGTCTTCGTGTAGGTCATGATGATCGAGAAATACACCGCCATGGCGATGATCGCGAAGATGACCGCCGTGGTCTCCGCGGTGGCCCTCGTGGCACGCCAGAATCCGCTCCAGGTAAGTTCGCGGTAAACGAAGACGCCGAGCCCGAGCGCGTACATGCTTGCCACGGAGGCGGACTCTGCCGGGGTAAGCAATCCGCCGTAGAGTCCGCCGAGGATCAGGACCGGAAGGAGTAGTGAGGGCAGCGCGACGAACAGGGCGCGCGCGCGTCGGCTCCACGGTTGCCGTGTCGGACGCGACATCCTCCGGCATGCCCACATCACGTAGACGAGCAGTAGGAGCCCTAGGACCAGTCCCGGCAGCACCCCGGCGGCGAATGCCTTGGAGACCGGAACATGCGTGATCGAGCTGTAGATGATCGCGGTGTTCGACGGCGGGATTAGCGCATCCATGAGCGCCGCCGTTGCTGCGAGCACGATTACGAACGGCTTGGGGTAACCCTGGTCGATCATCGGCTTCATGAGCACGCCGCCGATCGCCACTATGGACGCGAGAATCGACCCGGAGATCGCGCTGAAGATGGCGATCGACAGGATCAACGCGATGCCCAACCCGCCGGGCAGGTGGCCCACGGCCGAGACCCCCAGATCGACGAGCCGACGCGCTGACCCGCCGTGATACATCACGTTGCCGGCAAAAACGAAGATCGGGATTGCGACCAGGACCTGCTTGCTGACGGCGTCGAACGACACCTGCATCAACGTATGCGCGGGGAGGTTGAGACCCCAGACGGCGATCGCCGCCGAGCTCACTCCGAACACGAAGAAGAGTGGCACTGACAGGAGCATCAGCACCACTGCCAGCAGCGCGAAACCGATCACCATCGGTCAGTTCGCGGCCGGAACATACCTCGCCTCGCGCTTTCCGGCGAGCTCGCGAAACAGCGACTCCAGCGCAAAGTTCGCGGCGAGGAGGAAACCCAGCGGGTACGAAATGTAGAGCACCCACAGGGGGAACTCGATCTCGGTGGTCGACATCTGGCCGAGCTGGCGGAAGAACAGCACTGTCTTCACGCCAAGGATGCCGAAGGCGAGGCCCGCTACGAGGCACGCGGCGAGCACGGCAGCACGAAGCAGCGTGAGCGCCCTGCCCCGCAGATAATGCGGCATCACGTCGACCGCGATGTGGCCGTCGTGACGCAGGAGTACCCCGAGCATCGGGAACACCACCCAGGGAACGAGCTGCGGTGGGGTTTCGGCGAGCCAGGTATAGCCCTCGCCGGTTAAGTAGCGAACGACCGCCGAGATGAACGGCAGTGCTACGATCACGAGGGTGAGCAAACCGGCGAAGCCGACGATTAGCCATTCCAGGCCGTCGTTCAGCTTCTTGTAGACTTCGAGCACCGACGCCCCCTGCATCGCGCCGGGTCGGACCTGCTCAGTTCTGGCCGACGAACCGCTTCGCCGCCGCGTAGATCTCGGGCGACATGAGCTTGGCGAGCTCCGGCTCGGTCTTCGCGCGGTCGAGAGCCTTTATTTCCTCGAGCGCGGGTCCCTTGAGTACGGTCACCTTCCCGCCATGCATCTCGACGAGCTCCTTGAGCGCTTCCGCGTTGCCCTTATAGGTCTGCTCGGTCGCCTCTTTGCTGATCTCCCGGCCGACCGCAAGCAGGAGCTCGCGCTGATCCGGAGGCAGTCCCGCGAGCCACTTGGCGTTTGCCATGATCTCGGCGTCCGCGTAAACCGCGTACGGCGTCTGCGCGAACTTCAGGTAATCCCACCACGAGTAGGCCTTCACCGCGGTCGGTACGGTGGCGAGCGTATCGATCATGCCGCTCTGCAGCGCCGGATAGATCTCCTCCGTGGACAGGGAGACGACGCTCATGCCGCGCGCGGCGAGACCGGGCCGCTCGGACGCGGCGAGCGCGCGCGCCTTCAGCCCGCGCATCGACGCGAGCGTGGACATGTCGCTCTTCGCGCTGAAGGTCACGTAGGGCCCGACGGGTACGTACGCGACGTGCGCCATGCCGGTCTTCTGCAGGACCCGCTCGCGCAGGGCCCGTCCTTCGGGCGACTCGGCGAGGAACCGCCGCTGCTGCTCGATCGATTCCCAGAAATACGGGAGCTGGAACACGTTCCAGTCGCGCTCGACCGCGGCGATCTGGTTGTGCGTCACCACGCCACCCATCTCGACGGACCCTGCCGAGAGGGCGCCGATGATCTGGCGGATGGTGTACAGCTGACCCGATGGGAAGACGTCGATCTTGAGCTTGCCGCCCGAGCGCTTCGTGACCTCGTCGGCGAGCTTCTTCGACATGATCGCGCTCTCGTGGGTTGGCGCCCAGTGGTACGAGAGGCGTGCCGTCGTCTGCGCGGCCGAGGGTTGCGCCGCAAGCACTACCGCAGCGCCGACCGCCACGGTGAGCGCGTGGATCTTTCTCATTGACCTGCCTCCTCCTCTCAACGGGCCCAGTGTAGGAAGTGCCCCGCGGGCTTGTCAACTCGACTTAGGTGACATGCTGCATGTCGACATTCTAAAATCGGCGCATGAGGCTCCTCGAGGACCGCGCCAAGGCTTGGCTGCGTGCGCGCGCGCTACCGGTGCCCGAGGGTCGCGCCACGGCGACCCCGGCCGAGGCGGGCGCGATCGCGCGGGAGTTCGGCGGTCGCGTCGCGGTCAAGGCCCTCGTCGCTGGCGGGCGTCGCGGCAGGGCAGGCGGTGTGAGGCTCGCCGAGGGTGGCGAGGCCGCCGAGGCTGCTGCGCGAGCGATCCTCGGCATGGAGCTCGCGGGCCAGCGCGCCGAGCGCGTCTACGTCGAAGCTGCGGTAGAGCTCGCTGCCGAGCTCTATGTCAGCTTCGGCTTCGGCCGCCTCGCGCCGCAGGTCGTCGTCTCTCGCAAGGGCGGCGTCGACATCGAAGCCGTCGCGGCAAGCGATCCCGCCGCGCTGGTGACGGCCGATATCGATCCGCTCCGCGGTTTCATGGTCTGGGACGCAGCCGACCTCTGGGACCGCGCGGGCGTCGAGAGCGCCCTCATCCCGCAGCTCGCCGCCCTCACGGCACGGCTCTACGAGGCGTTCCAGGCTGCCGACGCACTCATGCTCGAGGTGAATCCGATCGCCGTGACGCGCGATGCAAAGCTGTCCGTGGTCGGTGCGATGATGGAGATCGACGACAACGCCCTCTTCCGCCATGCGGCCTGGCGCGACCTCGGGCTCGACGACGCCGGTCCGGGCGGGCGACCCCTCAACGAGCGCGAGCGCGCGGTGGTTGCCGCGGACCGGAAGTTTCTCGGCGGGGCGATCCGCTACACCGAGCTGCCGGGAAACATCGCGCTCTTCGTCTCGGGCGGCGGCGCGGGGCTGATGCAGCACGACCTCGTGCTAGCGGCGGGTGGCCGACCGGCGAATCACTCGGACCTCAGTCCCGCGACCCTCGACAAGCCGGCGGCGCTCTTCGATGCGATCTTCGCCAACCCCGATGCAAAGGGCATGCTCGTCGGCATGAACTATCTCCAGCTCCTGCCTTGCACGGTCATCATCGAGGCGTTGCTCGTTTCGCTCCGGCGCAGCAAGGTCGATCCACGCAGCTTCCCGATCGTCCTGCGGGTGTTCGGGCCGAAGGAGGACGAGGCGCGCGCGCTCGCGGCGACCGTGCCGGGCCTTCGCTACATGCCTTCCGGCGCGAGCCTCGAGGACGCCGTGCGGGAGATCGTGGCGGCGGTCGGCGGGGTCCGAACGTGAGCATTCTCATCGGCACGGAGACCCGGGTGCTCGTGCAGGGCGCGACCGGTACCCAGGCACGCTTCGACATCCGCTATTGCCTGGACTACGGAACCCGCATCGTCGCCGGTGTGACGCCTGGCCGCGGTGGGGAGTCGGTCGAAGGGCTCCCGGTGTTCAACACCGTCCGTGCGGCGGTGGCAGCGACCGGAGCCAACGCCTCCGCGGTCTACGTCCCGGCGCGCGGCGTGAAGGACGCGGTGCTCGAGGCTGTCGATGCCGGCATCCGCGTGCTCGCATGCTTCGCCGAGAACGTGCCGCGCCACGATGCAGCCGCGGCGGTCGCCGCGGCGCGCGCGGCAGAGGCGCGCATCGTCGGCTTCAACACGAACGGCGTCATCTCGCCGGGTCGCAGCAAGCTCGGCGGGATCGGCGGCGATCGTGCCGGCGAGATCTACGCGCCAGGGCGCATCGGCGTGTGCTCACGCTCCGGCGGTATGTCGGCGGAGATCTGCTGGATGCTCTCACGCGCCGGGCTCGGCGCTTCCACCTGCGTTTCCATGGGCGGGGATCCGATCGTCGGCATGCGGATGGTGGAGGTGCTCGAGATGTTCGAGGCAGACGCCGAAACCGACGCCTGCATCATCTTCGGGGAGCCGGGGGGCACGCACGAGCTCGAGGTCGCCGAGGCGCTCCGCGCGGGCCGGCTGAAGAAACCGGTCGTCGCACTGATCGCCGGGCAGTTCCAGGAGAACTACCCGGCCGGGGCGAGCTTTGGCCACTTCGCCGCAGTCATAAGAGGGGAGAACGACAGCGCAAGCGCCAAGCGTCGCCTCCTCGCCGCCGCAGGCGCGCGGGTCGCCTCCTCGCTGGAGGAAATTCCGGCGCTCGTCAGGTAGAGAGTGCGGCGAGCGGAACGCGCGCGGTACCGGAGACGATCCTCACGCCGGCGTCGTTCTCGCACCACAGCTCGTAGGTCGCCCAACCGTCCTGCTGCGTATCGCTGGTCCCGGTTGCCGGTACAGCGCGCACGGTGAGCCGGTCGCCCGGCCGCGCCGGTGCACGGAACCTGACGTCGAGCGCCCCGCCCTCGCGCCAGGCGGCGCCGTTGGGAACGGCGCTGGCGACGAATTCAGCCATGACCGCCAGCACCAGCATCCCCTGGGCAATGGTGCCCCCGGCCGCCGCGCGCCCCACCGGATCCACATGGATCGGATCGTTGGCGCCAGCCGCGGCTGCATAGCCGTCGATCTGCTGCTGGGTCACGGTCCAAGTGAAGGGGTTCAGTTCGTTCATTTTGGCCAGAGCACGGTCATCTCCCCTTTCGCAAGGAGCGCCCCTGCCTCGTCTTCGAGGACCGATTCGAAGACGACATAGGGCCGGGACTTCGCCTCGAACTTCTCCTTCGCGATCGTGCGGAGACGCACCTTGGTGGTCGGGACGATGCGGCGCAGGCTGTGCCACGTCTGCCGGGCGTGGATCCCTCCTGGAGGTACCCGCCACTTCGAGAACGAGACGCGTGGCACGGTCCAGCTCGCCGCCATCAGGAATGCCGGCGACTCCTTCGCGCCGACCGAAGCGGCATAGGAGGCGACGGTCGCGGGCGAGATCTCGATCTCGCGGTCCGCGTAGATCTCGCCCACCACGATCCGATCGTAGGTGAGCTCGGGCGGCGACCCACCGTCGCCCGGCCCGGAAGTGGGCTCATTCATATCGCGCCGTCGGCGCGCAGCGAGGTAATCTCGGCCTCCGTAAAGCCGCACTCGCGCAGGACCTCGCGGGTATCGGCGCCGAGCGAGGGTGCGCCGCTTCGCGGTCCGACCGCCTGCCCGTCTATCTGCCAGCCGAGCGAGGTGACGGCGAGCCCGGCCTTTCCGGGTGTCCCCTCCACGGTCTGCACCACACCGCGGCCTCGCACATGCGGCTCCTCGACGATCTCCGGGATCGTCCTCGGCCACGTCGCGGGCACGCCCGCCTTGTCGAGCAAGCCCTCCCACTCTGCCGCCGACCGCTTTGCGATCGCCTCGGAGATCAGCGCGCGAAGCGCGTCGCGGTTCTGCTCGCGAAGCGCCGGTGTCGCGAACCGTGGATCGTCGGGCAGACCGGGCAACCCGATCGTCGTCGCGAGCGGCCGGAAGTGCGCATCGGCGTTCGCCGCGATGAGGAGCAGCCGGTCGGAGGCGTGGAAGGCGCCGGCGGTCGCAACGCCGCTCGGTGCGTCGTTGCCGATCCGGCGCGGCACCTTGCCCGCGTTCACGTACTCCACGATGTTCAGCGTGAGCAGGTTGAGCACGCTGTCGAGCATCGCCACGTCGAGGTGGCAGCCGCGGCCCGTGCGACGCACCTCGTGCAGCGCGGAGACCACGGCGAACGCCGCGTTGAGTCCGCTCGCGTAGTCGATGAAGGGCGCCCCGACCTTGACCGGATCCTCGCCAGGATGCCCGTTGATGCTCATCAGCCCGGAAATACCCTGGATGACGTGGTCGTAGGCGGGACGGCGGCTGAGCGGACCCTGTTGGCCGAAACCGGACAGGGAGCAGTAGACGAGCGCGGGATTGATCTGCCGGATGACCTCGTAGTCGAGCCCCAGCCGCGCGATCACACCCGGCCGCATATTCTCGAGGAAGACCTGGCTCTGCTCGGCGAGCTTCCGCACGAGCTCAACGCCTCGCGGATGCTTCAGATTGATCGTGACGGATCGTTTGCCGGCGTTCTGCGCAAGGAACGTGATTCCCATCAGCGCTCCGTTCAGGGCCCGATCGCTGCCCTGCCCTCGCGTCCACTCACCTTCCGGCGGCTCGACCTTGACGACCTCGGCGCCCAGCATCGCGAGGAGGTACGTGCAGTAAGGCCCGGCAACCAGGTGACTCAGGTCGAGCACACGGATCCCGGTCAGCGGCTGGAACATTTGCTCTGTCAGGCGGTGACGAAGCCGAACGCATTCTGCCGGCGCACGATACGTCCGGCCGAAGGTGCGAGGAAGTGCGCCGGCATGACGAGATTGCCGGTATCCGCATGCTGTTCCACGAAGCGCCGGCGCGAGACGCTCGAGAGCGCGGGGTCATCGCAGGCACGACTCGACCATTCCGGTCGCGCGAGTTGCAGGGGTGAGTGCAGCACGTCGCCGGGGAAGACCCCGCGCGCGGCCTTCGAGCGTACGTTGATCACCACATTTCCAGGCGTGTGGCCGGGACAGGGTTCGAGCCATACGCCGTCCTCGAGCGCATAGTCATCCGCGACGAGGACGGCGCGCTCCGCACGCATGATGGGCAGTACGCTGTCGGCAAAGGCGAGTCCGTGCATGGTCGCATCGCCGCGCGCATGCAGCGCGTCCATGTGCTCGTACTCACGCCGCGCGATGATGTACCGGGCGTTCGGAAAGGTGGGTACCCAGCGACCGTCTATGAGCCGGGTGTTCCAGCCGACGTGGTCCCAGTGCAAGTGCGTACACATCACGAAGTCCACCTCCTCGGCCCGTGCGCCGGCGGCTGCGAGCGTCGCGAGGAAGTCGCCCTTGCGCTGGTGACCGAGGGGGCGGAGAGGTCGCTCCTTGTCATTGCCGAGGCAGGTATCCACGACGATGGTGTGACGCCCGGTCCGCACCACGAACGCATGGAAGCTGAGGATCAGCTGTCCGCTCGCGGCGTCCAACACCGGGCCAATCCAGTCGCGCGTCTCCTCTAGCACCGCCGGGTCCCAGCCGGGAAAGAAATCCTGCGGGCGCACGAAAGGGCCCTCGTGCTCCACGGCGCGGCCGATGCGGAAATCGCCGAGCGTGATCATGCCGCCCGCGCCATCTGTCGCCGGCCCGCCCGCTCCGCCTTGTCCAACTCGTCGAGGTAATACAGATGCTCCTCCTCGATCGTGTGCCGCGGTGAGGCCTCGTAGTACTTCGCGATCCACTGCTTCTTGCGCGCGATGTCCGCCCGCATCTCGTCCGCCGAGGGGAGCGCCGCCTCGCCGCGCTCAATCGCGCAGATCCAGCGCGCCTGCCGCTCGAAAACGAGGTTGAGCGCCGTGGTCGTGTTGAACATGCCCATGAAGTACAGCCCGTTCCAGCCCGGCGCGCAGATCCGCTTGTAGAGGTCGACCGAGTTGTCCTTGACCTGGAGGACTTCCGGCGCCACGAACGGCAGGTCGATCACGTAACCGGTACACGCGATCATCGTGTCGAACTCGTCGCTCGTCCCGTCGCTGAAGAAGATCCGCCTGCCCTCGATGCGCTCAATCCCCTGCTTCACGATGATGCGCCGGTAAGCGATGTGCTGCACCACGACCGCGCTCGTTGTGGGGTGGGCGCGACGCGTGAGCGGCTTGAACCCGAGGTCGGTCATGCGGCCGTGGATCAGGTAGACGAGGAACGAGATCGTTCGGCGCCGCAGCCAGTCCGGTATCCACTTGCGGTAGAGCTTCATCGTGATGTCGGTGAAGGCGTGGCCGAAGATCAGCTTCGGACCGATCATCACGCCCGAGCGGGCGACCATCACGCACTGGGGAGACGTGACGCAGACATCGCTTGCGATGTCGCAGGCACTGTTCCCGACGCCGATCACGCATATCCGCTTGCCGGCGAAGGGCTCCGGCTCGCGGTAGTAGTGCGAGTGCACGTACTCGCCCTTGAACCCTTCCTGGAACTGAGGGACGTGCAGGGGCTTCGAGAGATGGCCGGTGGCGACGACCACCCGATCGAATTCCTCCACGGAACCGTCCTCGAGCCGGAGCTGCCAGCGAGGAGCAGTGCTGCGGTACCCGGGCGCCGGGCGCAGGTCGACGACGCGCGACTTGAAGCGGATGCGCCGTGTGAGGTCGAACTTCTCCGCGTAGGCAACGAGGTAGCGGTGCATGTCCCAGTGATCGGGGAAAGTCTGCACGCTGTCATCGAACCTGAAGTCGCTGAAGTTCGTGAGGTTCCGCGCGGTGTTGATGTGCAGCGTGCGGTACGCGGACGACCGGCCGTTGTCGTTCTGGTAACACCAGAGCCCACCGATCTGCGTCCCGATCTCGAAGATCGTGAGGTCCTCGAACCCGTCCTGTAGCAGGTACTTCGCGCAACACAGGCCCGAGGCGCCCGCGCCAATGACCGCGATGCGCCGGGACGAGGGTGGGTGCTTCTTCAGCATGGAGGTTGCGCGGCCGGGATCGTGCTCCATCGCGTCTGATCCGCAGGCACCGGCTGCTTGAGGATCTTCGCGCGCAGCAGCATGTCGTTCCAGGTCTTGAAGTCTGCAGCCGGCATCACGGGCGAGAAGGTCGGGATGTTCTCCCTGATCATCTCGGCGAACTGCTTGTCCGAGAGCTCGGCGACCGGCAGGCGCGACTTCGCGATGGCGAGCAGCTCGTTGAAGTTCTCGGGCTTGCGCAGCCAGCAATGCGCCTTGATCGTCGCCTCCACCATCGCCGCCACCGCCTTCGGCCGCGACTGCGCAGTCTTGCGAAGGGTCACGACCGCGTTGTAGTGGATACCTTTGAAGTCGCCGGGCCCTTCGCCCTTGCGCAGATCCAGGATCGTGGAGCCATAGTCGAGGGCCTCGGCCACGGTGGGTGCCGGCGCGATCGCCATGTAGACGTCGATTCGCCCTGCCTTGAGCGCCGGGAGGCCGGTGGCCGGCCCGCCGACGCCGATCCAGGTCATGTCCTTCTCCACATCGAGCTTGGCGTCGCCCGCCATCACCCGCATGAAGACCTCGCCGTCCGAGCCGCGTCCGTACACGCCCCAGTTGAGCCCCTTCAGGTCGGCAATCACGTCAGGGTACTTGCCCTTGTTCGGGACCTTGATCCCTTTCTTGGCGATGAGGACCCAGGGCATCGTGACGTTGCCGACGATGAACACCTGGTCCATGCCCTGCTCGCGCGCGAGCCCGACATTGCTCGGTGGTTGGTGGCCGAAGTCGATCGCGCCGCTACCCATCTGCGAGTTCATGAGCGGCCCGTTGGCGACCGGGATCAGCGTGTACTGCAGACCCGCCTGCTTGTAGAACCCCTTCGCGTCCGCGACGTATACCGGGAGGTGGAACGTCGTTCCGGGATAGAAGCCGATCTTGACGTCCATCTCCTGCGCTCGAGCCGCCCCTCCCGCCGCCGCAATCGCAAGCGCCGCAAGCGCCGAGAGTGCCCCTCGCATTCCGATTCCGCGTTTCATGCAGTACCTCCTTTGTGTGAAGGGACTCCGGGCCTGCTCAGCCCCGAGCCGATTGCGCCGATTCGGTCCAGCTGCCGAGCAGCGCCGCTTCGATGCGGTCCGCGATCATGGTGAGCGCCACCGCGCACACGGCCATCACGACCAGCATGGCGAGGACGGCTTCCATGCGAAGCAGCCCCGAGTAGTACATGATCAACTGGCCCAAGCCGAGCTTCGATGCAAGCATCTCGCTCGTGACAACGCCCAGAAACGAGTAGATGAGCGCGAGCTTGAGTCCGGCGAACACGCTCGGCACCGCCCAGGGCAGCGTGATCTTGGTGAACTGCTGCCACGGCGAGCAGCCGAGCGACCGGGACAGGCGCAGCAGCACCGGATCGACGTTACGGATGCCTGCGAAAGTGCTCATGAGGACGATGAAGAAACCCAGGCTGAAGGCGAGCGCCACCTTGGAGGCGAGCTCGATGCCGAACCACAGGATGAAGATCGGCGCGAGCGCGATGCGTGGCATGCTGTTCAGCGCCGTCAGGAACGGGTCGACCAACCGCTTTACACCCGGCAGCTCCACGAGTACCAGCCCGGCGAGGACGCCGGATACCCCGGACAGCACGAACGCGATGAGGGTCGCGAGCAGGGTGTTGAGCGCGTTCGGTACGATCTGCGAAGTGAAGTGCGTCATCAGAAAATTGACCACGTCGAGCGGCGTGCTGACGAAGAACTTGTCGACGAGCCGCAAGCGCACTGCGCCCCACCAGATCACGCAGAACGCGGCGAGGATCGCGAGGCGGCCGGCATAGAGGGCCACGAGAGACGCTTGCTTCCGAGCCGTTTCCATCAGACCTCCATCTCCGTTCCGAGCTCGCCCCAGATGCGCCGGTAGTACTCGTGATAACGGGCGTCGTTCTGCAGGGCGCTGATGCTTCTCGGCCTGGGCAGGTCGATCGTGATCTCCGACTTGATCCGGCCCGGGCGTGCAGTGCAGACGAGGATCCTGTCGGCGAGCAGGATCGATTCGGCCAGGTCGTGCGTGATGAAGAGCACGGTGCGCTTGCTGCTCTCCCACAACCGGAGCAGTCCCTGCTCGAGCATCAGCTTCGTATGCGCATCCAGTGCACCGAACGGCTCGTCCATGAGCAGTACGGGACTCGGCATGAGAAAGGTGCGGGCCAGTGCGACCCGCTGGCGCATTCCGTGCGACAGCTGGCGCGGGTACGCGTCCTCGAAGCCCTGGAGCCCGACCATCGCCAGGAGCTCGGTCGCCTGCGCCCGCACGCCACGTTCGACACGGCTCGTCCTCTGGACTTCGACCCCGAAGAGTACGTTGTCCATGACGCGCCGCCAGGGCAGGAGCGCGTCCTGGGCGAACATGTAGGCGACGTCATGTCGGCCGGCCTTGGGCGCGGCCTCGCCAACGGTCACCGTTCCGGCCTGCTTCGCGATCAGCCCGGCAATGATGTTCAGGATGGTGGTCTTGCCACAGCCGCTCGGGCCGACGATGACCACGAATTCTGCGGGTTGCACCTTGAAGGTCATCTCCTCGACGGCGAGCAAACCGCTCGGAAAACGATGCGAGACCCGGTCGACGACGATCGCCCGGCTTTGTGCCGAGGACGGCACCGGCTTGCTCACGGCAGGACGCGCTCCGCGCGGAACCGCTCGAGCTGATCGAGGAACATGTCCTCGGTGTCGACGCAAGCCTCGAAGCCCAGTCGGCGCGCCTTCAGGGTCGAGGAGATGTGATCCCAGTTCTGGCGGAAGCTCATGTCCGCGTAAGTCCAGTTGACGATCTCGGCGAGGGCGAGCGGCCGCAGGCCGTGGCGCTTCACGATCGACTGCCACAGTGGTTCCTTGTCGGTCATCGTGGCCGCGAGCGAAACGGTCTGCACACCGCCATTGTCCATGCCGAAATGCCGCGCGAGCTTCTCCCACAGGTTGCGCCAGCGGAACAGGTCGCCGTTGACGATGTTGAAGCTTTCGTTGGCGCATTTCGGCTCGGTTGCCGCCCAGACCATCGCCTCCGAGAGGAGACCGACGTCGGTTGCCTGACTGACCGCCTCGAAGCACGCGCGCGTACCGGGAAATCTCAAGGGCAGCCCGAGCGCCTTCGAAATCGCCGCGTAGACGCCGAGCACCGCCACGATGTTATGGGGGTAACCTAGGGAAAACCCGCACACGATCGCAGGACGGACCGTGGACCAGGTCCAGCGCTTGCCCGGCTGCAGCGTAGTCACTAGGTCCGCCTGGTCGAAGTAGAAGTTCGGCGGCAGGTGCCGCGGATCGTCCTCCTTCGCGGGGGTCCGAAAGGGGCCGAGATGTGAGCCGTACCACTTCGTCCCGTGCACCAGGCAGACGTGCTCGAAGTTCGTCGCCTGATCGAGCGGTCGCAACAGGCTCTCAAGCATGCGCAGGTTCGCAGCGGCCTCAGCCGACGCGTCGGGGATCGGCGCGCGCGCGGCGTAGAAGAGGTGAGTAATTCCAGGTTCGGACGCGATCAGCCTCCGGCATCCGGCCTGGTCGGTGAGATCGGCGTGCTCGAGCCGCCAGTTGACGGGCTGTTTCGGTTTGCCGCGAGCGACGCCGATGACTTCCCAGCCGCCTCTCGCGTGCAGATACTCAGCGATGTTGCGTCCGACGATGCCGAGCGCACCGGCGACGATCGCCTTGCGTCCCACCTCCTCCGTCTCCTCGGCTCTTGTACTATTGTCGACAATTCGAATTCTGCATTAGCCGGGCCCGCCTCGCAATGCGCGCGTTGCCGGGGGCCGCGCGAGCCCGCAGTCCCCACCCGCGCGGTCGGAAAGGTCAGATGCGGTAGATCCGCTCCGCCGTGGCGGCGAAGAGCTGGTGCCGCTCGCTCGCCGAGAATCCCGCGGTGATCTCGCGGTACGCGTCCCAGAGGCGGGCGTAGCTCGTCATCAGCCGATCGACGGGGAAGTTGGACCCGAACATCGCGCGCTCCGGCCCGAACCACTCGATCGGTCCGAGGACGAACGGCCGGATCGACTCGACGGTCCACCGGTTGTCCACCATGCCGTAGCCGCAGAGCTTGAGCGCAATGTTCGGGCACTTCGCGAGGCTCTTCATGCCGCGGCGCCAGCCTTCGAGCCCCGCCGCGTCGCGCTCGGCGGGCATCCCGGCGTGGTCGAGGACGAACTGCAGGTCGGGATACCTCCGCGCCAGGGCTTCCAGCGCAGGCATCTGCTGGTAGTAGATCTGCGCGTCGAAGGACCAGCCGTAGCGCCCGAGAAGCCCCAGGTTCCCAAGCCAGACCTCGTTCGAGAGATAGTCCTGCGGTGCGCGGTTTCGCTTCGGATCGGGATGTCGGTTGAGCACCTGGCGGATGCCCCGCATCCTTTTCGATGCGCGTGCGTGAGCATCCAGGACGGCCGCAACGTTCTCGGAGGAGAAATCCGCGAAGCCGACGATCGCATGGGGGAAGCCGTGCTGCGCCGCCGTCTCCTCGAGCCACTCCGTCTCGCCGACCGGGTTCGACGGGTCGAAGTTCGCCTGCAGGTGGACCGACTTCTTGAGGTCCTGCCCGGTCGCATCCGCGAGGAGATCGGAAACGAGATAGTTCTTTTGCAGGGATCGCATGTCGCCCCAACCGCGATCGTGCATCTCCCCCTGGAGCCACGGGTAGCGGTTGCGCCCGAGGTCCCAGAGATGATGATGAGCGTCGACGATCATCAGAGCGCCTTCGCGGCCTTGAGATCGGCGATCAGTTCCGTCTGGCCCTGCTCCTCGAGGATGCGCAGCGCGAGCTTCGGATCATAGGTCCCCTTGACCGCGATCCAGGCGTCCTTGGCTCCCTTGTGCCACTGCGCCATCTCGGCCTGCGTCGGCTTGTAGCTCTTGACCTTGCCTTGCATGGCCGCACCAGCGGATTTCACCCACTCGACGTCGAACGCGTACGACTCCCGGGCAAGGTCGGCGCCGACCTTGGCGAGCGCGTCCTTCGCGAACTGCGGCAGCTTCTGGTAGCGCGCGAGATCCATCAGGATCGGGTGCGCGCTGTAGGCGCCGTTCACCTCCGTGACGTACTTGACCACCTCGAAGAACTTGCCCGCCGAGGTGAACGCGTCCTGCAGGTACATGCCCTGCACCACGCCCGACTGCAGCCCCTCGTAGAGTTGGCCCCAGTCGTAGGGGACTGGGACCGCGCCCCATGCTTTCACCAGGTTGAACTCCGTCGGGCTTTTCGTGACGCGGATCTTGAGGCCCTTCAGGTCGCCCGGGACGCGGGCCTCCCGCTGGGTGTTGACGATGTTGCGGAAGCCACCCACCGGCACCAGCGCGACGACGTACACCTTCATCTCCTTCTCCGCGCGCTGCGCGAGTTCCTTCGCGAGCCAGGCAGTGGTGATCTTGTTGGCCGTCTCGGCGTCCTTGAAGAGATAGGGCAGGTTGATGATGTCGAAGGTCGTGCCGAAGGCGCCAACGTTGCCGCTCGAGACGGTGGCCATGTCGATCTGACCGAGCTTCATCTGTTCCACGCAGGCTTGCTCGTTGCAGAGCACGCCGCCGCCGTGAATCGTCAGCTCGATCCGCCCGTCGGAGTACTTCTCGAGGTTCGGCTTCATGACGTTGTGAAGATCCTTGCCGAGCGACCAGGCGGGGTTCGCTGTCGAGCCGATGGAGAGCTTGAGGCGCTCCTGCGCCCCGGCGTTCTGCACGCCGAGTGCCGCCGCGAAAAGAATGCCGATAAGTGCGCGCTGAATCATCACTGTCTCCTCCGTCGCATGTTGTCTGTCAGACTTCTCCTACTCCCTCACGGCGACCCAGCCGCTCGCCCCGGCGCAACGCGCCGAGGTCCTCCGCGAGCACCCGCAGCGCTGCCAGGGCGACCAGGACTCCGGACACGGGCAGGATCATCATCAGCCAGCTCTTCGGTGCGTTGCCGAGCTCCCAGTACGTGCCCGGGATGCGCGCCGCAACCATGTATCCGTAGACGATCATCATAAGCCCGAGCGCCACGAACAGCAGATTCCAAAGCGTTTCCAGCGCTCCCGCGACCCGCGCAGGCACGTAGTCGTAGATCATCTGCATCGCGATGCTTTCGCGGCTGCGTATGGAGAGCGCGAACGACAGCATGACCAGCCAGATATTGGCGATCAGCGTGAGCGTATCGCCCCAGAACGGCGGATCGTTCATCACGGTGCGCATGAATACCGTGTAGAGCGTGAAGGTAACCATCGCCGCGAGCATTGCAACGCACGCCCTGGTGATGATTCTGCCGAGGAGGAAATCCAGCGCGCGCGCGAGCATCCTGCCCTCAGCCGAGCCCGAGCGCGCGTGGCAGCCCAAGCGTCAGCGCCGGCACGGCGAACATGAGAAACAGCACCACGACCTCGACCAGCATGTATGGCACCATCTCCACGGCGACGCGCTCGAGCTTCGCTTCCGCGATGAACGAGGCGAGGAAGTAGCAGGCCCCGACGGGGGGCGTGACCATCCCCAGCAGGAATCCCACGACGACTACGAGCGCTGCCTGGACCGGGGGAAATCCCGCCGTCGCGCTTACGGCGACGAGCATCGGCCCGAAGATGATGATGTTGGCGGGCGCATCCAGGAATGTCCCGATGAGCAGGATCAGTCCGACCAGGACCACGACGAAGAGCACCGGGTTGCCGACGAAGCCCATCAGCCAGTGCTCGAGGATCGCGATGGTGCCGAACTTGGCGAGCAGCCAGCTGAACGGCCCCGAAGCGGCAAGCACGATGAACACGGACGCCGAGAGCTTGACCGAGCGCATAAAGGCACCGACGACGTCCGCGAGCGTCAGACTGCCGTAGAGCACGCCGCCGACCAGAACGGCCGCCGCAGCGGTGATCGCGCCCGCCTCGACCGAGCTGAACCAGCCTCCCAGAATGCCGCCGAGAAGAACGACCGGAATCACGAGCGCGCCCGAGGCGCGCCACAGGGCACCGGCGAAACGCGCGACGCTGAAGGGTTCTTCGCTGCGCTCGTAGTTGCGCCGCACGGCGATCCAATAGGTCACGGCGATCATCATCAATCCGATCAGCACCCCCGGCAGGATGCCGCCTGCGAACAGCGCGCCGACCGAGAGGTTCGCGGCGCTCGCGAGGATGATCATCGCGATGCTCGGCGGGATGATGCCGCCGATCGTCGAGGCCACCGCAGTCAGCGCGGCGGCGAACTCGGGCGAGTAGCCGGAGCGCTTCATGGCCGGGATGAGCACCGTGCCGACCGTCGCGGTGTCGGCTACCGCCGACCCGTTCATGCCCGCGAAGAACATGCTCGATACCACGTTGACCTGCGCGAGGCCGCCGCGCAGCCGGCCCACGATCGCCCGCGACAGCTCGAGGATCCGCTGCGTCACGACGGAGCTGTTCATCAGCTCGCCGGTAAGGATGAAGAACGGGATCGCCACCAGCGGATACTTCGCGACCGCCTCGAACATCTGGTGAGGCACCGTGAGGAGGGGCGCCTCCCCGGTGGCGAGGACGTAGAGGGTCGGCAGCAGGATCATCGCCAGGCCGATCGGCGCCCCGACGAGAATCAGGAGGATCAGCCCGACGCAGAGAAGCAGGCTGTCCAGTTGCCTGTCCCCTACTTCCGCATCGTCCGCCCGCGCGGCCCGAGCTGCTCGGGGAGCATCCGCCACGCGTCCTCGATCCAGTGGCACAGGACGCGGCGCGTATCGCGTGGATCAATGATGTCCGGTACGCGGAATTTCTCGGCCGTGAGGAACGGCGAAGCCAGCCGCTCGTAGTGCGTTTCGAGCTGCGCGAGCCGGGCGGCACGCTCGGCTTCGGGCAGGGCGTCAAGCTCGCGTCGGTACGCTGCGGCGATCCCGCCCTCGAAGGGGATGGAGCCCCAGCGCCCGGAGGGCCACGCGTAGTGCAGGTTGATGCCCTGCATGCGCGCGTAGGCGGTCCCGGCGAGACCGTAGAGGCGCCGGATCACGACCGCGCACCATGGCACCTTGCTCTGCTCGATGGCCGAGACCACGCGCACCGAGCCGCGGACGTTCCCCATCTTCTCGCCTTCGATTCCCACCACCGTTCCCGGCTGGTCGACGAAGTTGATGATCGGAAGGTGGAACGTGTCGCAGAGGTCGACGAAGGTCTCCATCTTCTCCGCCGCCGGGCGATTGAGCCCGCCGCCCATGTGGTAGGGGTCGTTCGTGATGACGCCGACCGGATAGCCGTCGAGACGCGCGAGGCAGGTCACGACCGAGCGGCCGTAGTTCGGCGCGATCTCGAAGAGCGACCCTTTGTCGAGCACGAGCTCCAGGATGCGCCGGGACTTGTAGACCCTGCGCCGCTCGCGCGGAATGATGCCCAGGAGCTCCTCCTCCCGGCGGTTCGCATCGTCGGTGGGCGTCGAGCGCTGGGGCATCTCGAACACGCTGCTCGGCATGTACGAGAGATAACGGCGCACGAGATCGAAGGCGTGATCCTCGCTCTCGGCCTCGTTGTCGATGACGCCCGAGACGCGGGTGTGCATCTGCGAGCCGCCGAGCTGCTCCTTGTCGATCTCGTCGCCCATTCCTGCGCGACCGACCACGGGCGGGCCACCCGCGAAGACCTGGCTCGTGCCCTTCACCATGATGGAGAAATGCGAGCAACCGGCCTTCAGCGCCCCCAGACCGGCGCACGGGCCAAGGGCGACCGCCACGACCGGGATGTAGCCGAGGAGACCGACCATCGGCCAGGTGGGATAGCCCGGGATCTTCGTCCCGCCCTGCTGCTCGACGAGCCGCACGCTGCCGCCCGCGCTCTCGCAGAGACGGATGAGCGGGAGGCGGTGTTCGAGCGCGTAGTTCTCCGCGTAGATCCACTTCTCCGAGACCGTGGCCTCGGAGGAGCCGCCGCGGATCGTGTAGTCATCGACGTCCAGCGAGACCTTGCGGCCGTTGATGCGCCCGGTGCCGATGATCGCGTTCGATGGGCGCACGCTGACGAGGTTGCCTGCCTTGTCGTACTCGCCCTTGCCGGCCATGACGCCGATTTCGAACCAGGACCCGGGGTCGACGAGCCGCTCGATGCGCTCGCGCCCGGTGAGCCGGCCCGCCTCGTGCTGGCGGCGCACGCCCTCCTCGCCGCCCAGCTTGTACGCGAACTGCTTGCGCCGCTCGATCTCGTCGACTTCGGGCTTCCAGCTCATGGGCAAAGAGTTTAACATCGCCTTGTACGATTGTTGACAACCCGCACGATCGGACCGCGAGATGGCATTCGAAAAGTACATCGAGGAGCATGCCCGCCGCACGAAGCAGGCGCTCGAAATGGGCGGCGCGGACCGTCTCGCCAAGCAGGCTTCGCAGGGGCGCCTGAACGCACGCCAGCGGATCGACTACCTCTTCGACCCCGGGACCTTTCTCGAGATCGGCATGTTCGCGCGCGGTGAGCCGCGCGAGGACTGGGACCGCACGCCGGCCGATGGCAAGGTATGCGGGTACGGCCGCATCGAGGGGCGTGAGGCCGCTGTGGTGTCACACGACATCACCGTGAAGAGCGCCTCCTCCAGCCCGATCAACGTACGCAAGATGGGCCAGATGCGCAGGATGGCGCTCGCCAACGGCATCCCGCTCCTGCTCCTGAACGAGTCCTCCGGCGCACGCATTCCCGACACGATGGGCGCGATCGGCACCGGCACGCTCGGCCAGGACCCCACGCAGTTCATTCGGATGCGCGACATCCCATACGTAGCGGCCGTGCTCGGGCCCGCATTCGGCACGGCCTGCTGGTTCACACAGCTTTCCGACTTCGTGGTGATGCGCAAGGACGCGCAGCTCGCGATCTCCAGCCCCCGGGTGACCGAGATCGCCATCGGACAGAAGATCGACCCGCAGGAGCTCTCCGGCTGGCGCATGCAGGCGGAGGTCACCGGCAAGGTGGACTACGGCGTCGACACCGACGAAGAGGCACTGGACCTGCTGAAGAAGTTCCTCTCGTACCTGCCGTCGCATCACAACGAGTTACCGCCGCGGACGGCGGTGCCCGCGGGCGCCGACGAGCCGGCGCAGAAGCTGCTCGAGCTTGTGCCCGAGGACCGCGCGAAGGTCTACGACATGCGCAAGGTCGCGGCCGCGATCTGCGACCCGGGGACACTGTTCCCACTCAAGGACCGGTTCGCGAAGACGGCATTCACCGCCCTCGGCCGGATCGACGGCCGCACCGTGGGCATCCTCGCATCGAACCCGATGTTCAAAGCGGGCGCGATGGACCCGGACTCCTGCGACAAGGCGACAACTTTCCTCGTCCTCTGCGACTCGTTCAACATCCCGATCGTCATCCTCGTCGACACGCCGGGCTTCCTGATCGGGGTCGAGGGCGAGCGGCGCAAGGCCCCCGGGAAGGTGATCAACATGATGTCCGCGCTGCAGATGTGCACCGTCCCGAAGTTCTCGGTCGTGATGCGCAAGAGCTACGGCCAGGCCTATCTCAACATGGGCGGGACCCGGAACACCGATGAGATGCTTGCGTGGTACAGCGCGGACGTGGGGTTCATGGATCCGAACGTCGGTGTCAACGTGGTCTACGGCGTCAAGCGAGAGGACGACCCGGCGCGCTTCGAGTCGCTCAAGCAGGAGATCCAGCGCGACAGCTCGGCCTATGACCTCGCCGGGATCTTTTCTGCGGTCGCCGTGATCGACCCGCGCGAGTCGCGCCGCTGGCTGGCGCGGCTGCTGGAGGTGCACCAGCGACGTCCCACGAAGGGCATCGGCAGGCACCTCCTGGGGGGCTGGCCCACGACCTTCTAGAATCCATCGCAAACGACGAAGGGGAAGGAATTGGCAACGGAGAAGGTGAAGGCCGAAATCACCGGCAAGGTATGGAAGATCGTCACGCAGCCCGGGCAATCGTTACAGGAGGAGGAGACCATCCTCATCATGGAATCGATGAAGATGGAGATTCCCGTGGTCGCGCCGGTGAAAGGGACCCTCAAGGCGATCCTGGTCCAGGAGGGCCAGGACGTCTCGGAAGGTCAGGAGCTCGCGATCATTGAGAGCTGACCTGAACCTGGGAACGAAGAACCCGCGGCGCGCCGCACCTGCAGCGGAGCCGGATGCGGTCTATGCCTGGTCGCCGAGCCCGTCGGCGCAGACGCTATCGCTGCCGGAGCAGATCGCCGAGCGTATCGGGAACGCGATCATCCAGGGCGGTTACGAGCCTGGCGCGCGGATCCAGGAGCAGGAGGTCGCCGATCGCTTCCGGGTCAGCCGCGGCCCGGTCCGCGAGGCGCTGCGCATCCTGGAGCGCGACGGGCTCGTGCAGATCAATGCGCGCCGCGGTGCACAGGTCACTCAGCTCAACGTGGGGGAAGTGAACGATCTGTTCGAGGTCCGCATCTCGCTCATCGGCCTCGCCGCCCGCATCGCAGCCGAGCGGCGTGATCCTGAGTTCATCGCGCGGCTGCGCGTCGGCGTCGAGCGGCTCGCCGAGATCGCGAAGGTCGGTGATGCGGATGCCTACACGAGCGCGGTCTACCGGTACAACCTGATGGTTGCCGAGGCGAGCGGCAACCGGTTCCTGCGCAGCATGATCTTCTCGCTCGCGCACCAGACGCTGCGATATGCACGCCTGGGGCTCTCGACGCCTAAGCGGCGTGCCCAGTCAGTGCGCAACTGGCGCATGCTGTTCTCGGCCGTCCAGGGCAAGGACCCGAAGGCTGCGCAGGAGGCGGCCGAGAAGCTCGTGCGCGATTCGCGCGACACCGCGGTGAAGTTACTGCGGAACGAGAACGTCGAGTAGCGGACGCCCCGCGATGGAAGCGACATCCGGGTTCCTGCGGCACGACAACGGCCATTCTGCCGCGCGCGGTGCGAAGTGGTCGGTCGGCGACGTCCACGAACTCCTCGAGCTGCCGTTCAGCGATCTCATCTACCGTGCCCACGGCGTTCACCGGCAGAACTTCCCTCCGAACACCGTGCAACTTTCGACGCTCCTCTCGATCAAGACCGGAGGCTGCCCCGAGGACTGCAAGTACTGCCCGCAGGCGGCGCGCTACCACACCGGCGTCGAGAACGAACCGATTCTCGGCGTCGATGCGGTCGTCGCGGCGGCAAATGCGGCGAAAGCGAACGGCGCGACGCGCTTCTGCATGGGGGCCGCGTGGCGAGGCCCGAAGGACCGGGATCTGCAGGGCGTGCTGCAGCTCGTCCGGGCCGTGAAGGGGCTGGGCCTCGAGAGCTGCGCGACGCTCGGGATGCTGAAAGACGGCCAGGCCGAGCAGCTGAAAGACGCCGGCCTCGACTACTACAACCATAACCTCGACACGGCCCCGGAGTTCTACGGCGAGATCATCACCACGCGCACCTACCAGGATCGGCTCGACACGCTCGATCGGGTGCGCGGGGCCGGAATCCGGGTGTGCTGCGGCGGAATCGTGGGCATGGGCGAGACGCGCCGACAGCGTGCCGCGCTCATCGCACAGCTCGCGAACCTCGACCCCGCGCCCGAATCGGTGCCGATCAACAATCTCGTGCAGGTGGCGGGCACCCCCCTCCACGGCGCAGAAGCGCTCGACCCCTTCGAGTTCGTCCGGACCATCGCCGCGGCGCGCATCACCATGCCCGGCAGCTACGTGCGCCTCTCTGCCGGCCGGCAGGAGCTCGGCGAGGGCATCCAGGCGCTCTGCTACTTCGCCGGCGCGAATTCGATCTTCTACGGGGAGAAGCTCCTCACGACCGGCAATCCGGAAGCCGCTGCCGATCGCGCGCTGATGAGCCGCCTCGGCATCACCGCACAGGCCTAGTTCGTGGCCGAAGAGCTGGAGCGGTGGGTCGGCCGGAGCGAATCCGCCCGCGATACGCCCGGATCGCTCCGGGTCGCCGAGCTCGCAGCGACGCTCGACGACCCGCGCAGCTACCCGCCGGGAGCCGCCCTACCGCCCGGGTGGCACTGGATCCTGTTTCATACGGTGGTGCCGACCGGCACGCTGACGGTCGATGGCCACGCGCCGCGCGGCGGATTTCTGCCCCCGGTGAAGCTGCCGCGGCGCATGTGGGCGGGTGGCCGCCTGCGATTCCACAGGGCGCTGCTTGTCGACGACCCGGTCGACCGGAAATCGGACATCGCCGCGGTGACCGAGAAAGCCGGCCGCAACGGGAAGCTCGTCTTCGTCGCCGTACACCACCGCCTGTCGGGACCATCTGGGCTCGCGATCGAGGAAGAACACGACATCGTCTACCGCGAGGCGGGTGCAGCCAGTCCTCCGCCGCAACCGGTGCCGCACGCCGATCCCGCCTGGCGGAAGGAGATCCACGCCAACGAAGCGCTGCTGTTCCGCTACTCGGCGCTGATCTTCAACGCCCACCGCATTCACTACGACCGGGATTACGCGAAGGTCGAGGGATACGGCGGACTCGTGGTGCACGGTCCGCTCATCGCGACCTACCTGCTGGAGCTCGTCCGCGAGCGGATGCCCGAGGCGTCGCTCGCGACGTTCACCTATCGAGCCGTTTCGCCGCTCTTCGATTCGGAGCCGTTCCAGGTGTGCGGGGAACACGTCCTCAGACGGGCGCAGCGCCGAGCTCTGGGCCGAAACGCCGGACGGCGCGCTCGCGATGACCGGCCGGGCGGAGTTCGCCGCCTAGCGCCGCATCTCCAGGTAGTGCTCGAAGGATGACATGGCCGCCAGGGCATCGGCGGCGTTCGCCATCTCGTCGTACACCGGGATGCCTTGCCGGACCGCAAGCTCACGGAATTCGCGCCGGCGCCGCTCCGAGGGTTCCGCGCCGTCGGAGCGCAGGACCAGGACGAAATGGGCCTGCTCGGGACGGCGCGAGCGCGCACGGATGGCGGCGTCGATCAGGTTCCGCATGAAGTCGGCGCGCTGGTCGGTCGACTTGATGAAGACCGGCAGATTGATGTGCATCACCAGCGCGTCGGGCTCGCCATGCTCGAGGACGATGTCCAGGATGCGTTCCGCGATCCGGCCCTCCTCCTGCCGCAGGGTTGGCGCCGGAGCATCGATCGGGTTGACGATCGAAGTGCCGGGCGGGAGCGCGAGCGCGTTGAGCGCATCGATCGCCGGCTTTGGCATCGCGCTCACCTCGAGCCCCTTGCGCCCGAACGCGTCCGCTGCGAGGACACTGGTGCCACCGCCATTGCCGAACAGGACGCACCGCTTCGTCGGGCGCGTGTGCCGGGGTGACAGCGCCTGGAATCCGAGCAGGACATCGAGAAACTCGTCGAGTGTCCGGGTCAGGGCGATCCCCGCCTGGGTCGCGAGCCCGCGCCAGATCTCGGCTGCCGAGGCGAGCGAGCCGGTATGCGAGGCCGCTGCGTGCCGCCCCTGGCTCGTCTGGCCACCGAGCAGGACGACGACTGACTTCGCACCGCGCGCCTCACGCAATGCGTGGAAGAAGGCGCGGCCGTCCTTGATGTCCTCCGCGTACAGTCCGATGACGCGCGTCTCGGGATCGGCGAGGAAGTACTCGACCAACTCGGCCGGGCTGACGTCCGCGCTGTTGCCGATCGTGACGAGGCCGCTGTAGCGCAACCCGCGGGACTGGCCGCGAAGCAGGATATCCACGCCAAGCCCGCCGCTCTGCGTGATCACGCCGACCGCACCCGGCTCCGGGCTCGTGCCGCCGATGAAGGTGATCTTGCCGCGAGGCGAGTACACACCCAGGCAGTTAGGACCGATTATCCGCACGCCTGCGGTGCGTGCCGCCTCGAGGAGCGTGCGCTCGAGTTCACGCCCCTCCGTGACCTCGCCGAAGCCGCTCGAAGTGACCTGCGCGAAGCGTACCCTCCCGCTCGCAGCAGAGATCAGCGCCGGAACCTGGGACGCCCCGACCGCGATGTAGGCGAGATCGACCGGCTCGCCGACCTCTGCGAAGGACTTGACCGCTGGCAGCCCTTCCACGACCGTGGCGCTCGGGTGGATCGGCACGAGTCGGCCGTCGTACCCGAGGCTCCGCGAATGACGGATGAACTCATTGCCGAACGACACGCCGCCGCTCGCCGATGCTCCGACCACCGCCACCACGCGCGGGTGGAATATGGGACGGAAGGTCTCGTAAGGGTCCTTTGCGTCCGCGCTGGGCCGTGCGGGGTGCTTCGCCCTGGAGAGCACGATGCGCGCGTCGCAGGCTACCGCGCCGGTCGCGGAGACGATGAGCGGGTTGATGTCCAGTTCCGCGATCTCGTCCGTGGCCTCGACGAGAAATCCCTCGTCCCCGCCGACGGAGAGGAGCGCTTCGACGATCCGCTCCTCGTCCACCGGCTCGCGGCCGCGGGCGCCGCGCAGCAGGGGCGCGCCGCGTAGCTCGTCGATCATCTCGAGCGCGTCCTGCCGGTCGATCGGGCAGACGCGGAACGCCGTGTCGCCGAAGATCTCGACGAACACGCCCCCGAGACCGAGCATGACGACCGGTCCGAAACAGGAGTCGATCAGGCCGCCGATCACGAGCTCCACGCCGGGCGATGCCATCTGCTCGACGAGCACGCCGCCGAGCGCGAGCTTGCGGCTGCGCGCCAACGCTTCGATCTCGCGCACCGCGGCGGCCGCGGCCGCCGCGTCCCCGAGGCCGAGACGGACTCCGCCCACATCGCTCTTGTGCAAGGCATCCGGGCTTATCAGCTTCGCCGCGAAGGGCCCTCGCAGTCCGGCGAGTGCGAGCGGCGCGCCGGGTGGCACCGAAACACCGCGCGGCACGACGAGGCCGTACGCTGCGAGCGCGCGCTTCGCCGTGGGTTCGTCTAGCGCACTCTTCCCGGCAGCACGGGCCTCGCGCAGGATCTCCAGGAGTACCGGATTCATCGTGTAGTATTGTAGACTTTAAGACAAAGCATGAAACGCGTCCTCGTAGCCAATCGCGGCGAGATCGCCTGCCGCATCCTGCACACCTGCAAGCGCCTCGGCCTCGCGACAGTGGCGGTGCATTCGGAGGCGGACGCCCAGGCGATGCACGCGCAGATGGCCGACCAGGCCGTGCCGATCGGCCCCTCACCGCCCGCGGAGAGCTACCTTCTCGGTGAGAACATCGTCGGGGCGGCGCACGCGGCGGGTGCCGATGCGATCCATCCTGGTTACGGCTTCCTCTCCGAGAACGAGGACTTCGCGCGAATGGTGCAGGCGGCGGGGCTCGCCTGGATCGGCCCGGACCCGAAGAGCATCGAGGACATGGGCGACAAGGAGCGCGCGCGGCTGCTCGCGAAGGCCGCCGGCGTCCCCGTGCTGCCGGGAAGCGCACGATTCGGCCCCGGGGACACGGCGGGTATCGACGCGGCGGCGCGGGAGGTCGGTTTCCCGCTGCTCGTGAAGGCTTCCGCAGGCGGTGGCGGCATCGGCATGCGGCGTGTGGACAAGCCGGAGGATCTCGCCCAGGCGGTCGAGTCGACCCAGGCCATGGCGGCACGGGCCTTTGGCGATGGCACGGTCTACCTCGAGCGTTACATCGCCGAGGCCCGGCACGTCGAGGTTCAGGTCTTCGGCTTCGGCGACGGCCGCGCGGTGCACCTGCACGAACGCGACTGCTCCACGCAGCGGCGCTTCCAGAAGATCATAGAGGAAAGCCCGGCACCCGGGCTCTCGCCCGCGACCCGCGAGGAGATGTGCAACGCCGCCGTGACGCTCTGTGCACAAGAGCGCTACCGCGGCGCGGGCACCATCGAGTTCGTCCTCGACACCGAGACCCAGCGGTTTTACTTCCTCGAGATGAACACCCGCATCCAGGTCGAGCACCCGGTCACCGAGATGGTCACCGGCCTCGACCTCGTCGAGATGCAGATCCGCCTCGCGGCCGGCGAGGCGCTGCCGGTGAACCAGCAGGCCGATGTGAAAGTCTCCGGCCATTCGATCGAGTGCCGCATGTATGCCGAGCGCCCGGCGAAGGGTTTCCTGCCGGCGCCCGGCGTGCTCTCGAGATTCGACCTTCCCGCCGCGAGCCGGCAGGTCCGGATCGATACCGGCGTGCGCGCCGGAGACCGCGTCACCCATTTCTACGATCCGATGATCGCCAAGGTCATCGTCCTCGATGCGGACCGCGGCGCAGCGATCGAGCGCATGCTCGCCACGCTCGACGCGATCGCGATCGAAGGGATCGACACCAACCTTGCGTTCCTGAAGAAGGTGCTCTCGCATGCCGCGTTCCGCGCCGGCGATGTTCGCACCGGCTTCGTGGATCGATTCAAGAAGGACCTGCTCTAGCTCGTCAGCGCACGGTTGACCATCGCCAGCACGAAGCAGCCGGTTATCCCGAACACCAGCGCGAACCGCGCGTTGCGCCCGACTGCAAGGCGCCTCACCGGGACACCGAAGGTCGTCGCCGCCGAGGCGACCGGGAGCGTCCAGATCGCGGCGAGCGAGCTCAATCCCCAGGCGAAGACGACGATGAAGGCCACGACCAGGGTGGCGATCTGGCGGTGCGCTTCGACGAGCAGCGGAAGGAGCAGCGTCGCGGTGATCATCGGATGCACGCCGGCAAAGCCCAGGCCCGCGATCAGGGCGACCTCCGAGGTGATCAGGAGCAAGGGTACGCCCGCGAAGCCGGCGATGGCTTGCGAGAGTTCCCGCCCAGCGCCGCTCCCGGCCACGACAGCTCCCAGGCACATCGCCGCGGTGAAGACGATGAGTTCATCCGAGAGGCGCGCGAGCGTCCGTGGAACACGGCCGAGCGCACGGGCCGTGCGCCGCCACCCGAGCGTCGCAAGGTAGCCGAGGCAGAGGAGCGGCACGACCAGCACGATGGCTTCGAGACTGCGTAGTCCCGTGGCAAGGCTGACCGCGATCACCGCGGCAACCAGCACCGCCGAAGGGATTGCGAACGTCGCGACGCCGCGCAACGGCGGCAGGACCGCCGCTGCGTCCATTCCCCGATAGAAGAGCAGAAAGGAAAGCGCCCAGCCCAGGAGGGCGAAGCCGAGGCCCAGCAGCAGGAGCTGCCAAGCGCTCACCGTCGGTACCAGCTGGCTCGCGATGGCGCCTGCCACAAAGAACGGCGACCACAGCACCGCGAGGCCGAGTCCCACGACCGCGGTCTCGGCAAGGCGTATTCGCCGCGCCTCCGGCATCTCGGCGGGCAGCGCCGCACGCGCGATCAGGTAGCCACCGACCATCAGAAAGGACCCGAGTAGGTGCGCGACCGCTTGCACCCACATCTCCCGCTGCCGTTCGCTGAAGCCCGCCAGGCGTTCGCGCGTCGCGCCAATGAGCGGGCTCTCGTCCGCGCTCGCGCGCAGCAGCATGATCGTGGGGAAGAAGGCCCCCATGATGATCCCCGACTCGAGGCCGCGTCGTACTGGCGCCCACTCGTGCGCGACGAGGAGGCTCCAACCCGAGGCCGCCGTCGCGATGAGGAAGATCACCCGGATGTGGACGCTCGCGCGCGGCACTGCGCTGAGGAGAAAGGCGACGAGGCAGCCCACTGCCAGCGTGCGCAGAACGGGAACCCCGAGCAGCAGATCGACCACCACCAGCAGCCACACCGCCGCGAGCAGCACCCCGGAAATTCGCTGCAACGGAGTGAGCTTGTCGATGATCAGAACGCGGCCGCAGGAGCGCCGTCACCGGCTCGGTCGTCAGACATCGAACGGGACACCCAGTCGTTCGCCGAGCGCTGCAAGTTCCTTCGCGATCGCGGGCGCGAGCTCGAGGCCGCGCTCGCGACCTTCCTTCTCCAGCCGCGCGCCACGGCTGCCCGGGAGCTTGGCGCTGCCGGCACCAGCCTCGATGTACGTCCGGGTCCAGGCCGACATGTAAGTGCCGAAGAAAGTCTCGTCGCCGAACGCGCCGGGCTTGACCATCCAGAGGAAGGCGCCCTGCCGGCCCACCGCGCCCGATTCAGGGAGCGCGTTTCGGCTTGGATCGAGCGACGCTGCAGTCGCGCTTATCGCACCCGCCAGGCATTCGACCATCATCGAGATGCCGACCCCCTTGTGCCCGCCCATGGGGAGCAGCGCGCCTTTGAGGGCCCGCTTCGCATCGGTGGTGGGAGCACCCTCCTCGTCCACCGCCCAGCCCGCCGGAATCGGCTTGCCCTCGCGCGCCGCGAGCAGGATGTGACCACGCGCCGCCACACTGCACGCGATGTCGAACACGAGCGGCGCGGCGCCAGGCACCGGGCAGCCGAACGCGATCGGGTTGTGGCCGATCGCGGCCTTGCGGAAGCCCTCCAGCGCGAGGAGCGGCGGTGTGCGCTGCCCGAGCATGCAGAAGACACCGGCTTCCGCGGACATGAGCGCGTGGATGCCGAGAGCGCCGAGGTGGCCGCAGTCGCGCACCGCGACCAGGACCGAGCCCGAGCCGTTCAGCGCCTCGACACCGAGCTCGATCGCGCGCGGGCCGGCAATCTGACCCATCGCGCCGTCGGCCTCGAGCACGATGCCGCCGGGAAACGTCCGGTGGCGCATCACCGCCTTCGGATTGAAATCGCCGGCCTCGAGCCGGTCGACGTACGACGCGACGCGGGTCATGCCATGGGTGCGGTAGCCGCGCAGCTCGCTGCGCACCAGGAGCGCGGCGGAGAGCGCGGCGTCGGCGGCGGGCATCGCGCACGCCTCGAACACCCTGGCGGTCCAGCGCTCCAGCGCAGCTGGCGCGTAGGCCATCACTCCGCCTTCAGGTTCAGCTTTTTGAAGATGGCGGCGAACGTCGCCGTCTGCCGTCGGTTCGCCTCGGCAAACGCCGACGAGGGCTGCGCCACCACGTTCGCACCCGCCTCGGTCAGCTTCTTCGCCACCTCCGGGTCTCTAAGCGACGCGATGATCGCCTCCTCCAGCTTCGCGGCAACCTCCTTGGGCACGCCGGCCGGCAGCAGGAAGCCGTACCATGTGGGAATGCCCTCGAGTGACGGGTCCCCGGTAGCTTCGCGCACCGTCGGCACGTCGGGGAAGGTCGCCACGCGCGCCGGCCCCCAGACCGCGAGCAGCTTCAGCTTGCCCGACCTGATGCCGCCGATCGTCGGCGGCAGGCCCGGTGCGCCGATGGTGATCTGCCCGCTCATCGTGTCGGTGATGATCGGCGGTGCGCCCTTGTACGGCACGTGGATGATGTCGAGCCCGAGGCGCTCCTTGAGCGATTCGAGCTCCACGTGCATCGAGGTGCCGTTTCCCGGCGTCCCGTAGCTCACCTTGCCCGGGTTGGCACGAGCGTAGTCGAGGAGCTCCTTGAGCGTGCCGTAGGGGGCGTTGCCCGCGACGAGTACCGCGGTCGGAACTTCGACGCCCTTCACGAGCGGCATGAGATCCTTCTCCGGGTCGTACGGCAGCTTGGCCAGCAGATGCGCCGACGTGACCGGCACATCGCCGGTGACAAGCACCGTGTAGCCGTCCGCCGTTGCCTTGGCAACGGCGGCCGTGCCGATTGAGCCGGCCGCGCCGGTGCGGTTCTCCACGACCACCGGTTGGCCGAGCCGCTGCGAAGCGACGCTCGCGACCAGGCGGCCCATGAGGTCGACGCCGCCGCCCGCCGGGAACGAGACGATGAAACGCACCGGCCGGGCAGGGTAATCCTGCGCCGTGGCCACGCCGGCGCCCACCAACAGGGCACACGCGAGAACGAGCGCTCTCATGCCTACTCCGCCTTGATGTTGAGCTTCTTGAAGAGACCGGCGAATGCGGCCGACTCGATCCGATTGGCCTCACCGAACGCGTCCGCAGGCGCCGCGACGATCTCCGCGCCCGAGTCGGTCATCTTCTTCACCACGTCCGGATCGCGCATCGCGGCGAGGACCTGGGCCTCGAGCTTCGCCGCGACGTCCTTCGGCACGCCGGCCGGCAGCATGAAGCCGTACCAGGTCGGAAAGCCTTCGAGCTCCGCCGCACCGGTGACCTCCTTGACCGTCGGCACGTCGGGAAAGATCCCGACCCGGTTCGCGCTCCAGACCGCCAGCAGGCGCAGCTTTCCGCCGCGGACGTTGCCGATCGTCGGCGGCAGACCCGGGGCACCGATGGTGAGCTGCCCCCCCATCGTGTCCGCCATGATCGGCGCCGCGCCCTTGTAGGGCACGTGCGTGATGTCCAGGCCGAACTTCTCCTTCAGCATCTCGAGCTCGATGTGCATGCTCGAGCCGTTGCCCGGCGTCCCCCAGGTCACTTTGCCCGGGTTCGACTTCGCGAACTCCAGCACGTCCCTAAGCGTCTGGTGCGGCGCGTTGATGGCGATGAGCACTGAGGTGGGCAGGTTGACCCCCTTCACGAGGGGCGCGAGGTCCTTGAGTGGATCGTAGGGTTGTGGCGTCAGGTGCGGAATCTGCGTGATCGCGGCGTTAGACGCGACGAGGACCGTGTAGCCGTCCGGCGCCGCCTTCGCCACCACCGCCGCGCCGACGGCCCCACCCGCGCCGGGCCGGTTCTCCACCACGACCGGCTGCCCAATGCGGGGCGACAGTGCGTTCGCCACGACGCGCGCGATCAGGTCGACGCCGCCGCCCGGCGGAAAGTTGACGATGAAGCGCACGGGTCGCGACGGATAGTCCTGCGCGGCGCCGCAGGCCGCAAACGCCGCCAGCAGCACCGCGAGAACGGAGCGTTTCACCTCGAGCCTCCTCAGCGAACGATCACCAGGTTTGCAGAGAACGGGGCCGCGCACACCCGCTGGTAGAACAGCGGCCGATCGCGCAGCGTGTAGCCGCGCATTTCCATGACGAAGCCGGGCTGCTCGGGCCCGAGGCCGAGGTCGCTAGCCACCGGCTTGGGCAGACGCTCGAAGCGAATCACCTGGTCAACGCGCAGCGTGGGTAAGGCGAGCTCCTGGCCGAGCAGCACCCGCAGGTTCTTCTCGAGATAACGGCGGTGCGAGCCGTTCAACCCGCTCTTGAGCCGCACGAACTCCGCGTCGCGCAGCCAGAACTCACTATAGAGGTCGACCTTTCCGCCGACGCTGATCATGCGCTCGATGCGTATGTTCGCGCCGGTGCCGAGGAACTCCGACCAGGGGCCCTTGCGCTTCAGCCGCCGCACCGACCTCACGTTGATGTAGTGCGGCAGATCGCGCCCGTCGGCATCGCGGAAGCGCAGGTAGTTGACGTCGCCCGGGCCGACGCGCGAGCCCGACACGAACGTGCCGCGTCCGTGCTCGCGCGAGATCAGCCCGGAATGGGCAAGCCGCGAGAGCGCCTTCTGCACCGTGCCGACGCTGACGCGGAACCCGGCAGCGAGCTGCTCCTCCGAGGGCAGCCGGTCCCCGTCACGCAGCGCGCCCGACTCGATCCGCCCCACGATCGAATCGCAGACGCGCGCGAGCTTCGTCATCTAGATCGTCGGGGCGAAGCGGCTGATCGCCGTCTCGCGCACGTCGAGGATCTCGCTCGAGGTCCGGGTGCCCGAGGCGACTTCGAGCGCATAGCCGTACAGCTGGTCGCCGATCGGCCCGACCTTGGCGTTCTTCTCCAGGATGTCGGAGGCATCGAAGTCGATGTTGTCGGCCATGGTGCGTAGCGTGTTGACGTTGCCGCTCACCTTCAGGGTCGGCGCGACCATGTTGCCGATCGGGTTGCCGACGCCAGTACCGAAGCAGATGAGCTGGCAGCCGGCGGCCGCGAACGCAGTGAGGTTCTCCACCGCGGGTGCGGGCGCGTCGAGGAAGTGCAACCCCTTGCCTTTCGGCGATTCACCGTAGCCGAGCACGCCCGACAGCGGTCGCGTGCCGGCCTTCGCCATCGCGCCCAGCGCCTTCTCCTCGATGGTCGTCAGGCCGCCGCGGATGTTGTCGGGCGTCGGGTTGGTGCCACGGATGTCGATGCCCTGGGCCATCGCCTCTTTTTCCAGGCGCAGCACCATGTCGGTGAACGCCTTGCCGACCGCCGGATCCTTGGCACGCGCGGCGAACAGGTGCTCGGCACCGAAGAACTCGGAGGTCTCGGAGATGATGACCGTGCCGCCGTCGTCGACGAGGCGGTCGGACATCCGGCCGATCACCGGATTGCAGGTGAGGCCCGAGGTGGTGTCCGAGCCGCCGCACTCGACGCCGACCATCAGCGCCGAGGAGGAACAGGGTCGGCGTCGTGCGTTCGAGGCGCGCATCACCATCTTCAACGCCCGGCGTGTGCCCTCGGCGACGCAGTTGATCGTGCCGTGCGGCTGAAGGTGGATCGCCTCGACGGGCTTCCCGCTGGGCCGGATCCGGCGCGCCACTTCCTCGGTGGTCGCCTCCTCCAGCCCGACCAGGAGCACCGCTGCGATGTTCGGATTGCGTCCCATCCCGGCCAGGGTGCTGTAGGCGATCTCGAGGTCGCGCCCATACTGGCCGCGCACGAAGAGCGTCGTGACCGGAATCGTGCCGTCGACCTGCTGGCAGATCGCGCGGGTCACCGGATTGCAGTTATCCATGATGGACATCACGGCGACCCAGTTGCGCACGCCGATCGCGCCGTCCTCGCGCGGATAACCCAGGAATGTCTGCGCCATGGTCGCTACCTCCTTGCTTGATCGCCGCGACCGCGCGCCGACTCCACGTTGTGGGTGTGGGCGTGCTCGCCGACCTTCATTTGCTTCGACGTCTTGCCGATCACCTGGCCGTACTTCAGCACATCGGCACCGGCGGGCGTCTCCCGGATGCACACCTTGTGGCCGAATGGAACGTCCTGCAACAGGCGGACCTCCCCGTCCGCCTCGCCCTGCAACGCACAGCCCTCCCCCGCGCGACCGGGGTCGATCAGCGTGCCGACGTTGTCGAGGCGGTTGAGCACGATGGCGCGCGGCATGGAGTGCTCCTCTATATGAGCTAGGCGACGATACGCCCTTCGTCGAGCGCCGAGTCAAGGTTGCGGCGCATGAAAACCTATATAGGAGTCGTTGACAGACCCGGGGCTGCGGCTCACCATTGCGACCATCTCAAGAGGGGGACCCGATGATCCGCGTCGTCGCGCTAAGCGCGCTCCTCGCCGCCGCCCATGCGCATGCTCAGGCGCCTGCCTGGAAGCCCACCCGGCCGATCGAGCTCGTCAATCCGGCCGCTCCGGGCGGCTCGGTCGACCTGATGTGCCGGTCGCTGAAGAAGTTCATGGAGGACAACAAGCTCACCGATCAGCCGATAAACGTCCTCTACAAGACCGGCGCCAACGGCGCGATCGCGCTCGAATACGTGAACCAGCTGGGTTCGGGAGAGACGGTATTGGCGGTAACGCACACCCTCCTCTCGATCGGACTCACCGGCGAGTCCAAGCACGACTGGCGGGACCTCACGCCGCTCGGGATCCTGTTCAAGGAGTTCCACGTCACCGCGGTGCGCGTCGATTCGCCGCTGAAGACTGGCAAGGACCTGATCGAGAAGATGCGCAAGGATCCCTCCTCCATCAGCTACGGCTTCTTCGGCAACCGTGGCAACCATCTGCATCTCGCCGCGGCGATCCCGCTGAAGGCAGCGGGCGTGGATATCAAGCAGATGACCAACGTGCCCTATCGCTCCGGCCCCGAGGCAATCGCCGCGGTATTGGGCGGGCACCTCGACGTGGCGCTCGTATCCGCCGTCAATCCCGCGGGCAATGTCCAGAGCGGCAAGATGCGCGTGCTAACGCAGACGACCCCCGTGCGCGGCGGGGGCTACCTGAGGGACATTCCGACCTGGAAGGAACTGGGCGTGAACATCGACTATGCGACGGCGCAGGGCTTCATGGGTCCGAAGACCATGCCGCCCCAGGCCGTTCCTTACTGGGAGAGCGTGCTTGCCAGGTTCGCAAAGGACCCGGAGTGGCAGAAGCTCCTCGAACGCAGCCTCTGGGAGAACGCGTACATGACCGCCCCCGAGATGCGGAAGTATTACGAGACCGAGTTCGCCAACGTGAAGAGCGTGCTCGAGGAACTCGGGCTGGCGAAGCAGTGATGGCGCGTCCTCTCGTCATACTGGCAGAGCCGATGTATCACGCGGCGGGCGAGGAGCTGCTGCGTAGCAGCTGCGAGGTGCGGGTGCTGCATTCCCCGACGCGCGCGGAGCTCGAGCAGTCGGTCGCCGCCGCCCATGCGATCGCGGCGCGCTATCCCCAGAAAGTCGACGACACGCTGCTTGCGCTCGCCCCGAACGTCGTGATCGTCGCCTCCTCGGGCCGCGGCACGGACGCGATCGACATCGAGGCGGCCACTCGCCGCGGCGTTGCGGTCGTCAACAATCCCGGCTTCGGGCCGCGGCCGGTGTCCGAGGCCGCGATGGCGCTGATCCTCGCGCTCGCGAAGCGCCTGTTCGCCTCGGACGCGCGGATGCGCAAAGGCGAAGGCTGGAAGTATCGTACCGATGTCTCGCTGTTCTTGGAGCTCGAAGGCAAGACGCTTGGCATCGTTGGCCTCGGCCAGATTGGCCGCGAAACCGCGCGCAAGGCGGTCACCGCCTTCCACATGCAGGTACTCGCCTACGATCCGTACGTGCCCGCGAGCGTAGCCGAGGCGCTCGGTGCGCGGAAGGTCGATTCGCTCGATGAGCTGCTCGCCGCGTCCGACATCGTCACGATGCACCCCGAGCTCAACGCCGAGACGCGAGGAATGATCGGCGAGCCGCAGTTGCGTCGGATGAAACGCACCGCATACCTGGTGAATACGGCTCGAGGCAAGGTCGTGCAGCAGGCGCCGCTCGTTCGCGCGCTGCGCGAGCGGTGGATCGCCGGGGCGGCGCTCGATGTATACGAGGACGAGCCGATGGGGCCGGAGAGCCCGCTCTACGCGCTCGATAACATCATCCTCATGCCGCACGTGGCAGGCCTGACCATGGAAGCGGTGGAGGGGATGTCCCTGAACGCAGCGCGGCAGATCCTGCAGGCGCTCGCGGGCGATTGCCCGGCGCATATCCTCAACCGCGAAGCCTGGCCTGCCGCCGCCGCGCGCGCCAAGGCCGCCGCCCTCCCCCTCTGAAGGAAGCTCGATGAACGTTGCCTCGCACCTCGAAAAGATCGGCCGGCTGGAGGCGCTGCGCGCGAGGCTCGATCCGATGGAGGACTTCGAGCTCTGGTTCTGGACGGCGATGAATGCCGGCACCCAGGCGGTGAACGCCGCGCTGCATCATGCAGGGGTTACGCGGGCCGACGATGTCTTTCCGACGCAGCCCGGCGTCTACCTCATCGCCCGGGCGGACAAGTCGCTGAAACCCGGCTTCCACCCGCTCGGCGATGTTCTCCACGTCGGCAGACCGAAAGTGGAAGGTGCGATCCCCGACGATGTCGCGAAGATGATGACGGAAATGGACGTCATCGAGCACCATCGCGATCCCTGCATCCGTGGCGAGCGCATTCCCACGCGTGCGATCGCCGACGAATGCGACCAGGCACTGCGCAAGGTCCTCGACATCTTGTACAAGCGGATCCCCGGAGCGCGCCGATGACACCGCAGGAGCATCGCGAGAAGGCGGAGAAGATCGAGCGCTCGCTCGCCAAGTGCAGCGCGGCCGACTACGAGATGAAGATCGAGGCGGCGATGCTCGCCGGCACGCACTGGCTGAACCTCGTCCTGCACCGAATGGGTGTCACCCTGCCGCAGAACGACGTCCTGCACACCTACATGCTCACGGTGAACGAGCTTCGCAGATACAAGGTTGCCGACGAGCAGCTCGTCAGCGCACTCGCCGAGATCGAGGACATCCGGCCCGCGTTCGTACGCGGGAATCTTCCCGGCGGGGAGAAGGCCGCCGAGCGCGCTATCGGGCTACTCGCAATTCTGCGCGCGAAGGCGACGACCTGATCACCGGTCACCCTCTTCGTGCGTTGACCGCAAGCGCTGCACGGACCCCACGTCACAAACGGCTCACTCTCGGCGCCTCTCCGACGAGAGCGGGGCAATCGCTGACAGGCGGACATTGCGCGTCGGAGTCGAGAAACTCCCGGAGGCTCGCGGCGCATTGCCGGGCATGGGAGAACGGCAGTCCATGACGCGCGTGCGCGAAAACCTGCAGGCGGGAATCGGGCAACACTTCGTGCATCGCCACCATGACACTGACCGGAATGAATGGGCTTGCGTCCCCGTGCATCAGCAACACCGGGCATCTCACCGCCGGAAGTTGCGACCGCAGATCGGTGCCCACGAGCACGCCCAGGGCGTTCAGGATCGAATCCCGCGACCACGTCTCCTGCTGCGCCGCGTACCAGCCGTGCTTCGCCTCGTCGAGCGCCCCGTCGTGGAAGCGGTCCCGCATGAACTCGTCGGACCACCCCTTGATGCCCAGCTCGTCGATCTGCCGCTCCCATTCGCGCACCCGTTGCAGGGGCGCCCCGAAGTCCGCGCCGTTGCTGATCGTCAGGGTTGCCACGCGATGCGGGTTCTTGATCGCACAGTGAAGCGCAATCGTGCCGCCGATCGACTCGCCGACGAGATGGAGGCGCTGCACCCCGATCGCGTCGGCCACCGCTAGGAGGTCTCTCGACAGCAGATCGAGCGACCACTCGAAATCCGGCGCCGGGATGTTCGAGCGGCCGAAGCCGCGCATGTCGAACCAGGCGATGCGGTAGCGCCCGATGAGTTGCGGGAGCCATTCCGTCCAGATGCCCGGGCTCGCGCCGATCCCGTGGTGGAAGATGATGGTCTCGGGACGACCCTCCCAGGGGGCAACGAGGTCGACGACTTCATAGTGAAGCCGTCCCGCTTCGGTCTCGGCGTAGGGCATGAGGTGTCGGTAGCGTGAAGTGTCGAGTCCGGATCGCGCTGAGCGGCGCTGTGGCTTGCTCAGGTCACGCCAAGCAGGCGAGCCGCATTTTCGAAAAGCACGCGTTCGGCCACCGCATCACTCGCTGCCGCGCGGAGGAACGACTCTAGGTAACCGCGCAGGGGAGCGAACGGATACGACGAGGCGTAGATAAAGCGCTCGGAGAGATAGCCGTTCATCGCCGCAGTGTAGGCCTCATTGCCCGGCATGAACGCGTACATGTCCGGCGAGACGTAGACGTTCCCCCGCCGGAATGCCACGTGAAGCGTGGCTGTGATCCAGGGCCAGCCGCCGTGTGCGATCACGATGTTCAACTTCGGGAAATCGCGGGCGACGCGATCGAAGTGGACCGGGAGCGTGTACCCGCAGTCCGGGCCCACGTTACCGCCTGCGGACAGGATGATCGGAAGGGCGCGCTCCGCGCAGAACTCGTACACGGGCAGGCAGGCGGCGTCGTCCGCGTAGAGGGGCGTCGTGAGCAGGCCAGGCTCCAAGGTCAGGCCCTTGACGAGCCCCTTCGCGCGGAGCAGCGCCTCGGCGGAGGCGCGCCAGTCTTTTCCCGTCGGGTCGACGGCGGGGAACACGCAGACGCGCCCGGCATGGGATCGTGCATAGTCCACGAGAGCCTCGTTGCGAACCGCCCCGACGTCCGGCGCGCCAACGCGTCCTGGAATGACTGCAAGCTCGATGCCCGACTCGCTCAGTTCGGACTCGAAAACAGCGGGGGAAGGCTCTCGCAGCGTGCGCGCCGGAGCCGGGAAACCGAATGCCGCACTCATCTGGGCCGTCCGCTCCGGCCGCGAGTACATCCTGCCCGATTCAAACCCTGCGACTGGCGGCCGGACCCTGAAATCGATCACGCGGTTCACGGTCGGATCCCCAGCAGCTCGGCCGCGTTCCGGAACAGGATCCGGTCGAGCACCGACGCCTTCAGCGGGAACTGAAGGAATGCTTCGAGGGCCCTCTTGAACGGCAGCAGGGGATAGGCGGTGGCGAACAGGAACCGATCCGCCATGAAACCGTTCGCGGCATTGACGTAGTCCATCGCGCCGGGCATGCCGCCGAAGATGTACATGTCCGGCGACAGCCAGATATTCGGCCGCCGATAGCAGACGTGGATAATCTCGGCGACCCAAGGCCAGTTCCCGTGCCCGGAGATGATCTTGAGCTCCGGGAAGTCACGCGCGACCCGATCGATGTGCTCCGGCGCTGTGTATGTGCAGTCGGGGCCGGCATTGCCACCCGCCATGAACAGCACCGGGATCTTCCGGTCCTCGCAGTGCGCATAGATCGGATACATCCTCGCATCGTCGAGATGCATGGCGCTTGTGAGGAGGCCCGGTTCGATCACGACGCCTTTCATCCCGGCCCCGATCGCCGCGTCGATCGCCTGGATGGCCGTTCGCCGCTTCACCGGATCGATGCCGGCGAACCCGACCAGGCGGTCCGGGTACTCGGAAACGATCGCGGCGATGTCGTCAGCCTCGATCGTTCCCAGAATCGGCGAGATCCGGCCCGGGACGACGCCCATCTGCACGCCCGCCTCGTCCATCTCGCGCAGCATCATCTCGGGTGAGCGCTGCCGCACCGACGGTGGGAGCTCCATGCCGAGCCCGGCAGCCATGCGCGCGGTCCGATCGATGTCCGCGTACATGACCATGTCGAGGAAGCCCCGCATCGGGGGGCGGAGCCGGAAATCGATGACGCGTTGCGGGCTCAATCGACCTTCGCCCCGGAAAGCCGCACGGCTTTCTCCCAGCGCGAATCCTCGCTCTTCAGGAAGGCCTCGAACTCGGCACGCGTGTCCCCGATCGTCGGCATGGCGAGGTCCTGGAAGCGTCTCTGCACCTCAGGCGTCTTGAGCGCCTTGACCACTTCATCGTTCAACCTCTGGAGGACCGGCGGGGGCGTCCCGGCGGGCGCGAAAAATCCGGCCCAGGCTGTGGCCTCGAATCCCGGAAGGCCCTGCTCATCGAGCGTCGGGAGTTCGGGGTAGAACGGCGAGCGCTTGCTGGAGGTGATGCCAAGCGCACGCGCCTTTCCCGCCCTGACGTGCGGTAACACCGCTGGCAAGGTGTCCGCGAGCATCGATATGCGACCCGCGATGAGGTCCGTCATGCTCGCGACCGAACCCTTGTACGGCACGTGAACGATCTGTATACCGGCGCTCGCCGCGAAAAGTGCCTGAACAAGGTGATGGGAGCTGCCGTTGCCTGACGAGCCATACGTGAGCTCGTTGGGACGCTGCTTCGCCAGCCTGATCAGATCCTGGATGTTCTGTGCCGGCAATGACGGCGTCACGCAGATGACCATCGGAAGCGAGGCGATGTTGGTGATCGGCGCGAAGTCCGCCAGCGCATAGTCCAGCTTCGCATACAGATGCGGGTTGATGACCATGGCGCTTGTGCCGCCGATCAGCAAAGTGTAGCCGTCCGCCGGGGTCTTGGCCGCATAGGCCGTGCCCGCCATGCTGCCGGCGCCTGGTCGGTTCTCCACCAGGACTTGCTGACCCAGCCCCGTAGCTCAGTTGCTCGGCGAGGAGCCGACCTATGATGTCGGCGCCCTGCCCGGGAGGAAACGGAACGATGATGCGAACGGGCTTGCTCGGCCAGTCCTGGGCCGACAGTGCAGGACACAGCAGGAGCAGGACGACCAGCGCCACCGCGCGCGAACGCACAGCAGTCCAGAGACTCAGGTGCATGCTCTCATCCTCCTTTGCCAGGTGAGTCGCGCCGCTCCACGGGTTTCGAGTCTCCCTGACTGGAGAACCCGCGAGACTCCAGACCCGCGTTCATCCGCCCGTCGCCAAAGGTCAAGGCGCGGCGGGACCGGAATGCCTCGACATGTCGGACGCATGCGATCGCGTTGGCCGCCGGCACCAGCTCGTCGAACACGGGGATGCGGGCGGCGACGGCCCGCTGCCGGTACTCCCGCTTGCGCAGCTCCACGTCATCCTCGCCGTCGGAGCGCAGTACGAGCGCGAGATGCATCCCGGCACTATCGCGCTCTGTCGCGCGAAGCGCCGCGTCGATCAGATTGCCCAGCATGTCCATCTCCCGGTAGCTGAGCACCACGGTCATGTTGATGTGCACGACGAGCGCGTCCGTGGCCTTCCCGTCCGCGACCGCGCCGATAATGCGCTCGGCGATGCGACCCTCGTCCTGCTGGAGCGCGCCTGCCGGGACATCGATGGGGTTTTCGATGCAGGACCCCGCGGGGAGCTTCAGCATTTCCAGGCGAGCGAGTGCATCGGGTGCGAGCGGGCTCACCTCGAGACCGGCTCTTGCGAAAGCGTCGGTACCGAGCACGCTCGTCCCGCCGCCGTTCCCGAAGAGCACGACCCGCCGGGTCGGGGCGAAGCGCGGCCGCCAGCATTGAAACGCGAGCAGCGCGTCCAGGAACGGGTCCAGGCTTTCGACCAGGACGGCACCGGTCTGCGCGGCGAGCGCCCTCCAACCCCGGTCGCTTCCCGCCAGCGCGCCGGTATGGGAGGCGGCGGCACGCTGCCCCTGCACGGTCCGCCCGCCCTTGAGGATGACGACGGGCTTCGCGCTGCGCGCGCCGCGCAACACCTCGAACAGCCGTCGCCCGTCGCCTGCGCCTTCGAGGTACAAGCCGATCACCGAGGTGTCCGGCGACTCGATAAAATACTCGAGGAGCTCGGACGGCCGGACGTCGGCGCAGTTGCCGGCCGTCACGAGCCCGCTGAACCTCAGCCCCCGCTGCTGGCCGCGCCGGATGATATCGATGCCGAGACCCCCGCTCTGACTGACGACACCCACCGGGCCGGCTTCCTCCGACGTACGCTCGGCGAAAGTGACGCGTCCGCGGGGGGAGTACACGCCCAGGCAGTTCGGACCGATGATCCGCACGCCTGCGTCCCGGCCAGCCTGCACCAGCTCGCGCTCCAGGACGTGGCCGCTGGCGGTCTCGCCGAAGCCGCTCGACATGACCTGCGCGATGCGCACGCGACCGGCGAAGGAGCGGATCACGGCGGGCACGTTCGCCGCCGCGACCGCGACGTAAGCGTAGTCGATCCCGCACGGAACCGCGTTCACCGCCGGATAGGCCTGCAGACCCTCGATCTCGCCGGCGGTCGGATGAACCGGATAGATCGCCCCGCCGTACCCGAACGCCCTCAGGTGTCGGATGAACCGGTTGCCGCTCGAGACGGACGTAGCGGAGGCTCCGACGACGGCGATCGACTCGGGCGCGAACAGGGGCGAGAACCTCTCGAGCGCGGTCATCGGCTCAGCTGGGACGCAGGATGAATCGCGTGTCGACCGCAATCGCGCTATCGCGGCTCACGATGAGCGGATTCACGTCGAGCTCTGACACCTCGGCCTCGCAGCGAAGCAATACCCCGCCCTCACCGCCCACCTTCAGGAGCGCATCGACGAGCGCCTCGAGCGATGCCGGCTCACGACCCCTTGCGCCCCGGAGGAGCGCGGCGGTCCGCAACTCCTCAAGCATGTCGAGGGCGTCGGCGCGCCCGATCGGACAGATGCGGAAGGAGACGTCGGCGAGGAGCTCCACGAAAATGCCGCCCACTCCGACCATCACCATCGGCCCGAACTCCGGATCCATCACGCCGCCAACCACGCATTCCAGTCCCGGGGCGGCCATCTCCTCGACCAGCCAGGATTCCGGCTCGATCCCGTTCCCGGCGAGCGACGCGCGCATGCCTTCCATGTGACGCGCCACTTCAGCGAGCGTTTGTAGGCCGAGCTTCACGGCTCCGATGTCGCTCTTGTGAACCACCTGCGTCGAGACCGCCTTCAGGACGTAGGGAGGGTGGAGCGCCGTTCCGATGGACGCCAGGTCCTGCGCGCAGTTCACGACCCGGAACGCGGGCACGCGGAGCCCGAACCACGCGAGCAGCGCCTTGCCCGAGGGTTCATCGAGCGTCTTGAGGCCCCGCGCACGCGCGGCTCGCAACGCCTGTAGCGGATCCGCTTCGGACACCTCAGCGCGCCTGCGTCCCGATCGCAAGGATCCGGAAATCCGGCGAAACGGAGTCGATGCGCGTCACGGGAGTCCCGGGCGCCATCCGGACGGCGCGACGATCCCGGCGTCTTCGCGCGCGCAATGCGACGTCCCGCCTTCTAGTAGCTGGTGGGCCAATTGCTCAGGTGATGCTTGCCGACCTCGCTGCCGTGCCGCGTCCGATGCACGGCGAGCAGGGAGGTGAGGCACTCGCGGGTCTCGCGCGGATCGATCACGGCCTGCGTCTCGTACAGCGATGCGAGGCCCCAGACCGCGGTATCGCGCGCGAGCTCCTCGACAAGCTCCTGAAAGCGCTTCGGGTCGTCCTCCTTCTTGACGCCGTACATGACGTTGACCCCGACCTCCGGCGCCATGAACCCGAGGTCGGCGTTCGGCCAGCTCACGACCTCGTCCGAGTTGCGCCCGCCGCCCATGTTCAGGTAGGCCTGGCCGTAGCTCTTTCGCATGATGAGCGAAATCTTCGGCACAGTGACGAGCGAGAGGGCGTTCATCCAGTTGATGATCCGGCCCGGGGCGCCGCGGCGCTCGCCCTCCAGCCCGATGAGGAAGCCGGGCTGGTCGACGAGGAAGACGATCGGCACGTTGAAGCTGTCGCAGAGCACCATGAAGCTCGTCGCCTTGGCGCATGCGTCGACGTCGATCGCCCCCGCCTTGAACATCGGGTTGTTCGCGAGGAATCCCACGGTCCTGCCGTCGAGCCTCGCGAGCACGGTGGCGATCGACTTGCCGAAGCGCGACTTGAGCTCGAAGGTGCTGGCCGGATCGGCGATGGCTTCGACGATCCGCCGGCCGTCGTAGACCTTGGCGCGGTCCGGGGGGATGAGATCGAGGATCCCGCGCGAGCCCTCGCCCGCGCCCTCGGGGACCGGGTGCACGGGGGGCGCCTCGTCTTGATGACTGGGGAGGTACCCGAGGAAGCGGCGAATCGCGGCGAGCGCCTCCTCATCCGAATCGACCACCAGATCGACGAGCCCCGTCGTCTCCGCGTGCAGCTTCCAGCCGCCAAGGTCCTCGGGATCCACGGGCTGACTGATCGCGAGGGAGGTCACGCGACCGCTCGCAACCGACATGAGCGCACCTTTGCGCATCACCACGAAGTCGGACATGCATGCGTACCACGTCGAGGAGCCGTAGCATGCGCCGAGCAGCGCGGAGGCCCAGGGCGACTGCCGGCGCCGCAGGTACTCGGCCGGGTCCTGCCCGAGAATCGCCCGTCCCTGCGCACCCATCCGGTCCGGCATGCGCGCCCCGGATGACTCGCCGAGGAAGATGAGCGGCATCCCGCTGCGGTTGGCGACCTCGCGCATGTGCCGGATCTTCTTGCCGTTCACCACCGAGCTGGAAGCTCCCATCACGGTGAAATCGTTCGACACCATGGCGACGGGGCGGCCGTCGATCCTGCCGTAGCCCGAGACCTTGCCGTCGGCCGGCGTGCGGTCTTGGACCTCCGGGCGGTGCGAGGTCGCGAAGCGCCCGCTCTCGAGGAAGGTGCCCGGATCCAGCAGCCGCTCGATTCGTTCGCGCGCGTTCAGGTGTCCCTCGGCCCGGCGGCGCTCGAGTTTGTCCGCCCCGCCCATCGCCATGGCCTGCGCGGTCCGCCTTGCCAGTTCCGACAGCTCTTCCTCAAACGCCATGGCGATCTACCTCCACTGCATTCCGACGATATCGAACCCGCGTGCACGCCGGACTGCCTGCACATGATATTCCCGCTCGCAACGAAGTCCCCTCCGGTGAACACCGGAGACATCGCGCACGCAATGCGGACGTCGTGCGGTGGCAGGGGTGCCCGCTCCGCGACTCGGTTCTCCGCCCCTCGACGTCGTGTAGCACCATCCTCCGGGTCGTTCGCCGCCGACGGGGGACGTCCTTGCCTGATGTCGTCACCGATCTACCGGCCGAGCGCCAGCTTCTCGAAGTTTGGCTGGGCGGGCGGCAGCGGCGGCAGCTCCCAGCCCCCGGTCGCTACCGGCCGGATCTCCCGATCGACCATGACCTCGACCAGGCTCGGCCTACCGGCGCGAACGGCCGCCGCGAGCGTCTCCTCGAGGTCATCGGGCCTGTCGACGCGCACCCCGTCGGCGCCGAACGACCGCGCGAGGGAGGCGAAGTCCGGCGAGTAGAGCTCCCCGGTGTCGGCACGGCGAAACGACGAGTCGAGCTCGCGCTTGAACGCGCCGAGCTGCAGGTCCCGGATCGAGGTGAAGCCGAAGTTGTTCCAGACGACCCACACCACCGGGATGCCGTACTCGACCGCAGTCGCCACCGCGTGCGGCGTCATCAGGAACGAGCCGTCACCGACAACCGCGACGCAGGGTGCTTCCGGGGCAGCGAGTTTCGCTCCGAGGATTCCGGAAGTGGCGAAGCCCATGGAGCCGAATCCCCAGGACTGCAGGAAACGCCGCGGCCGGCGCGTCGTCCAGAGCTGTACCAGCCAGTTATGGTGCGAGCCGACGTCGGCAGCGACGATCGCCTCCGGCGGCAGTACGTTCCCGAGCGCGCGGACGAGGCGCTCCGGCCGGATCGGCGTGGCCGTGCTCGCCCCAAACGGTGCGTGATACGTCTCCCATACCTTGCGGCGCTCACCTAGCTCGGACAGCCAGGCTTCGGCCGGGCGCCGCGGCGATCCCGCCCGCGCAACCTCGATCAGGCCCGCGAGAAACCCGCGGATGTCGGCCAGAATGCCGAGTTCCACCGGGTAGTTGCGGCCGATCTCGGTCGGGTCGAGATCGACCTGGATCAGCCGGCTGGGCGGAATGCTGAACGTGTAACCCGGAAGCCAGGCGCTGGAGGCGCGGTCGTCGAAGCTGAAGCCGAGCGCCAGGATGACGTCGGCCTTGCTGCTTGCGCCGTTCGCGGCATAGGTGCCGTTGCGCCCGATCGGTCCGAGCGCGAGTGCGTGCGTCTCGTCGATCGAGCCCTTGCCGTTGGGGCTCGTGGCGACCGGGATGCCGGTGAGCTCGGCAAAGGCGCGCAGCTCCTCCCACGCCTCCGCAAGCAGGACGCCTTGCCCGGCGATGACAACCGGTCGCTCTGCACCGGCGAGCATCTCCCAGGCGCGACGCACTGCCGCCGGGTCCCCCGGCGTGCGCTGGGCGACGCGGGGGTCGGGTTCCGGCACCTCCACCTCGCCCTGCTCGACGAACACGTTCAGCGGCACATCGAGGTTGACCGGTCCGGGCCGCCCGGTGCGCATGAGCCCGAACGCCTGCTTGAGCGCCAGCGGCAGCATCTCCACGCGCGTCGGCTGGAAGCTCCGCTTCACGTAGGGACGGATCACGGACGGGAAGTCCGCCTGGAAGAACTTGCCGCTCTCCTGGAAGGCGTTGCGGTTGAACTGGCCGGTCGGGACATTGCCGGTGATCGCAAGGTAGGCGGCCGAGTCCATCATGGCGCTGGCGAGCGCCACCGGCAGGTTGCAGGATCCCGGTCCGCAGGAGGTATAGGTGGCGACCGGCCGGTGCGAGACCTTGTAGTAGGCCTCGGCCATGAACCCGGCGGTCTGCTCGTGATGGGTCATCACCGTCTTGATCCGGTCCTGCGCCTTCAGCGCCGAATCGAGAAACCCGATGTTGCCGTGGCCGCACACGCCGAAGAGGTACGGCACCTTCTCGCGCACGAGGTACTCGACGATCAGGTCACCGCCGCAGAGCCGTGTTGCCGCATTGATTCTGGAGTTCATCGTATCGTCAGTATGGAAGGTCGAGCAGCTTGGGAACGACCGTGGTGATGTCGGGGAAGGCGATCAGCACCAGCAGGCCGACGAACAGCACCGCCAGGAAAGGCAGGATCGGCTTGAACAGCGTTTCCATCTTGATCTTGCCGATGCTGCATGCCATGAGAACCGCAACCCCGGTCGGGGGAATGAACAGGCCGATGCCCGATGCGAGCACCACGATCGTGAGCCAGTGAACCACGTCGATGTGGAGCGCGCGCACGACCGGGAGCAGGATCGGCACGAAGATCAGCACCGCGGGCGCGCCCTCCAGCACCGATCCGATGAACACGAAGATCAGCGCCGAGATCACCAGCACGCCCCACGCCGGGATGTGCTCCGCACGCATCCAGTTGGCGAATGCCATCGGCAGGCCCTGGGTGGCAATCAGGTAACCGAAGATCATCGCGAAGCCGAGCATCATCGTGATCGTCCCGCTGGCGAGCGCGGACTGCACGAGCGCCTCAAGGATCGAGCGCCATGTCAGCTTGCGGTAGACCAACCCGCCGACGACCAGGGAATAGACCACGGTCAGCGCCGCCATCTCGGTGACCGTCGCGATCCCGAAGCGGATACCGCTGAAGATGAACACCGGGATACCGAGCGCAAGCGAGGCGTCCTTCGCCCCGGCGAGGATCTCGCGCAGGGAGTGGGCGCGATCCCTCGGCATGTCGTAGATGCGGGCCTGGACGTGGATCAGGCCGATCACCATCAACCCCAGCACGACCGACGGCAGCAATCCGGCGGCGAACAGCGCGATCACCGAGACGTTCGCGACCGCTGCCACGACCACCATCAGGATGCAGGGGGGAATGAGGATCGCGAAGGCGGAGGACGAGCCGATGACCGCGAGGCTGTAGGGCTTCGGATAGCCCGCCCGCTCGAGCGGTCCGAGCGTCATCGCCGCCATTGCCGAGACGTCCGCGATCGTCGACCCGGAGACGCCGGATTGCAGCATGGTCCCCGCCACGACGCCCATGGGCAACCCGCCGCGAAAGCGTCCGAAGACGGTCCGCGCGAAATGCACCAGCCGCTCGGAGATCCCTCCTATCTCCATGATCGTCCCGGCGAAGATGAAGAGCGGAATGGCAAGCAGCACGAACGAGTCCACCCCCATCACCGTCCGGTGCACGATGAGGTTGAGCGGGATGCCTCCCTGGTACAGCACCGTGATCAGGGACGCCATCCCCATCGCGAAGGCGATCGGCAGCCCGAGCACCACGAGCGCGGCGAAAGCGATGATGAGTACCACGAGTGTCATGGGAGCGCTTCTATTCGCTGCGCCGGATCGCGTCCTCGCCGGCTGCATCGGCGTGGGGAGTGGCGGTCCGGGCGCGGAGCGTGTCGCGCAGATTCGCCGCGGAGTAGATGATCATCATCACGCCGGCAACCAGCACCGCCGCGTAGAGCCAGGCGATCGTGACCTCGAGCGTCGGCAGGCGCTGCATGAACGAGAAACGCAGCGTCACGGCGGCCTGCCAGGTGAAGACTACCGAGAAGGCGAGGATGGCGGTGTCCTGGAGGAGCATGATCCCGCGACGGTTTCGCCCTGACAGCCGATCGACGAGAAGCTCGACGCCGATGTTGCCCCGGTGCCGTATCGCCACGGCAAAGCCCAGGAACACGATCCAGACAAAGAGCAGGCGCGCGAGCTCGTCCGACCACGCGATGCCGATGTCGAAGACGTAGCGCCCCACGACGGCCAGGGTCAGGAACACCACCAGCACCGCGAGCAGCAGCGCGAGAAGGAGCTCCGGAACGCGGACCAGGACGAACCACGCGACGCCCCGGCGCGCCGGGCTCTCTGACGGCAACATCTGTCTCCCCCTCGGAGGGGGAAAGGCGGCCGCGGCCCCCTTTCCCGCCTCGCTCCCCGCCCGACTACTGCGACTGCGCGTCGAGGACCATCTTCAGCAGCGGCTTGTCGACCTTGGCATCGAAATCCTTCCAGATCGCGCGGCCGGTCGACTGCCAGACCTTCATCTCCTCGGGGGTCGGCTTGTAGGTTTGCACGCCGAGCTTGCGGGCGATGGCACGACCTTCCTCCATCATGTCGGCGTCGAGCTTGTTCGAGTAGACCAGCGCCTCGGCTGCGGCCTCGAGGATCGCCTTCTGTGCGGCCGGCGGCAGCTTGTCGAATCGCTCCTTGCGCATCGCGAGGGTGTTGATGCCGATCACCGCCTGCACCTCCGTCGCGTACTTCAGGACCTCGTAGTGCTTGGCGTGCGCGAGCCAGACCGGCTGCACGAACTCGCCATCGACGACTCCCGCGCCGAGCGCGTTGTACACCTCGCCCCAATCGATGGCCGTGGTCACGGCGCCCCAGTTTCGCATCATGGCGATCTCGACCGGCGAGGCCGTGGTGCGCATCTTCAGACCCTTGATGTCGCTCGGGACGCGGACCGGGCGCTTGTTGTTCACGACGTCCCGAAAGCCGGCGTTGTCCATCGCCATCAGGAGCTTGAATCCGTCCCGCTCGAAGCGCTGTCCGATCTCCTTGCCCACCGGGCCGTGGATCACCTTGCGGAACGATTCCTCGTCCTTGAACACGTACGGCAGGTCCATGAAGAGCAGCGTGTTGGTGAACGCCGCCCAGTTCGCGTTCGACGCGCCGCCGAAGTCGATCGCCCCGTTCACCAGCGCTTCGAGCGCGGTCCGCTCGTTGTAGAGCGACCCGGAGAGGAACAACTCGACCTTCACCTGACCGCCCGACTTCGCCGCAACGAGCTCGGCGAACCGGGTCAGGCCCTTGCCGATCGCCTGCTGTGGCGTCGCACCGTGCGCCAGCTTGAGCGTGATGCTCTGCGCGATCGCCGGCGCCGCCGACAGCATGGACAACGCCGCCGTCGTCGCCAGCAACACCTTCAGCCCTGCATTTCCGCGTTTCATCGTCACTCCTCCTTTCGGAAAAACACCACCTACATTGCTACGCTCCCATGCGCCCTGGGGGAATCCGTGCGTCTAGGCTGCGCACTTCCACATCGTGCATGCACCGCAAGCCGGTCCGCTGGCGCCACGCACCTCCCGTTGAGCGATGGCCGCGGCGGCCCGGGCGGGTGTGCTCATCTACGCCCTTCCGGCCCCGCGCTTCGAGCCGGGTTTGCGGCGGCGCTCAAGCTCCTCCACGAGAATCGGCACCGCCAGGTTGCTCGAGTGGATGCCGAGCACTGTGGTCAGCTCGATCGCTTCCATGATCTCCTCGCGCGTCGCCCCGTGCTGCAGCGCGTTCTGGATGTGGCGGCGCACTCCGGGCGCGTAAAGGTGCGTGGTGGCAGCGTTGATCGCGATGAGGATCAGCTCCTTGATTTTCTTGGGTAGCGGCCCCTTGCGGAACGGCACGTTGCGCAGACGCAGGTACGCCTCGAGAAACTCCGGATCCCATTCGCTGAAGGTCGTCCATAGCGGATTCCAGTCGCCCGAGGCCCGCTGGGCATCCGTGAACGGCGTGGCCGACTTCTTTCGCGCTCGCTTCATCGGACGTCCTCCATGACCAGGTCGGCGCCTTTCTCCCCGATCATGATCGCCGCGGCGTTGGTATTCGACGAGACGATCGAGGGCATCACCGAGACGTCCATGACGCGTAGCCCTTGCACGCCGTGCACGCGCAGCCGGGAGTCGACCACCGCGGCCGGGCCGGTCCCCATGCGGCACGTCCCGACGGTATGCCAGGAAGTCTGGCCGGTTTCGCGGACGTAGTCGAGGAGCGCATCGTCGTCCACGACCTCCGGTCCGGGCCGGTGCTCCGCGACGATCAGGGGACGCAAGGGCGCCTGCGAGGCGATCCTGCGCACGAGGCGCAGCAGCGCGAGCGCGGTCTCGCGATCCTCCGGGTGAGAGAGGTAATTCGGCTGGATGCGGGGATGCGCAAGCGGGTCGCCTGACTGAACGTGACAGGATCCGCGTGACGCCGGATGGAGCTTGAATCCGCCGATCGAGAAACCCGGATACGGATCGATGCCGCCGGTGGCGGATCGCGAGTAGCGATCTTTGCCGCTGATATGGTAGATGCGCACCATCACGTCCGGTGCCGGGAGCGACGGACTGGTGCGCGCGATCGCGTGCGCCGTCGATGACGTGCCGGCCATCAGGCCCTTGCGCGTGGCGAGGTACTGCAACCCGACGCGCATGCGGCGCCAGAAGCTGCGCATGATGTCGTTGATCGTGATCGGCAGCGTCGTCTCGTAGGTACAGCGTACCTGCAGGTGATCGATCATCTGCTCGCCGACCGCCGGCAGGTCGGCAAGCACCGGAATCCCTGCGGCCTGCAGAATCGCGGCCGGCCCGATGCCGGAGAGTTCGAGCAGCTGCGGCGACTGGATCGCGCCGGCGCAGAGCAGCACCTCGCGACCCGCCCGGGCAAGCCGCATGGCTCCGCCCTTGCGGTATTCCACGCCGACCGCGCGGCGAGCCTCGAAAATCACCCGGCAGGCGTGAGCATGCGTCTCCACCGCGAGGTTGCCCCGGCGGCGCGCCGGCTTGAGGTAGGCCGTCGCGGTGGTCCAGCGTCGGCCGCGATGAGCCGACTGCTCGAGGTAGCGCGCGCCCTCGTAGGACACGACGTTGTAGTCCGGCGTCTCCGGAATCCCGGCCTCACGGCACGAAGCGATGAACCCGTCCGAAAGCGCATCAGGCTCGCGAACCGCGCGGTCAGTCACCCTCAGCGGCCCGTTGCGCCCCCGGCCCTCGCGGCTCGTGAAGAGGTTCGACTCCATGCGCCGGAAGTACGGCGCGACATCGGCGAAGCCCCAGCCCGTCAGCCCCCCTTCGCGCCAGCGGTCGAATTCCCGGGGGTCTCCCCAGACGTAGGCCATCCCATTGATCGCGCTCGATCCGCCCAGAACCTTGCCGCGCGGCCAGTACATCTTCTGCCCGCGCATGTCCGGCTGGGCTTCCGTGTAGAAGGGCCAGGCATATTGCGGATTGGTGAGCAGCTTGCCGACGCCGAGCGGGATGTGGATCCAGAGGTTGCGATCCTCGCCCCCCGCCTCCAGGAGGAGGACGCGGTACCGCCCGCCCTCGGTGAGCCGCGCGGCAAGCGCGCAGCCGGCGGAACCGGCGCCGACGACGACGTAGTCGAACGCCGTTCCCGTCACTTGCCCGACTTGTCCCGATGCTTGAACGAGTCGCGCCGGAAGCTGTAGAGCGCGTCGGGGTCGACCGGAATCTCGACCACGGCGGGCTTGCCGCAGCCAATCGCCTCGCGCACTGCGCCCTCGATCTGGTCGGCACGGTCGGCGCGGAACCCGCGCGCGCCGTAGAGCTCCGCGATCTTGTCGTACGGCGGATTGTGGACGTCGGCGCCGATGTAGCGCCCGCCGAAGAAGTCCCGCTGGTAGGACTTCTCGGCGCCCCAGCAACCGTTGTTCATCACGACGCAGACGGTGTTGATCTTGTGGCTGACGGCGGTCGCCAGCTCACCGAGGGTCATGCCGAATCCGCCGTCGCCCATCAGGCTCACGACCGTGCGATCGGGGCACGCGACCTTGACCCCGAGGCCCGCCGCATACGAGAACCCGACCAGGCCGAAGTCGAGCGGGGAGAAGAGCGCCGGCGGCCGCCGGTAGGGCATCTGGTCGGTCGCCTGGAGGCACAGCGTACCGGCATCGACGGTGAACATCGTGTCCTCGGGCACCGCCGCACGGAGCGCGCGAAACACCGCGGCAGGCTGGATCGGGTGTCCTGGTTTCGCCCCGGCAGCGTCGCGCTCCGCGAGAAGCGCCGCGCGCTTGGCCCGGAAGTCCTCGGCCCACTTCGCTGCCGTGGCCGACACCTTGTGTCCAGCCAGTGCGCGCGTGAGTGCGAGTGCAACGCGACCGGCGTCACCCTCGATGCCGATCTCCACGGGAAAAAACCGCCCGATCGCCGTTGGCTCGATGTCGACCTGGATGATCCGTGCCGAACGGTTGAGGTTGTCCCATGAGTAGAAGGTCGTGTTGAAGCCGAGGCGCGTCCCGATCGCCAGGATGACATCGGCCTCGCGCGCGAGCGCCGAGGCCACAACGTTCCCGCGTGGGCCGACCTGTCCGGCGTAGAGGGGATGCGTGCTCGGCACCGCGTCACCGTGCCCTGGCGACGTTGCGAGCGGTGCGTGCAACAACTCGGCAAGCGGCATCAACTCCGCGTGGGTACGGCCGTTCTTGATCCCCCCGCCTGCAATGATGAGAGGTCTGCTCGCGCCGGCAAGCAGCTTCGCGGCGCGCTCCACAAGATCCGGGTCACCGGCAGCGCGCCCCATGGCCTCGCGCCCTTTTGGCGCGTACGCCTCTTCGAACTCGATGGTCTCGGCGAGCAGGTCGCGCGGCATATTGAGCGCGACCGGACCGCGGCGGGGGGTGAGCGCTGCGCGGAACGCCTCCCGCATCATTTCCGGGATCCGCGCTGACTGGGTGAGAGTCAGCGTGCGCTTGGTGATGGGCTTGAACAGTGCCTGCTGATCGACCTCCTGGAACCCGTCACGGTAGATGTGCGCCGAGGAGAGCAGGCCCGCCAGGGCGACGACCGGCGAGTACGCCGCGTTCGCCTGTGCGAGCCCCGTCACCAGGTTGGTGGCGCCGGGCCCGTTCTGTCCGGCGATGATCACCCCGGCGCCACCCGAGGCTCGCGCGTATCCGTCGGCCATGTGCGTCCCGGTACGTTCATCGCGCACGCCGACGAAGCCGATGTCCTTGGCATCGTAAAGGGCGTCGAATATCTCCATTCCCGCCGAACCGATCAGGCCGAAGACATGCTTGACTCCCTCTGCGCGGAGCGATTCGACAACTGCCTTACCTCCGGACATGCTCGCCATAGGCCCTCCGATTGATCGCGCGCGGGGAAAACAGTGCTCGTGGGTAATCTTGCCACAATGTCGACATCCGGGCAAAAAACGCGCGCCGTCCAAAAAGGTGCGCCGTCATTAGAATGAGCGCGCATGCTTCCCGGACTCCTTTCCGAGCCGTTGACGCCCACGTTGCCGCTGCAGATCGCCGAGCGAATCGGCGGTGGCATCGTGGATGAGCGTTTCCGCCCCGGCGAGCGCCTGAAGGAGGTTGCGCTCGCAGGGTCCTTCGGGGTGAGCCGTGCGACCATCCGCGAGGCGCTGCGCATCCTGGAAAAGCGCGGGCTCGTGTCGATCGTTCCGCAGCGGGGCGCGCAGGTCACCCAGCTCTCGCGCAAGGAGCTCGAGAACCTCTTCGAGATCCGGGCAGTGCTGCTCGGTCTCGTCTCGCGCCGCGTGGCGCTGTCGTGCACGCCCGAGGTGGAGCGGCGGCTCTTCGCGAGCTACGCGGCACTCGAGGTGGCGCGGAACGACGGCACCGTCTACGCACGTGCGAGCGCCGCATTGGTCGCCGAGCTCGCACGCAGTTCCGGGAACCAGCAGCTCCTCGATTACATCGAGTCCTTCGCCCAGCGCATCGGACGCTACGCGAGGCTCGGCCTGACCACGCCCGCCCGCCGCAAGCAGTCGCTCGCCAACTGGCGGCGGCTGCTGCGGGCCATCGTCGCGCACGACGGCGACGCAGCGGAGATGCTGCACCGCAGACTCTCCACACAGAACCTTGCCGCCGGTCTCGTGGAGCTTGATCGCCGCGAGCGCGGGCTGCGGGACAAGGGGCGGCGCGGAGCCACACCGCGCGCTCGTCGCTAGATTGAACGGGCGGGAGCGGGCCCTGTGCGCCTACATCGAGCGATGCATGCCGCCGTCGATGTACATCCGCTGACCGGTGATGTAGCGTGCCTTCGGCGAACACAGGAACGCGACGGCGTACCCGATGTCGGCGGGATCGCCGAAGTAGCCGATCGGGATGTTCGCCTCCGCGAATGCCCGCTGGTTCTCTTCGGTGGGATGCATGCGCTGGTCGATCTGCTCGCTGTGGATCCGCCCGGGCATCAGGCAGTTCACCGTAATGCCTTCCTTCGCCAGGTCGCAGGCGAGCCCCTTTGCCCAGATGTGGACGCCCGCCTTCGCCGCGTTCGCGCCATTGACGCTGCGGGGCTCGAGGGAGCCGGTAATGTTGATGATCCGGCCCCAGCGCCGCTCCTGCATCGCCGGGAGGAACGCTTGCGTCACCTTGCGCACCGCGGTGAAGTTGACCGCGAAGGCCTCGTCCCACGCCTCGTCCGTGGCCTGCACCGGCAACGGTCGTGAACCTCCGGCGTTGTTCACCACGATATCGGTCCGGCGGAACCTCTCGAGGACCTGCCGCGCGATGCGCGCCGGCGCCTCGCGGTCGCGAAGATCATCGGCAACCACCAGCGGAGGAAGCCCGCCTTCCCGCGCGATCTCGCCCGACAGCGCCTCCAGAAGATCGCGGCGGCGCGCCACGATTGCGCACTGCGCGCCCTCGAGCGCCAAGACCTTCGCCACACCGCGACCGATTCCAGCGCTCGCGCCGGTAACGACCGCCACGCGCTCCTTCAGTTCAAGATCCATTCGGTTCTCCTCTTGCGGCGGCGCTCGGGATCCCGGGACGCCACGGGCGTCGGAGTGCCTCGATAGCGACACCGTTCCGACATACCGCACGCCCGCACCGGACTCACGTCAAGCATCGGTTGGAAATTGCGCCTGTCAACGCACTATGGCAGTCTATTGCCCGAATGTCGACATTCTCAGACAACCGCTAGCGATCTTTTGTGGAATGAGAAGGAGGACGATATGAGCGCCATCGGCGATGTGACGGGTCTCTCCTCGGCGGAGCTGTGGGAACGCGCGCAGCGCGCTTTGGCGGGCGGGGTGTCACACGACGGCCGGTTCCTTCCGCCGCATCCGACCTACTTCAGCCGGGCACAGGGCGCCCACAAGTGGGATGTCGAGGGCCGTCGCTATATCGACTACGCGATGGGGAGCGCGGCGATGATGCTCGGGCACTCGCATCCGGATATCGTCGAAGCGCTCCGCACGCACGCTTCGGAGGGGACGTTCTTCGCAACGGTGCATCCGCTCGAGGTGGCCTGGGCCGAACTCGTGCAGCAGCTCGTCCCGTCCGCCGAACGGGTACGCTTCGTCGGCTCCGGCACCGAGGCGACGATGCTCGCGCTTCGCGTCGCCCGGGCCTATTCGCGCCGCCCGAAGGTGCTCCGCTTCGAGGGTCACTTCCACGGCTGGCACGATTACGTCCTGCCCGGAATGAAAGCGCCGTTCGACAAGTACCCCTCGCTCGGAATCCCCGCGGAGATCCGCGACACGATGGTCATCTGCCCCACCGATGCGCAGCAGGTGGAGGACCGCCTGAAACGGGATCGCGCCATCGGCGCGATCATCTGCGAGGTGTCGGGCGCCAACTATGGCAGCGTGCCGATCCGCGACGAGCTTCTGCGCGACCTCCGGGCTCTCGCCGATCGCTACGAGTGCGTGCTGATCTTCGACGAGGTGATCACCGGATTCCGCTGGAGCCCCGGAGGAAAGCAGGCTCTGGTAGGTGTCACGCCTGACATGACCACGATGGCCAAGATCGTCGCCGGTGGCATGCCGGGCGGCGCGGTCGGGGGCAAGGAGGAGATCATGCGCCTGCTCGACCCGAGGACGGAGATCGACGGCCTCAAGCCCGCGATCATTCACCGCGGCACGTTCAACGCGAGCCCGATCGTCTCCGCCGTCGCCGTGGCGGCGCTCAAGGTGATCCGCACCGGCGAGCCGCATCGGCAGGCCGATCGGATCGCGGCCAAGATCCGCGGGGGCATGCAGAGGGTGCTCGACCGGCTCGAGGTGGATGCGGTCGCGTACGGCGAGTCCTCGACCTTTCACGTGTTCTTCGGCAAGGAGGCCCGCAAGCGCCCGATCGGCGACGTCTCGCCGGCCGAGCTGCGCTCGACGAAGCGCGACGCGCTCGATATCTACACCAACGGGCTGCGGAAACGCGGAGTCGACTTCATGTCCTACACGGGCGGCGTCACCTCCATGGCGCACACCGATGCCGACGTCGCGCCGACGCTGGAGGCCTTCGAGGGCGCGGTCCAGGATCTGGTCGACGCCGACAAGGTACCGCTTCTCTAGCGAGCGCCGGCGAGCAGCCATGCCGGGCGACAGGGCGGAACTGGGTCGACTCGAGCTCGTTCGCGAGTCGCTGGTCGCGGTCGTGAACGAGATGCGCGCCAACGTGATTCACAGCTCGTACTCGTCCATCATCTACGAGGGCCACGACTTCTCCTGCGGGCTGGTCAGTGCCGACGGCCGATTGGTCGCGCAAGGGCAGGACGACAACCCGCTTCATATCTTCGCAGTGCCCTACTCCGCCGCGGAGATCCTCCGGCGATTCCCCGGCGACATCCACGAAGGCGACATCTTCCTGCACAACGATCCGTACACCGGCGGCACGCATCTGAACGACGTGCTGATGCTTTTCCCGGTGTTCCACGGCGGCAGACTCGCGATGTTCACCGCGACGCGCTGCCACTGGGGCGACGTCGGGGGCATGACGCCCGGAAGCCTCTCCGGGCGCGTGCGCGAGATCTACCAGGAAGGCATGCGCATCGTCCCGACCCGGATATGCGAGCGCGGCCGGATGGACCAGGCGTTCCTGGACCTGCTCTTTGCCAACATGCGGATCGAGCACGAGCGCCGCGGCGACTTCAACACCATGCTCGGGACGTCGCGCAAGGCCGCCGAGCACCTCGCGCGGCTGTTCCGGAGATTCAGTCGGGAGGGACTGCTGGATGCGGTGGACGAGCTGATCGAGCGCTCGGCGCGCGTCATGCGCGGCCGTATCGCCAGCGTGCCCGACGGAGAGTATCTGGCCGAGGGATACCTTGACAGCGATGGCCACGCTGAGGAGCCGCTGGTGGGTCGCCTGAAGCTCACGGTCGACGGCGAGCGGCTGGTTGCCGACTTCACCGGCTCATCGCCGCAGACGATGGGACCGACCAACGTCGGGCCCGCCATGGCCTTCAACGCCGTGGCGACGGTCGTGAAGGCGTTCCTCGATCCGCACACGGCGGTCAACCACGGTTCGTTCGAGCCGATCACGATCGTGAACCCGAAGGGCAGTTTCCTGAACGCGACCCTTCCCGCGCCATGCGGCGGCATGGCGGAGTGCCGCGCCATCCTCGCCGGCCTGGTGGCCTCTGCGCTCGGGCAGGCGCTGCCCGAACATCGCGTCGGCGACCTGAAAGGCGGCGCCAACCACGTCTACCTTTCCGGGCCCAGGCGCGATCGAAGCATGTTCCTGATGTACGAGTATCCGGCCGGAGGCACGGGCGCGACGCGTCAGACTGACGGTAATCACGGGACCCGCACCTATCTCGAGGGAGACTTCAACGCAGTCTGGTCTGCCGAGGTCGTGGAAGCGCAGTGTCCGGTTCAGGTCGCGCATTACGGGATCCGCGAGGGGTCCTGCGGAGACGGGGAATTCCGCGGCGGATGCGGCATCCGGCGGGAGCTGCGCATTCTCGAGGAAGGTGCGAGTCTTTCGGTGCTCGCCGACAAGTGCGTTATCCCGCCCTACGGCGTGGCGACGGGGAGAGGCGGGGCCACCAATCGCTTCGTCGTGGTCCGCGATGGTCAAACCATCGAACCCTCGCCAATACCCGGAAAGGTCGGGGGCTTTCCGCTGGCACGCGGGGACGTGGTGTGGATCGAGACGGCGGGGGGCGGCGGCTACGGCGACCCGCTCCGCCGCGACCCGAAGCGTGTCCGCGACGACGTCGCGATGCAGTACTTGAGCCCCGAGCAGGCGCAACGGCGCTATGGGGTCGTTTTCGACGCCTCGGGCGACCCGGAGGGTGCGCAGACGCATGCCGAGCGCGAGCGCCTCCGCGCCGGTCGGGTAATGATCTCCATTCAAGCGGCGGAACACGACGAGTACAGCGGCCCGCGACGTCGCATCCGCCTCTCGCCGCAGATCGCCGCACGTCTCGGCGTGTCGGATGGCGATCTCGTGGAACTGACGACGGACGCGTGCGGTTCGGCGCTGCGCGGATGGGTTGTCATCGACCCCGGCGCACGCGAGATATCGATCGGCCCGCGGGGGCTCGGAATCCTTGGAGGGCCGCGCGCGGGGCTCGTGGAGCTCCGCGCGGTGGCCTCGACTCCGGCCTGAGAGAGCCGAGCGTGCGACTCGCGCCCCGCTATCTCGTCGGTATCGATGTCGGTGGCACGTTCACCGACATCCTCGCCTACGATGCTTCGCAGGCACATCTGCACGCGGCCAAGGTCCCGTCGATTCCCGGCCAGCAGTGGCGCGGTGTACTCGATGCCCTCGGCGCGCTTGGCATAGCGCCGGATGCGATCCTCGGCTTCGTCCACGGCACGACGATCGCCACCAACGCGCTGCTCGAGCGCAAGGGAGCGCCGACCGGTCTCGTGACAACCGAGGGGTTTCGCGACGTCCTGGAGATCGGCAAGGCCCGGCGGCTTGTCGGCGGACTGTTCGAAACGGCGTGGCAGCGCCAACCGGCACTGGTGCCACGGGACCTGCGCTACGAGGTGCCCGAGCGCGTGGCCGCCGACGGTACGGTCCAGCTCCCCGCACGGGCGCCCGACCTCGCCCCGATCGCGGAAGCCTTCCGACACCGAGGCATCCGCTCGGTCGCGGTGGCGTTCATCAACAGTCACGTCAACGAGACGAACGAGGTCGAGGCAGCGGAAGCGCTACGGAAGCTGATGCCGGAGGCGAGCGTGTCGCAGTCGGCCGCACTGGTGCGTGAACGGGGCGAATTCGAGCGCACCTCGACGTGCGTGCTGAACGCTTACCTGACGCCGCTCATGGTCGAATACCTCGATACGCTCACCGCGGCGCTGCGCGAGCGGGGCGTGCGCGCCCCGGTGAACATCATGGGCTCGAACGGCGGCGCGATGACCCTGCCGCAAGCCGCGAGGCGAGTGGCCGGGACGTTTCTTTCCGGCCCGGTTGGCGGTGTAAGCGGCGCAATCCGGGTGGCCGAAGTCGCCGGGCTGCGCGACATCATCACCTTCGACATGGGCGGTACCAGCACCGACGTTGCGCTGGTTCACGAGCTCAATGCGCGCATGTCGTTCGACAATCAGATCGACGCCTATCCGTTGCAGATGCCGCAACTCGACATCCACGCGATCGGCGCAGGCGGCGGATCGATCATCTGGCTCGGCCCCGACGGCACCCTGGAGATCGGTCCACAGAGCGCGGGTGCGGTCCCGGGGCCGGCCTGTTACGGGCATGGCGGCAGTGAGCCCACGATCTCCGACGCGAATCTGATCCTCGGGCGCCTGCCGGTGAACCGCCCGCTCGCCGGCGGCCTGATGCTCGACCGCAACCTCGCCGAGGGGGCGTTCCGTCGAATCGCCGAACGCATGGGAACGTCCGATATCGTCGCGCTAGCCGATGGAGCACTGAGGATCGCGGTGATCAAGATGGCGGGAGCGGTGCGCGAGGTGTCCGTCCACCGCGGCTTCGATCCGCGTGAATTCACGCTGGTGGGCTTCGGCGGCGCAGGCCCGATGCACGTCTTCCAGGTCGCCGAGGAGCTCGGAGTCTCGCGCGTTATGATCCCTCGCCTTCCGGGGCACCTCTGCGCGCTCGGCCAGATGCTCGCGGATCTGCGGCGCGATGCGGTCATGGTCTGGGGAGGCAACTTGAGCACGCTCGAGCTCGACGACCTCAAGCGGCGCGCAGCTGCGATGCGCGCCGCTGCAGAGCAGCAGTTGCAATCGGACGGCGTCGAGCCCAACCGGCAGCGACACGATTTCTCGCTCGATGTCCGATACGCCGGGCAGTCGTTCACGCTGCCGACCCCCTGGAGCCCTGCGGACCCCGACTGGACACCCGTGCGCAGGGCATTCGATGACCGTCACCGGCAAACCTTCGGCTATGCAGCCGCTGGCGACGACGTCGAGATCGTGAACGTCCGGCTGGTCTCGCTGGGGCTAGTCGACAAGCCTGCGCTGAAGTTCAGCCCCGAGCTTGCCGACCCGCTGCTCGAGCGACGCGCAGTGTGGTTCTCGGACTGGCGAGAGTGCCCGGTATATCGGCGCGACGCGATGCGCGCCGGACAGGTGATCGAGGGGCCTGCAATTGTCGAGGAGGCCGGTGGGACCTCAGTACTCCCCCCGGGTTGGTCCGCCCGGGTGCACGAAAGCGGCGCCCTGATCTGCCTCCAGTCCGCGGCGGCCGCGGCGAGGAACGAAGCGCCCGGTCTCAGCGAGGCGCCCCGAATCCGCCCCCGCCTGGAAGCCTGAGCTCCAGGAGGTCCCCGGTCCTGAGATCGACCATGCCCTTCGTCTGCTCGACGGGCATGCCGTTTCGATGCACGTATCCGGTCCTGCCGGCCGCTCCCCCAAGCAATCCCTTCGCCGGCATCCGGACGCGCTCGGTGAGGAGCGAGACGCGGATGATTCCCGGCCATCGCGAAACGAACGCGACGATCTGCCCCTCACCGCCCCGCCGGGTCCCGTCGCCGCCCGATCCCTCGTCCAGCCGCTTCGCGGTGAAGAGGACCGGCGCGAGAGCCTCGGTGACCTCGATCGGTGTGTTCGAGATGTTGCCGGGAAAGCTGATCGCGGCGATGCCGTCGCGATCGCGCATCGCGCCCATGCCGCCGTTGAAGAACAGTATGGTGGAGAACGATTCATCGCGTGCCGGATCGACTCCGCGGAGCAGCACGCTCCACAGCGGCGTCCCGCTGTCGGCTTGCACGCGATCGGGCATCACCGGCGCGAGCGCCTGGAAGATCGCGCCCTGCAGCAGGTGACCGACGAGATGCCGCGCCCCCACGGCGGCCGGCGGCTTCGCGTTCACGATCGAGCCCGCAGGCGCGTGGACCTCGAAGAGGCTCGTGAAGCCCTCGTTGTTGGGGACCGCAGGGCTCAGCATGCACTTGAACGGGTAGAGCGTGTAGGCGTAGGTATGGTTGAAGGTCTCGTTGACTCCATAGCCGACCTGCGCCGAGCTTCCGGCATAATCGACCCGTATGCCGTCCGCGGAGACGTCGACCCGCGCCGTGATCCGGATCGGCTCGTCCCAGCCGTCCGCCTCGACCGATCCCGAGTAGACGCCGGGCGGGATACGCCGAATCTCACGAAGGGCGGCGTCGCGTGATGCCCGGTAGATCGCCTGCGCGATCGCGTCGATATCCGGCAGGCGGTATTCGGCGAGCATCTCCGCAAGACGACGCTGTACCACGCGGATCGCCACGATCTGCGCGTTGATGTCACCTCGTACCTGCTCGGGGAGCCGCACGTTCGCTTCGAGCAAGGCGAGCACAAGAGCGTTGAAACGACCCTCCTCCACGATCTTGACGACGGGAAAGCGCACCCCTTCCTCGTAGAGCTCGGCCGCATCCGCAGACCACTGCCGTCCGCCCACGTCGGAGAGGTGGGCCACCGCCACCACGAAGGCGACGATGCGTTCATCGCTGAAGACAGGTGCTGCCATCGTCGAATCCGGCAGGTGGCCGGTGCCGATCCACGGGTCGTTGGTGAACAGGATGTCGCCGGGGCGCAGCGCCTCCCGGCGGATGACGCTCAGCATCCCGCGCAGGGACCGCGGTGCGGTCCCGATGAACCCGGGCACGCTCCAGGTCGACTGCGCCAGCAGGCGACCGTCCTGATCGAGCAACACCACGGCGAAGTCGTTCGACTCGCGCACCACGGTCGAAAACGAGGTGCGCTTCAGCGCGGCCCCCGCCTCGTCGACGATGGCGATCAGGCGGTTCCAATAGATCTCGAGGTCGATGGGGTTCATTCTCGGACGCGGCCGAGGATCACGCGAATGTGGCCTTCATCGTCCATCGCGTAGCGATCGCCCGGCCCGACGACGACGGTGGATCCCGCCTGCTCGATCAGCACGGGGCCGTCGCGCCACGCCCCGTCAGCAAGATCTCCCTCGGTGAGGACCGCCGTCTCGAGGAAACGGCCCTCGTCGGGAAAGAACGCCGGGCGAGCGCGCGTCGCGTCCGCGCGCACGGCACGCTCCGGGCGCCACGCGATGTCCGGCCACTCGACCCGCGCGGTCGCGTCCAGGCGCCAGTTGAGCGCCTCGATCGGCTGGTCGGCGAGCCGGTGCCCGTACTGCCGCTCGTATGCTTCGTGGAAGAGGGCCGCGAGCGTGCTCGTCCCGGCCTCGAGAAGCGATCCCGGCAGCAGGGTGTTGACTTCGAAGCCCTGCCCGACGTAGCGCATATCGGCGCTCCGCCGATAGACGATCCGGTCCGCCGACACACCCGCGGCGACGAGGTCGGCTCGCAATCGCCGCGCCATGTCGGCGTACAGCGCCTCGACCTCGGCCGAGTCGAGGGCGCCAAGGTTCGCGCGATGCGTCCTCACCGCGTCCACCTTCATCGGCGCGCCAAGCAGACCCACCGCAGAGAACACGCCCGCGTTTGCCGGGACCAGGATCTCACTGCAGCCGATACGGCGTGCGACCTCGCGCGCATGGATGGGCCCGGCACCGCCGAACGCGAGGAGCGTGTAGCGGCGGATGTCCCTGCCCTTCTCCGCCGCATGGACCTTGGCGGCGGCCGCCATCTGCTCGCACACGATGCGGTGAATCCCGCTCGCAGCTTCGATGACGCTCATTCCGAGCCGCTCGGCGATGCGCGAGCCGATCGCCCGCTCCGCGAGCTCGCGCCGCAGCGTCACCGCGCCACTCAGCGATCCAGCCGGTTCGAGATAGCCGAGGAGGAGCGCAGCATCGGTCACTGTCGGTTCGACGCCACCCAGGCCGTAGCAGGCGGGCCCGGGATGCGAGCCCGCGCTGGAGGGGCCGACCTTCAGCAACCCGGTTGCATCGACCGCCGCGATGCTCCCGCCGCCCGCTCCGATCTCGATCAGATCAACGATGGGCAGTCGGACCGGCAGGCCGCTCCCCTTCTTGAAGCGGCGCACGCGCGCCGTCTCGAACTCGGTCGTAATCTCGGGCGCCCCGCCGGATACGAGGCAGGCCTTTGCCGTGGTACCTCCCATGTCGAACGCCAGCAGGTCCGGTCTTCCTGTGCGACGCGCGATCATGCAGGCGCCGAGCGCACCCGCAGCCGGACCGGATTCCAGCAGGCGAATCGGGACACGCTCGCCGAGCTGGCGCGAGATGATGCCGCCGTTCGATTGCATGATCCGGAGCGTCGCGCGCACGCCCCGGGCCTCGAGGTCGGTCTCGACCCGAGAGAGATATCCCGCGATGGCCGGCATCACGTACGCGTTCAGGACCGTCGCCACCGTACGCTCGTATTCGCGGATCTCGGAAACGACCTCCGAGGAGAGCGACAGCGCGATCCCCGGAGCGACCCTCTGCGCGACCGCGCGGATGCGTTCCTCGTGGACCGGGTTGCGATACGCATGGAGCAAGCACACCGCGATCGACTGCGCCCCGCCTGCCAGCAGCCGCTTCAGGGCGTCCTCGATCTCTTCGTCGGTCAGAGGCTGGAGCACTTCACCGCGATGATCGATCCGCTCGGTCACCTCGATGCGCAGCTCTCGCGGCACGAGCGGGTCAGGATAGCGAGCCTCGAGATCGTAGACGTCATACCGCAGCTCGCGGCCGATCTCGATGACGTCGCGGAATCCGCGCGTCGCGATCAAGCCCGTGCGCGCGCCCTTGCCTTCGATCACGAGGTTCGTCACCGCGGTGGTCGCCCCGGCGATCACCTGCTCGACCTCATCGCTCCGGATCCCTTCCCGGCCGAGCATTCGCTGCAACCCCTCGAGGATCGGTGCGACGACGTCGTCCGGTCGGCTGAGGACCTTGCAGGCGAAAGCGGCGCCGTCCGAGCCGGACAACACGAGGTCCGTGAAGGTCCCACCGATATCGAACGCGAATCGGTAGCGAGCACGCCGTCCGGTTTCAGCCGTCACTGTCTCGGGGACACGAGAAAAGCGTAGCGTGCTTCACCGCGGCCGCCGGCAAGACCGGCTAGGCTCGCGCGGCCTTGACGCTGCGTCCCGCCTCCCGGGTCGCGAACGTGTCGTGCACGAGTCGCGGCTGCGCGCGCGAGTACTGGTCCGGCAACTGCACGTTTGCCCCCAGCGCCTCGGCCGCATGCCACGGCCACCGTGGATCCCACAGCATTCCACGTGCCAGCGCGATCAGATCGGCATCGCCGGAGGACACGATCCGCTCCGCGTGCGCGGGCTCGGTGATCAGGCCGACCGCCGTCACGTGCATTCCTGTCTCGCGCCGGATCTCGGCGGCGAACGGGACCTGAAATCCGGGTGCCGTCGGGATCTTCTCGTCCCAGACGATACCTCCGCTCGACACGACCGCGTAGTCGCACCCGAGCGCACGAAGCCGACGACAGAATTCCAGCGTGTCGGACATCGACCAGCCGCCGTCCAGCCAGTCGACTGCCGACAGCTTCACGCCAAGAGGCTTGCGCTCCGGCCAGGCCGCGCGCATCGCCGCAAAGAGATCGAGCGGGAAGCGCATGCGGTTCTCGAGCGAGCCGCCGTAGGCGTCGCTGCGGCGGTTGGTGATCGGCGACAGGAACTGGTGAATGAGGTACCCGTGAGCCCCGTGCAGTTCGAGGAGATCGAAGCCGATTCGCTCGGCACGTTGCACCGTGTGGACAAACTTCGCGGTCAAGGCTGCGATGTCATCCCGCGTCAGCTCGCGCGGTGTGAGACCGCCGTCGAACGCCCGGATCGGCGACGGGGCAACCGGTTGCCAGCCGCCCTCGTGGGGCAGGAGTGGCCGCCGTCCCTGCCACGGCGGCAGCACCGAGCTCTTGCGCCCGGCATGCGCGAGCTGCAGGCCAAGCCGCGTGCGCCCATGGCGGCGGCAAAACTCGACCACACGGCGCATCGCCACTTCGGTCTCGTCAGAGTACAGACCGACGCAGTACGGTCCGATCCGCCCCTGCGGCTCGACGTCCGTCATTTCGGTCATCACCAGCCCCGCGCCGGAGAGGGCGAGGTGTCCGAGGTGCATCAGGTGCCAGTCGCCCATGCAGCCGTCCTGCGCGCTGTACTGGCACATCGGCGCGACGACGACTCGGTTCGCGAGCTCCAGCCCGCGGATCGTGAATGAAGTGAAAAGGTCGCTACCCATCGGTGGTCTGTCTCGCGCTGGATCGACGCCTGCTCGATGTTAAGGCAATTCCAGCCGCTGCCAGCGCCCAGTCTTGGACTTGGTTGCTCGGACGGCGGCGGGAAGCGTTCCGGAGAACCGCACCGTCTGTGCGGCGTTCGGACTCGATCAATCTCCCGGGGCGCTCCCTGCGGTGTGCCGCTGATCGGTCGAGCAACTCCACGATTGTCGTTTTCGGCGGGGTCGACGCGGCTCGGTCTGGCGATCTCGCCGCACTGCAAAGTCGGCATGGGAACTCGCTCGGCTCCCGGCGCAGCTACTTGCACCGCTGCCCGGCGTTGGAATACGCTTGACCCCGGCAGAGTACCGAGGAATCGGAATGGCGCGGATCAGCGTGACAGCACTGGGCCAAGCCCTCGGCGCCGAGGTCGGCGGCGTGGATCTGCGCGCAGTGGATCGTGCGACGCTCTCCGAAATCAAGGACGCGTGGCACGAGTATCTCGTGCTCCGGTTTCGGGGTCAGGCGCTCACCGATCCCGAGTTGCTCGCCTTCAGCCGGCTCTTCGGGGAGCTCGATCCTCCGGGCCCCAACCCTTACGGTGCCCCGTACATTCCCGCGTTTCCGGAGATCAACGTGATCTCCAACGTGAAGGTGGAGGGCAAGCCGATCGGCAGCCTCGGCGACGGCGAGGCGACCTGGCACTGTGACATGACCTATGCAGAGGTACCGCCCCGCGCGGCGCTCCTGCACGCTCTCGAGGTTCCGCCGGGCGGCGGCGATACCTACTGGTCGAACATGTACCTAGCCTACGAGACGCTTCCCGCGGACCTGAGGGCGGCCATCGCGGGCCGCAGAGCCGTTCATGACGCAACGTACAACAGTGCGGGCGTCATGCGAAAGGGCATGCAGCCTGTCGCCGACCCCCGCCAGGCGCCCGGCGCCCGGCATCCGCTTGTCATCATCCATCCGGAGACCGGGCGTGCGGCGCTGTTCCTGGGCCGGCGCCGGAACGGCTATATCGTTGGCCTGGACCTGGAAGAGAGCGAGGCGCTGCTCGATCGCCTTTGGGCGCACGCGACGCGACCGGAATTTTCCTTCCGGCAGGTATGGCAGCGTAGCGACCTCGTTCTCTGGGACAACCGCTGCACGCTGCACCGGCGTGATCCGTTCGATCCCGCGGCGAGGCGCATCATGCATCGCACTCAAATCAAGGGTCCGCCGATCGCCGCCTACGGGGCCTGAGATACAGGCGGTCGCACCGGCGAAACGCTGCCGCCGATAGGCGATCTACCTTAAGTCGGGTCAGGGCCGGCGTCGGTGCATAAAGCGCTGCGAGGGTGGCGCGACACCGCGATCCGGTCCTCGACCCCTGCGTTGGCACTGGGCAGCCTCGACGAGTTGGCAATTGAATCAACGCTTGGACTGAAGCAGGACAAGGAGAAAGCATGAGCATTGTTGGTTTTGTCGGATTGGGCGCGATGGGATCGCGCATGGCCCTGAACCTGCATCAGGCAGGTCACAAGCTGCGCGTGTGGAACCGCGACCGCACGAAGGCGAAGCCGTTTGCGGAGAACGGCATCGAGACCGCCGATTCGCCAGGCGCAGCGGCACGCGAGGCGCAGTTCGTCGTTTCGATTGTCGCGGACGACGTTGCAAGCCGCGAGGTAATGCTTGGCGCATCGGGCGTAGTGGGTACTGCCGCGCAAGGCGCGATCATCATTGACTCGAGCACCAACTCGCCGGCGCTCGCACGCGAAATCGCTGCGGCTGCAGCCAGGCGTGGCGTTGCCTACCTCGACGCGCCGGTCCTCGGCTCCATCGCGCAGGCGCAGAGCCACGAGCTCGTCTTCGTCGTCGGCGGCGCGCAGGCGGCTTTCGACCAGGCCCAGCCGCTCTTTACCGCCATGGGGCGTTTCGCGCGGCGGGTCGGCGAGTCAGGAGCGGGAGCGACGCTCAAGCTCATCAATAACATGCTAAGCGGGAGCGTCACCGCAGCGCTGGCCGAAGCCGCGCAAGTCGCCGAAGCCGCGGGCCTCGATCGCTCCGCCGTTCTGGAGGTTCTCGGCGAGGGAGCGGCGGGTTCGCGGCTGGTCAAGACCAAGCTGCCCAAGATCTTCCAGCGCGACTTCGCGCCCCTCTTCCAGCTTGAGCTGATGGAGAAGGATCTGCGCTATTTTCTCGCGCTCGCGCAGGAGCTCGACCGCCCAGCGCCGATCGCCGCGCTCGTGCGCAGCCAGTACCATGCAGCGCGGCGCGCCCAACTTGGGAAGCTTGACGCCTGCGCGGTGTTCCTGCAGGCGGCGGGCGAAAAGCCACCTACCTAACGCCGCGCGCAGTGCCCCCATGAAACGGAAGAGCCCCACGCCTTTGCGCGATCCATGACGTTATAGCTTGTTGCACCGTTTTAGCTGCTTGGCGACCGGCCCGCGGCGAGGCCTGTGCCGACCTTCTCCACAACATCGAGCGCTTCTGCAATCCTCGCCGGTGGAATTCGACGCTCAGCTACCTCAGCCTGGTTGAAACGCGACGAGCGGCGTTCGATGCTGGAGGACGACAAGTAGCTGCCCGCGGAGCCTTGGGTCGTGAGCTCGATCGCGCTCATCCGCGTGTGTCCCATGTCGGCGTGCGCGTCCCGCGGGTGATTATCGGTTGAGATTCTCTCCGCAAGTCCAGCCGCCCATGTCCTCGTGCGAATCTCTTGGCCGCCAGTCGCAGGGTAGCACCGCGTCCACCGGCGCTTGGTCGAAACCCGCCCTCGCGCCCGTCGGCGATTCGCGCCCGGGGACGTATATCGTCTGTTCGACGGCGCTACGCGCGTTGGCCGACCCGGAGAGCACGAGAACGATGGCGATCAAGCCGAGTCGGAGGATGTGCATGGCCGTGCCGAGCGTTGACCCGTAGCGGCGCTGCCGGAGAGCAATCCTCTCGGGCAGCGCCGGGATCCGAATGATCGAGATCCGTGGGCGATTGATTACGGGGCGAAATAGAACGGTTGCTCCCGCTCGTACGCGGGCGTCACTTTCGGCGCCTCGGACTGCGTCTGGACGGAGGTGCTCTCCGGCGCGTTGCGCCACATCGAGTTCGGCGAAGTGTTGAGCGTCGCGTCGGCGAAAGCAGCGGACGTGGAGAGGACGGCGAGGGTGACGGCGATCAGTGTGCGTTTCATGGTGCTGTTCCTTTCAAAAAGTGGTTAAGGGTTGAAGTCCTGTCTAGGGTCGACTCCAGCCAGTTGCTTTGACAGATCGAACCGGTGAGGACAGTGCAAACAGTAAACAAGTCGGACCGTGTGTGATGTGCGTTCACGCACTCGAAATCAGGGATCGCACTTCGCCCGTGGACAGAAACCTCGAGCCCGCACGGTCACCGAACGCTATGAAAGCGGGAGGGTTACGGGTTTTCGGCCTAGGCAAGCGGGGAGCGCGCGTCCAGGATGACGAGCTCCGGCTCGCATCGGAGGAGCGCAGCGATCTCGCGGAGAGCGATGCGTACGGCCCGACAGAGCCGCCGCGCGTTACCGCCGACGCTGTCGTGGATGGTTACGTCGGTAGGCCAATCCGGGGGCCGCTCGGCAAGAGTGTCAACCGCCCTTCGTCAGCCGGCGGTTCTTCTCGGCGAGTGCCTGGATCAGGCCATCGACACCGCCCGCCCGGACCTCGTTGGCGAACGTGTCCCGGTAGGTGGTGACAAGACTCACACCGCCAATCGCGACGTCGTAGACCTTCCAGCCGTCGGGGGTCTTCTCCATCGCATAGTCGATCGTCACGGGGTCCGCGCCCGACTGCTTCACCACGGACCGGACGACGACGTCGCTGTCGCCCGGCTTCGCCCGGAGCGGCATGACCTCGATGATCTGGTTCCGATACGCGGAAAGCGCAGTCGAGTAGGTGCGCACGAGCAGGGTCCGGAACTCGGTGACGACCACCTTCTGCTGCTCGGGCGTGGCTTTCCGCCAGTTCGCCCCCATCGCGAGCGCGGTCATCCGAGTGAAGTTGAAGTGCGGGAGCACCCTTTCCTCGACGAGCGCGATCGTCTTCTTCGCGTTGCCGGCCTGGATCTCCCTGTCCTGCTTGATGACGGAGATCACGTCCTCCGTGACCGTCCTCACCAGGACGTCGGGCGTGAGCTCTTGCGCCGTCACAGCTTGGACGACAAGTGCGGTGCACACCATCATGGCGCGCGCTCTATGGATCAATCGGCCGCCGCACCGCGTCGCGCGCCAGTCCGTTCGAGGCGCGGAGCGCTCATTCCACGCGAGCATTTGCTTTAGGAACACCCTTAGTTGATCGGAGACTTGGATACGAAATACTTCCACGCGACCCGCTAAGCCAGGTACTCGCCTGTCTCGGGAAATTGGACAGGCCCTCCGTTTTGAGACGGCCAGTTTGACCCGATTTCGTTACTTCAGCTTCCGCTCGCTCGGGTATGGCGCGCGTTGCCGCAATCCGTGCAGCGTGGCGGCGTCGAACACGAGCCCCAACCCCGCTACGAGGGCGAGGAGGATGAGGAGCTCCCAATGGCTTTCCACGCCGACTACGCTGCCAAGCATCAATGTCCCAAGAAGCGCTGCCCAGAGCGCCATCGAGCTCTCGCTCTCGGCGTCAGAGTCAGGAACCCGATCCTCGGGCGCTCCGTGCCCCTGTGATCCAAGCCCCTCCAGAAATCGCGCCATCGCAAGAAGAATTTTCATGTGCTCTCGCGCAACGGCAGCCGCTTGAACTCGCGGGTAGGTGTGCACTCGGACCGGCCCGGCCGACTGCGGCCTTGAACACTCGGGTCGTTCGGTCGGATGCCTGCCCAGAGTCGGTAACTCCTACTCGCCTTAGCAACAGTTACCTGGGCACCACCCAGTTTCGATCCGGCGGAGCCGCAAGCAACGCCGATGCTGCAAGGGACGTGCCTCCGTCCTGGGGCCCGTGGTCGGCTTCGTGTAAGGTCTACGCGCCGCTCGAGCGGGCACGGAGTGTGCGAGTCGCGTTAAGACGCACTCCGCTCGCCCGTGGCGCATGAACGATCCCACCCCGAATCGCCTCACCGCGCAGGACGCCTATTTCTTCCGCGAGGGCACGCATCGCCGCCTCTACGAGCGGATGGGATGCCACCTGACGCGGGACGGCGCCCAGTTCGCCGTCTGGGCGCCGAACGCGCACCGCGTCGCCGTGATCGGCGATTTCAACGGCTGGAGCGGCGCCGGGCACCTGCTTGCGCCGCGCTGGGACGACATCGGCGTCTGGGAGACCGATGTCCCAGGCGTGCGGCGGGGACAGGCGTACAAGTACCGGATCGAGTCCCGCTACGGCGACTATCGAATCGACAAGGCCGATCCGTTCGCCTTCTACGCCGAGGTGCCGCCGGGCACCGCCTCACGGGCGTGGACCCTCGAGTTCGACTGGGGCGACGCCGAATGGATGGCGCGCCGCCGCTCGGCGAACGCGCTCGATGCGCCGCTCTCGATCTACGAGGTGCACCTCGGATCCTGGCGCCGCGCGCCGGGCGGAAAATTCCTCGGCTACCGGGCGCTCGCCGACGCGCTCGCCGCGTACCTCGCCGACCTCGGGTTCACGCACGTCGAGCTGATGCCGGTCACCGAGCACCCATTCTACGGCTCGTGGGGCTACCAGACGACCGGTTACTTCGCGCCGACCGCCCGCTACGGCACGCCGCAGGACTTCATGTATTTCGTCGATGTCCTGCACCGCGCCGGCATCGGGGTGATTCTGGACTGGGTGCCTTCACACTTCCCGGACGACCCGCACGGCCTCGCGTTCTTCGACGGCACCCATCTCTACGAGCACGCCGACCCGCGCCAGGGCGTGCACCCCGAGTGGCACTCGCGCATCTTCAACTACGGCCGCGACGAGGTGCGCTCGTTCCTGCTGTCGAGCGCCGCGTTCTGGCTCGAGCGCTATCACGTCGACGGACTGCGTGTCGACGCCGTCGCCTCCATGCTCTACCTCGACTACGGGCGTTCGGGCGGGGAGTGGATCCCGAACGCGCACGGCGGCCGCGAGAACCTCCAGGCGATCGATTTCCTGCGCGAGCTGAACGCCGCGGTCTACCGCGACCACCCCGACGTGCAGACGATCGCCGAGGAGTCGACCGCCTGGCCGATGGTCTCGCGGCCGGTGGAGCTCGGCGGGCTCGGCTTCGGCATGAAGTGGAACATGGGCTGGATGCACGACACCCTCGCCTACTTCGCGCTCGATCCGCTCTACCGCAAGTTCCAGCACGACCGCCTGACGTTCTCGCTGTGGTACGCGTTCCACGAGAATTTCGTCCTGCCGCTCTCGCACGACGAGGTGGTGTACGGCAAGCGCGCGCTCGCGGCGAAGTTCCCGGGCGATCCCTGGCAACGGCGCGCCACCCTGCGGGCCGTGTTCGGGTACATGTGGGCTCACCCGGGCAAGAAGCTCGTCTTCATGGGCGGCGAGCTCGCCGACGATCGCGAGTGGACGCATGAAGGCGAGCTCGACTGGCGGCTCACCGAGGTGCCGGAGCACGCCGGCGTCCGGCGCTGGGTGGCCGACCTCAATCGCTTCTATCGCACGCAGCCCGCACTCCACCAGCTCGACTTCAGTCCTTCCGGATTCGAGTGGATCGACCGTCACGACGCCGACGCGGGCGTGCTGACATTCCTGCGCCGCGGCGCGACCGGCTCACCGGTGCTGGTGCTCTGCAACTTCACGCCGGTGCTCAGGACCAACTACGCCGTCGGCGCGCCGCACGGCGGCCGCTGGCGGGAGGTGCTCAACAGCAACGCCGCGCTCTACGGCGGCGACGGCACCGGCAACTTCGGCGGAATCGATGCCGCACCGGTGCCCGTCCACGGCCGGTTCCACTCGCTCACCGTGACGCTGCCGCCGCTGTCGACCACGTTCTTCCTCGGCGAGAGCGGATGACCGCCATCGACCGCAGCGACGGCCGCGCCCGGGCAGTCGTGGAGGCGGTGACCCCGCAGGTCGATGGCGGCCGCTTCGCCGTCAAGCGGTCGGTGGGCGAGCGCTTCGTGGTCGAGGCCGATTGCTTCGCCGACGGGCACGACGTCGTCATCGCGCGGCTGCTGTGGCGGCCGGAGAACGAACCCGGCTGGCGGAGCGTGCCGATGGAGCCGCTGCCGAACGATCGCTGGCGCGCCGAGTTTCGGCCGCAAACCGTCGGCCCGTACCGCTACACCGTGCAGGCCTGGGTCGATAGCTTCGCCTCTTGGCGACGCGACTTCGCTCGGCGCGAGGATCCCGACGACCTCCGCACCGCCGCGCGGCTGGGAGCGGCGCTCGTCGCCGACGCCGCGCAGCGCGTCGGCGGGGACGACCGCGCACGGCTCGAATCGTGGGCGGGGGCGCTGCGCGATACGATCGCCGATCCGCGAGCATTGCGCAAACTCGGTCTCGACGAGTCGCTGGGCGCGCTCGCGCAGCGACACACCGAGCCGCACTTCCCGGTCACCCATCCCGAGCTGCCGCTCGTCGTCGATCGCGAGCGCGCGCGCTTCGGTGCCTGGTACGAACTGTTTCCGCGCTCGACCAGTGCGGAGCCCGGGCGCCACGGGACGTTTCGCGACACCGAAGCCTGGCTCCCCTATCTCGCCGACCTCGGGTTCGACGTCCTGTACCTGCCGCCGATCCACCCGATCGGGCGGGCGAAGCGCAAGGGCTCGAACAACGCGCTCGAAGCCGCCCCTGCGGATCCGGGCAGTCCCTGGGCGATCGGCGCGGAGGAAGGCGGTCACACCGCCATCCATCCGGCGCTCGGCACGCTCGAGGACTTCCGCCGGCTGATGAACGCGGCCCGCTCGCGGGGCATCGAGATCGCGCTCGACATGGCGCTGCAGTGCTCCCCCGACCATCCGTATGTCCGCCAGCATCCGCAATGGTTCCGGCACCGGCCGGACGGCACGGTGCAGTACGCCGAGAACCCGCCGAAGAAGTACGAGGACATCTATCCGCTCGACTTCGAATGCGAGGACTGGCGCGCGCTCTGGCGCGAGCTCGCCGACGTGATGCTCTTCTGGGCGTCGGAAGGCGTACGCGCCTTCCGCGTCGACAACCCCCACACCAAGAGCTTCCGCTTCTGGGAATGGGCGATCGCCGAGGTCAAGCGCGCGCACCCGGACGCGGTGTTCCTCGCCGAGGCGTTCACGCGACCGAAGGTCATGCACTACCTCGCGAAGCTCGGCTTCAGCCAGTCCTACACCTACTTCGCTTGGCGCAACACCCGCCGCGAGCTCGTCCACTATTTCGCCGAGCTCGCGCACGGGCCGGGCCGCGATTACCTGCGCCCGAGCGCGTGGCCGAACACGCCCGACATCCTCACCGAGTATCTCCAGCACGGCGGCCGCGCCGCCTTCGCCGCTCGGCTGGTGCTCGCGGCGACACTCGCCGCGAGCTACGGCGTCTACGGGCCGGCGTTCGAGCTCGCCGAGCGCGAGCCGCGCGAGCCGGGGAGCGAGGAATACCGCGACTCCGAGAAGTACGAGGTGCGCCACTGGGAGCGCGACCGGCCCGACAGCCTCGCCCCGCTCCTCGCGCGCATCAATCGCATCCGGCGGGAGAACCCGGCGCTGCACGCCAACGAGTCGCTGCGCTTCCTCGACGTCGACAACGAGCAGCTCGTCTGCGCGGTGAAGCACTCCGCGGACGGCGAGAACATCGTCGTGACGGTCGTCAACCTCGACCCGCACCACCCGCAGTCGGGCTGGGTCGACGCGGACCTCGCGCCGCTCGGGCTCGCCGCGGACGCGACCTACCAGATGCACGAGCTGCTCACCGGGGCACGCTACCTGTGGAACGGGCGCCGCAACTTCGTGAGCCTCGACCCGGCACGCGTGCCGGCGCACATCTTCCGCGTGCGCAAGCGCGTGCGCACCGAGCGCGATTTCGACTACTTCCTTTGAGGTGAAACCGATGCCGAGCGCATCGCTTTCGTGGATTCGGGGAGCACGAGGGGGCGCCGCGAAGCGGCTTTGCCTCCTCGTGTCGTGAGAGCAGTCGAGGGGGCGGATGGACCATCGCGCGCAGGAGGCAGCCGCAAGCGAGCCGGCCGCGCAGCCGGTGCTCGAGGAGACGACCGCGGCCGCGGCCCCGGCCGACCCGCTGTGGTATCGCGACGCAGTCATCTACCAGGTGCACATCCGCGGCTTCTTCGATTCCAACGACGACGGCATCGGCGACCTGCGCGGGCTCACCGCGAAGCTCGACTACATCCGCGAGCTCGGCGTCGACACCGTCTGGGTGCAGCCGTTCTACCCGTCGCCGCTCAAGGACGACGGCTACGACGTCGCCGACTACCTCAACGTCCATCCCCAGTACGGCACCCGCGAGGACTTCCGCCGGTTCGTGCGCGAGGCGCATCGCCGGAGCCTGCGAGTCATCACCGAGCTGATCCTGAACCACACCTCCGACCGGCATCCGTGGTTCCAGGCGGCGCGGCGCGCGCCTGCCGGCTCGCGCAAGCGCGACTTCTACGTCTGGAGCGACACCGACCAGAAGTACCGCGGCACGCGGATCATCTTCACCGACACCGAGCCGTCGAACTGGACCTGGGATCCGGTGGCGAAGGCCTGGTACTGGCACCGCTTCTTCAGCCACCAGCCGGACCTCAACTTCGACAACCCGAGCGTCCTCAAGGCGGTGTTCCGGGCGATGCGCTTCTGGCTCGACCTCGGCGTGGACGGCTTCCGCCTCGACGCCATCCCCTACCTCATCGAGCGCGAGGGCACCTCGAACGAGAACCTGCCCGAGACGCACGCGGTGATCAAGCGGATCCGCGCCGCGCTCGACGCCCGCTACCCGAACCGCGTGCTGCTCGCCGAGGCGAACCAGTGGCCCGAGGACGTGCGCGAGTACTTCGGCAGCGGCGACGAGTGCCACATGGCCTACCACTTTCCGCTCATGCCGCGGATCTACATGGCGATCGCGCAGGAGGACCGCCACCCGGTGGTGGAGATCATGCAGCAGACGCCGGCAATCCCGCCCAACTGCCAGTGGGCGATCTTCCTGCGCAACCACGACGAGCTCACGCTCGAGATGGTCACCAGCCGCGAGCGCGACTACATGTACCGGATGTACGCCGCCGACGCGCAGGCGCGGATCAACCTCGGCATCCGGCGGCGCCTCGCGCCGCTGATGGAGAACGACGCCGACCGGATCAAGCTGATGAACAGCCTGCTCCTGTCGATGCCCGGCTCGCCAATCATCTACTACGGCGACGAGATCGGCATGGGCGACAACATCTTCCTCGGCGACCGCAACGGCGTGCGCACGCCGATGCAATGGACGCCCGACCGCAACGCCGGCTTCTCGCGTGCCGATCCGCAGCGGCTGTACGCGCCGCCGATCATGGATGCGATCTACGGCTACCAGGCGGTGAACGTCGAGGCGCAGGCGCGCGACCCGTCCTCGCTCCTCAACTGGATGCGGCGGATGCTGGCGGTGCGCAAGCAGAGCCGCGCGTTCGGCCGCGGCCGGCTCACCTTCCTGCGGCCGGGCAACCGCAAGGTCCTCGCCTACCTGCGCGAGACCGACGACGAGGCGATCCTCTGCGTCGCCAACATGGGCCGCTCGGCGCAGCCGGTCGAGCTCGACCTCAAGCGCTATCGCGGCCGGGTGCCGGTCGAGCTCCTCGGACGCACCCCCTTCCCGCCGATCGGCGAGCTCGCCTATCTGCTCACCCTCCCCGCGCACGGCTTCTACTGGTTCCGACTCGACGCAGACGCCAAGGTGCCGGAGTGGCACTCGGAGCAGCTCGCGCCCGAGGACCTGCCGGTGCTCGTCCTGTTCGACGGCTGGACGAGCTTCTTCCGCGACCACGTGGTGCCCTGGCGGATCGGCATGGCCGAGACCGTGCGCGCCCAACTCGAGGACGAGACGCTGCCGCGTTACCTCGAGCCGCGCCGCTGGTACGCGGCGAAGGGCGAGCCGATCCGTCGCGCGGGGCTCGCCGTGCACGCGCTGTGGCAGGCCGGCGCCCAGACGTGGCTCCTCGCCGTGCTCGCCGTCGAAAGCCCGGCCGAGCCGGCGCGCTACTTCGTGCCGCTCGCGCTCGCCTGGGAGGAGGCGGAGGAAGCACGGGTCCGCAGCCTCGCGCCGGGCACGGTAGCGAGGGCGCGCCAGCAGGCGCGAATCGGCGTCCTCGCCGACGCGCTCTTCGACGAGGCCTTCTGCCGCGCGGTGGTGGAGGCGATCGGCGCAGGCTGCGAGGTCGCCGCGTCGTCGGGGCGGATCCGCTTCGTGCCGACGCGCGCGTTCGCGGCGATCGCCGGGACCGACCCGGCCGCGCTCGAAGTCGGCCGGCCGCAGCTGCAGAGCAGCAACTCCGTGGTCACGCTGGGCGAGCGGCTGTTCCTCAAGCTCTATCGGCGCCTGCGTGCCGGGATCAACCCGGAGCTCGAAGTGGGCCGGTTCCTGACCGAGGTCGCCCGCTTCGCGCATTGCGTGCCGGTCGCGGGCGCGGTCGAACACGCGAACGCCGACGGGACCACCACCACCCTCGCGCTGCTCCAGGGCTACGTGGCGAACTCGGGCGACGGCTGGACCTGGGCGGTCGACTACCTGGAGCGGTTCCTCGAGGCCCAGCGCACGCGCGCCGAGGACCCGCCCGCCAACGCACACGGCGGCTTTCTCGCCTTGGTACAGACGCTCGGCGCGCGCACCGCGGCCCTGCACCAGGCGCTCGCCCTGACGACCGGCAACCCGGCGTTCGATCCCGAGCCCTTCGGCGAGCGCGATCGCACCGAGTGGCAGCGGCGCGTGCGCGCGGAGGCGCTCGAGACGCTTGCGGCGCTCGAGCGCAGCCTCGCCGAACTCGCGCCGACGGTGCGCCGCGAAGCGCGAGCCCTCGTCGCCGCACGGGACCGGCTGCTCGCCCGGATCGACGGCATGAAAGGCCCGGCGGGGGCCGCAGTGAAATCGCGCTGCCATGGCGACTACCACCTCGGCCAGGTGCTCCTCGCGCGGAACGACTTCGTGATCATCGACTTCGAGGGCGAGCCGGCGCGGCCGCTGGAGGAGCGCCGCGCGAAGGCGTCGCCGCTACGCGACGTCGCGGGGATGCTGCGCTCCTTCGACTACGCCCGCGCGACCGCGCTCCGGAACGTCGCGCGCGACGACGGCGGGCAGGAGACGCGGCTCGCCGCACTTGCTGCCCTCTGGCAGGCCGCGGCGCGGGCGTCGTTCCTCGACGCCTACGACCAGACGATGCGCTCGGCCGCCGGGCCCGGCCCGGCCGGAGTCGCCGGCGCCGGGCTCGGCGCGGCGGGCGACCTGCTCGTGCTGGCGGAGCTCGAGAAGGCGCTCTACGAGGTGCGGTACGAGCTCGCCCACCGGCCCGCGTGGGCCGACATTCCGCTCGGCGGCGTGCGTGCGGTGGCGGGCCTTCCGCCGCCCGACCCGGTGTCCGAGCCGGCGTCCGACTCGACAGGAGGTTCCGATGGAAAGGCTTGACGTGCTGCTCGAGCCGCTCAGAGCGTCGCTCGTGCTGGCGGGTGCGTACCTGCCGCGTGTGGCCCTCGCCCTGCTGGTCGTGGTCGCGGGCTGGATCGCGGCGAAGCTCGTGCGCTTCGCCGTCGAACGGGCGTTGCGCGCGGTCAACTTCAACGTGCTCGGCGAGCGCGCCGGCGTCGATGCTTTCCTGCGCGGCGGCGGCATCGCCGCCGACACGATCGCGATCTTCGGCCTCCTCGCCTACTGGTTGGTCATCCTCGCCGCGCTGATGATCGCCTTCAACGGGCTGGGGCTCACCTACATCACGGACCTCCTGCGCCAGGTGGTGCTGTTCGCGCCGAACGTCGTCGTCGCGCTGCTCATCCTCGTGCTCGGCGCGTACTTCGCCCGCTTCGTCGGCACCTCGGTGACGGCCTACTGCCGCGGTGCCGGCGTGCAGGACGCCGGGGCGCTCGGCCGGCTCGCGCAGTACGCGATCCTCACCTTCATCGTGCTGATCGCGCTCGACCAACTCGGCGTGGGCGCGATCGTGCGGGCGAGCTTCCTCATCCTGCTCGGCGGCGTCGTGTTCGCGCTCGCGCTCGCCTTCGGCCTCGGCAGCCGCCGGCGCGCGCAGGCGCTGCTCGAGCGCTGGTGGCCGACGCGGCGCGGCGGCGAGCCGGCGACGCGCACCGGCACCGACGACCGGCGCGGAGGCCGCCGGTGAGCTCGGATCGCGTGCTCGCGATGGTGCTCGCCGGCGGCGAAGGAACGCGCCTCGCACCGCTCACCGCGGTGCGCTCGAAACCGGCCGTGCCGTTCGGCGCGCGCTACCGCATCGTCGACTTCGTGCTGTCGAACCTCGTCAATTCCGAGATCTATTCGATCTACATGCTGGTGCAGTACAAGTCGCAGCCGCTGATCGAGCACATTCGCAACGCCTGGGTGCTCGCGCCGATCCTGCCGCATCACTTCGTCACCGTCGTCCCGCCGCAAATGCGCGCCGGACCGGAGTGGTTCCAGGGCACGGCCGACGCGGTCTACCAGAACCTGGAGCTGCTCGAGATCCACGCCCCGGGCCTGGTGATCGTGTTCGGCGCCGACCACGTGTACCGGATGGACGTGCGGGCGATGCTCGAGTTCCACCGCGCCCGCCGCGCCGACGTCACCGTCGCGGCGCTGCCGGTGCCGGTCGCCGCGTCGAGCGCCTTCGGCATCATCGACTGCGACCCCGACCTGCGCATCGAGCGCTTCACCGAGAAGCCGGACGAGCCGGTGCCGATCCCCGGCGATCCGGCGCACGCCTTCGCCTCGATGGGCAATTACGTGTTCGACACCGCGTGCCTCGTCGAGGCGCTGCGCGAGTCGCACGCCCGGGGCGAGAAGGACTTCGGGCGCGACGTGCTGCCGCGGCTCGCGCGGACCCATCGCGTCTACGCCTACGACTTCATGCAGAACCGGGTCCCCGGGGTGCGCCGGCAGGAGGAGCGCGCTTACTGGCGCGACGTCGGCACGGTCGATGCGTACTTCGACGCCAACATGGACACGCTCGGCCCCTCGCCGCAGTTCAACCTCTTCAACCCGCGCTGGCCGATCCGCTCCGGCAACTACCAGGGGCCGGCCCCCCACATCCTCGACGGCCGGATCGAGCGCAGCCAGATCGGGCCCGGCACGCTGATCCGCGGCGGCACGATCCGCGAGTCGATCATCCGGCGCGAGGTCCTGATCGAGGACGACGTCGTGCTCGAGCGTTGCGTGGTGATGGACCACTGCGTCATCCGTCGCGGGGCCCGGCTGCGCAACACGATCGTCGACCGCTACAACACCGTCGCATCGGGCACGCGCATCGGCTACGAGCCCGCCGCCGACGCGAAGCGCTATTACATGAGCGAAGGTGGCGTTGTCGTGGTGCCGATGGGTCCGGTGCGCCCCGATGCGCACCTCTACGAATGAAGCCCGGTGGCCGCAACGCGCCGCAGGTCGCCGCGACATCCACGCGCGGCGCAACGAGCGTGGTCGCTACCTACAACATTCACCGCGCCGTCGGCCGCGACGGTGCATTCGATCCGGAACGCGTCGCCGACGTGCTCGCCGAGCTCGACGCGCAGGTCATCGCCCTGCAGGAGGTGCATAGCGGGGCTGCCGGCCGGGACCTCGTGCGACTCTTTCGCGACCGGCTCGCGGCCGAGTCGGTGAGCGGCGTCACGATGCTCCGTCGCGACGCCGAGTACGGCAACGTGCTCCTGTCGCGCTACCCGGTGCTATCGGTCGACCGGGTCGATCTCAGCGTGCCGCCGCACGAGCCGCGCGGCGCGCTCGACGTCGTGCTCGACTGCGGCGGCTGGCGGCTGCGCGTCCTCGCCACCCATCTCGGCCTGCGCCCGTACGAGCGCCGCCGCCAGGTCCGCCGCTTGCTCTCGGCCCTCGACGACGGCGAGGACCTGCCGACGGTACTGATGGGGGACCTGAACGAGTGGTTCCTGTGGGGCCGGCCGCTGCGCTGGCTGCGGGTGCAGTTCCGGCGCACGCCGGCGCCGCCGACCTTTCCGGCGCAGCTGCCGGTGTTCGCGCTCGACCGGGTGTGGGTGCGGCCGCGCGCCATGCTCGATCGCCTCGCGGTCCACGCGAGCGCGCTCGCCCGGGTCGCCTCCGACCACCTGCCGCTCGTCGCGTGGCTCGTCCCGCGCCACGTCGCCGTCGCGCACGCGTCGTCCGCGCCCGCGCCGATCGCCCCGATTCCCGCGCCATGCAGCGCCGCCTCTCGCGACCGGTGAACCTGATCTCGGCCGTGTGGCCGGGGCGGCCGTACCCGCTCGGGGCGACGTGGGACGGCGAAGGCGTCAACTTCGCCCTCTTCTCCGAGCATGCGCAGAAGGTCGACCTGTGTCTCTTCGATCTCGCCGGAAAGCGCGAGCTGCAACGCATCGCGCTCCGCGAGCACACCGACCAGGTCTGGCACTGCTACCTGCCCGAGGCACGCCCCGGCCAGCTCTACGGCTACCGCGTCCACGGCCCTTACCGACCCGAGGACGGCCACCGCTTCAACCCGCACAAGCTGCTGCTCGACCCCTACGCGAAGAACATCACCGGACCGTTGCGCTGGAGCGACGCGCTCTTCGGCTACACCGTGGGCCACCGTCGCGGCGACCTCTCGTTCGACCGCCGCGATAGCGCGCGCGGCATGCCGAAGTGCAAGGTCATCGACCCCGCGTTCACCTGGGGCGATGACCGTCGCCCGAACGTGCCGTGGAGCGACATGGTCATCTACGAGACGCACGTGCGCGGGTTCACGCGCCTCCATCCCGACGTGCCGGCGCCGCTCCGCGGCACCTACGCCGGGCTCGCGTGTGCCGGCGTCGTCGAGTACCTGCGCTCGCTCGACATCACCACCGTGGAGCTCCTGCCGGTGCAGGCGTTCGTCGACGACCGCCACCTCGTCGAGCGCGGGCTCGCGAACTACTGGGGCTACAACACGATCGGCTTCTTCGCTCCCGACCTGCGCTACGCCGCCTCGCACAAGGTGTCCGAGTTCAAGACGATGGTGAAGACCCTTCATTCGGCCGGGATCGAGGTGATCCTCGATGTCGTCTACAACCACACCGCGGAGGGCAACGAGCTCGGCCCGACCCTCTCGTTCCGCGGCATCGACAACTCGTCCTATTACCGCCTGCCGGCCGACGCGCGCCGTCACTACCTCGACTTCACCGGCTGCGGCAACACGCTCAACATGGTCCACCCGCGCGTGCTGCAGCTCCTGATGGACAGCTTGCGCTACTGGGTGCTCGAGATGCACGTCGACGGCTTCCGCTTCGATCTCGCGTCCGCCCTCGCGCGCGAGCTGCACGAGGTCGATCGCCTCGGTGCGTTCTTCGACCTGCTGCGCCAGGATCCGGTGCTGAACCAAGTGAAGCTGATCGCCGAGCCGTGGGACCTCGGCGAGGGCGGCTATCAGGTCGGCAACTTCCCCGCCGGCTGGGCGGAGTGGAACGACAAGTACCGCGACACGATGCGCGCGTACTGGAAGGGCGACGGCGGCCAGATCGGCGAGTTCGCGCGCCGCCTCACCGGCTCGAGCGACCTCTACGGCCGCAACGGCCGGCGCCCGTACGCGAGCATCAACTTCGTGGCCGCGCACGACGGCTTCACGCTCGCCGACCTCGTGTCCTACAACCACAAGCACAACGAGGCGAACCTCGAGGACAATCGCGACGGCCACGACCACAACCTCTCCTGGAACTGCGGCGTGGAAGGGCCGACCGACGACCCGGCGGTGCGCGCCCTGCGTGCGCGCCAGCGCCGCAACCTGCTCGCGACGCTCTTGCTGTCGCAGGGTGTGCCGATGCTGCTCGCCGGCGACGAACGCGGCCGCACCCAGCTCGGCAACAACAACGCCTATTGCCAGGACAACGAGCTGTCGTGGCTCCACTGGGAGCTCGATCCGGAAAACGAGGCGCTCGTCCGCTTCACCCGGCGTCTGATCGCGCTCCGCCGCGCTCACCCGGTGCTCCGGCGCCGCGACTTCTTCCAGGGACGGCCGCTGCGCGGACGCGACGTGAAGGACATCGTCTGGCTCAGTCCCGACAGCACCGAGATGACCGACGAGGAGTGGGACCAGCACTTCGCGCGCTGCCTCGGCGTGTATCTCTCGGGCGCCGGACTCACCGAGACCGACGAGCGCGGCCGGCCGCTCGCCGACGACAACTTCGTGCTGCTCTTCAACGCCCACCACGACGGCATCCCGTTCACCCTGCCCGCACTCGGCCTCGGCGGGTGGCGCTCGGTGGTCGACACCGGCGATGAGGAGCGGGTTCGTCGTGCCGATCGAGCACGCGCCCGGCGGGCGGTACCCGCTCGCCGGCCGGTCGGTCGCGCTCCTCCAGCAGCAGCGGCCGCGGCGATGAGATACCGCCACGAGATGCCGTTCGGCGCCGAGCTGCGACCAGAGGGCAGCACCCGGTTCCGCCTGTGGGCGCCCGCCTGCCGCCGCGTCGAGCTCGCCTTGCACGGCGAGACGGCGAAGCCGATGCGCCCGCTCGCGGACGGCTGGTTCGAGACGACCGCCACCGCGCCGGCGGGCACGGCCTACGGATTCATCCTCGACGGCGGGCAGCGCGTTCCCGACCCGGCGTCGCGGTGGAACCCCGACGACGTCCACGGGCCGAGCCGCGTCGTCGATCCGCTCGCCTACGAGTGGGGCGACGCCGGCTGGCGCGGCCGGCCGTGGACCGAGGCCGTGATCTACGAGCTTCACGTCGGCGCCTTCACGCCGCAGGGCACGTTCGCCGCGGCGATCGACCGCCTCGACTACCTCGCCGATCTCGGCGTCACCGCGATCGAGCTGATGCCGGTCGCCGACTTCCCCGGCGCGCGCAGCTGGGGCTACGACGGCGTGCTGCCGTTCGCCCCGGACGCGAGCTACGGCACCCCTGCGGACCTCAAGCGCCTGGTTGCCGCGGCGCATGCGCGCAGGCTGATGGTGCTGCTCGACGTCGTGTACAACCACTTCGGGCCCGACGGCAACTGGCTCCACTTCTACGCGCCGCAGTTCTTCCACCGGCGGCGCTCGACCCCGTGGGGCGCGGCGATCCACTTCGCCGGCCCGGTGCGGCAGTTCTTCGTGCACAACGCGCTCTACTGGCTGGACGAGTTCCGCTTCGACGGGCTGCGCCTGGACGCCGTCCACGCGATCGTGGACGACGCACAGCCCGACATCGTGGCCGAGATTGCCGCCGCGGTGCGCGACGGCCCCGGGCGCGCGCGTGCGATCCACCTCGTGCTCGAGAACGACCGCAACGACGCCCGCTACCTCGCGCGCGACCCGGCGGGAGCGCCGCTCGTCGCGACGGCGCAGTGGAACGACGACGCGCACCACGCCCTCCACGTCATCGCGACCGGCGAGACGGACGGCTACTACGCCGACTACGCCGACGGCGCGCACGGCAGGCTCGGCCGCGCCCTCGCCGAGGGGTTCGCCTTCCAGGGCGAGCGCTCGGCGTACCGCGGCCACCGCCGCGGCAGCCCGAGCGGCGGCCTGCCGCCATGCGCATTCGTGAACTTCCTCCAGACCCACGACCAGGTCGGCAACCGCGCGTGCGGCGAGCGGATCGGCGCGCTCGCGCAGACGCCGGCGCTGGAGGCGGCGATCGCGTGCGTGCTGCTCGCGCCGGCGGTGCCGATGCTGTTCATGGGCGAGGAGTTCGACGCCTCGACGCCGTTCCTCTACTTCTGCGACTTCGCCGACGACCTTGCCGCCGCGGTCACCGCCGGCCGGCGCGAGGAGTTCGCGGGCTTCGCCCGCTTCCGCGATCCGGCGGCTCGCGCCGCGATTCCCGATCCGAACGAGTGCGCGACCTTCGAGCGCTCGAAGCTGCGCTGGGAGGAACTCGAGCGCGAGCCGCACCGCCGCCGACGCGCGCTCTACCGCTGGCTCCTCGAACTGCGCCGCGAGGCGATCGCGCCGCGGCTGGCGGGCATGGCGTCCGGCGGCCGGTACGCGGTGGAGGGGAACGTCGTCAGCGTCGCGTGGATCCTCGGCGACGGCTCGTACCTCGGCCTCGCCGCGAACCTCGGCCCGGCCGAGTCCGCGACCATCGCGCTGCCACGCGGCGAAATCCTCTACGCGAGCGGCGCGCCGGGCGCGCGCGCGCGAGGCGTGCTGCCGCCGTGGAGCGTGGTCGTCGCGCTGGAGGCACGCGATGGCTGACGAGGCGATCGTCGAGCGGGCGCGCCGCCACGGCATCGTCACCGAGTACGAGGACGTCCGGGGTGACCGGCGCGCCCCTCCCACCCGCATCCCGCGCGCGACGTACCGCGTCCAGTTCAACCGCGCCTTCACCTTCGCCGATGCGGCGCGTCTCGCGCCGTACCTCGCGCGGCTCGGCGTGAGCCACCTCTACTGCTCGCCGATCCTGCGCTCGCGTGCCGGCAGCACCCACGGCTACGACATCATCGACCACGGCGCGATCGACCCGGAGCTCGGCGGCAGCGCGGGCTTCGAGGACCTCGTCGCCACGCTCCGCGCGCATGGCCTCGGGCTCGTCCTCGACGTGGTGCCGAACCACATGGGCATCATGGGGGCCGACAACGCCTGGTGGCTCGACGTGCTCGAGCACGGCCCGGCGGCGGCACACGCCGGCTACTTCGACATCGACTGGCATTCGCTCGACGTAGCGATGGCGGGTCGCGTGCTCGTGCCGGTGCTCGGCGACCACTACGGCGTGGTCCTCGAGCGCGGTGAGCTGCGCCTCGGATTCGACGCCGACGCGGGCGAGCTCTCGGTCCGCTACCACGGGCATCGCTTCCCGATCGACCCGCGCGAGTACCGTCGCGTGCTCGAGCGCGCGGGGGAGCCGGCGCTCGCCGCCCGCTTCGCCGCGCTGCCCCCCCGCGACGAGCGCGCCGCGGGCGAGCGCGCGAGCCGGGCCGAGCGCTGCAAGCGCGAGCTCGCCGGGCGCGTCGCTGCCGAGCCCGCGCTCGCCGCTGCCATCGAGCGCGCGGTCGAGCAGACGAACGGGACGCCCGGCGCGCCCGAGTCGTTCGAGGCGCTGCACGAGCTGCTCGAGGCGCAGGCGTACCGTCTCGCGTTCTGGCGCGTCGCCTCCGACGAGATCAACTACCGGCGTTTCTTCGACATCAACGACCTCGCGGCCCTCCGCACCGAGGACGAGGCGGTGTTCGACGCGACCCACCGCCTGGTTCTCGACCTGGCGGCAAGCGGCAAGGTCGACGGCCTGCGCATCGACCATCCCGACGGGCTCTACGATCCGGCGGGGTACTTTGCGCGGCTGCAGGCGCGCTACGCCGCGGCGGCGCGGGTCGCGCCCCCGGCGGACGCGGCGGCGCCGTTCCGACCGCTCTGGGTGGTGGCGGAGAAGATCGTCGCCGCGCACGAGCACCTCCCCGAAGACTGGGCGGTGCACGGCACCACCGGCTACCGCTTCGCCGCCGTGGTGAACGGCCTCCTCGTGGACTCGCGCGCGAGGACACGGTTCGAGCGCACCTGGCGCGCCTTCACCGGCGAGGCGCTCGACGCCGAAGAGGCCGCATACCAGGGCCGGCGCACGATCCTGCGGACCGCGCTCGCCTCCGAGCTGACGGTTCTCGCCTCCGAGCTGCTGCGCCTGGCGCGCGCGGACCGGCGCACCCGCGACTACACTTTCAACACCCTGCGCCAGGCGCTCGCCGAGGTGATCGCCTGCTTCCCCGTCTACCGCACCTATCTCCGCGGGCGCGCATCGCGCAGCGACCGGCGGCACATCGACTGGGCGGTGGGGCGCGCGCGGCGCCGCAGCCGGGCGGCCGACGCAACGATCTTCGACTTCGTGCGCGGCGCCTTGCTGGGGGAGGCGCCCGCGGGCGCGCCGCCGGAACTCGCCGCGCGGTATCGGGTGGTCGCGAGGAAGGCCCAGCAGGTGACCGCCCCGGTGACGGCGAAGGGGGTCGAGGACACCGCACACTATGTATACACGCCGCTCGCCTCGCTGAACGAGGTCGGCACGGATCCGGGGATGTTCGGCTTGAGCGTGGCGGCGTTTCACGCTGCGAGCGCCGACCGCGCGACGCACTGGCCGCACACCGTGCTCGCGACGTCCACCCACGACACCAAGCGTTCGGAGGACGTGCGTGCGCGCATCGACGTGCTGTCCGAGATGCCCGCGGCGTGGCGGCTGATCCTCCGCCGGTGGGGCCGCATGAACCGGAGCAAGAAGCGCGTTCGCGAAGGCGCGACCGCGCCGTCGCGTCAGGAGGAGTACCTCCTCTATCAGACGCTGCTCGGAACGTTTCCGACGGAGGCGGCCGACGCCGACGCGCTCGCCGCCTATCGCGGACGCATCGACCGCTACATGCTGAAGGCGGTGCGGGAGGCGAAACGGCGCTCGAGCTGGATCAACCCCGACGCCGAGTACGAGGGGGCGGTCAGCGCGTTCGTCGAGGGACTGCTGCGCGACGGCGAGGGCAACCTCTTCATCGACGACCTGCGGGTGCAGGCTGCGCGACTCGCCTGGTTCGGCGCGCTCAACAGCCTGTCGATGACGCTCCTCAAGCTCGCATCACCGGGTGTGCCGGACTTCTACCAGGGGACCGAGCTCGTCGACCTTTCGCTCGTCGACCCGGACAACCGCCGGCCGGTCGACTATGCGCTGCGCGAACGACACCTCGAAGAGCTGGCCGCGCTCGCCGCCGGCAGCGACGCCGGCGCGCGGGTGCGCGCACTGGCGGCAGCCTCGCTCGACGGCCGCGCGAAGCTGTGGGTCATTGCGCGCTCGCTTGCGCTGCGCCGCCGCGATCCCGAGCTCTTCGAGCGCGGTGGCTACACCGCCCTCGCGGCTTCCGGCGAGAAGGCCGCGCACGTCGTCGCGTTTGCCCGGCAGCACGCAGGTCGCAGCGTGATCGTGGTCGCCGGGCGGCTGTTCCTGCAGCTCGTCGGCGATCCCGGCCGGCTGCCGATCGGCGCGGAAGTCTGGCAGGACACCGCGATCGACCTCGCGCCACTCGGCGGCGGGACCGGGCGCTTCATCGACGCGCTTACCGGAGGAACCGTCACGGCAGCCGCCGGGCGATTGGCGCTGGGTCGCGCCTTCGGCGACTTCCCGGGCGCGCTGCTCCAGCCCGCCTGAGCTCGCGCCCCGCGCCGGACGCAGCCCGCCGGGCGGGCATAATCGGCAGACGATGCAGACGCCCGATGCCATCACCCCGGCGGAGCAGGATCTCGTGGAACGCTGCCGGTCGGAATCGATCCGGCTGCTCGAGCGCAACCTCACGCCGGCGGGCATCCTCGCGGCGACGCCTTCGGCGCGGGCCGACGAGCGCGGCTACAGCGCGATCTTCGGGCGCGACGCGGCGGTGTGTGCGCTCGGGATGGCGGTATCGGGCGAGCCCGCCCTGGAGCGGGCCGCATCGATCGGGCTTGCGACGCTCGCTGCCCACCAGGCGCCGAACGGACAGCTCCCCAAGTTCGTCGACGTGAAGCGGGCCGAGGCCGATTTCTGGTACCTCGGCTGCATCGATGCCACCGCGTGGTGGCTCGTCGCGGTCGCCCTCCTCGACGTGCTGCGCCCGGAAGCCGGGCTACGCAAGCGCTGGGCGGCGCCGGTCGAGCGCGCGATCCACTGGCTCGCGTGCCAGGAGCACCAGCGGTTCTTCCTGCTGCAGCAGAACGAGGCGAGCGACTGGGCCGACATCATGCCGCGCTCCGGGTTCGTCCTCTACACGAACGCGCTCTGGTATCTCGTCAAGCGGCTGTACGCGTTGCCGCACGCGGCGGAGACGCACCGCAACGCGAACCAGCTCTTCCACCCGTTCTCGGCGGCGCTCGCGGAGTATCGCCGGGCACGGCTCCTCGCGCACTACGTGCGGAGCCGCGCACGCAACCGGGATCTCTACCTGAGCTTCGTCAATTTCGCGACGTTCGGCGACGAGGGCGATGCGTTCGGGAACGTCCTCGCCGTGCTCAGCGGGCTGGCCGACGACGCCGCAGCGCACCGGACGCTGCGCGCGCTCGCGCGCGCCGGCGTCCACGAACCCTATCCGGTGCGCACCGTGTGCGACCCGATCGAGCCCGGAAGCGCGCTGTGGCGGCCGTACATGTCGCGGCACCGGCAGAACTTCGCCTGGCAGTACCACAACGGCGGCGTCTGGCCGTTCGTCGGCGGCTTCTGGGTGGCAGCGCTCGCGCGGGCGGGGATGGCCACCGCCGCGAGCCGCGAGCGCGTCAAGCTCGCGCGCGCGAACGCGTTGCGCGACTGGCAGTTCAACGAATGGCTGGCCGGCCGCACGCTCGCGCCGAGCGGCATGCCCGGCCAGTCCTGGAACGCGGCTGCCTTCCTGATCGCGTGCGATGCGCTCGAGGGCGATCGCCTGTTCGGCGCACTGCCGCGCGAGCGTCGGCGGCCGGCCGGCGCTTAGCGCCGCATCAGGAGATCAGGAGGACGAAAGCGCTGGCGGCGAGGCTCGCGAGCAATCCCCACAGCGTCGCCCAGACGCACAGCGCGGAAAAGTCGGCGACCGTAGCCGCCTCGGATTGGGGTTCGCGTTCCACGGCTAGCCTCCGTCGAGCGTGCGCGCGGCCTGCGCACGGGTGTAGAACCGGCCACCGCGGATGAAGCCCGCGACGACCGACGGCTTCACGCCGACGATTCGGCCGTTGCGGTCGCGGCTAGCGACGAGCGGGCCGGGCAGTCCGTCCAGCACATGGAACGGCGCCAGCCGTCCATCGGCGTACCGCGACGGGTAGATCGTCAGCGTCGCGCGGTCGAAGAACGCCGGGCGGAACCCGAGCTCGCGGTTCTCCGCGCTGACGCCGCCGGTGCCGCGGTATCGCTCGCTCTCGTGTGCGAGCCGCTTGTGCGTGAACGCGCTCACGCCTAGTTCACCGTCAGGCGGTTGTCGACCGCCTTCACCCCTTCGACCGACGTCGCCACCTTCGCCGCGAGGTCGGCCTGCGTGCGATCGGACACGGTGCCCTTCATGACCACCTTGCCCTGGAACGTCTCGACCTTGATGTCGCGGCTCTTCACGTTCTTCTCCGCGTGCAGCGCCGCCACGACTTTCGCCGTGATCGCGGTATCCTCGAGCACCTGTCCGGTGGTCTCGCCGACGCCGTGCAAGGCCTGTTTCGCCTCCGCCCCCGCTTCCTTCGCCTCGCGCTTGATCTCGGTGCCGGCCTTGTCGACCGCCGTCTTGGTCCGCTGGTCGCAGCCGGCGACCGCGAGCACGGCCGCGGCGCCGAGGAGTACGCCGCGAGCGCCCGTACCGATCTTCACGTTTCGTCCCCTTCGCGCCGTGCGGTCTCGGCGACGCGGCGCAGCCGCTCCTTCTCGCCGAGCACCTTCCGCGCGTAACGCTGCTCGTCGTCTTCCCAGCCGGCGTAGCGCTGCAGGGCCGCCCGCAGGCTCGGCGAACGCTCGAGGGATTCCTTGAGGATCTGGGTGCCCACGAGCGCGTTCACCCGCGGGTCCGCGAGCGCGCGCTCCCCGCCGTGCTCCGCGAGCTTGTCGTGGTGGAACCGCCCGACGACCTGCATGAGACCTCTTGCGCCGTAGCCGTTCCGCGCCCGCGGATCGAAGCGCGATTCGACCGCCATGACCGCGAGGACGAGCAGCGGATCGACATCGAACGCCGCGGCGGCCGCATAGCCCTCCTCGACGCAATTGCGGGTGGCTTCCAGATCACGGCCGTAACGCCCGGCGAGGTAAGTCGCCAACGCGGCCCGCGCCGGATCCGGCGCGCGCGCCATCTCCACCGCCTCGACCGCCGGCCCGGGCGCCATGAGCGGCCGGGCCGCAGCAAGACTGCACGCCGTAAGCGCGGCGAACGCGCAGGCGCCGATCGTCCGGTGCAACTGTCTCACGACGGGCGCCTCGTGACCGCGTAGTCGCCCGGTGCGAGGGCGCCGGCGCGGCAGAGCCGATTCAGGACCTGGTGAACCGCGACGAACGCCGCGGATCCGCACAGCCACGCCTCGAACTGCCGATCGAGAAATGGGTCCGCGCCGCCGTGCACGAAGGCGACGGCCGGGGAGCCCGAGCGAAGCCCCAGGTCGGCCTCGGCGGAGAAGCGTTCCTTCTGCGGGAACGTCTCTCGCACCAGGCGCTCGAGCTCGCTCGCTTCGAGCAGGTTCACGTTATAGCGGCGGACTGCGCCGACCGAAGATGAAGAACACCACCGCGAAGATCAGTCCGACGACGAACAGAATCCATGCGATGTTGACGGCGGTGCCTGCCAGCCCGGAGAACCCGAGCACCGCCGCGATCAGCGCGATCACGAGAAACGTCACAGCCCAAGAAAACATGGTCGACTCCTCAAAATGCACTTCGCTCGGGGGCCCGCCGCGGTTCCTGCCCGCGGCGGCGCCCGGTACTACGGTGTTGCTGGCGGGGTCCTCTGCAACACCCGTACCCGGTGCTCGCACCGGGTAATTCGGGGATCAAGATAGGTGCGGCGCACGCCGGCGCGTAAGAGTTACCGCTCCGCAGCCGGAAAAGCGAGGGAAGGTAGGTGCCGCTGCCGAACCATTCAACCGCGATCAACCGGTCCCGCGGGTAACAATTTCAACCCCCGCGCGATTTTGGCCGGCCGGTCAGATCACCCGCCAGCGGGTCGAGGCCGATTGCGGCGCCCCCTCGCCCTCGGCCGACAGGGTCGGCACGTCGGGCAGATGCCAGAGGCGGAATCCACCGCGGAACGCGGCGAGGTTGTTTCCGATGCGCGTCCCCGGTGGCAGCGCCTTGAGGACGTTCGCGTTGCCGCCGCCGAGGACGACGTAGTCGGCCGTGAACGCGACCGTGAAGCGCTCGATGACCTTCACGAGCGCTTTGCGCCACTCGCGCTTGCCGAGCTGCTTCAACCCTTTTCGACCGAGTACGGCGCCGAGCGACTTTCCGTACTGCGACGGGAGCTCGCCCAGCTCGAGCGGGATGATGACGTTCTGCGCGATCAGCGCCGAGCCGAGGCCGGTGCCCAGCCCGAGGAAGACCATCCGGCCACCCTCGTAGCTCCCGAGCGCCTGCATCGCGGCGTCATTGATGATGCGCACCGGTCGGTCGAATGCGGCGGCAAAATTGAAGCCGACCCAGCCGGCACCGAGATTGCCCGGCTCGGAGCGCGGACCTTGCGCGCCGGCAAGTCCCGGATAACCGATCGACACCGCCTCGAACGACCATCCCTTGCACGCGTTCAACACGCATCTGACCATGCGCTGGGGAGTGAGCTCGGGGCCCGACGCGATCTTGCGCGGATGGGCATGACCGGTCGCGAGCATCTTGATCTTGCTGCCGCCGATGTCGACCACCAGGATGCTCGACGGTGCATCCGCAGCGGCGCTCCCCCGCTTCGTCGCCACCCCGTTCGCGGCGGGTGCGCGATTCGCGAGTCCGCTCGCTTTGGTGGACCGCCGCCTGCGCTTCGGGGCACTCGAGTCGGCGCGGCTTCGCCGGCGGGATCGATTGGGCTTCATAGCGGTGGCTCGCCTCGGTGTCACGGCCGGTAGGCGCGCTTAGCGCGCGCGCCGCCGCCCTTCCCCGCGGCCCCGGCGGCGTCGCGGCCGCGGCGGAAACCCTGGATCCTCCGCGGGCAAGGTCGGATCGATCCGCCCTCGTGCCGTAGCGCGCGCCCGCTCCGCAAGCGCCACGTATTGCGCGCGCACCCGCTCGAGCGCCTCGTCGTCGAGCTCCTCGAGGTCGATGAGCGCGTCCTGCGCACCGCGCACGGCGCGGATCAGCTCGTCGAGCTTGATCTGGAGCGCCGCGGAGTCGCGGTTCTGCGTGCTCTGGATCAGGAACACCATCAGGAACGTGACGATCGTCGTGCCGGTGTTGATCACGAGCTGCCAGGTGTCGCTGAACCCGAACAGCGGGCCGGTGATGGCCCATGCGAGGACCACGAGCACCGCCGTGCAGAAGGCCGCCGGTCGCCCGGCGAAGTGCGCCGTCGCCGATGCGAGGCGGGCGAAGGCGGAGCGCACGACAGGACGGCTCATCGTCAGCCGCCAGCGCTCCCGCGCGGCGCCGGCAGCTCGTAGTGCCCCTCGACTGCCGCCCGCACCCGCGCGCGGCTCTCGCGCGGCGCGAGATGAGGCGCACGCTCCACGGCGGCGACCTCGTCGGCGAGCGCGTCGTCCTCGACGCACGAGCGCAGCCAGCTCGAGTAATCGCCGCGAGCGAGGTGGTGCGCCCACGTACCCTCGTCAACGCCGTCGGCGAGCTGCAGGAAGAGCGGCAGGCTCTGCGCGCGCAGGTTGAGCTTCGCTTCCGGTCCGCGGAAGTAGAAGCTGCGCTCGGGCGGCAGCTCGGCGGCAGCGACCTGCCGGCGGTGGCGGCGGTCCTGCGCCAGCGCGGCCGGCACGGGACGCATCCAGAATGCTTCGCCGGTGCGGACGAGCCACGCGAGCGCATCCCCCGCCCGGCGCGGCGGACCGTCGCATGCCGGCGCGGGACTGCCGGCCGCGCGCGCGATCGCCGCGATCGCTGCCTGCGGCGCCTCGCCGAGCGCGATCACCGCGTCGAGGCGCGCGAGCGTCGGTGCGGGCATCGCCTCGGCCTGCGAGGTCACGTAGATCACCCCGCTCGCGGCGGCAAGCGCATCGCCCGCGTCCGCCGCGGGAGCGAGCAGCGCGTGCGCCTCGTCCATCAGGATCCAGTGCGGTCGGCCGGCGGCCTTGCGGAAGGCGCAGAGTCGGGCCACGAGCTCGGCCGCGAACGCCAGCCGCGCGTCGCGCCGGACACCGGTGAGGCTCACGATCGCGGTCGCCTCCGGCTGCTCGAGCGCCGTGAGCACCTCGTCGGCCGTCGGCGCGCGCTCGGGCGTGCCGAAGACGATGGCGTCGGCGAAGCCGCCATACCTGCCGTCCGGGTCGATGACGCACGCCTGATAGCCCTGCGCGCAGATCCGCTCCAGCAGCCCGATGGCGAGCGGGGAGCGGCCGCTGCCCGCCGGGCCCGTGACGAGCACGCTCGTCCACGCCGCCGGGACCTGCACCGGCGCAGCGTCGGCGCGCGTGCCGAGCGACAGCTGGCGGCGCACGCTGCGCGGCGGCGGGCCGGCCGGATCGAGCGCGATCAGGTCGTCGATCAGCTCGATCACCGCCTCGCCGGACGGGTGCGCGCTGACCCGGTCGGCCTCCCGCTTGAGCATCGGCAGGGCGTTCGCGACCGCGACGCCGTACTCGACCTCGCGCAGGAGCGCGTGGTCGTTCTCGGCGTCGCCGATCGCAACCGCGTTGCGCGGAGAGAGGCCGAGCTCGGCGAGCGCGGCCTTCAGTCCGCTCGCCTTGTTGACCGAAGCGGGCAGCACCATAACCGCGCCCTTGTTGAAGATGACCTGCAGCTCCAGGCCGAGGTCGCGGATCGCCTCGAGCACCACGGTCTCGTTCGGGTGGACGGTGGCGACGATCGACTCGCCGACCGACAGCGGCACGACGCCGCGGCGCTCGAGCTCGCGAACGAAGGCCGGCGGCGGCGCCTCGCCGAGCGCCCGCCGCTTGCCGGTCGCCGGAACGTAGAGCAAGGCGCCGTTCTCGGCCACCACCCGGTCGAACGCACCGATCCCCGGAAAGATCGCCAGGAGCTCGTCGAGCTCGCGCCCGGTGACGAGAACGAGTTTGCGGCCGCTGGCAGCGAACCGCACCAGAGCGGCGACGGTCGCCGGCGTGACCTGCCCGCCGGGCGCGATTGTCCCGTCATAGTCGGCGGCGAGAACAACGTAGCGCATGCGCCGGCTTGAAGCAAAGCTCGCGCCGCGGTGCGCGCGCGTAAGAGTTACACCTCCCGGTCCGCAGTACCGCGGTCGCCCGCGACCGCGAGGATCGCCGCGAAGAGCCGATCGCTGTCCACCGGCTTGCCGACGAGGTCCTGGAATCCGACGTCGCGCAGGCGCCGGCGGTCGGTCTGACTGAATGCGGTCACCGCGATCGCGGGCACGCGCCGCACCCTGCGATCGCGCTCGAGCGCCCGGATGCGCGCGAGCACGGCGAAGCCGTCCTCGCCGGGCATCGCGAGGTCGAGCAACAGGACGTCGGGCGGGTCGGCGGGCAGGCGCTGGTCCAGCCGCGCGATCGCCGCGTCGCCGGAGGGGAATTCGGCCACGACGGCGCCGGCCTGGCGCAGCGCGAGGCCGATCGTGTCGCGCGCGTCCGGGTCGTCGTCGGCGAGGATGATCTCCAGCCCCGCAAGCGGCTTCGTTACCGGGTCGAGATCGGCGACGGTGGTCGACTGCGCCGGACCCGCCGGCGCCGCGGGGAGGTCGACGGTAAAGGTGGCGCCGCGACCCGGCCCCGCGCTCTCGGCGCGCACCTCGCCGCCGTGGAGCTCGACGATGTTTCGCACGAGCGCGAGCCCGATCCCCAGCCCGCCCGCCCGGCGCGTGCTCGTGGTGTCGGCCTGGGTGAACCGCTCGAAGACATGCGGCAGGAACTCGGGCGTGATGCCCACGCCGTTGTCCCGCACCGCCAGGCGGACGCGATCGCCGAGCGGCTCGAGCGACACTTCCACGGCGCCGCCCTGGGGCGTGAACTTGATGGCATTCGAGAGCAGGTTCGTCAGCACCTGCTGCAGGCGGCCGGCGTCGCCCTCCACTCGCGCGACCGGGCGCTCGAGCACGGTGCCGAGGGCGATGTTCTTCGCGGCTGCGGCCGGCCGGGCGATCTCGACCGCCGCGTGAACGACGTCCACGAGATTCATCGCGGCGCGCTCGATGGCGAGCTTCCCGCTGATACTGCGCGAGGTATCGAGGATGTCGTCGATCAGCCGCGCCTGGTGCTCGACGTTGCGCTTGATGGCGCTGGTGGCGCGATCGACGAGCCCCGCCTCGAGCGGGCGGGTGCTGGCGAGGAGATGGCCCCAGCCGCGCAGCGCGTTGAGCGGCGAGCGCAGCTCGTGCGAGACGATGGCCAGGAACTCGTCCTTCGCGCGGTTGGCGCGCTCGGCGTCCTCGCGCAGCCGCTGCTCCTCGCCGAGCAGCTCCTGGAGCGCGTGCTCGGCGCGCTTGCGGTCGGTGATGTCGGTGGCGACGCCTACCAGCCCCACGATCCGTCCCTGCTCGTCGCGCAACGGCGATTTCGTCGTGAGATAGGTCCGCGCCGCCGACCCGGGAAATACCTCCTCTACCGTAAGCGACCGTCCCGATTCCACGACGACGCGATCGTGTTCGGCCTTGGCGCGCCCGGCCTCCGGATCGGTGGCGAGCTCGAGGCTCGTGTGCCCGAGCACCTCGCTTTCGGTGCGGCCGACGGCGTCGAGATACGCCGCGTTCACCATCAGCAGACGCCCGGCGAGGTCCTTCGCGAAGATGAGATCCGAGGTGGAGCCGGTGATCGTGGCGAAGAGCCGATTGCGCTCGCTCAGCGCGGCAGTCGCGCGCTCGAGTGCGGCGGTGCGGTCGACCACGCGCGCATCGAGCTCGGCGTACGCCGAGCGCATGGCTCGTTCGGCCTCCCGGCGGCGCGCGGCGTCCCCCAGGACGAGCACCGCGCCGGTGACCGCGCCCTGACCGTCCAGGATCGGCCGCGCGCTCAGGTCTATCGGCCACGGCGACCCTGCGCCCATACGAAGTGCCGTCTCGCCGCCGCCGTATACCGTCTCGCCCGCGGCGACCGCGCGCTCGAGGGGCAGCTCCACGCCTTCGCCGGTGCGCTCGTCCACGGCGTGCAGCAGCTCGCCGACGAACCGGCCCACCGCGGCCGACTCGGCGCAGCCGGCGAACCGCTGCGCCGCTGCGTTCATGAATCGCACCCGTCCGGCGCGGTCGGTCGCGACGACGCCTTCGCCGATGCTGCCGAGCACGACTTGCAGCGACACGCGCTGGGCCCGGGCCTCTTCCTCGGCGTGCACGCGCCGCGCGTTCATCCGGTCGAGCGCGCGGCCGATCCAGAGCGTCAGTGCGCCCAAGCCCGCGACGGTGAGGAGCACGAGCAGGCCCTGGCCGAGCGGCTCGTCGACGAGGCCCAGGCTCTGGACGAACAGCTGCGCAAGGTGCGCGAGGATCGGCACCACGATCGCCGCCGGCAGCAGCCAGCGGCTCATCACCGCGCCCGGCCGCTCCGCTGCGAGGAGGTCGACGAGCCAGGTGTCAGGCCGCCCGGCGAGCAGGCTCGTGCCGATCAGCAGGAAGGCGATCGCGTCCGGCAGCGCCATGCCGAAGAGCGGCGCGACGCCGTATTCGAGCAGCAACCGGAAGCTCAGGCCGACGATCGCGAGCAGGCCGACGGCGAGAAGCGCGGCCGCCATGAGCCGGTTCGCGACCTCGGCCCATGCCGTGCCCACCGTCGCGACGCCGACCGCGGCGGCGACGAGCTCGAGCACGAGCGCGGTCGCGACCGGCATGAGCACCGGAATGTGCGCGTCGTTCCGCCCGAGGCCGAGGAACGCGAGGTCGAGACCGGCGCGGATGCCGAGCGCATGCCCGGCGATCATCAGCGCGGCGATCACGGCGACTGCGATCGCGCCGGCGCGCGCCCGGCGCACGGCGCGGGCGCTGCCGTTCTGCGCCGCGGCAAGGGCGCCGGCGACGATGAGGAACGCAATCGCGGACGAGAGCTGCAGCGCGGGGAAGTCCGCTCCGAACGTCCGCAGGAGCTCGGAGTCGGCCACCCAGCCGACCGTAGCGACGAGCGCGATCGCCGCCACCGCGCCGTTGGCGGCGCGGGCGATCGCGGCAAGCGACCGGCGAGCCGCCGCGGCCCGTTGCCGGGCCCTGCTCTCCGCGAACGGCTCGTCTCGGGCGATGGCCATGGTGCTGGGCGCAACGTCCGACATGCTACGGCGAATCAGGAAAGGACAAGCACGAGATGTACCAGCGAGGGCGCCCCGGTCCGGCGGTCGCGGGCATGTGGATTGCCGTTTCCGCGCCGATGCCCCGCTCGCTCGCTGCGCTCGCGACGGTGTCCCTCGTCGTCGTGGGCGCTCTCCTCGCGCTCGTCCTGGTCGACTGGAACGTGCTGAAGGGATCGATCGAGCGGCGCGTCACCGCGCGCACGGGCCACGAGCTGTCGATCGGCGACCTGCGGATCGCGCCCGGCCGGCGTCTCTGGATCACGGCGGAGGACGTACGGGTCGCCGCGCCCGCGGGTGCTCGCGCGCCCGACCTGTTCACAGCGCGGCGCGTGACCGCCGCCCTCTCCTGGCCGGCGCTCGCGATCGGTAAGTTCGACCTGCATGAGCTCGCCCTGACCGAGCCTCGCCTCGCCCTGGAACGCGCGGGCAATGCCGAGCCCGCTTCCGATGGTCTCCTCGGCGGCAGGCTCCGGATTCGCCGGCTACGCATCGACGAAGGCATGGTCGATTTTGCCGATGCGTCCGAGCGGACCGCGGTCACGTTGCGCATCGCGACAGCGGGAACGGGAGCGGACGACGACTTCAAGGTGGCGGCGGAGGGAACCTTCCGCGGCGCACCATTCAAGGCGACGGCGTCGGGGCCAACGGTCCTAACGGTCATGGACCGGGACAACCCATATCCCTTCGTGGCCGACGTGCGGGCAGGTGCGACGACCGCGCACTTGAAGGGCACCTTCGCGGGATTGCCGGAAACCACGACGCTCGACCTGGCGCTGGAGGTGAGCGGCGACGATCTTGCCCACCTGGGCGCCCTGCTTGGAATCAAGTTTGCCTCGACTCCGCCCTATCGCCTCGCGGGGCGGCTGCGCCGCGCCGGTCCGGAATGGCAGCTCGACGATCTCGCCGGGCGTGTCGGCGAGAGCGACGTCGCCGGCAGCGTCGCTTTCAGCACGGAGAAGCGCCGGCGCCTGCGGATGAACATCGTCTCGGAGCGGCTCGACTTCGACGACCTCGGCCCGCTGATCGGCGCGCCGCCGCGCACGGTCGGCGAGGCCGCCTCGACCGAGCAACGTCGCGAGGCGGCGCGGCTGAAAGCGTCGAAGCAGGCGCTCCCCGACAAGCCGCTCGCCACCGGCCGCTGGCGCAACCTCGACGTCGAGGCGACGCTCGTCGGCAAGCGCGTCCTGCATCCGCCAGCGCTGCCGGTCGAATCGCTCGAGGCAAACGTGCGGATCGCCGACGGCGTCCTCGTGCTTGACCCGCTGAAGCTCCGGCTCGCCGGCGGTACCGCGGTGGCGACGATCCGCCTCGACGCGCGCACCGCGCCGATGCGCGGGACCGCCGACGTCGAGTTTCGCGCGCTCAAGCTCGGCCAGCTTTTCCCCACCGTCCAGGCGATGAAGACGGCGCGCGGGGTCGGCCACGGGCGAGCGCAGCTTTCCGGCACCGGCGATTCGGTGAAGGCGCTGCTCGGCGGCGCCGACGGACGGCTGAGCCTCGCGATCGACCGCGGCGCGATCAGCAATCTCGTGCTCGAGGAGATCGGACTCGACGCGGGCGAGACGCTCCTCATCTTCGCCACGAAGGCCGACCGCGACATTCCGCTCTACTGCGCCGTGGCCGACCTCAGTCTTGAGAAGGGCATCGCCACGACCAACGTCCTCGTACTCGATACGGCGGACACCCTCGTGATCGGCGCCGGGGTGGTCGATCTGCGCAATGAAGCGCTCGACCTGACTCTCTACCCGCGGCCCAAGGACAAGAGCGTGCTCGTCGCGCGCTCGCCGCTGCACGTCCGCGGGCCCCTCCGCAACCCGCGCGTGCTGCCGGATGCCACTGCGCTCGCGGCGCGCAGCCTCAGCGCCGCGGCGCTCGCGCTCGTCAACCCGCTGCTCGCGCTGCTGCCGTTCATCGAGACCGGGCCGGGGAAGGACAGCGACTGCGGACGCATGATCAGCGCCGCGCGCGACTGGTCCCGGCCGCCCGCGGAAGCGCGCGCGCCCACTGGGTCGGACGCTCAGTCGCGGTAGGCGGAAGCGGAAACCGGCACGCCGGCGGAGTGCTGGCGCCGCCAGGCGTCGACCGCCGACCAGGCGAACTGCCACGGCGAGCCGAATCGCGCGCGCAGGAGGAGGCCGGCGAGGCCCAAGAGGACCGCGCCCACGCCGCGCCGCGATCGCGCCCGGCCAGCGCGGCCCGACGGTCCACGCAGCATCTCGCCGACCGCGAAGCCGACGGCGGCGACGCCGAGCAGGCTCTTGCCCGACACGAGCGCGTCGCGAAGCGCGGCCACCCATTCGTCGGCGAGCACCGATACACCGCTGCGACGCCGTGCGAGCCGCAGCTCGACCTCGCGGATCTCGTCGTCAAGCACGGGCGTCGCCGCCGACATCGGCAGGGGGATCGCCTCGAAGCTGGCGGAGCGTGGCCGCGAACGGCAGTTCGTGCGTGCGGCGCCGGATCCACAGCGTCAGCGCCACCGCGCCGGCCACGTTCACCGTTGCCGCCGCTGCGAGGACGACGCCCCAGGACGTGGCGTCGTCGGTGATCGCCACCACGACCGCCACGACGAGCGCCATCCACGCGCTCACCGCGAGCACCGCGGCCATCAGCCCGGCCGCAAGCAGCCAGCCGAGCCGGATCGCCGCCCGCCGCGCGTCGAGCACGGCAAGGAGCGCATAGTCGACGGCGAGATCGCGGAGATCCCGCAGCAGCGACTCGCTCAGCGCGGCGAGCCGCGGACCCTCGCCGGCCACCGCGCGATCGGCGGGGGCGTTCATGCTCAGCGCGAGGAGAGGATGCGGCTCAGCAGATAACCGGCGGCCAGCGCCACGCCGAGTGCGGCGAGCGGATGCTCGCGCACGTAAACGCGGCTTGCGTCCATCCACTCCTCGCGGGCGGCCATGAGCTGTCGACCCTTCGCGTCGAGCTGCTCGGCGGCCGTCGCGGCGGCGCTGGTCGCGCGCTCGACCGCGTCGTGTGCGGTGGAAGTCAGCCGGTCGATGCCGCCGTGGGCCTTCTCGCCCAGCGCTTCTGTGCTCGAGCGGACGACGGACGAGTCGGGGTATGGAGTCGTGCGTTGCATGGTGCCTCCTGGTTTGTGGCGATGCTCACTGTACGGCTGGAGAAGGCAACGGCCGTGCCCGGCGCGGCGCGGCGCGGCGCAGCGCAGCGCAGCGCGGCGCGGCGCAAAAAAAGAACCCGCCACGTCGCGGCGGGTTCAAGCGTTTCAGCCGGGGAGGGATGGCTGAAACGGGGGGCCGTCAGTCGCCCATCGCCGCGCGCGCGCCATCGTGCCGTCCGCGCGCGCCCTGGACGGTCGCGGGCGGACGTGCGGCGACCGGGGGACGCTCGGCGGCGGCGGCGCGCACCATCGCGCCGAACGATTCACCGATCGACGGATGTCGCATGCCGAAGTGAAGGATCGCGCCGAGGTAGCCGAGCTTCGTGCCGCAGTCGAAGCGCTTGCCCTCCAGCTCGCGTCCGATCACCGCGTTGCTCGCAGCGAAGGCGACGAGCGCGTCGGCGAGCTCGACTTCGCCGTGCGGCCCGGGCGGCGTGGTCGCGAGAAACTCGAAGATCTCCGCGGTCAGCACGTAGCGACCGGCGGCCACGAGCGGCAGCGCGCGCTGGTTGGCGGTCCCGGGCGGCGGGTTGAGCCGATAGAGCCCCGGCGAGAACGGGACGCCCGACAACTCACCGACCGGTGCGGGCCTCGCCTCGTCGGGCGGCAGGACCCCGACCACCGAACGGCCGAAGCGATCGAACGAATCGAGGACCTGCGCCGCCGCGGGCACGGGCGCGTCGATCAGCTCGTCCGGGACGACGACGAGAAACGGCTCCGTGCCGAGGAAGACGCGCGCGCACCCGAGCGCATGGCCGATGCCGAGCGGCTCGGACTGACGCACGAACTGGAATGTCACGTCGACCGGAAACAACCGGCGCAGTTCCGAGAGCAGCTCGTAGCGGTTGTGCAGCACGAGCGCGCTCTCGAGCTCGTACGCCTTGTCGAAGTGATCCTCGATCGCGCGCTTGCTGCGGCTGGTGACGATGATCAGCTGGCGGACGCCGGCCCGCACGACCTCCTCGACCGCGTACTGGATCAGCGGCTTGTCGACGACCGCGAGCAGCTCCTTGGGCGCCGCCTTCGTTGCCGGCAGGATTCCCGTGCCCAGTCCGCCCACCGGAAACACCGCGCGCCGCACGTTCGTCATGATTCTTCTCCCTGTCTCCGGCCCCCACGTCGGGGGGCCGGCAGATCGTTCGGTATCCCCCGCGCCTCGGTGTCGCGCAGGCCGCGCGCCACGTCGCGCGCGGCCTGCTCCACAACCTCGGTCGGGCCGGCGGGCTCGCCCGCCCGGCCAACGCCGGGAAGAGGCGATTCGTCGCGCTCATGCGGAAGGCGCATGCGGTCGGACGGACCGCGGCCGCGCTCGATGCCGTCGGGCGCATCGCGCTGCTGGTCTACGCCCACTGCGCCGGGGTTCGAGCGGGAGACGGATGGCTTTCGCCTCGTGTCCGTCCTCGTCCTGGTGTTCGTCCTGGTGTTCGTCCTCGTGTTCATCATGGCGGCCGTTTGCGGAGAAGCAATTTGAAGCAGTCGGCGTGCCAGCGTCTATGCGACCCAGACGTGCGGCAATCGCGAGTTCCGGCCGATGGCGCCACGTAACACTTACCCGGCGGTGTAAGGGCTACCGCGCTGCCGCTGGCGAGGGGTACGGCGGTTGCTGGAGCGCAACGCATGGGCGCACAACGCAAAGACAGGGACGCCGACCCGATCTCGTTCCTGGTCGACGATCACGAGCGGCTGCAAAAGCTCTTCCGCAGTGTCGAGGCCGCCAAGGGGAACGCGGTGCGCCGCGCGCTCGCCGAGCGGGCCTGTGCGGAACTGAAGATCCACACCGCTCTCGAGGCGGAGATCTTCTACCCGGCAGCCCGCGCCGCGCTCGGACGAGCGGGCGGGTCGATCGTGAACCGGGCGGAGGCCGACCACACGGCGGCGGCGAGACTCATCGGCGAGCTCGAGGATCCCGCGTCCGATGACACCTCCTACGCGGCCAATTTTGCGCAACTCGCGGCGCGCGTCAGGAGCCATTTCGACCGAGAGGAACGCGAGATCTTCGCGCGCCTGCGGCAATGTTCGATGGACCTCGCGATCGCCGCACGCCTGCGCCGCCGCAAGGACGCGCTGCTGCGCGCAGAGGACGTCCCGGGCCAGATCGAGCCGAGCGCGGAAGCGGAGGGCGAGTACGAACCCGAGCTGGGCGACGCGCTTACGCGGCGCCTGGTGCGTTGAGGGTGCGGCCGGCATGGAAGCTGCTCTCCATCCGGGTGAGCACCATCCCCACCGGAGGAGAACCATGGGTCATGTCGCGTCGCTTTCAAACCCGCGTCTCGAGCGGGAGATGCAGAACGCGCTCGTCGCGACCGCATTGCGGTTCGGCGATGCCCTGCGCCGCTTCGAAATGCGCCGCCGACGCTGTGGCTACGACTACTCGTGCAGCCGGCTGCTCGACGAAGTGCGTCTTTCCCGCTCGCTCCTGCTCGCTCTCGCCGACGAGGTGGGACGCGACAGCAGCCGGCCTGCCGCCTCGCCGCACTGACGGCGGCCGATCAGGCCGTCGTCGGCCGCCGATCCGGACCGCCGGCGGCCTGTTTCGCGCCTGCCGGCGGGGCGCTGGCCTGCTCTTCCACGAGCGCCGCTGCATCGTCGGCACCGCCGGACCCCTTCTCGGATGCATCCTCGGCGTGATAGGCGACGAGCCGGTTGTAGAGTGTCTTGAGGCTGATGCCGAGCATCTCGGCGGCCTTGCGTTTGACGTTCCCGCACTCCGCGAGAGTCGCCTCGATCAGGCGGCGGTTGACCTCGTCGAGCGTGGTGCCGATGCGCACTGTAAGCAACGGCGAGTGGGCCGGCTCCACGAACGTTTCCGGCGCGAGCTCCACGTCGATCACCCGGTCGGCGAGGATGTACGCCCGCTGGACGTAGTTCTTCAGCTCGCGGACGTTGCCCGGCCAGCCGTGCGCGTACAGAGAGGCGATCGCGGCCGGTGAGAACACCTTGTTCGTCCCCTCCTCCTGGTTCAAGCGGTCGAGAAAGTGCTGGGCGAGGATCTCCGTGTCGGTGCCCCGCTCGCGCAGCGGCGGCATCTGGAGCGGAAAGACGTTCAGGCGGTGATAGAGGTCCTCGCGCAGCTTGCCCTCGGCGACCGCCTTTTCCGGCACGCGATTGGTCGCCGCGATCAGCCGGACGTCGGTCGCGATCGGCGTGTTCATCCCGACGCGCATGAAGGTGCCGGTCTCCAGAACCCGGAGCAGCTTGACCTGCAGCTCCTGCGGCATCTCGGTGATCTCGTCCAGGAACAGCGTGCCGCCGTGGGCGCGCTCGAAGAAGCCCTTGTGCTGGCGGTCGGCGCCGGTGAAGCTGCCCTTCTCGTGACCGAAGAGCTCGCTCTCGATCAGCTGCGGTGACACCGCGCCGCAGTTGAGCGGCAGGAACGGCGCGCGCTTGCGCCGGCTGAGCTCGTGGATCGTCTGGGCGGCGAGCTCCTTGCCGGTGCCGCTCTCGCCCATGAGCAGCACGGTCGCCGAGGTCGGCGCGACGCGCTGGAGCTGGTCGTACAGCTTCTGGATCGCCGGCGACTGGCCGATGATGTGTCCGAACCGGCCGAGCTTGCGCAGCTCCTGGCGCAGTTCGCCAATCTGCTCCCGCAGTTCTTCCGGCCGGGGGACGCGCTTGAGGATCGCCTTCACGCGGTCGATGTCCACCGGCTTCACCAGGTAGTCGGTGGCGCCCACACGGATCGCGTCCACCGCGCTCTCGGTGCTGGCGTAGCCGGTCATCACCACGAACTCGGTCGAGCCGCGCGACTCCAGGTCGTTCACCAGCTCGATCCCCTGCCCGTCGGGCAGGATCAGGTCGGTCAGCAGGACGTCCGGGGCGAGGCGCGTGAGGTGGATGCGAGCGGCACGCAGCGAATCGGCGGTTGCCACCGAGAAGCCCTCGGCCTTGACCAACTCGGACAGCCACTCAAGGGTGTCCGGATCATCGTCGACGAGCAGCACATGCGGCATGGTTGGACTCCTGGCACGTGTGTTATTGGATGTAATCCGGAACAAGTTACCGCGAATTTGTAATTCTTACACGGTAACCGTCGCGGATGGGGGCGCTTCCGAGCCGACGACAAGGGAACGCAACTTGCGTACCACGGTGCGATACCGATGGAGATACCTATGCATGCCCTGGATATCGTGGCGGCCGCGGCCGTCGCACTTGCTCTCAGGGAAATCCTGAGGACAAACAAGGTTCGCGCGGACCGGCGCGATCGGCGCGAGGCCGTCCAAAAATGGGAAACCGAAGGCGGGGCCGTACCGGTCTCGCGCTCGGTAACCGCCGCGCAAGTGTCGCCGAGTCCCGACGACATTCCGTTCTGAAACAGTGCCAGCAGCGGGACGAGCGGGCACGCACGTTGCGAGGGTCCAAGGGCGTCCGGCGCATCCTCCCTAGCGTCCGGGACAGCCGAGCCGGGCACCCCCCTATTTCCCTCCCCTTGGGGGGTGCCCGGTGGGACGCGCTGTCGCCGTTCGGCGACGACTATCCGAGACGCTTCTGCTTGTCCGAGCGCGAGATGGCGCGGCCGCGCGGTTGCCTGGCGGGCGCGCAGGACCACGGTTGCCACGCCCACGCGCCCCGTCGTGCGCAGCGTTTCGCGCAGCAGCGCGTAACCCTTCCCGGCGCGCTTGCCGGCTCGAGAAGTAGGCGTGTCGAAGTAGCACGGCGCAAACTCGGCTGCGTCGACGAATGCCTGGATCTCCACCGTTTGCGTCGCCCTGACGTTTGCCTGCCGGAAGTCCTCGTCGGTCACCACGACGTACTCGCCCTTCTCGTACTCGTAGCCCTTGACGAGTTCGCGCGGCGCCACCTCCTTGCCGGTGCGCTTGTTCACCCGCTGGTAGCCGACCGGAGCGAAGTCGCGCTTGTCGAGGAGATCGAAATCGAGCGTGCTCGACGTCGAACCGGGATAGAGATTGACCGGAATGTGGACCAGCCCGAAGGCGATGGCTCCGTTCCAGACGACTCGTGGCATGCGTGCACGCGGCGACGGCTACCGCCGCGCCTCCTCGTCCGGCACGCCGCTACGCACCGGGGGGACCGGATCCTCCGGCAGATCGGCGGTCTCCAGCCAGATCAGCATGCCCCCGACAAAACCTGTCACGAGGCCGAGGGCCATGCCGAACGCCGCCATGCCGGCGCCGGCGCGGAGCGCGATCGCGAACGAGCCCCCGCTCGACAGACCCACCAGCGCGCCGAGCATCGCATTGTCGTGGAGCGTGGCGTGCTTCCAATCCATGACCGGCTCGAGCAGGAAGCGTGCCGCGGCGCGCTCATCGCGCCGGCGCTCGCACCTATTCCCGCCGCCGGCGACGCAGGTGCCACTCCATCACCGGTGTAGCGGAGACGCCGTGCGCGACCACCGATACGGCGACGAGGCCGAGCGTCGCCGCGGTCAGCAGCTGCGCCTCTCCCGCCGGCGCGCCGCGGTTCAGCGCGAAGGCGAGCCAGTAGAGGGAGCCAATCCCCCGCACGCCGAACCATTGGAAGAGACGCCGCTCGCGGACCGGCACCGGCGTCCAAGCGAGCGTCACCGCCACGGCGAGCGGGCGGGCGACCAGGATGACGGCGAGCGCGAATCCGAGCACCGGCAGGTCGAGCTCCACCGTGGCGAGCAGTGCGCCGGCGAGGATCACGACGACGACCTCCGCGATGCGCTCGACCTGCCGGTTGAAGACGAGCAGCTGGTGCGCGATCGTCGCCGGGGCATTGGCCGCCGGCGCGACGGCGTCGCCGCCCGCCCGCGCCGTCGCACGCCGCTCGAGCCGGCGCAGCGCAACCGCCGCCGTGAACACCGCGAGAAAGCCCTCAGCATGCAGCAGCGACGCCGCGCCGTAGGTGAGCGCGATCAGTCCGAGAAGCAGGAACACCTCGAAGCCCTCGGTCGCGCCTTGGCGACGGTGCAGTGCGAGCGCAAGCCGCCCGATCAGCGATCCGCACGCCCAGCCGATCGCGACGCCCGCGGGCAGCGACCACACGACGTCGACGAGAATCGCGCGACCGAGCGCGGGCGGCGTGCTCGACAAGGCGAGCGCCAACAGGATGCCCGCCGCCGCGAGGCCGTCGTTCATGCCGCCCTCGGCGGTGAGGCCGAACCGCACCGAGTCGCGCTCGGTGATGCGGCGGATCTGCACGTCCGAAGCGAGCACCGGGTCGGTGGGCGCCACGATCGCGCCGAGCAGGAGCGCGCTGGGCCAGCCGAGGCCGAGCAGCCACCAGCCCGCGACCGCGGCCGCCGCGATCGTGACCACCATGCCCGGACCGGCGAGAAGGATCGGCACGCGCCACGTCGAATCGCCGAGCGGCACGCCGAGCCGCAGCCCGACGCTGAAGAGTGACAGGACCACGCCGATCTCGGCGATCGCCTCGACCAGCGGCAGGTGCCCGGCGACGTCGAGGTCGAGCAGCCCGACGCCGCCGCGTCCGAGCACGTATCCGAACGCGAGATAGAAGATGGCGGCGCTGAACGGCACGCGGGCGATCGTCGCGCCCATCAAGGCCATCGCCAGCAACAGCGTGCCGGCCGCGAGATACCAGTTGGTGAGCAGGCTCATTCACCGAGAGCGGCAAAGCAAGCCGGGCGCCAGCACGGCCGGTGGCGCCTCGGTAAGTTCTTCCGCGGCCGGCGCAAGAGTTACCTGCGCTGGCCCCGCCCGTCGCGGGGGGCCCTTCGCGCAGACGACACGCAATTGGCACGCCCCGTGCTCGCGAGTGTTCGGTCGGCGCGAATCCCTACTCGCCTGCCGAGCGGAACGGAGGGCACGATGGCAGAGGCGGTGGTCGAGGCGTCGCAGAGCGAACCGGTGGTCGAGGTGTCTCCCCGCGAAGTGGCGGTCGAGCCGCCCGCACCCGAACCGCCGCCGGCCGGACCGGCCACGCTCCGATCGCGCGAGCGCCGCGCGGTCCGCGTCGCGATCATGGTGCTCGCCGGCGTCGCGGTGATCGCTTTCCTGCGCTGGGCGACCGCATTCTTCATTCCGCTCATCGCCGGGATCCTCATCGCCTATGCCCTGCGTCCGGTCGTCGATGCGCTCGTGCGCGTGCACGTGCCGCGACCGGTGAGCGCGAGCGCCGTTCTCGTCCTGGTCGTCGCCGCGCTGGCCTGCGGCGTCTACGCGCTCGGCGACGACTTCCAGCGCGCGATCGCCACGCTGCCCGACGCCGCGCGCAAGATCCGGGTGGCGCTCGACCAGAGCCGCATCAGGCAGACCGGCGCGATCGCGCACGTTCAGGAGGCGGCGAAGGAACTGGAGAAGGCCGCGGCGGACCCCGCGGCGAAGAAGGCGTCGGCCGCCAAGCCGCCGGCAGCGCCCGAGCCGGGGATCGCACACCAGCTCCAGCAGTACCTCCTGAAGCAGGCGGCTTCGGCGCTTGGAGTACTCGCCGAGATCGGGATCGCGATCCTGCTCGCGTTCTTTCTCCTGCTGGCAGGCGACGCGTTCCGGCGCAAGCTGATGCACCTCGTCGGCCCGTCGCTCGCCCGCAAGCGCATGACGATCGAGATGCTCCAGGAGATCGACGTCCAGGTACAGCGCTACATGTTCGTCACGATGGTGACCAACGTGGTCGTCGCGGCCGCGGTCGCCACGCTCGCCGCCGTGGTCGGCCTCGACCGGCCGCTCGCCTGGGGCGTCACCGCGGGATTGCTGCACTTCGTGCCGTACGCGGGCGCGGTGATTGCGGCGGGCGTGCTCGGCGTCGGCGCGCTGGTGCAGCTCGACGCGCCGCTCACCGCCGGACTGATCGCGAGCACCGCCCTGCTGCTGGTCGCGACCATCGGCACGGTCTTTCAGACGTGGTTGCAAAGCCGCGCCTCGCAGGTCAACGCGGTAGCGGTGTTCGTCGGGCTGCTCTTCTTCGTTTGGCTGTGGGGTCCGTGGGGTTTCGTCCTCGGCGCGCCGCTCATCGCCATCGGCAAGGCCGTCGCCGACCGCGTCGCCGAGCCGATCGGTCATCTCCTCGGCTGAGGCCGGGCACGCGCGTTGCAGAAAGGGAGGCGCGTACTGCGTGCGCATCCCGCGCGCGCGACCACACTGGAAACAAGGAGCACGCATGAACTGGGATCGGATCGAAGGCAACTGGAAGCAGTTCAAAGGCAAGGTGAAGGAGCAATGGGGCAAGCTGACCGACGACGACGTCGATGTCATCGCCGGCAAGCGCGACCAGCTCGTCGGCAGGATCCAGCAGCAGTACGGCATCTCGAAGGACGAGGCCGAGCGTCAGGTGCAGACCTTCGAAACCGGTCTGCGCGACGTCGATACCCGCACCACCATCTAGAGAGGAGGCTCTCATGCTGAAGCGTACGTACATTGCCGCAGCGCTCGCCGCGATCGGCATCGCGTCGGCCGGCACGGCCTTCGCCGAGGACAAGATGAATCGCGAGGCCTACAAGGCGGAGAAGGACCGCATCGAGGCGGAGTACAAGGCGGCGAAGGAGAAGTGCGACAAGCTGTCCGGCAATGCCGAGGACGTCTGCCAGGTGCAGGCGAAGGGCAATCGCCGGATCGCCGAGGCCGATCTCGACGCGCGCAACAAGAACACCGCTCGAGCGCAGGAGGAAGCGAAGAAGGTCCGGGCCGACGTCCAATACGACGTCGCGAAGGAGAAGTGCGACGATCTTGCCGGCAATGCGAAAGACGTCTGCCAGAAGGATGCCAAGGCCGCGCACGCGCGCGCCGTGTCCGACGTGCGCCGCGCCGAAGCGACGTCGGCCAGCCGCGATCCTGGGATCGCACGCTGCGACCAGCTGACCGGCGAGGCGCGTTCGTCGTGCCTCGCCGACGCGCGGTCGAAGCCCGTGCGTCCGTAGCGCGACTACCACTGCACGCCGGCCGGGTTACCGGCCGGCGCTTTTTTTCTCGTCCCCCTGGCACACCGCTTGCGACGGTGGTACCAGCACCACCACCGAGTACCCGCCAATGAAGATCGCCTTCGTCTGCGCCGACGCGACGCCGCTGGCGCGCACTGACGCGGAGGAGTCCGACGACCGCGGACGCCGGCTGGTCGCGCTCGCCCGCGCGCTCGCCACGGCGGGGCACACCGTGGACGTGTTCACCCGTCGCAACGACCTCTGGTCGGCCCCGGTCGTCGCGCTCGCGCCGAACGCGAACCTGGTCCGGCTTCCGGCCGGTCCGCCCCACTTCGTGCCGGCCGCGCAGCTCGCCGCGCACATGCACGACTTCGCCGCGCGCTTCGTCGGCGCGTGCGGCAGCGCCGACCGCTGCGACGTCGTGCATGCGAGCTTTCACCTGTCGGGCATCGCCGCGCTGCGACTGCGCGAGCGCCACGGCGTCCCGTTCGTGATCAGCTTTCGCGAGCACGCCTTGCCGAGCACCGGGTCCGGCGTCGCCGGCTCTGCAGGTCTCGCGGCCGCGCCGGGAGACGAGCGTCGCCTCGCGACCGCGGCCGACTGCATCGTTGCGTTCGATCCCGCCGAGCGCGACCGCCTGCTCGCCGGTCGCGGGCCGGTATCCACGCGGATCGAGGTGGTTCCCGCCGGCATCGACACCACGGCGTTCGCACCCGCATCCAAAGCCGTGCGCGTGCGGTTCGGGCTACGCCCGGAAGAGTTCGTGGTGATACAGCGCACACGCCTCGAACGCAGGGCGGGCATCGACACCGCGATCCGTGCGATTGCGGCGCTCAAGCGCGACCAGCGCATCGCCGCGCGCCTGCTGGTCGCGGCCGAGGCGAACGATTTCGATCCGTACGTCGCGGCGGAGGTCGCGCGCTTGCGGGCGATTGCCGCGGCAGCGGGCGTGGCGTCGCAACTGACGTTCACGGGTGCCGGGCCGCCCGCTTCGCTGCGCGATGCGTACGCCGCCGCTGACGTCGCCATCGTCATGGCGACCGACGACGGCTGCAGCGCTTCGCCGCTCGAGGCGATGGCCTGCGGCCTCCCGGTGGTAGGCGCCGACGTCGACGCGGTCCGCTGGGTGATTCAGAACGAAGTCACCGGTTTCCTCGTTCCCGCCGGCGATCCACCCGCGCTCGGCGAACGCCTCGCGCGCTTTCGCCGCAACCCGGAGCTCGGCCGTGCCTACGGCCGCGCGGGCATCCGGCGCGTGCGCGCAGGCCATACGTGGCGCCATACCGCCGCCGGGCTCGCGCGGGTCTACGCGTCCGTGCTGGCCCCCCATCGCTCGCGGCTTGCGACCGCCGCGAGCCGCTGAGCGGCGCGAGCAGCAACAACTACACACGGCGGGCAGCCTTTACATCGTCGTACGGCCATATCGGTTCGCCGACGACGAAGCGGCGCTGGCGCGCGGCGCGCTCGCCAGCGGCGCGGAGCGAGCCGAGGCTGCCGAGGAGCGTCTCGAACTCGCGGGTGAGGACAGCCCGCACCTCGCGCGGGAGGTTCCGCTCGAGGGTGTCGCGGAACGCGACGAGGACCGTGCACTCCCGCCGTTCGCAGTCGCCGAGGATGTGCGCGTCGTCGGCGGAACCGACGCGCGGCGGCGCGGGACCTGTGCGAATGCCGCGCACCCGACCGCGCCCGGCCGCAGCCGCGCGCACGCTCGCGGCGGCACGCCCGTAACGCTGCGCGCGCTCGAGCAGCAGCGCGCGCGCCTCCTCGCTGCCCACGTCGCCGGCGGCGGCATGGAACGACGCCTCCGCGTCGCCGGTCGCCTCGATCAAGGCGCCCAGACACTCGTCGATCTCGTGATCGGTCATCGGCTGGGAATGGAGAACTGGCGGTGAGAAAGGTCGACTCGGCCGCGAGCACCAGGCGTGCCCGGGGTCGGCCCCGCGCATCGGGCACATGCCTTGCCGGCAAACAAATACGCAAACGTGGCGGAACGCGCCACGCTTTCCACCGTGCAGGACACCGTGCAGGAGGAACAGTATGGACGGCAGCAGGTTATGGAATTCCACCGTTGCGGCCGCGTTCGCTGCCGGCTTGATGGCGGCGGCACACGTCGCCGGGGCGCAGACCCCGCCGGGCGGAGAACGGCAGCCGGGCAGCTCGTCGGCCGCAGGCGACACGCGCGCCGCTCCCGCACCGGATCCCAAGCCGGCCGCGTCCTCCCAGCCGTCACCCCACCCGAGCGACCAGCGCCCGCTGCTGCGCCAGCCGACCGACCGCTCGCAGCGCAGTGCCGCGCCGCCGCGCGCCGGTGCAGCGGCCGAGCCGCGGTCCAGTTCTGACCCCGGCAGCACCGAAAAGCGTCCGGAGAGCCCGGACGCGAGCATCGCCAAGAGCGGCGTGCGGCCCTGACGAAGATTCTTCCCAGCGTGAGAAAAGGAGCAATCGAGATGCAACCGACCGACGTTACCCGTACCGGCGAGACGATTTCCGGCGACGTGCCTGGCGCGAGCACCGTGGGATCCACCGAGCAGGGAGCGAGAATAATCGGCTCCTCCTATCGGGCCGACAACGACGGCCCCGGTCCGCGCGTGATGGGCGCGGGTACGCTGAGCGGCGACGAGGTGGTGAACCGTCAGGGCGAGAAGCTCGGCACGATCGAGGAGATCATGCTCGACGTGCCGACCGGCCGCATCGCCTACGCGGTGCTCTCGAGCGGCGGGTTCCTCGGCATCGGCGACAAGCTCTTCGCAATTCCGTGGGGCTCGCTCACGCTCGACCCGGAAAACAAGTGCTTCGTTCTGGATGTCGCCAGGGACGGGCTCGAGCAGGCGCCCGGCTTCGACAAGGATCACTGGCCGTCGATGGCGGACCGGGACTGGGCGCGGGAGCTGCATACCTACTACCGCGTGCGCCCGTACTGGGAGTGACGGGACCGCTGCGGGCCCACGTCGAGCCGCCCACGCCGCCGCCGGCCGGGCCCGAGAAGTCCCCGCCGCATCCGCCGCTGCCGCCTGGGACGCCGTATCCAGGCGTGCCGGTCAGGGATCCGCCCCCCGCGCCCCCCGACGAGCCCGCCGACCCGCCACCGCCCATCGTCGGGCTGGCATAGGGGTTGCTCGGATGACAAAGGACGCGCGGCGAGAGGAGCACCGCGCGTTCTCTCGAGAAGGGGCGTGCGATGCGACTGCTCGATCCGCGATTCAGGTATATCCCGGCCGCCAACACGGACGTATCGATGACGTGGAAGCGCTTCGGTTTCCGGCCGACGACGGAGTCGGAACGACGAGCGCGACAGCACACCGGGCTGTCTGGCGCGGGCGACACGACCGCCAGTGCGCGCGGCGATGTCGAGCTCGCTCCGCGCTTTCCCTCGAAGGCGCGCCACACGCCCAGTCTCAAGCTTGCGCGCTGACTGCGCGAGCGCCGCGTAGTTCGTACCCGCAGCGGTAACTCTTGCATGCGTCCGCGCGCGTGGTCCTCCACGCGGCCGCCCTGCGTTGGTGCGCGCGGCATCCCGGGCACGCGCCTTGCAGTACTCCCGCGGAGTTCACCGCTGCGACGTCCCTCGTGCGCGAGCTTCGATCGCGCGCCGACGAGAACGCCCCACCCCGCGGCAACAGGAGGCATTCCGGATGGGTCAGACCATGGAGTTGCGGCTGCGGCAGCACCTCACGCTCACGCCGCAACTGCAGCAGGCGCTGCGGCTCCTGCAGCTCTCCTCGCTCGAGTTCGAGCAGGAGATGCGCGAAGCGCTCGACACCAATCCGTTCCTCGAGGAAGACGAGGAGGCGAAGCGTGCGAACGGCGCCGGCATGGGCGCGGAGACGCCGGAAGCGGCCGCGCCGGAAGTGCCGGAGATGTCGTCGTCCGCGCCCGACGATCCGGAAACGCCCGACGAGCGAAGCGGCATGGAGGAATTGCCACGCAACGCGTCCAACCACGAGCACGACGACACCGACTGGACGGAGTGGTCCGAGGCGCAGCTCACCTTGCGCGATCACCTGCGCCGGCAGCTCCTCCTGTCGCAGATGGGGGAACGCGATCGGGCGCTCGCGCACCTGGTGATCGACGCGCTCGACGACGACGGCTATCTCAAGCTCGGCTTCGACGAGCTCGCCGGCTTGGTCGCGGCCGAGCACGAGGTCGAGGCCGGGGACCTCGCCGCGGCACTGCGGCTCGTGCAAACGCTCGAGCCGGCCGGCATCGGTGCGCGCTCCCTGCAGGAGTGCCTGCTGCTGCAGCTTCAGGCGCTACCGCCCGGCACGACCGGCCTCGAGATCGCGCTCAAGCTCGTCGGCGAGCATTTCCCGCTGCTTGCAGCGCGCGAATTCGTGCGGCTGCAGCAGCTCATCGGCTGTACGGAGTCCGACCTGCACGTCGCGCGCACGCTCATCCGGACGCTCAACCCGAAGCCCGGCCTCCTCTTCGGCCCCGACGACACCCGCTACGTCGTGCCGGACGTGGTGGTGAGCAAGATACGCGGGCGCTGGGTCGCGACCCTCAACCCCGCGGTGCTGCCGCGGATCCGCATCAATCGCGCGTACGCCGACATCGCCGGTTCGCGCTCGGCGGGCGGCGTCCAGATGTCGCGCCAATTGCAGGAGGCGCGCTGGCTCATCCGCAACATGGAGCAGCGGTTCGTGACCATCCAGCGCGTTGCCGATGCGATCGTCGCCAAGCAGCGCAACTTCTTCGAGTACGGCGAGGTGGCGATGAAGCCGCTCGCTCTGAAGCACATCGCCACCGAGCTCGGCCTGCACGAATCGACCGTGAGCCGGGTGACCAACGGCAAGTACATGGCGACCGCCCGCGGCCTGTTCGAGTTCAAGCGGTTCTTCTCGCGTCAGCTCGCCACCGACAACGGCGGGGCGTGCTCGGCGACCGCGATCCGGGCGCTTCTGCGGGAGCTGATCGCGAACGAGAAGCCGCAGGACCCGCTCTCGGACGCGCAGCTCGCGCGCCTGCTCGCCGGGCAGGGTCTCCGCGTCGCCCGACGCACCGTCACCAAGTACCGCACGCTCATGCGCGTGCCGAGCGTGGAGCTGCGGCGCGCGATGGCGCGAAACGCGGCCGCCTGAGAGCGAGGGCAACAACCGATGGCCAAGCTGATCGTGGGTCGGTTCGACGATATCGATGCGGTCAAGCGCGCGGTCGCAGCGCTGGCCGCAGCCGGGTTCGCGCGGGAGGAGTACGGGACGTTCTACTCCGCCCCGCCGGGACAGCATCACCTCTATCCGATCGGTGGCGACGCCTACAGCGACGAAGGCGCGAAGGCCGCCGGGACCGGCGCTGCGACCGGCGCCGCGCTCGGCGGGGCGGCCGGACTCGCGCTCGGCGGCCTCGCCGCGGCGGCCATTCCGATCGCCGGCGCGGCGGCGCTCCTCGCGGGGATCGGCATCGGCGCGTACACCGGCTCGCTGGTGGGCGCGCTGTCGCACACACGCAGGCCGGACGAGCGCGCGGCGACCACCGAGCACCCGGTCGAGCACCGCGGCGGCCCACGCGTCGCGGTCAACGTGGACCGGTCGGGCACCGAGCCGATGGCGATCGACGTGCTGGTCGGCGTCGGCGCCCAAGACCTCAGCCGTGCCGAGGGCGAGTGGCGCGACGGCGAGTGGAAGGACTACGACCCGCGCGTCGACGAGACCGAAAAGGCGTGAAGGGCGGGCACGCCGCTTGCCGCTATCGACGGGAGCGTCCACCGCGTTCCGTTCCAGTGGAGTCGACATGAAACCCCTCATCGCCGCAAGCTGCCTCGGCGTTCTGCTCGCCGGACCGCTCGCCGCCCACACGCCCCCCGCGGACGGCGGTGCGCCGCAGCCGCCCGTGACGGCGCCACCGTCCACCGCGCCACAACCCCCGTCGACGCTGCCCGAGCCCGACCGCGCGCCGGCAACGACGCGCGAACCGAACGTGCCGCGACGTCCGGGCGCCGATCGACGGCTAGACGATCCTCCGACCGGCCCGAGCGGCGCCAATCGCCCGGACGACCCGCTGCGCCGAGGCAGCCGCATGGGTGAGACCGCACCGGTGTCAGCAGCCGGCGCGAGCGGGTAGGTACGGTTCAGTGACGACCTGCGTCGGTGCGACGGCATGGAGCCTGCGTCGCGGACGAGCTGCCGCCAGGAGATGTTCGCCGCCCGCGCGCAGGGCTTCTACCGGAACTGACCGGTAAGGACCCCGGCGTAGAATCGTCGGGATGCCCATCCCCACCGAGCCGATCGGCAGCATCCCGCGCCCGCGCGAGCTGATCGCCGCCGTCGCCCATACGGGCGGCGAGATGGCGGATGCGTCGGTGCGGACGTTGTACGAAGCCGCAGTGCGCGACACGGTCGAACGGTTCGAGGCGACGGGCTCGCCGGTGATCACCGACGGCGAGCAGGCGAAGTACCACAACTTCTGGGACTACAGCGTCAACGGCCTGCCCAACACCGCGCCGGACGGGTTCCGGATCCCCTTCGCGGCGGGTCACGAACGCCGCATGCCGCGGCTGACGAGCGGACCCTTTCGCTACCGGCGCTATGCCGACGCCTACCTCGAGGTGGCGCAGCGCTACGCGGCGGTACCGGTGAAACAGGCGGTGATCTCGCCGTCGGCGCTCAGCCTCATGTATCCACCGGATGGGCTGGCCGGCTATCCGCGCGAGGCTTTCATCGAGGACCTGCTGCGCGAACACGAGACCGAGGTGCGACGCTGCCTGCAGCGGGGCGCCCACTCGGTGCAGATCGATTTCACCGAAGGCCGCCTCGCGCTGAAGATCGACCCTACCGGCCGCCTGCTGAACAGCTTTATCGACCTGAACAACCTCGCCCTCGGCCGGTTCTCGGCCGAGGACCGGATGCGGATCGGCGTCCACACCTGCCCGGGCGGGGACCGCGACTCGACGCACAGCGCCGACGTCGACTACGCCGAGCTGCTGCCGAGCCTCTTCGAGCTGCGCGCGGGCAACTTCTTCGTCGCGCTCGCCGGGGAGACCGACCGGGAGCGCGTGCTGCGCATCATCCGCGGCTGCCTGAAACCCGACCAGCGGGTCTTCGTCGGCGTGATCGCTCCGATCGACCCACGGATCGAGACGCCGGACGAGGTGCGCGACCGCATCCTGGAGGCGGCAAAGCACATCCCGCTGGCGCAGCTCGGCACCACCGACGACTGCGGCTTCGCGCCCTTCTGCGACGACACCTCCACCACCCGTGACCAGGCGTTCGCGAAGATCCGCGCGCGGGTCATCGGCACCGGGCTCGCCGCGCGCGAGCTGGGGCTGCAATGATCGAGGATGGCGAGGACGAACTGATCCGGTCGGCTGCGCTGCGCAACGCCGCCGCGATCCAACAGGCGCGCGAACGCGTCGAGCGCGAGCTGCGCGACGCGCGGGACGCGCTGCGCAATGCCGGCGTCGAGCGCGAGCGGCTGCTCGAGGCGGAAAAGTCGGCGCGAGCGGAAGCGGAGCGCGTCAGTCGGATGAAGGACGAGTTCCTCGCCACGCTTTCGCACGAGCTGCGCACGCCGCTCGGCGCGATCCTCGGGTGGACGCAGGTGCTCAAGCGCAAGACCGCCGATCCCGAGTTTGCGCAGGCGCTCGAGATCATCGAGCGCAACACCCGCTCGCAGGCGCGGCTCATCGAGGAGCTGCTCGACATGAGCCGCATCACCGCCGGCATGATCCGCCTCGACGTGCAGCAGCTGCTTCCGATCGACGTGGTGCGCGCGGCGATCGAGACGGTCACGCCGGCAGCGGAGGCGAAGGATCTGCGCCTGGAGAGCGCGCTCGAGCCGACGGCCGGCCCGGTCCACGCGGACGTGGGACGGCTCCAGCAGGCGGTGTGGAACCTGCTCTCGAACGCGATCAAGTTCACCCCGAAGGGCGGGCGGGTCGACGTCGCGCTGCGGCGCGTCGACTCGCACGTCGAGATCAGCGTCGCCGACAGCGGCGTCGGCATCGCGCCGGAGTTCCTCGCCCACGTCTTCGAGCGCTTCCGGCAGGCCGACGCCTCCACCACGCGGCGCCACGGCGGGCTCGGACTCGGGCTTGCCATCGTGAAGCACCTGGTCGAGCTGCACGGCGGCACGGTGCACGCCGAGAGCGCCGGCGAGGGCAAGGGTGCGACGTTCAGCGTGCGGCTGCCGGTTGCGGCGCTGCGCGCAGTCCACCTGGCCGAGCACCTGCGCATCGCCTCCCCCGCGCTCGCGAACTATCTGATCGCCGACCTATCGGGCCTGCGGGTGGTCGTGGTGGACGACGATCCCGACACCCGGACGCTCGTGGCCAAGGTGCTGAGCGACTGCGGCGCGCACGTCGTGTCCGCCAGCTCGGCGGCGGCGGCGCTCGCGCTCGTCGCGCAGGCGCGACCCGCCGTGCTGCTCACCGACATCGGCATGCCCGAGCTCGACGGCTACGGTCTCCTGAGACGGATGCGCGCGGCTTACGGCGCGGATCCGATCCCGGCAATCGCGCTCACCGCGTTCGCTCGAGCCGAGGACCGCACCCGCGCGCTGCGCGAGGGCTTCCGCCTGCATCTCGCCAAGCCGGTCGAGCCGGCCGAGCTGGTCGCGAGCGTGGCGAGCGTCGCCGGACGCACGGTCAGCCTCGGCGAAGGGCGGCGCGAGAGCTGAGGCACGGCAAGTTCTCCAATCGTCGGCGGATTCTGCACGCGCTACTTCGCCGGCGACGAATGTGCCTCGGCGCTCTGCCGCTGGCCGCCTTCCGGGGCGGCGGTGCCGTCCGGCTGCTTGTTGTTGTTCGGCAGGTCGGCGGTGCGGACGCCTGCAGCCGATGGCCTTGCCTGCACCTGGCGGTACCGTTCGGCGACTCGATCCTGCGCGCGCTCGAGCTGCTCCTTCTCCTGCGCGAGACGCACTTCTTCCTGCACCCGCCGCGCTTGCTGTGCGGCAACTTCTTCGGGCGTGGGTGGCGGCAGTTTCGCTTGAGCGAATGGTGCCGCGAGCATCGCGGCGACGACGAACGAGCAGGCGAGCTTCATGGACATCCTCCGGAATTGGATCCTGCCGCCCTCAGCGCAACCGCCGTGCCCGGGCACAGCGATTGCGTCCGGACGCGCTGTCCATCCACCCGTCCCGCCAAAGGAGCCGCCATGCCCATGCAATCCTCGCCCGCCCGCACTTCGACCTCGAGCCGCACGCGCGGACGCCGCCGGAGCGTGCCGCAGGACGCGATCCAGTTGCTGCGCGCCGACCACCGCAAGGTGCAGGGTCTCTTCGACCAGTTCGAGAAGGCCCGTGGCGAGGACCGGAAGGCCGAGCTCGCGCAGGAGATCTGTGCGGAGCTGAAGGTGCACGCGCAGATCGAGGAGGAGATCTTCTATCCGGCGGCGCGCGAGGCGTTGGAGCAGGAGGACCTCATCGACGAGGCGACCGTCGAGCACGCCTCGGCGAAGGACCTGATCGCGCAGATCGAGCAGTCGGGGCCGGGCGACGACCTCTTCGACGCCAAGGTGACGGTGCTCGGCGAGTACATCAAGCACCACGTCAAGGAAGAGCAGAACGAGATGTTCCCCAAGCTCAAGAAGACGAAGCTCGACCTGAAGTCGCTCGGGCAGCAGCTCGCCGAGCGGAAGGAAGCGTTGCTGGCGGAAGCGTAAGTCGGGCCGGCCGGTCCGGGGAGCGTCGGACGTCAGCGCCGAGGCGACGCTCTGGACTGGATCGACCTCGTGCAATGGCCGGCTATGGCGGTCACCGTGGGCGCCGCGTACCTCGTCGCCTCCCGCTCCGAGCGCCGGCGCGGCGTCGGCTTCTGGCTGTTCCTGACGAGCAACGTGCTGTGGGTGGCATGGGGGTGGTATGCGAACGCGGCCGCGCTGGTGGTGCTGCAGCTGGCGCTCGCCGCCATGAACCTCCGCGGCGCATGGAAGAACGAAGGCGCAGCGGCGAATTCCCGCGGCCGCGCTGGAGGCCGTCTTGAAGAGCGAACGGATTAAGGTGTCGGCTCGGCGAAATCCCAGGCGATACCCCGCCCGGCCGCCGAACAGGTGACGACGCGCTTGCCGTCGTCCAAACGGACGACGAACCCGCTGCCGTCGCTCAAGTAGCCCGGCCGGTCCACGCTGACGATGCGGCCGAACGAGCGGCCGGCTGGAGCCGCAGGGTCGCTCACCCAGACCCGTCTGCCCGGTTCCGGCTCCTCGGGTGTCATCGACGCCGCCCTCCCCCGGGGCGATTATCGAGCCGGCCACGCTAGGTGCGGCGCCGGACCGCGTCAATAGGCCGTCCGACCGACCTCGCGCATTACCGCCGTCTGCCCCGCGCCGGTCGGGCGCGCGCGGCCCGCCGTCCGCGCGATGAAGAGACGCGTGACCTCGGCGCCGAGGAAGAAGATGGCCGCCGAGTAGTAGACCCATAACAGCAGGACCGCCAGCGAGCCGGCGGCGCCGAAGGCCGAAGCCGGCGCCGAATTCCCGAGGTAAAGGCCGATCAGGTAACGGCCGACCAGGAACAGCCCGGCGGTCACCGTCGCGCCGAGCAGCGCGTCGCGCCAGGCGAGCTGCGCCGCGGGCAGCAACTTGTAGATCGCACCGAGCAGGCCGATCACCACGACGAGCGTCGCGATCCAGGAGATCGCGCGCAGCGCCCATCCGACCTCCGCGCCGAAGAGATAACTCGATGCGACCGCCAGGACCGCGTTCACGGCGAGCGAAACGAGGAGCAGGAAGGCGAGCACCAGTACGAGGCCGAAGGAGAGGAGCCGTACCCGCACCAAACCCCAGAGCCCCTCGGGCACGGGCGCCGCTTGCCCGAACAGATCGTCCAGGCTGTCCTTCAGCTCGGCAAAGGCCGTGGTCGCTCCGACGAGCAGTGCGCCGAGCGCCGCGAGCGCCGCCCAGCCCTGCCCCCCGCCGTCGCGGCTCGCCGCGAGGAGGCCTTCCAGCAACTCCGCGCCGGCGTCGCCCATGAGCATTCGCGCCTCGTCCACGATGGCGCCGTTCAGGGTGGTCGTGTCGACGATGACGCCCGCGACGGCGAGCACGATGACGAGGATCGGCGCGAGCGAGAACGCGGTGTAATAAGACACCGCCGCGGCGCGGCGCGCGCAGCGGTCCTCGGACCACGCGGCCGCAAGTCGCTGCAGCGCTTGCCAGAGCCGGTGCATGGAGGCAGGGGGCGCGACCATTCAACCGGCGGATCATGCATCCGGCATGCCCGACCGCAGCCGCCGGGCACATGGCTTGCACGGTTGACCGCCGAGCGTCACCGAAGGAGACCCGCCATGCCCGAACAACCGTTCCTCGCCGACATCCAGACCATCCGCGACCGCGCGCGCCGTCACATCGAGGAAGGCGCGGTGACCGAGAACTACGGCGCCGACAAGGCGACCGTGCTCAAGCTCCTCAACGAGTCGCTCGCGACCGAGATCGTCTGCACGCTGCGCTACCGCCGCCACTACTTCATGGCGAAGGGGCTCACCTCGGCCGGCGTCGCGGAGGAGTTCCTGGAGCACGCGAACGAGGAGCAGGCGCACGCCGACCAGTTCGCCGAGCGGATCGTGCAGCTCGGCGGTGAACCCGACTTCAATCCGGACGGCCTCGCGAGCCGCAGCCACGCGGAGTACGTGGAGGGCGAATCGCTGATCGAGATGATTCGCGAGGACCTGGTCGCCGAGCGCATCGCGATCGAGAGTTATCGCGACATCATCCGCTACCTCGGCGAGCGCGATCCCACGACCCGCAAGCTGTTCGAAGGCGTGCTCGCGGTCGAGGAACAGCACGCCGAGGATATGCTCAGCCTGATCGAGAACGTGAGCCGTCAGCACGGCGGCGCCGCCTGACCCGTTATCGCGAGCGCGAGCTCGCGTCCCGCGCGGCGACGCTCCCCCACCGCCGCGCTCGCCGCCCCCCGGGGCGGCGACGTTCAGGCGCGCGCCAGATTCTCGGCGGCGAACTCCCAGTTCAATAGTTTCTCCACCACCGCCTTGACGTGCTTTTCGCGCTCGTTCTGGTAGTCGAGGTAGTAGGCGTGCTCCCAGACATCGACGGTGAGGAGCGGCGTCGAACCGTGCACCACGGGCGTATCGGCGTTCGAGGTGGTCCGGATCTCCAGCTTGTCCTCGGCGAGTACGAGCCATGCCCACCCGCTGCCGAACTGGCCGGTGGCGGCCTTGATGAAGTCCTTGACGAACGCGTCGTAGCCGCCCAGGTCGCGGTCGAGCAGGCGGCGCAGCGTCTCCGGCGGCTTTGCCGCCCGCGGCTTGAGGCTCGCCCAGTAGTGCGCGTGGTTCAGCGCCTGCCCGGCGTTGTTGAACACCTCCCTGTGGCGCTCATCGCCGGCCGTGCGCTTGACGACCTCGTGCAGCGGCAGCCGCTCGAGCTCGGTGCCGGCCACCAGCTCGTTCAGCTTCTTGACGTAAGTCGCATGGTGCTTGCCGTGGTGCAACTCGATCGTCCGCCGGGAGATCACCGGCTCGAGCGCGTTCTCCGCCCACGGCAGCGGTGGCAGGGTAAAGGGTTGGGCGAGCTTGGCACGGGACAGCGGTTCGTTCATGTCGGCTCCTCGGATTTACGGTTCACAAGACGGGTTCACAGGAAATACTCCCAGCGGCGCGCAAGCCATTCGCGGGCCCGGTCGCCGGGACCGCGCTGCGCCCACGCGTCGGCCGTGATCTCGGTCGAGGCGTCCTCGTCGCGAGCGAACAGCCGCTCGAGGTCGCGGGCGAACGCCGGGCCGAGCACGATGACGTCGGCCTCGTAGTTGTGGACGAAGCTCCGCCAGTCGAGGTTGGTCGAGCCGACGCTCGACCAGACCCCGTCGATGACCGCGGTCTTGGCGTGGAGCAGCGCATCGCGGCGCTCGAAGATGCGCACGCCGGTGCCGAGCAGTTCGGCGTAGTGCGACCGGCCGGCATAGAGCGGGGCCCAGAAATCGCTGAAGCCCGGCAGCACGAGGCGCACGTCCACGCCGCGCGCGGCGGCGCTCTTCAGCGCGTCGATGGTCGCGTCGTCCGGCACGAAGTAGCCGTAAGTGAGCCAGATGCGCCGCTCGGCCTGCGCGATCGCCGAGTGCAGGGCGACGTAAGTCTCGCTCGCCCCCACCTCCGGGTCGCCGGTGACCAGCTGCATCGTCCATTCGCCGCGTTCCGCGGTGCGGGGAAAATACGCGGCCGGCGGCGGCTCGCCGCAGTGCTGGCGCTCCCAAGCATCCAGGAACACCCGCTGAAACTCGGCCACGATCGGCCCGCGCGTCGCGACGTGGGTGTCCCGCCAGCCCTCGTCGCGGGAAGCCGCGTGCCGGCGGCTCCCGAACGAGCCGGCCGAGTACACGCCGCTGATATTGATGCCGCCGGTGAACGCGACCTGGCCGTCCACGACGAGAATCTTCCGGTGATCGCGGTTGTTGATCTGCCAGCCCTTCGGCGGCGACTTCAGCGGGTTCACCGGGTTGAACTCGCACACCGCGATGCCGGCCTCGCGGAGACGGTCGAAGAAGGCTTTCGGCGTATGCATCGAACCCACGCTGTCGTAGAGGACGCTCACTTTCACGCCGTCCCGGCGCTTCCGGATCAGCAGGTCGGCGAGCCGCTCGCCGGGGCCGTCGGCCTCGAAGATGTAGGTCTGAAGATTGACGTGATTGCGCGCACGCCCGATCGCCTCGAACATGGCGCGATGCGTCGCCGGACCGTCGATCAGGAGGCGACCGTCGTTGCCGCGCACGAGCGGCCCGTCGAGCGCCTGCTCGGTCTGGGCGAGATGGCGGGCAAGCAGCTCCGACGCGCCCGCGGGCGGTCGGGCCGCGGTGGGGACGTATGGCACCGGCCGCGCGGGCGGATCGAGAGCCGGCAGGCCGGCGCACGCACCGGCGGCGAGCCCGAGCGCGACGAATACGTGTCGAACACGCATGGGCGGGCCGAGCCGCCGGCTGACGCACGCGTCAGGACGCGGGTTTCACCCGCATGTCGCTCTTGACCGACCGCACGCCGCTCACCTTCTCCGCGGCGAGCACCGCCTTGCGCGCCATCACCTCGGAATCGACAAAACCGCTCAGCGACACGGTGCCGCGGAACGTCTCGACGTTGATCGCGGTCGACTTCACGCCGGGTTCGTTGATTAGCGCGGTCTTCACGCGCGCGGTCACCGCCGCGTCGTCGATGATTTCACCGGTCGATTCGCGCGTCTGTGTCGGTGCGCAGCCCGCAGCGCCGATGAGCGCCACCGCCGCGAGCGCGGCGCCGAGCGCAGAACGGAATCTCGTCATGGTTCTCACCTCATCTCAAGAGTCGGCATTGGCGCCGCGACGTGCCAACCGCCGCGGCGCCGCCGGAGAGGGTCAGCCCGCGCCGACCCGCAGCTTGTTGTCGACCGCCTTGACGCCATCGATCCCGCGCGCCACCTGGGTGGCGCGTTCGACCTGCGCCTGCTCCGGCACGTTCCCCGTGAGGGTGACGTTGCCGTCGCGCGTATCGACGTCGATCTTCAACCCGTCGACGCCTTTCTCGGCGAGGAGCGCAGCTTTCACCTTCGCGGTGACGGCGGCGTCGCCCGCCGCTTCGCCGACGGTCCGGTCGGCGGCCGGCGGCGTGGTCGCCGTCGGGGGCGGCGCGGCCGGCGCGGTAGATTGAGGCGGCGGCGGGGCCGGACGGACCACGCGATCGGCGTCGTTTCGATCGCACCCGGCGAGGCCGGTGAGCGTGACGGCAGCGGCGGTCGCTGCAAGTAGACGGAGTTTCATCATCGCGTCCTCCTTCGGTTACGGTTTGGCATTGCCCTGCCCGCCCACCTGGTGCGTGGCAGGCCGGTCGGAAGGCTCGCCGTGCTGCCGGGCAGCGGGTTTCGACGGCTGGCTTTGGCCGGCGATCACGTCCGGCGTTACGTCCTGCTCGTCGCCCGGATGGACGAGGGGATCGCGGCTGGTACCCGGGGCCGATGCAGGATTCCGGACATCGCTGCCGGGGCCGCCGGGCTGCCGCGGCTTGTTGCCGGGCTGCGCCATGTCGCGCTCGATCGCCGCTCGCGGCTTTCCTGGTGCGGATTTCGATTTCTGCTGCTTCTCCATCGGGTGCTCCTTTTCAGGGTGTCGGGAACGCCACCCGCACGGCGCGCGGGGCGGGTCGCGAAGCGGGGTGCTCGGTTGCGACGCTGGCGTCCGCGACCGCGCGGGTGGAAGCACCAGCATGTCTGCAACTGGCATGCCCGCCAGCGAGTCGCGCCGCCGCCCGCCCGCGCCGGGTAACGGTTGCCACCCGGGGCAAGAATTACCGCTCCCGCGGCCCCCGAACCAATACATAGGTGTGCAAGGCCCGGGGGCGCTCAGCGGGCCCGGCGTCCGGAACGGCGCCCGGGAGGGAGGAGCGCCGTATCCGCCGGGTCCTCGCCCCGAGCGCGTTCGCGCCCGGTTCGTTCGGCCTTTTCGAGTTCCGCCGCCTCCTGCGACGACTCCGGCCGCGCGCGACGCGCCGCGTCCCCGACGCGCCCCGACTTCACGAACCGACGTGTCGCCTCGTTGTACTCGCGCGACGCCTGGTAGTTGCCTTCGCCGTGCAGGCCGCGATTCGCGATCGGCTCGCTCTGCGCCGGTGACCGGCTCGTCTTGCGCTTCGTTGCCACGGTTTCCTCCATGCGGGTGATTGCACGGCCCGCGCAGGCGCGCCGGCACGCCACCGGCGCGAAGCAACCGGCGTTCCGCGCGCGGCCGGGAACGCGCGTTGCTCGCGTCCGACGATGCGCGGCTGCCCGGCCGGCGCAAGACGAAAGGAGGCCTGCCGCATGAGCACCATCATCGAATCGAACGAACGCGCCCACAGGGCGCTCCGCGCACGGCTCGAGGCGCGCCTCGGCGAGCTGCGCGCGAAGCTCGCCGGCGAGCTGGTTCCCCCGCCCGACGAAACGCTGGCCGCGACCGCCGGCGAGGTGCGCGACGCCGGCGACGAGGCCGTCGTGATCGAGCGGACGGACGTGCGTACGGCCTTGATGCAACGCGATGCGCGGGAGGTCGGCGAGCTGCAGTCGGCGCTCCTCCGGCTCGACGACGGCCACTACGGCGTGTGCGCCGAGTGCGGTCTCGACATCGAGTCGGAGCGCATGCGCGCGCTGCCGACCGCGCTGCGCTGCAGCGGCTGCCAGGAAGCGCACGAGCATCGTGTGGCGCTCGCCCCCGGACGATAGATACCGCCGAAATGGCTCGGCGCGGCGCCGAATCAGGTGCAGCCGCGCAGCAGGTAGACCAGGAACAGGATCGGGATCGGCACGCCGAGCAGCCAGGCGAGAATGTAGCCCCACTTGCCGTGCTGCGCGTGGGGTGTCTTTAGCAGTCTCATTTCGCTCGATCTACGGCTCGCTCCGTGACGGTGGCGCCGCGCCCTTCCGCTTCGCGGCGCGCAAGACGCGCCTCGTCCTTGGCGCGCGCCTCGCGCACCCGGGCGTCGGCGACGCAGCTCTCGCGCTCCGCGCCCGCTTGGACGCCGCAGCGCTCCTTCGCGACCTCGAATTCCGCCTCCGCGCGTGCGACGCGCGCGTCGTACCTCGCCTTCGTCGTGCCCTGCCAGTGCGCGGCCAGCTCGACCTTGCGGATGCGTCGTTCGGCGCGGGCCTCGGCGAGGCACACGTTCCTCGTCTGCGCCGCGAGATCGTTGCACCGCTCGCGCGCAGCGTCGAAATCGGCGTCGATGCGCTCGAGCTCCACGGCCACCGGCGGGTCGGCGCCGTGTGCGAGCGGCGCCAGCATGCATGTCACGCAGAGCAGCGGGAGCGCGCCGCCGATGCCGCGTCGGACCGACCCGGTCACTTCGCCTCCGGCTTGTCGGGCCACCGCAGGACGACCTCCCTCCGGCCGTCGCGGCCGACCACGACTTCCCGCGACTGCGTCGCGCCGTCGTAGACCCCGACCACGCGATAGCGGCCCGGGGGCAGCTCGGCGAGCAGCCAAGGTCCGGTCATCCGCGCGGTGACGACGCGCGCGCCGCGCTCGTCGACGACCCTCACGTCGACGTCGGCGATGTACTGGCCCGCGCCGTTCGCGGCGACGACCTTGAGGTTGTAGTGCGGGTCGGCTTCGAGTGCCTGTCGCTCCTCCTCACCGATTCCCCCGATCCGCACCGGCGGCGCGACCTGTGCCACCAGCGCGCCCGCAGCGGCGGCGAGAGCAAGCGTGACGATCAATCGAGCGAACATGAAAGCGGCTCCGGTAAGGAAGGCTTCGCCGGCTGCTCTGCAAGTCCCGTGCCGAGGTCCGGGGCACGAGATCTGCTGGGCGCACGCATCCTTAAAACCGTCGCGGAGCGCCCGCCATGTCGCTCGGTCTCATCCTTCTCATCGTTCTCGTGATTGCCCTCGTCGGCGTACTGCCCACCTGGGGCTACAGCAACTCCTGGGGATACGGCCCGAGCGGGCTCGTCGGCGTCGTCGTGGTCATCCTCGTGTTCCTCTGGATCCTGGGCGGGATCTAGCCATGACCGGGCACCATTTACCGACGGCGGCACTTCTTGCGCGCCGGCTGATGGCGCTCTTCGCCGTCGTGCTTGCGGCAGCGTGCGCTTCCGTCGAGACCACGGAATCGGGCGTGGTGGGGGTCGACCGGCGGCAGACGATGTCTGCGCTCGTCAGCGAAGAAGACATGAACCGCGGCGCGGAGGAGGCCTACGCCAAGGTACTTGCGGATGCGCGTGCGAAGGGCGTTCTTAACCGTGACGCCGCACAGACGGCGCGGGTCCGCAGCGTCTCGCAGCGCCTCATCGGGCAGACGCCGGTGTTTCGCGCCGACGCCCAGAAGTGGGCGTGGGAAGTCAACGTGATCGACGTGAAGGACATCAACGCGTGGTGCATGCCGGGCGGCAAGATCGCCGTGTACAGCGGGATCATCGAGCGCCTTCAGCTGAGCGACGCCGAGCTCGCGGCGGTCATCGGCCACGAGATCGCGCACGCGTTGCGCGAGCACGGACGCGAGCGCGCTTCCCGCGCTGTCACGCAGGGGCTGGTACTCGGCGTGCTCGGCGCCGCCACGGGCGTCGGACAGAGCGGCGTCGACCTCGCGCAGCTCGCGCTCGAGGTGACACTCAACCTGCCCAACTCGCGTGGCCAGGAAACGGAGGCCGACCGAATCGGCGTCGAACTCGCCGCGCGCGCCGGGTACGACCCGCGCGCTGCGGTCACCCTGTGGCAGAAGATGGACCAGGCCGCGAGCGGCGGTCCGCCGGCGTGGCTCTCGACCCACCCGGCAAGCGAGGCGCGCCAGAAGGACCTCGCCGTGTATGCCGAGAAAGTGCTGCCGCTCTATCAGGCGCGACGTTGAAAGGAGAAACCGGTGGCAAGGTACGGAAAGAAAGCGCAGAGCAAGGTGAAGCGGGCGATGCACGAGCGCAAGCGGGGCACGCTGCGCAGCGGTCGCTCCGGCAAGCGCGTCACCAGTCGCAAGCAGGCGATCGCGATCGGGCTGTCGGAAGCGCGGCGCGCGGGCGCGAAGGTGCCGCGCAAGTCGACCGGCCGGAAACGCGGCGGCTCGCGCTCGACGCGCCGCAGGAAGGCGCGGCGCTAGCGCGCGCGGCCGTCAGTCCGGTCGCCCCGCCCGCGTTCGCGGCCGTGCTCGTCGGGCACCGGTTCCGGCACGATGCGTTCGCGCTGCTCCGTCGGGGCGGCGAACGGCCACGTGTCCGGGCCGGGGCTGCCCGCGGTCGGCTCGCCCGCGCCTGCATCCGGCGGCGTTCGTCGCGTCTTCGGCGTGGTCATCGGCGATTTTCTGCGATTCATGGTGTGGCGATTCCTCGTGTGGTACTCCCGGGGCGCAGCAGCGCGCGTGCCCGGCGGAGGGAGGCACGCCGGTTGCTCTACCGGCAGGCATGCGTGCCTCCCGGCACGTTCACCTGAGGAGAAGATCGTCATGAAGCGGATCATCTATGTCGTGGCCCTGGCAATGACGCTCGCAGCGTGCAACACCATGTCCGGCCTGGGCGAGGACATCCAGCACGGCGGGCAGAAGCTCGAGAACTCGGCCGAGAAGGCGAAGAACAAGTAACGTCCTTCGGCACGGCTGCGTGCCCGCCGCGCGCGGGCGCGCAGCGCATCGACATGTCCGAGCTCGTCTATCTCGTCCCGCTCGTCGCGCTCTACATTCTCTCGATCGTCGTGCTCGTCGCTCAGATCGGACGTCCGGATCTCGGGTCCTGGCCGCCCCGCCCGTCGCGCGCGCCACACGCGCCGGAACACGCACTGCGGCTGTGGATCGAGGGCACCGAGCGGCTGCGGCTGCGCAGCACCGGCTTTCTCGCGGCCTTCGGTCTCGACGCCCGGCGCATCCACGATATTCGCGTCTACGAGCAGGGCGGCGCGTTGGCAAGCTTTCCCGCGCGGCTGATCACCCTGCTCTTCGATCTGTACATGCATGGCGCGGTGCGCGGCGCCGATGCGATGGCCCTGCTCTACCACGGGCGGCCGCTTGGCGAAGACGAGGCACTGTACTTCGCGCTCGTCGACCTGCCGCCCGAGCCGACGGTAGTTGCATTCATCGATCGACGACACGAGCGAAACGACCACGCGCCAGGCGGGTGATCGCGCGCCGTGCGTACGACGAAGACTCCGCGTCCGCGGCGGCCCGCCGCGCAACAGAGCGTTCGGGTGCCGGACGCGGCGGGGGAATGTTCAGCGCGACGGCCCGGATGCGGCCGGCGCAAGCGTCCCGGCGAGGCTCGCGATCACGCTTACGAGTCGATCGGGGTCCACCGGCTTTGCGAGGTGCGCCTGGAATCCGGCCCGCAGGGCGCGCCGGCGGTCCTCCGGGGCCGTCTGGCCGGTTACTGCCGCCGCTGGCAGGCGGTCCACACCGGGCAGAGTGCGGACGGCCTCCATGAGGCCATAGCCGTCGCGGCCCGGCAGCCCGAGGTCCGACACGAGGACCCCCGGCTGCCACCAGGCGAGCGTGGCGAGTGCCTCGCTGGCACTCGACGCAGAGCGCACGTCGGCGCCCGCCGCACCGAGCAACGCGACCAGAAAATCCCGCTCGTCGACGTCGTCCTCGACCACGAGGACGCGCACGCCGCGAAGTCGCCGTGGAGGCCAATGCTCCTCACGCCGTGCGCGGACGTAGCGGGATCTTTTCATGGTGGCGGTGAACGGATCTTCGCAGTCTGCCAGCAGCCGGCGTGCCCGGCTGCTGGCCCGCTCCCGGCCCGCGCGAGCGCGTAAGCGTTACACGCGTCCCGCCACCGTTACCGGTTAGCGCGTGCTCGACTCTCGCGCCGCCAGAAGGCAAAAGGGCTAGACTGAACGATCCGATACGAGACGATCCGGCGGCGGGAAGAATGCAGCGAGAATCGCAGCTCGAAGCGCTGGCGGAGCACTTCGCAGCGCGCCGCGACGCGCTGCTCGGGCGCTGGCGGGCCGCAGCGGACGCCGACCCGCAGCTCGCCACCGCCTCCGCACTATCGCGCGCCCAGTTTCACGATCACATCCCCGAAGTCCTCGACGCCTTCGAGCAGCGGCTGCGCGCGCGCAATTTCGCCGAGCGCGCCGAGGCCGCGGCCGGCGAGCGCGACGGCGCGGCCGGCCATGGCCGGCACCGCTGGCAGCAGGGCTACCAGCAGCGGGAGGTCATGCGGGAATGGCGCCACCTCCACCTCGTCCTCGTCGACGAACTGGAGCGCTTCACAGCCGATCGTGCCGACGCCGACGCGGCCGCCCTGGCGCACGCCCGACGCTCGCTCGCCGAGCTCTGCAGCGAGGGAGTCTGCGAGAGCGCCGACCAGTACGCGAACCTCCAGCGCGCGGAAGCGGCCGGGCGGGTGCGCGATCTCGAGTACGCTCTCGCGGACCTCGGCGCGGTGGAGATGCGCCGCGCCGAGGCGTGGCGCGAGGCGGCGCACGACCTGCGCGGTACGCTAGGCGTGGTGAAGAACGCCGCGGCGGTGCTCAACCACGCCGCCACGAGCGAGGCGACGCGCACGCAGTCGGTGTCGATGCTGCAGCGGGCGGTCGCCTCGATGCATGCGCTGCTGAACGATCTGATCGGCCTCGCCCGGCTCGAGGCAGGCCACGAGAAGCGGCTCGTCGCACCGTTCGACGCCGCGCGCGTGCTGACCGAGCTCTGCGAGGCGATGCGTCCGATCGCGGAGGGACGCGGCCTCGCGCTGGTCGCCTCGGGTGCCGAGGCGCTCGCCGTCGAGGGCGACAGAGTCAAGACCTACCGCATCGCGCAGAACCTGCTCGCCAACGCGGTGAAGTACACCGAGCGCGGCGGGATCGCGGTGAGCTGGGAGGCAGACCCGGACGAGCCCGAAGCGCGCTGGGTACTCGTCGTGCAGGACACCGGCCCGGGTCTGAAGGGGGTCGCCGCGGCGCCGCTCGCGCGCGCATTGAGGGAGGTGACCGAGGACGCGCAGAGCGTCGGTGAGCAGGCCGCCGCGGCCGGCGAGCCGTCGGTGGAAGCCGAACCGCCCCCCCTCCTGCCCTCGCACTCGGCCGCGGCGCCCGGTGGCGCCGGCGGCGAGGGCATCGGCCTCGCGATCGTCAAGCGCCTGTGCGAGTTGCTCGACGCCGGGATCGAGCTCCACACCGAGGCGGGAAAGGGAACCACCTTCCGCGTCGTCTTCCCGCGCCGCTATCCAGGGGTCCTCGCGCCGCAGCGGCGCGGCTGATCCGCGCGCGGGCGCCGGTCAGGCAGCCGAGCGCGCTTGCAATGCGGTCCGCGCAGGCGCGGCGAGAATCCGCTCGAGGTGCTCGAAGTCGATCGGCTTGACCAGGTGGCCGTCGAAGCCCGCCGCGAGGGAGCGGCGCCGGTCCTCCTCGGAGCCGTAGCCGGTCAGCGCGACGAGCATCGTGTCTGCAAGCGATGGCTCGGCCCGGAGCTGGCGCGCCACCTCGTAGCCGGAAACATCGGGCATGCCGATGTCGAGCAGCACGACATCCCAACGCCGCCCGCGGGCGGTCGCCAGGGCCTCCGTCCCGCTGTACGCCTGCTCGACGTCGTGCCCGAAGAGGCGCAGGAGCTGGGCGAGGCTCTCGGCCGAATCGCGATTGTCATCGACGAGAAGCACCCGCCGCGGACGCTCGGTCGGCAGCGGCGCAGCGGCGCCCGCGAGTCGCAGCGTCGCGGGCTCGGCCACGGCGTGCGCTGAAAGCGGCAGCCGTACGACGAACTCCGCGCCGGTACCCGGCCCGGCGCTCGACGCCTGGACGCTGCCGCCGTGCAGTCCCACCAGCTCGCGTACGAGCGCGAGGCCGACGCCGAGGCTCGGGTCGCGCTCCTCGCGCGAGTGCGGCGCCTGGCTGAACAGGTCGAAGACATAGGGCAGCATCTCGGGTGCGATGCCGATGCCGCGGTCGCGGACGCTGACGAAGGCGTACGAGTCGCCGTCGACTTCCGATCGCCCCGTGGCGATCTCGATCTCGCCGCCGTCGGCACTGTACTTGACCGCGTTCCCGACGAGGTTGGCGACGACCTGAGCGAGGCGGACCGGGTCGCCGTCGACGATCACCGGCGGGTCGGATGTCCGCACGACGAGGCGCTGAGCGCGCGCCTCGACGAGGGGACCCACCGTTTCGAGCGCGCGGGCGACGATGTCGCCGAGCGCAACGTGCTCGAGGCGAAGCGCCATCCGGCCGCTGGTGATGCGCGCGACATCGAGGAGATCGTCGATCAGCCGGGTGAGGTGCTCGACCTGGCGTGCCGCGATGTCGCGCGCGGGTGCGAGCTCCGGCCAGTCGGACGTCCCGACCTGCAGAACCCGCACCGCGTTGGCGATCGCGGCGAGCGGGTTGCGCAGCTCGTGCGAGAGCGTCGCGAGATACTCGTTCTTGCGGCGGTCGGCCTCGCGCAGCGCCTCTTCCGCGCGCCGGCGCTCGGCGTTCTCCGCCTCGAGCGCGGCGTTCGCCTCGGCCAGCTCGAGGTTCGCATGCTCGAGCGTGCGGTTCAGCGCCTGCAGCTCGCGCGCACGCTGCGCCTGCAGGCTCGAATTCGCGTCGGCGAGCCGCGCATTCGCCTGCTCGAGCGAGCGGTTGAGCCGCTCGAGCTTCTTGCGATGGGCGTGAAGCTCGGCGAGCACCTGGACCTTGCTCCGCAGGATCTCCGGCACGACCGGCACGTAGACATAGTCGAACGCGCCCAGCTGGTACCCCTTCAGCCGGTCGAGGTCGGTCACGTGCACTGCGGTCACGAAGATGATCGGCGTCCGCTCGTACCGGGGGTGGCTGTGAATCAGCGCCGCCGTCTCGAACCCGTCCATGTCCGGCATGTTGACGTCGAGCAGGACTGCCGCGAACTCGCGCTCCATCAGCCGTTGCAGCGCCTCGCGCCCGGAGGTCGCTTCGACGAGGTCAAGGTCGAGCAGTCCGAGGATCGCCCGGTAGCTCAGGATCCGCGCCGGCTGGTCATCGACCAGCAGGACCGCGACGCGGTCGTCCGCGCCGGGGCCGCTCATCGGTGCAGCCACATCCGGAGCAGCGACAGCAGCTGCTCGGTGTTGACCGGCTTGGCGATGTAGTCGGACGCGCCGGCCTCGAGGCAGCGCTCGCGGTCGCCCTTCATCGCCTTGGCCGTCAGCGCGACGATCGGCAAGAGCCGCAGGCGCGGAACGTTGCGAATGCGCCGTATCGTCTCGTAGCCGTCCATCTCCGGCATCATGATGTCCATGAGGACCAGCGCAAGGTCGGGCGTGCGCTCGATACGGTCGATCGCCTCCTGTCCGGTGGTCGCGGTCAGGACGTCCATGCCGCGCCGCTCGAGGATGCTCGAGAGCGCGAAGATGTTGCGTACGTCGTCGTCGACAACCAGCACCTTGCGCCCGGCGAGCGCCTCGTCGCTCGCGTGCAACCGCTCAAGCATGCGCCGCTTCGACTCGGGCAGCTCGCCGATCACTCGGTGCAGGAAGAGCGCCGTCTCGTCGAACAGCCGCTCGGGCGACTGCACCCCCTTCAGCACGATGCTCTTCGCCATCCGCCGCAGGGCGGCCGCCTCGTCGTCGTCGAGCTCCTTGCCGGTGAACACCACGATCGGCACCTCGCGCAGCGCTGCGTCCTCCTGGATCAAGGCGAGAAGGTCCATCCCGGACATGTCGGGCAGGCGCAGGTCGAGGACCGTGCAGTCGAACGCGCCGGCGCGCAGTGCGGCAAGCGCCTCCGCGCCGGTCGCCGCAGTGACGATCTCGACGTCGTCGTGGGCGATGAGCTCCACGACCGAGCGGCTCTCGGCCGGACTGTCCTCGACCACGAGCAGCCGCCGCACGCGCGGCGCGGCAAACCGCTTGATTCGATCGAACGCCGACGCGAGCCCCTCGGTGGTGAGCGGCTTGTTGAGGTAGGCGAACGCGCCGCGCTCGAGGCCGTGCTGGCGCTCCTCCTCCACGGTGATGATCTGCACCGGGATGTGGCGCGTCGCCGGGTCCTGCTTGAGCTGGCTCAGCACCGTCCAGCCGAGCATGTCGGGCAGGAAGATGTCGAGCGAGATCGCGGTGGGCAGGTGCTTGCGCGCGAGCTCGAGCGCTTCCGCGCCGCGCATCGCCACGAGCCCCTTGAAGCCGCGCTCGCGCGCGAGGCCGAGCAGCACCCGTGCGTAGTGCGGGTCGTCCTCGACGATGAGCAGCACCTCGTCGCCGGGCGCCAGCGCCTCCCGGTCGTCGGCGATCTGCTCGACGCGGGGCGCCGGCAGGACGATCGGCTGGAACGGTGCGCGGATCTCGGCGTGCGGCCCCTGCGCCTTCGCGTAGGCGGGCCCGACGTAGCCGAGCGGCAGGTAGAGAGTGAAGGTGCTGCCGCGTCCGGCGGCACTGTGGAGGCGGATCTCGCCACCGAGGAGGTGCGCGAGCTCGCGGCTGATCGCGAGCCCGAGGCCGGTGCCCCCGTAGCGGCGCGAGGTGCCGGCGTCGGCCTGCTGGAACGCCTCGAAGATGATCTTCTGCTTCTCCGGCGGAATGCCGATCCCGGTGTCGCTGACCGAGAAGCGCACCACGGTCCCGGCCTGGCTGAGCACCGGATGGTCGGGGCTCCAGCCGCCTTCGGCGGTGGCGACCTCGAACCGTACGCCGCCCGCGTCGGTGAACTTGAAGGCGTTGGAGAGCAGGTTCTTCAGCACCTGCAGCAGCCGCTTCGAGTCGGTGGTGATCGCCCGCCCGAGCCGGGGATCGACCTCGCTCGTGAACGAAAGCTTGCGCGACTCGGCGACGTGGCGGAAGTTGCGCTCGATCGTCTCGCGCAGCCCGGCGAACGGCAGCTCCTCGGTCTCGACCGTCACCGTGCCCGATTCGATCTTGGAGAGGTCGAGGATGTCGCTGATGAGGTTGAGCAGGTCGGTGCCGGCGCTGTGGATCGTCTTCGCGAACTCGATCTGCTTCGGCGTGAGGTTGCCGTCGCCGTTGTCGCCGAGCTGCTGGCCGAGGATCAGGATCGAGTTGAGCGGCGTGCGCAGCTCGTGCGACATGTTGGCGAGGAACTCGGACTTGTAGCGCGAGGTGAGCGCGAGCTCGGCCGCCTTCTCCTCGACCGCGCGGCGGGCCTGGTCGATCTCCTGGTTCTTGCGCTCGACCTCGGCGTTCTGCGCGGCGAGCTGCTGCGCCTTCTGCCCGAGCTCCTCGTTGGTCTGCTGCAGCTCCTTCTGCTGCGCCTGCAGCTCCGCGGCGAGCTCCTGCGACTGCTTGAGCAGGCCTTCGGTGCGCATCGTCGCCTCGATCGTGTTCAGCACGATGCCGATCGAGCCGGTGAGCTGCTCGAGCAGCGCGAGGTGCGAGGCGGTGAAGCGCGAGAGCGAGGCGAGCTCGATCACCGCCTTCACCTCGCCCTCGAACAACACCGGCAGCACGATCACGTTCTGCGGGCGCGCGCTCACCAGACCCGAGCCGATGCGGATCGACTCCTCCGGAATGTCGCCGAGCAGGATCCGCTGCCGCTCGATCGCGCACTGGCCGACCAGGCCCTCGCCGATCCGGTAGCGGCGCAGGGCGCCGTCGGCGCTCTCGTCGGCGTAGCCGGCGAGCTGCTTGAGGCAGGGCGTGCCCTCCTCGTCGTCCTTGACGTACATCACCCCCTGCTGCGCGCCGACGAGCGGCGCAAGCTCCGACAGCAGCATCTGCGCCACGGTCAGCAGGTCGCGCTGGCCCTGCATCATCCCGCCGAACTTCGCGAGGTTCGTCTTCAGCCAGTCCTGCTCGGTGTTCCGCTCGGTGGTCTCGCGGAGGTTGCCGATCATCGCGTTGATGTAGTCCTTGAGCTCGGCCACCTCGCCGCTCGCGTGCACCTGGATCGAGCGCGTGAGGTCGCCCTTGGTCACCGCGGTGGTGACCTCGGCGATCGCGCGCACCTGGGTCGTCAGGTTGGCGGCGAGCAGGTTGACGTTGTCGGTGAGGCCCTTCCAGGTTCCGGCGACGCCGGGCACCTGCGCCTGGCCACCGAGCTTGCCCTCGGTGCCCACCTCCCGCGCGACGCGCGTCACCTCCGCCGCGAAGCCGTTCAGCTGGTCCACCATCGTGTTGATGGTGTTCTTCAGCTCCAGGATCTCGCCCTTCACGTCCACCGTGATCTTGCGCGAGAGGTCGCCATCGGCGATTGCGGTCGCGACCTCGGCGATGTTGCGCACCTGCGCCGTGAGGTTCGACGCCATCGAGTTCACGTTGTCGGTCAGGTCCTTCCATACCCCGCTCACACCCTTCACCTGGGCCTGGCCGCCGAGCTTGCCGTCGGTCCCCACCTCGCGCGCGACGCGGGTCACTTCGGAAGCGAACGCGTTCAGCTGGTCGACCATCGTGTTGACGGTCTCCTTCACCTGCAGGATCTCGCCGCGCACGTCGACCGTGATCTTGCGCGAGAGGTCGCCGCGGGCCACGGCCGTCGTCACCTCGGCGATGTTGCGCACCTGCGAGGTGAGGTTGGTCGCCATCGCGTTGACCGAGTCGGTCAGGTCCTTCCACGTGCCGGCGACCCCCGGCACGATCGCCTGGCCGCCGAGCTTGCCCTCGGTCCCGACCTCGCGCGCGACGCGCGTTACCTCGGCCGCAAAGCCGTTCAGCTGGTCAACCATCGTATTGATGGTGTTCTTCAGCTCCAGGATCTCGCCCTTCACGTCCACCGTGATCTTGCGCGAGAGGTCGCCTTTCGCGACCGCGGTCGTCACCTCGGCGATGTTCCGCACCTGACCCGTCAGGTTGGAGGCCATCCAGTTCACGTTGTCGGTGAGGTCCTTCCAGGTTCCGGCGACGCCGGGCACCTGCGCCTGGCCACCGAGCTTGCCCTCGGTGCCCACCTCCCGCGCGACGCGCGTCACCTCCGCCGCGAAGCCGTTCAGCTGGTCCACCATCGTGTTGATGGTGTTCTTCAGCTCCAGGATCTCGCCCTTCACGTCCACCGTGATCTTGCGCGAGAGGTCGCCGCGCGCCACCGCGGTCGTCACCTCGGCGATGTTGCGCACCTGCGAGGTGAGGTTGGTCGCCATCGCGTTGACCGAGTCGGTCAGGTCCTTCCACGTGCCGGCGACGCCCGGGACCTGCGCCTGGCCGCCGAGCTTGCCGTCGGTGCCCACCTCCCGCGCGACGCGGGTCACCTCGGCGGCGAAACCGTTCAGCTGGTCGACCATCGTGTTGACGGTCTCCTTCACCTGCAGGATCTCGCCGCGCACGTCGACCGTGATCTTGCGCGAGAGGTCGCCGCGGGCCACGGCCGTCGTCACCTCGGCGATGTTGCGCACCTGCGAGGTGAGGTTGGTCGCCATCGCGTTGACCGAGTCGGTCAGGTCCTTCCACGTACCGGCGACCCCCGGTACGATCGCCTGGCCGCCGAGCTTCCCGTCGGTGCCGACCTCGCGCGCGACCCGCGTCACCTCGGAGGCGAACGAGCGCAGCTGGTCGACCATCGTGTTGATCGCCTCCTTCAGCTGCAGGATCTCGCCGCGGACGTCGACCGTGATCTTGCGCGAGAGGTCGCCGTTCGCGACCGCGATCGTCACCTCGGAGATGTTGCGCACCTGCGCGGTGAGGTTGGACGCCATCGAGTTGACGTTGTCGGTGAGGTCCTTCCAGACCCCGCTCACCCCCTTCACCTGCGCCTGGCCGCCGAGCTTGCCCTCGGTGCCGACCTCGCGCGCGACGCGGGTCACTTCCGAGGTGAAGCCGCTCATCTGCTCGATCATGGTGTTCACGATCGTCGCAGTGCGGAGGAACTCGCCCTCGAGGGGGCGCCCTTCGACTTCGAGACGCATGGTCTGCGAGAGGTCGCCCTTCGCGACCGCGGCGATCGACCGCGTCACTTCCGCCGTGGGCCACAGCAGATCGTCGATTAGCGTGTTGACTGAGGTCTCCATGCCGGCCCACGCGCCGCGCTGGCGCTCGCCGCGCACCCGCTGGCGGGTCTTGCCCTGCTTGCCGACCGCCTGGCCCACGCGCTCGAGCTCGGTCGCGAGCCGCTGGTTCGAGGAGACGATGTCGTTGAAGGTGTCGGCGATCTTCCCGCCCACCCCGGCCCAGTCGGCCGGCAGCCGCACCGAGAAGTCACCGTCGCGGACCGCGCGCAGCGCGCGCAGCAGTTCGCGCTGGTCGGCGAGGGTCTCGGTCTCTGCGGCGGGCCGCCGACGTCCGACCAAGGTTCGGGGCTCGACCGTTTGCATGGGGGGCGTTCCTTCGTTGGGCATGGCGGGAACTACCCGAGGAACGCGCGCGCGCGGACGCGCGGTACGCACGGCTGCCAGCGAGCGGTCTAAGCACGTCGATCCCTCCTCCATCGAGCGACCCGGATCGCGCAAGAGTTACCCCGGGCAGGTAATTTCTACAGTGCTAACCCGCGCCAATCCGCGCGCCGAGGGCGCGGAGCGATGGTTGTGCAAGGACCGTACCCAGATTCACACCGGGACGATGGCGCTCGAGCCGGTCACTTCCGGCCGCGCGGCAGGGGATCGCCCCGGGAGCTGTAGGCGGGCGGCACATAGACGTTCACCGTGCGCAGCAGACCTCGTCCGGTGTTGCGGATCTCGTGGCGCTCGCCTTCAGCGATCAGCAGCAGCGTCCCGGCGCGCAGCCGATGTCGCCTGCCTCCGGTGATCGCGGCACCCGTTCCGCTGACCACGAACAGCCACTGATCCGCCCCGCGGTGGCGGTTGTCCGGCCCACCTTCGGCGTCGCCGGGCGGGATCGACATCTCAGCCGCCTGCGCGCGGCGATTGCCGAACGCGACGCGAAAACCTTTACCCAGGTGGAGGGTCTTGCGCTTCATGCTCGAGCGCCTTCCGCACGAGGCGTGCCCGCGGGCACGGCCGTTGCAAGAGCGGCTGTCGCGATCCGCGAGGAGGCCGTCCATGCCCGTCTGCGAAGTGTGCGGCAACGAGTACGAGCGTTCGTTCGAAGTACTCGCCGCCGGCGAGCGCCACATCTTCGACAGCTTCGAGTGCGCGATCCACCGGCTGGCGCCGCGGTGCGAGCATTGCGGCTGCAAGGTGGTCGGACACGGCATCGAGGCCGAGGGACGCTTCTATTGCTGCGCGCACTGCGCTCGGCACGAGGGAGTCGAGGGCGCGGTCGATCATCCGCACTAGCCGCCGGATGCGCAGCAAAGTCCTGCACGAGGATGCGGAGCGGACGATCGCGCTCATCCTCGATACCGGTGAGCACCCTCGCGCAGTTCGCCGGCGAGCAGGGCATCACCGCCGCACGGTTCCACCGCGATCGGCGCGTTCAGCCGCGCGGTCCTCGGCTACTTCGACTAGCAGCACAAGGACTCCGAGCGCATCCCGGTGCACGAGCAGGTCGAGGTGCTCGCGCTCGTCGGCGACGTCGCGCTCGACGGCGACCAGCCGAAGATCCACGCGTACGCCGTGCTCGGCCGGCGCGACGGCAGCACCTTGTGGCGGCCACCTGCTCGAAGCCCATGTGCGCCCGACGCTCGAGGTGATGCTCGTGCAGTCGCCGGTGCACCTCGCGCGGACCGCCGACGCGCAGTCGGGGCTTGCGCTGATCGACATCGGCAAGTGAACGGCGGCGTCGCGCGGGCGCGCGCGACGCCCAACGGGGGGATTTCCGTGAGGTCGGGGTACGCGCAGGAGAGGCTGCGGTCGCCGTCGCGCCCCGCGCAATCTGATTCGCGCCGATGAGCGGGCTCGAGATCGCGGCCACGGTGCGCGCGCTCGTCGGCAGGCGACGGTGAACCAATTCCTGTTTGGTTCGGGCTCGGCCTCTCGAACCCCGACTACGAGACGCTGCACTACTCCTTCCTGCTGCGCCTGGGCGCGTTCGTGCTGATCCTCGTCGGGATCGTCGACAAGAACCGGCGCGAGGGCCGGCGACGCTAGATCGCCCCGGCGGCACCGTTCTTGCAGGGTCGCCTTCGCGCCGGGCCGCCTCCGGACCGGGCGCGGTGATGCCCGGCCCAGGAGTTACATGGTCGATCCGATTTCTACACGCGCCCTCTTCCGCCTCGGCGAGAACTGCCGTGCGGTCGCGCGGGCCGACCGGGTCGGCCTCGTCGTCGACGCCGAGGCCTACTACGGCGCCTTCATGCGCGCGGCGGAGCGCGCCGAGCGCGAGATCCTGATCCTCGCCTGGGACTTCGACAGCCGCACCACGCTCGCCTTCGGCGAGGACGACCGGTGCCGCGCGACGCTCGGCGATTTCCTGAACTCGCTCGTCCGGCGCAAACGGCGCCTGCGCGTCCACATCCTCGATTGGGACTATCCGGTGATCTTCGGCAAGGACCGCGAGCTCCTTCCGCTCTACGGCCTAAGCTGGAAGCGGCACCGGCGCGTGCACTTCCGCTTCGACGACACCCATCCGCTCGCCGGCTCGCATCACCAGAAGATCGTGGCCATCGACGACAAGGTGGCGTTCGTCGGCGGTCTCGACCTCACCTCGCGGCGGTGGGACTCGCCGGAGCATCGTCCCGACGACCCGCGGCGGTTCGCGCTCGGCAAGCCCTACCCGCCCTTCCACGACCTGATGATCGCGGTCGACGGCGAAGCCGCGCGCGCGGTCGCGGCGATCGCCCGGAGCCGCTGGCGCGCGGCGACCGGCGAGACGCTGCCCCCGGCCAGGACCGGGAGCGACCCATGGCCGGACTCGCTCGCGCCGGCGATGGCGAACGTCGAGGTCGGAATCGCCTGCACCGAGCCGGCGGTGAACGGCACCGGTGGCAACCGCACCGTCGAGCGCCTCTATCTCGACCTGATCGCGCGCGCGCGACGCTACATCTACGTCGAGAACCAGTACTTCACCTCGCAGGCGATCGGGCGGGCGCTCGCCGCCCGGCTAGCCGAACCCGACGGCCCGGAGATCGTGCTCGTCTCCCGCCTCCTCAGCCACGGCTGGCTCGAAGAGATGACCATGCACGTGCTCCGGACGAAGTTGATCAGGGAGCTGAAGGAGGTCGATCACGGCGGCCGGTTTCACGTGTACTACCCGCACCGGGACGGTCTCGCCGAGGGCACGTGCATCGACGTCCATTCGAAGATGCTGGCGGTGGACGACGAGTGGCTGCGGATCGGCTCCGCCAACCTGAGCAACCGGTCGATGGGGCTCGACACCGAATGCGACGTCGTCGTCGCGGCCGACGGCCGACCCGAGGTCCGCCGCGCGATCCGCGCGTTCCGGGACGAGCTGCTCGCCGAGCATCTCGGCGTGACGGCCGGGACGGTCGCGCGCGAAGTCGAGCGCGCAGGCAGCATGCACGGCGCGATCGCGGCGCTCGCCGCGGAGCACCGCACGCTCAAGCCGCTCGCGGCGCTGCCCGAGTGGTCGGACACCGCCATAACCGCCGCCGGCCTTGCCGATCTCGAGCGGCCGGTGTCGATCGAGACGTTCGCCGAGCAGCTCGCCCCCGACGTGGACGTAAGGCGCACGCTGCCCTTCTGGAAGTCGATCACCGCGGTCGTCGCCGCCGCGATCGCGCTCACGCTCGCCTGGCGCTACACCCCGCTCGCCGACGTCGTCACCGCCGAGAAGGTCATCGACTGGACGCGCGCGTTCGCCGACCAGTGGTGGGCCGCGCCTCTGATCGTCGCCGCTTACGTCCCGGCGCAGGTCATCATGTTCCCGCGTCCCCTGATCACCCTCGCCGCGGTTGTGGCTTTCGGGCCGTGGCTCGGCTTCGGGTACGCGATGGGCGGGATACTGCTTGCGACGGCGGCCGGCTACTACGCCGGGCGCCTCTTCGACCGCGACACGGTACGCCGGATCGCGGGGGCGCGCCTCAATCGCCTCGTGCACGCGTTGCGCGAGCGTGGGCTGGTGGCGATGACCGCGGTCCGGCTCGTGCCGATCGCGCCCTTCGCGGTCGAAAGCGTCGTCGCCGGCGCGATCCGCCTGAAGCTGCGGCACGTGCTCCTCGGCACGTTCTTCGGAATGCTGCCCGGCACGCTGACGGCGACGGTGTTCGGCGACCAAATCGAGACTGCGCTCAAGGACCCCGCGCTGATCAACTGGTGGCTCGTGGCCGGTGTCGTGGCGGCGCTCGGCATCGGGACCTATGTCGTGCAGCGGTGGTTCAAGCGCATGGAGCGTCACGCCGACGCCGCAGGCGGGCCGCCGCCGCGGCAACCGGCCGACCGCCGGGCGGCTCCGGCCGTCCCCACCCCCGCCGGCGCGGTGCGGCGGGCGTGACACTGCACCGGCGCACGCCGCGCACGTGGATTGCTCGGCAATGCGCGATGACCAGAAACCCTCCCCGATGGCGGGACGCAGGCGAACGCTTAAGGGTTTGCCGGGCGGACTGAGTGCTGCCGGCCGTGCGAAGTTCCGACGGCGCGAAGGCGCGCGGCTGGTGAGAACGCAGCCCTCGGAGCTGACGCCGGCGGAGATGCGGCGCAAGGGCCGCCGCTCAACGCGCGCCTACGGCCGCAAGACGCTGCCACAGCGCTACCAGCGCAGCAAATCGCGATGACTGCGCCCCCATCGGCCCGCTGGACGGGTGCGGCCGCCGCCGGCCGAGAAGCGCTCGGTGCCGATCCGGTGCGCGGCGGCGTTCGCTTCGGCGTATGGGCGCCGCGCGCGACCACGGTGGAAGTGGTGATCGAGGGCGAGCCGGAGCGTGCGCACGGGCTTCGCGCCGGCACCTCGGGCTACCACGCGGCGGTCGTGGCTGGCGTCGCGGCCGGCGAGCGCTACCGCTTTCGACTCGATGGCGAGCACGCGTACCCCGATCCCTTTTCGCGGTTCCAGCCCGACGGGCCGCATGGGCCGTCCGTCGTCGTTGACCCTATGGCATTCCCCTGGTCGGACGACGCCTGGCAGGGGGTCGCACTGCCGGGGCAGGTGATCTACGAGCTGCACGTCGGTACGTTCACTACCGAAGGCACTTTCGACGCCGCGATCCGCGAGCTGCCGGGGCTTCGCGATCTCGGCGTCACGCTGCTCGAGCTGATGCCGGTGGCCGAGTTCCCCGGCCGCTTCAACTGGGGCTACGACGGCGTCGCGCTCTTCGCGCCTTACCACGGCTACGGCGGCCCCGACGCCTTCAAGCGCTTCGTCGACGCCGCGCATCGCGTCGGCCTCGGCGTGATCCTCGATGTCGTCTACAACCACTTCGGTCCGGACGGCTGCTATCTCCGCGAATTCAGCGCCGATTACTTCACCGACCGCTACGACAACGAGTGGGGCGACGCGATCAACTTTGACGGTCTGCACGCCGCGCCGGTGCGCGAGCTCGTCGTCCGGAACGCCGAGTACTGGATCCGGGAGTTCCATCTCGACGGACTGCGGCTCGACGCGACCCAGACGATCCACGACTCAAGCCGCCCGCACGTGATCGCCGAGCTCGTGGCCGCGGCCCGCCGCGCCGCGGCGCCGCGCTCGATCGTGCTGGTGGCCGAGAACGAGCCGCAGCACGCCGACGCGCTCGCTCCCGCGGAGGAAGGCGGCTACGGCCTCGACGCGATGTGGAACGACGATTACCACCACGCGGCGAGGGTCGCGCTGACCGGCCGGCGCGACGGCTACTTCCACGACTACCGCGGCACCGCGCAGGAGTTCGTATCGGCGGCGCGTCACGGCTTCCTGTACCAGGGACAGCATTACGCGTGGCAGGGAAAGCCCCGCGGCCGGCCGGCGCTCGGCGTCCCGCCGTGGTCGTTCGTGGTGTTCACGCAGAACCACGACCAGGTCGCCAACACCCTGGCGGGCGACCGCCTGCACCTCCTCGCGAGCCCGGGGCGGCTACGCGCGGTGACCGCACTCACCCTGCTTGCCCCGCAGACGCCGATGCTCTTCATGGGCGAGGAGTTCGCTGCCGCGCAACCGTTTCCGTTCTTCGCCGACCACTCGGAGCGGCTGCGCACGCCCGTGCGGGAGGGACGGCGCGGATTCCTGCGGCAGTTCGCGCACTACGCGACCCCGGCGGCACAGGCCACGGTCCGCGATCCCGGCGCCGAGGCGACTTTCCGTGCGGCGAAGCTCGACCGCAGCGAGCGCGAGACGAACGCGCACGTGCACGCGCTGTACCGCGACCTCCTGCACATCCGGCGCGACGACCCGGTGATCGCCGCCCAGGCGCGCGGCGGCTTCGACGGCGCGACGCTTGGCCCGCGCGCGTTCGCGCTCCGCTGGTTTGACCGTGCCGCCGGCGACCGCCTGCTGGTGGTGAACCTCGCCGACGAGGTCGATCTGGTCTCGGCACCCGAGCCGCTGCTCGCTCCGCCCCGCGACGCGCGCTGGCGCATGATCTGGTCGAGCGACGAGCCGCGTTACGGCGGCCACGGCGCGCTCGCCCCGTGCGGCGGCGCCGGGTGGCGGCTCGCGGCCGACTCGGCCACCCTCCTCGCGCCCGAACCACGTTCGTGAGCGCACCGCGCCACCTCGAGATCAAACGCCAACCGCAGCACGCACGAGCTTAGCCCGATGAGCGCCCCGTCGATCCGCCTCGTGTGCGGCAGCGAGCACAACGCCGCCAAGCTGCGCGACCGCGAGTGGCTGGTGACCAACGGCCTCGGCGGCTACGCGTCCGGAACCGTGCTCGGCGTGCCGACGCGCCGATACCACGGGCTCTTCGTGCCGAACCTTGCACGGCCGGAGGGCCGCCACGTGATGATCGGGCGCTACGACGAGGAGGTCATCGCCGGCGATGCGCGCGCGCTCCTCGGCGGCGCGGATCTCGAGGACGGAACCACGGAAACCGATGCGGCCGCCTGTCTCCGCGAATTCACGCTGCACGGCCTGGTGCCGACGTGGCGGTACGCGGTCGGGACGAGCACGATCGAGAAGTCGATCGTGATGCCGCACGGCCGCAACGTCGTGTGCGTGCTGTACCGTCTCCTGGACGGTCCACCGGTACGCCTGCACGCCCGGCCGTACGCGGTCTTCCGACGCCAGGACGCGCCGCTCGTGACCGCGCCCGCGCCGTTTCGCCTGACGATCGAGGGCGGGCGGCACGAGCTCGCACTCGGCGAAAGCGCTCTCGCGCTGCGCCTCCGGGCGCGGCCCGACGGCGTCTTCGTGGCGCACGAACGCACGCCGGCCTGCGCGCTCTATCGCGAGGAGCGTGACCGCGGCTACGAGCACGTCGAGCTGAATTTCAGCCCCGGGTATTTTGCGGTGGACCTGCGGCGCGGCCGCCCTGTGACGTTCGCCGCAACGACCGACGACTGGCGCTCGCTCGAGGTGGACGGCGAGGAGGCGCTCGCCGCCGAGCGGCAGCGGACCGAAGCTGTCCTCGCGCTCGCGCTGCCCGCGGCACGCGACGAATTCTCGGCGCAGCTCGCGCTCGCCGCCGACCAGTTCCTCGTACTGCCCGGCAGCCGCCTCGAGGAGGCCCTGCGCGCAGGCGCCGCAGGCACCGAGGTGCGCACGGTGATCGCCGGGTACCACTGGTTCGGCGACTGGGGCCGCGACACGATGATCGGCCTGGAGGGCCTCACGCTCGCGACCGGTCGGCTGCGCGAGGCGGGGGCCATCCTGCGAACCTTCGCCCGCTATGTGCGCGACGGGCTGCTGCCGAACCTCTTTCCCGAAGGCGCGCGCGAGGCGCGCTACAACACGATCGACGCCACGCTTTGGTACTTTCATGCGCTCGAGCGCTACAGTCGGGCGTGCGCCAGCATCGACCTCGTGCGCGAGCTGTACCCGGTGCTCGAGGAGATCATCGCGCACCACCTCGCCGGTACGCGCTTCGGCATCGGTGTCGACCCCGCGGACGGCCTCCTCGCCGGTGGCGGCGATGGCGTCGCCCTTACCTGGATGGACGCGCGCTTCGAGGACTGGGTAGTGACGCCCCGACGCGGGAAGCCGGTCGAAATCCAGGCCCTCTGGCACAACGCGCTGGCGCTGATGGGCGAATGGGCCGGCGCGCTCGGCCGCGCCGAGGGGGAGTACCTACGGCGAGCGGCACACGTACGCGAAACGTTCAATGCGCGGTTCTGGAACGAACGCGCGGGCGCCCTGTTCGACGTCGTGGACGGGCCCAACGGCCATGACACAAGCTGCCGGCCAAACCAGATCTTCGCGGTCTCGCTCCGCTTTCCGGTTCTCGAAGAGCGCCGATGGCGTGCGGTCGTGGACACCGTGCAGGCGCACCTGCTGACGCCGTACGGCCTGCGCACCCTCGCGCCAGGCGAGGTCGAGTACCGGCGCGACTATCACGGCGATCTCCGGACGCGCGACGCAGCGTATCACCAGGGCACGGTGTGGCCCTGGCTGATCGGCCACTTCGTCGATGCCTGGCTGCGGGTGTACGGCGACCGCGACCGCGCCCGGGCAATGCTCGCCGCGCTTCCTGCCCACCTGGCTGAGGCCGGCGTCGGAAGCATCAGCGAGATCTGCGACGCGGAGGCGCCGTTCCGGCCGCGCGGCTGCATCGCCCAGGCCTGGAGCGTGGCAGAGGTGCTCCGGGCGTGGCAAGCCACTGCGGCACGCGACTTGCTTCCCGATGCGGCAAGAGCGTCCCGAGGAAACGAGTCGTCATCGGCAGCAGGGTTCGACGCACCGCAAGCGCGACGAATCGACGTGACGATGGCGAGGTTTCGCCCGAAGCATCGCTCACGCGATCAACCCGGGCGGCGCTCTTCCCCTCCCCCTGTCGGTATTCTTCGGAGCGGCGTTGTAATCTTTTCCGGCCCGCGCGGCGTCGTCGCGGGGCGCGGCACGCTACGCGTGGCGAGCTCGGGTGCGCGCGGCCTTCTTCGCCGCGTTGCTCCGTCCGGCGGCACCCTTCGTCCGGACGGCTCGACGCGCCGCCGCCTTCCGCGCTGCGCTGCCACGACGCGCGGCGCTGCGGCGCGCCTGGGCAGCGAGGGCGCGATGGGACGCCGCCCGGCGGGACTCCCGCTGCAGCGCGCGCTCGACACCGCGCGAGCGTTCCGGGTCAGGAGCGCTGCGGCTCGGCTTCGGGTCGTTCTTGCCCGGCCGCCGCGGCAGCTTCACGCCGGCGCGCCGCGCCTTGGACAGCCCGATCGCGATCGCCTGCTTGGCCGACCGCGCGCCATGCTTGCCCTCGCGGACGTGGTGGATCTCCTCGCGCACGAACTCGCCCGCCTGGGTGCTCGGCGATTTGCCTTCGCGGGCGTCCCTGCGGGCGCGCTCAATGGTTCGCTTTTCCGGCATGTCCGTTCCTTCCGTACAGCGCCCGCAGCTCGTCCTTGGCGCGCTCCAGCACCTGGCGTCGCGCAGCCGAGAGGTTGCCGCCGGCGCGGTTGATGTAGAAATTGAGCATTGACATCGCAGAGCGAAAGGGCGCGCTCTTGCGGGCACGACTACGCTCCGCCGAGCGCTTGAGCGACTGCGCGATCGCTCGCGGCGTGCGCTTCGCGAACGTCTTGGGCTCGAGGGTGAGCGCGTGGCTCTCCCGCGTCACGCGGCCCGACCAGCGGCGCTGGGCTTTCTTCGGCATTGACCTGCGGCGAGCAAGCGACGCACCCGGATGCCGTGCTCGTGAAGCCCGAGCCCGCCCGGTGGGCGCTACCTGCTGATGTGCTAGCCGACGTTGCGCTACGAGTCGCATGGCTTCCCGCGTACGACGGCACGCCCGTTGCAGCGGGCACGGCCGAGAGCGCCGGCCGTCCCGCGCGCTTCTATCGGACCGGTGGCGCGTGATCCGAGCCGAAGGGCAAGGCGATGCCTCACGCGCGTCCGGCGGTCGGCCCGGCGCTTTCGCATCGAAAGGAATTTCCCCATCTAGGCCGCCCAGGCACGCGGTTTGCCGGGCGGGGCCATGCAGAACCGCGTGCAACAACCGCTGCAGCGCTGCATCGACGACTGCCTGGCGTGCTACAGCGTCTGCCGCTCGATGGCCTCGATCCACTGCCTTGAGCGGGGCGGCCGCCACATCGCCCCGCGGCACTTCCGGCTCATGCTCGACTGCGCCGAGGTCTGCCGCACGGCGGCCGATCTGATGCTCAACGCTTCCGCGCACCACGCGCGCCTGTGCGCCGTGTGCGCCGAGGTGTGCGACGCATGCGCGGCGAGCTGCGAACGCCTCGACGGCATGCAGAAGTGCGTCGATGCCTGCCGCCGCTGCGCCGACAGCTGTCGCGAGATGGTGCGCGAAGCGTAAGCGGCCGGTCGTCGCGCGTTCGCCGGATCTCGTGATGGAGCGTCGGCGGCGCGGCAGCTAGTGGGGCTCATCCCCTACGGCCGCATCGGCGACACGGACGACGTGGCGCGCGCGGCCGTCTGGCTCGCGTCCGACCGGTCGGACTACGTCACCGGCACGATGCTGTACGTTGACGGCGGGATGACGCTCTATCCCGCGTTCCGCGAAGGCGGCTGACCATGGGAACGCGAATTGCTCGGCTTCCGAGGCAGGATCGTCCGTCACCCGACAGGAGGCTCGCAATGCTGTATTGGGCAGCAGTGTTTCTGGTCGTCGCGCTGATCGCGGCCGTGCTCGGCTTCGCCGGCATCGCCGGCCTCTCCATGAATATCGCCTGGATCTTGTTCGTCGTCGGCCTGATCCTCGCGGTCATCTTCTTCGTGATGGGGCGGCGGCCGCCGGTCTAGTCGCCGTTCGCCGTATAGGCCGGCCGGCTCGGTCGACGGCGACGGTTCGGGGTCCCCTGCGGTCCTCGGGCCGGGTGACCTTCGCACCTCGGGAGGTCCCCGGCCATTCCCATTCGAGGTCCATTCGAGGGCATGAGAAAGCGCGCACGTTTCGCCGCCGCCCACGTCCTGGGGCTCGCGCTGGCCGGCCTGCTGGTCTACGCGCTCGCGGGGCTCGCTGCCGCACCCTACTTCCTCGAGCGCGAGCTGCTCCGCTACGCCGGTGATGCGCTGGAAGGCAAAGCGTCGATCGGGCAAATCAGCGTCAATCCGTTCCTGCTGCGCCTGGAGGCAAAGGACGTCAGGCTCGAGCACCCCGCGGGTCACCCGCTCGTCGCAGTGCGACGGCTCGCGCTCGACTTCCGGCTCTCGAGCCTCTTCCGGCGGGCGTGGACGTTCTCGAACATCCGGGTCGATGGCGTGGAAGTGGCGGTGGAGATCGAGCCCGATGGCACGCTCAACGTGGCGCGCGCGATCGACCTCGTCGCGAAGCGGCACGCCGACGTCTCGTCCGGACGGGAAGCTCCGCGCCGCTGGCTCCTGCAGCACGTCGAGGTGCGCGACGGAAAGCTCGCCTTCACCGACCGCTCGCGCGCTGCGCCGGTCACTACCACCTTCGCTCCGATCGATCTCACGATCGTCGAGCTGACGACGCTGCCGGGCGCGCACGGCGAATACTCGATCGTGGCGGCGGTGCCGGACGGCGGGTCGATTTCCTGGCGCGGTGACGTGACCGTCCTTCCCACCGCCCTCTCCGGGACGCTGGAAGCAAAGGGCGTCAGGCTTTCCACCCTGACGCCGTTCGCCGGGCGGGCCACGCGCGCAACGCCGATCGACGGGCGCCTCGACCTGACCACGCGTTACCGGTTGGCCTACGCCAAGGGCGCGGCGACGCTGGTGCTCGAGAGCATTCAGGCGAGCATCCACGGCGTCGCGGCGGTCGCGCCCGATGGCGGCGAGCCGCTGGTCGCGCTCGATGCGATCGAAGTCCAGGACGGCCGCTTCGACCTGGCCGGGCGTGAGCTGGCCGCGGCGCGCGTCGCGCTGCGTAACGGACGCGTCACCGCGATTCTCGATCGCGACGGCTCGATCAATCTGGCCAGGCTGCTCGCTTCGGAGGCTGCGCCGCCGGCGCGCAGGCCGGCGATCGACTCGAAGGCGCGGCCGTGGCACTACGCAGTTCGGCGCCTGGATGTCGAGGGCGTAAAGGTCGCATTCGAGGATCGCGCGTACGACCCGCCGATCGTGTACGACGTGGACATCGTCTCCGCCGGCGCCGATGCCCTGGCGAGCCGGGGCGACTCGCCGCTGCGCTTCGAAGCGGCGCTCACCGTCGCGGGCCGGGGCGCAGTCAAGGCGGCGGGCTCGATCGCGCACGACTTCCGCGCGGCCGACGCAACGATCGAGGCGACGGATGTTCCGCTCGAGCCCCTGCGGCCGGTGATCGCCCGCTACGCCGCGCTCGAGCTCGCGTCCGGTCGGGCGTCCGCGAAAGCGCGTGTCGCGTACCGCGCGGGGCAGGAAGGCCCGGCGCTCAGCGCAAACGGGACAGCGAGCGTGCACGACCTCCTGGTGCGCGAGCGCGCGACGGGCGAGCGCTTCCTTTCGTGGAAGACGCTGTCGGCGGACGAGGTCGCGCTGACGCTCGCGCCCAATCAGCTCGCAATCAAGGAAGTCAGCGTCGTCGAGCCGGGCGCCAAGATCGTGATCTCCAAAACCGGCGAGGTCAATCTGGCCCAGGTACTGAAAGCCGGCGCGCCTCCGGCCGGAAATCCTGGACCGCCCGCGCCCCAAACGAAGACTGCGAACACGGCCCCGACCGCCGTTCAGCGCGCGTTCACCGCGAACATCAGCCGGCTGCGCATCCGGAACGGGACGGTCGACTTCGCGGACTACAGCCTCGCGCTGCCGTTTTCGACCCGCGTGAGGCGGTTGAACGGGACCGTCGTAGGCATGTCGACCGACCGCGCGAGCCGCGCCGAGCTGAAGCTCGACGGCCGGATCGAGGGCTCCGGCGCGGCGCAGGTCGAAGGCGGCCTCAACGCGTTCGATCCGAAGTCGTTCACCGACATCCGCGCCCACTTCGACAACGTGGAGATGCCGCCGCTCTCGCCCTACTTCGCGACCTTCGCCGGGCGCACGATCGCATCGGGGCGCTTGTGGCTCAGCCTGCGCTACCGGGTCGCGGACGGCGTCCTCAGGGCGGACAACCGGGTCGTGATGCAGGATTTCACGCTCGGTGAGCGGGTCGTCACGCCGCGGGCGCTCGATCTGCCGCTCGATCTCGCGGTCGCCCTCCTCACCGACAGCGAAGGCCGGATCAACGTGGCGGTCCCGGTCACCGGGAATCTCGACAACCCGCAGTTCCAGTACGGGCGGGTCCTGCGCGAAGCGCTCGCGAGCCTGGTGACCCGCATCGCGAGCGCCCCGTTCCGCGCGCTGGCCGGGCTCCTCGGCAGCGACGCGGACAAGCTCGGTGCGATCCAGTTCGAGCCGGGCCGCGCGCGGCTGCTGCCGCCCGAACGGGAAAAGCTCGACAAGGTCGCGCAAGTCCTGCGCGACAAGCCGCAGCTCGAGCTGCGCGTGCACGGGCCGTACGATCCGCGGCTGGACGGCGCAGCACTGCGCAATCGTCAGGCGCTTCTGGACGTCGCGCAGGCACTCGGCGTCAAGGTCGCCGGGCGCGAGGATCCGGGCCCGATCGCCTACAGCGACGCCGCCACGCAGCGGGCGCTCGAAGGGCTGCTCGCGGACCGCGCCGGACCGAAGGCCGCCGACGAGGTCGCGCAGTCCTTCCGGCAACGCACCGGGCGCGAGCCGGAGCGGGTGAACCGGCTGCTCGCCGTATTCGGCAAGGCGAGCTCGGACCGCGAGTTCTACCAGGTAATGTTCCGCCGCCTCGTGGATTCGTACCCGCTGCCAGAATCGGCGCTGCGGGATCTCGCCGCGCGACGGACCGAGGTGGTCCGCAACTACCTCGTCCGGACGGGGGGCATCGACACCGGCCGCGTCCAATCCGGGGAAGCTCGTGCCACGGGCGGCGCTTCGGATCAGGCCGTCAGCGCCGAGCTTTCGCTCGGGCTCGCGCGGGGTCTGTCGTGAAGCTTCGGAGCGGAAGAATCCGCGGCGGACGGGGGATGCGTTCATGACGAGCGACGAACCCCGCATAAAGCATTTCTCGATGATCCGGAGCTTCGGGCTCGCGGACGTCTTCACGATCGCGAACGGTTTCTGCGGCGTCGCTGCAATTTTCGAGGCGATGAAGTACGTTGCGAGCGGCGAACCCCGGCACGCGTGGCTCGCCGCGGCGCTGATCCCGGTCGCCTTCGTCCTCGACGTTCTGGACGGGAGGATCGCCCGACTGCGCGGTACCGCATCGGCGCTCGGCCGCGAACTCGACTCGCTCGCCGACGTCGTTTCGTTCGGCGTCGCGCCGGCGGCGATCGCGGTCGCGGTCGGCATGGACACGCCGGCCGACCAGCTGATGCTGGTCTTCTTCGCGCTCTGCGGTCTCAGCCGGCTCGCACGCTACAACGTCACGGCCGCATCGCTCGCCACGCCCGCCGGCAAGGTGCGCTACTTCGAGGGAACGCCGATCCCCACCAGCGTCGTCCCACTCGGCGCATTGATGTTCACCTTCGCTCGCGGCGACCTCTATCCGGTCACCTGGCTCGGCGCCGATCTCCACCTCCCAGCCCTCCTGTTCGCCCTGTCGGGTTGCCTGATGATCAGCAGGACGCTGAGGATCCCCAAGCTTTGACGGTCGACTCAAGCGCCCACCGTTGCCGGCGTGCTCGCGGCGCTCCTGCTGCTGCACGTCGGCATGTAGCTTTTGCGCGCCGGGCATGATGGTTGCGAGTCCGATTGCAAGACGCACGCATCGCGTCTCAACCAATGGAAGGAGCACTGCATGAAACGCACGACACTCACAATCCTTCTCGCCGCCGCCCTCGGCGCGAGCAGCGCTATTGCGCAGACATCGCAGATGTCGCCGCCGGGCGAGGAGCGGACCCCCAGCGCGGCGTCGGTGCCGGGCGACACGCGCGCCTTACCGGGCGACGACACCCGTGCGCCGCAACCGTATCGCGCCGACCGTTATCCGTCCACGACTGCGGCTCCCGCGGAGCCTGTCTATCGCAGCGACACGAACCGCAACTGGCGCGATCGCTGGAGCGCGTGGCGCGACCGTTGGCTCAGCCCCCGGGCCGACCTGCACGACTCGCGTGACGGCTGGTACGGCTCGGGCTCCGCACTGGGTGGTGAGCAGTATCGGTTCGACGGGCCCGACCAAGGCCGCTTCGTGAACCCGTCCCAAGGGTAAACTCGGCACGCGGGGGGGGGGCGGGCGCGGGCGCCCGACCCGCCACGTCTCACAGCGAATCCAGGAAGGCGAGCAACTGCCTTCGCTGTCCTTCCGGCAGCGCCTTGTATCGCGCCGTCACCGCGGTCGCCTGCCCGGCGTGCCTCGCTATCGCGTCCTCCCGCGTATATGACAGCCCGTCGTGCATGAGCCGGTTTCGCGTGCGGAGCGCCCACAGCGGAGCAGTGCGCATCTTGTTCGCTGTCGATGCGAACTCGGCGGTGGGCAGGATCGGGATCCCGTCACCGGTGCCGATGTCGTGGAGCAGGAAGTCGCTGTAGGGGTGGATGACCTTGTTCGCGAGCGCCGGGGGAACGGTGAACACCCCGCCGTTGATCTTCGTCCCCGCCGGCGCAGTGGTGATCGAAGGCACGTGGCAGGTTGCACAGCCGATCCGGGTGAACACCGCTTCGCCGGCCTGGACGTTCCCGTCGATCGGCCCGCGCGACGGCGCCTTGGTCGAGCGCATGAAGTTCGCGAACGCCTGGACGTCCTTCCCGTCGTCCTCCGGGTCGGCGACCGGGTCGTAAGCCGAGCCGAAGCCGACGTACTTGCCGCTCGACGTGTTCTCTTCCGGCAGCAGCGGCGTGGTGATCCCCATCTCGTTGAGGTACGCGTCGGCGGAGAACGACTCGAGGCTCGCGTGCTGGCTCTTCCAGCCGAAGCGGCCGATGCGCACCGTGCTACCGGCTTCCAGCACCGGCACGGCGGCCGCCGTACCCCGCATCTCGGCCGGCTGCGCGTCGCGGATCGCGAGCAGCGTGCCGTTGGCGATCGCCTCGACGAACCCGTTGCCGAGCGTGTTGGTCGAGATGCGGAGCGTCCGCACCGCATCGGACGGAATGACCCGTTCGACGAGGTCCGGGTGAGTCGCGCGCGACTGGATTAGCGAGCCGCCGAGCGATTCGAAGAAGACGCCGTTCTTGAGGAACCCGGTCCGGAGCTCCGCCACCTGGCTGGCTCCGCCGGTCACGACGTTTTGATGACACTCCCGGCAACTCTGGCCGTTGTACATCGGGCCCAGCCCGTCCGCAATCTTTTCCGTTTCCTCGAAGACGAACCGGTTGTCGTTGAACGAGCGCAGCGCCATGACGTTGTTCTCGTTGAGACTTTCGAAAGGCGGCCCCTGTTCGGTGAAGCCGTTGGTGAGATTGTCGAACCCGGTCGGCGCTTCGGTCGGCGCGGACTTCGCGCCGATGCTCGGCAGCTCCTCGGGGTCCACCGCCGCGCCTCGCTGGCGAAGGCGCTCCGCGTTGGTTCGCGCCGCCCCCTGGCTAAGCGCGTTATCAATCTCCAAGCCGACCAGCAGGATCGACGCCACCGCAGTGGCGAAGAGCGTCGGTCTAAACGGCATCCGCATGATTCCCTCCGATGTTCGTCGCGCTGGATTGGCGCGCGAAGCGGGGCCGCGAGCAATCACCGGGCCATGCAATGCATTTGTCATAACGTCAAAGACTTAGCGGGCAGGCACGCGGCGGACACGGCGCGGACCGTCGTCGCGGCACAACGCCGGCACTCGCGTCGGCGCGCAAGTCATTGATGCTTCACGAACTGGTCGCGTCGGTCCGCACAGACAGGAGCCGGCAATTTGGAATTGCCGGACGGCGTCTGCGCGCTTTAACCGCCGCCCGGCCGCTAAAGCCGGCGCGCGCGCGGCAGGACGAACCACAGCGCGACGATCGCGACGAGCGCCGTCGCGAGGAGTGCACCTAGAAACTGATGCACGATGAGCTGCGCGATCAGGTAGAAGTCGATGCACATGCTTAGCGCCAGCGGCGCCATGCGAGCCGCTTTCCCGCAGGCGGGCCTCCGTCTTGCTGGGACGAGCTCATGCTCAGGAACCTTTCGCGCCTCATCGCCGCCGTCTCGCTCGCGGCGGCGGCGCCGGCCGGCGCGGCCGAGCCGCTCCCGCCCCAGGATCGGCCCGAAGCGTTCCGCCGGCTGGACATCGATAAGGACGGGTTCATCTCCCGCCAGGAAGCGGCCGCGCAGCCCGAGGTCGCCGCGAATTTCGACAAGGCCGACAGCGACCGGGACGGACGGCTGAGTTTCGAGGAGTTCGAAACGGTCCCGCTCAACCGGAGCGACCAGCCCGGCACGTTCCGCACGCCCGAGCAGGGATAGCGCGCGTTCGCGATTCAAGCGCGCGCCCGCGTCGCGGCGGGACTGCACCCGCGCTCGCCGAACTCCTCCAACATCCTGCGGCAGAAAGCCTCCAGGTCGGCCGGCTGTCGGCTCGATACGAGACCCCGATCCACCACTACCTCCTCGTCCACCCATTTCGCGCCGGCGTTCTGCAGGTCGGTGCGCAGCGAAGGCCACGAAGTGATCCGGCGTCCTCGCACCGCGTCGGCCTCGACCAGCATCCACGGCCCATGGCAGATCGCCGCGATCGGCTTGCCGGCGTCGACGAAGTGGCGCACGAAGTTGACTGCGGCCGCGTCGGTGCGGAGCCTGTCCGGATTCGCGACGCCGCCCGGCAGCAGCAAAGCGTCGAAGTCCTCCGCCCGCGCGTCGCGGAGCGCAACGTCCACCGGAAAAGTGTCGGCCGGGTCGAAGTGGATCCAACCCTGCACGATGTCCTTCTCGGGCGATACGATGAGCGCACGCGCACCCGCCTGCTCGAGCGCGCGCTTCGGCTGCACCATTTCCGACTGCTCGAAGCCGTCGGCCACGAGCATCGCCACCTTCATTTCTTTCAGCACTGCCATGGAAGTCTCCTCAGGCGCGAGTCTGATCGCGCAAAGGGCGTTGCCGCATGCAGTGCGCGTGGCAAGCTGCGTTCCCGCTCTCCGGGGCGATTGCGCCGCCCCGGTTGCGTCCCCCCTCTTACGGGTGACCGCCGACAATTGAACGTCCGGCCGTGGCGGCGGCCGGGATGCCGCGTTCGCCGCGTTCCTCGGCCGGCTTGATCGCCTCGCCGAGATTGAACGCGGTATTCACGAGCGCGACGTGCGAGAACGCTTGCGGGAAATTGCCGAGCTGGCGCCCCGCGCCGGGGTCGTACTCCTCGGCGAGCAACCCGACGTCGTTCGCCAGGCCGAGCAGCCGCTCGAACAGCGCGCGCGCCTCGGCGCGACGCCCCTGCAGCGCGTAGTTGTCGGCGAGCCAGAAGCTGCACGCGAGGAAGGCCCCCTCCCCCGGCGGCAGTCCGTCGTCGGCGGCCTCGGCGCGGTAGCGGTACACCAGGCCGCCCCGCACGAGCTCGCGCTCGATCGCATGCACGGTGCCAAGCATCCGCGGATCGTCTGGCGGCAGGAAGCCGGTGATCGGCAGGAGGAGCAGGCTCGCGTCGAGCGCAGTCGCGCCGTAACGCTGCACGAAAGCGCCCTTCGACCGGTCGTAGCCCCGCCGGCACACTTCGTCGTGGATTCGCTCACGCAACCGTTTCCACCGCTCGAGCGGTCCTGCCAGGCCGAACGCATCGATCGCCCTCACCGCGCGGTCGAGCGCGACCCAGCACATCACCTTGGAGTAGGTGAAGTGCTGTGGCGGGCCGCGCACCTCCCAGATCCCCTGGTCCGGACGCTGCCAGGCGTGCTCCAAGTGCTCGACGAGCGCCCGCTGCAGTGCCCACGCGGGGCCGTACGCGTCGAGGCCGCCCTTGCGGGCCTGGTGGAGCGCGTCCATGACCTCGCCGTAGACGTCGAGCTGGAGCTGGTCGCACGCCGCGTTGCCGATCCGCACCGGCGCGCTGTGCGCGTACCCCGGCAGCCACGGGAGCTCGGCCTCGGCCAACCGTCGCTCGCCGGCGAGACCGTACATGATCTGGAGCTGGCCGGGGCTGCCGGCGACCGCGCGCAACAGCCATTCGCGCCACGCGCGCGCCTCGTCGTAGTAGCCCGCGCTCATCAACGCAAGCAGGGTGAGCGTCGCGTCGCGCAGCCAACAGTGGCGGTAGTCCCAGTTGCGCTCGCCGCCGAGCCGCTCGGGCAGCGAGGTGGTGGGCGCGGCGACGATCCCACCGGTCGGCGCGTAGGTGAGAGCCTTTAGCGTGATGAGCGAGCGACGCACCGGTTCGGACCACTCCCCGCTCGCGCGACAGTGTCCGATCCAGTCGCGCCAGAAGCCTTCGGTCCGCGCCAGCGCCGCTTCCGGATCGGGTCCGCGGGGTGCCGACAGATGGGAACGTCCGTGCGCCAGCACGAACGGCACCCGCTCGCCGGCGCGCACCTCGAACTCCGCGACGGTGGTGAGCCCCTCGCCGCGCGTTGTGACCGGGGTCTCGAGCACCGCCATGTCGGGGCCGGCAATCGCGCAAAGTCGGCCGTCGTCGAGCCGGCTCACCCACGGCACCGCAATGCCGTAGTCGAAGCGCAGGATGAGCTCCATCGCCATCCGCACGGTGCCGCGCCGGCCGATGACGATGCGCACGAGCCCCGCCGCACCCTCACCGATCGGCATGAAGTCCACGAGCGTAACGGCGCCTTCCGCGCTCTCGAAGTCCGTTTCCAGAATGAGCGTGTCGCCGCGGTAGCGGCGGGTCGGGGTCGCACGCTCCTTCGGCGCGAGGCGCCAGCGGCCATGCTCCGGGGTGCCGAGCAGTGCGGCAAAGCAGGCCGGCGACGCGAAATGGGGCCAGCACAGCCAGTCGATCGACCCGTCGCGGCCGACCAGGGCCGTCGCCTCGCAATCGCCGATCACCGCGTAGTCTTCGATCCGACGGGGCATGCGGCAACCCGCGGCGCGGGCTATCGTGGGCTTGTTACATGAACGGACACGAGTTGCCCCCGCCCGCCGTTAGCTCGCGCCCCCCGACTCCTCGTCCCCTGCGGATGCATCCCGCCCGTCGCCGACCGAGGCGTTGAGCGCCGCTGCGAGCGCCGCATCGCCACCCACCAGCGCACGCCATGCAAGGTCGTGCCCCCTGCGATGCCCCTTTCGTACCAGCCGCAGGCCGTCAGGCGCGATCGTGAGCGTGTAGGGCTCGCCGTTGATCTCGATCTCGCGCCTCAGCGCTGAAGTGAGTTTCGTCGTCATCGATCTGCGTCAGGCAGCGACGGCATCGTCATCAGTCGCGACCAGACGGCGTAGCAGAGCCGCGGGTGGCTCCAGGCGAGTTCGAGCTGCAACCGCCATGCCTGGGCCGCTGTCGCACGCAGGAGATCATCGCCATCCGGCTGATCGAGCGTGTTTCGTGTGGGGAGCATGGTGTGGAACCTGGAGAGGGTGGCGGTGACCAGCTCCTGCAAGACCTGGGCCTTGGCCATGGACTGCCTTGAATCGGCAGACGATTCACTACCGGCAAAGCGCCGGGCATGCTGCGCGCCCGAGCGGCAGGCGCCCCCCTTGCACGTTACGCGACCGCTTTAGCGCGGGACCAGGCCGGTAGGTTCGGAGATACCGGACACCGCATCGCCGACGACGTCCGGCTCCTCCGTCGCCGCGATGTCCGCGATCGACACGATTCCGACCAGCCGCTTGTCGCGATTGACGACCGGAAGCCGGCGGATCTGGATCTCGCCCATGTTGCGGGCGACCTCCTCGACCTCCTCGTCGTCGAAGCAGTATTTCACGTCGTCGGTCATGACGTCGCGGATGCGGGTGTCCGGAGGCTTGCCGTGCGCCACCGCGCGCACGGCGATGTCGCGATCGGTGATCATGCCGACGAGCCGGTCCTCCTCGCCCACCGGCAAGACGCCGGCGTCGAGCTCGGCCATCATCTGCGCCGCCTCGCGGATCGTCTGGTCGGGGTTGGCAACGCGCACATCGCGGGTCATCGCCTCGCTGACTCTCATCGGGACACTCCTCTGATAGGGGGCGGACGCCCGCCCGCGGGGTGCCCTACTCAGCATGCGTCCCGAGCGTCCGAGCAGCTCTTCCCACAGCCCGTCGGTCGACTTGCGGAAGACGAGCGCGGCGTCGTAGTCGAGCACGTACCAGAAGCGGCTGGCCACCTCCTGCGCGAGCTCGCCTGGGCGCCAGACAACCATCCCGACGTAGAAGCGCGTCCCTTCGCTGTTCTGCTCGATCACTCGGTCGACGGTCGTGGCGTCCATGACGAGGAACGTATCGTCCGCGAGGGCGATGGTGCGGCCCCCGGGGCTGTCGCGCCGCTGCACGACCGCGAAAACCGAGTCGACGCGCAGCGGACCGCCGAGATAGACGGGCTCGGTCAGCTTCTGCGACGGTACGTGCTCGGGGAAGATCTCCTTCATCGTGACCTCGGTCGGCCGGTTCACGATGAAGCCAATGTGGCCGCCGTTGCCCATCGGGCGCGCGAACAGGACGGTGCCGCCGTAGAACTCACCGAGCTGCGGGTGAGCGACGAGCAGGACCGGGGATCGATCGACGTCCGCGGCGCGGGCGCCCGCCGCGAGGGCGAGTCCGGCCGCAAGGACAAGGCAAAGCTGGCGAAAGCGCATTTTTCCGATCTCCTGCCGGCGCGCGCGGTCGAACCGTGGCGCTCGCGGCGCGAGCCCCGTGACCGTGCTCGCCCAGCTCGAGCACGGCGCGCGCCCGCGGCACGACGCTTGCAACGCTCGCGGCAGCGCCGCACTTCGTGCACGAGGACGTCATGGTCCTGCTCTTCTTTCTGCTCACCGCGGCGCACCTCGCCGCTGCGATCTATGCGCAGCGGCGCGCCGGCCCCCGCGGCCCGTCGAGCGCCGTGTGCGCGACGAGCTTAGGGCTCGTCACCCGCGTCGGCCGATGCGGTAACTCTTGCAGCGTCCGGCAATAGTTGCCCGCGAACTTCCCCGCGGATCTCGCTCTACTCCGTCGCCGTAGACCCAACCAGTCAGTTTGGCGCCTCGCTACGCGGGGCACGCCGGTTGCGTGATCGGCGGCACGCGCTCTTGCGTTTCTCTCTTCACTTCGACCACCTTTTAGAGAGGCAAGCAGACATGAGACGTTTCCGGTATTTCACGATTGCATCGGCGGTTGCGGCGGCCTTCGCGATCCCCGTCGCGCTGGCGCAGCAGGGCGGCGCCAACGATTCCTCGAACCGCATCCAGCAACGCGACGCGACCGGCAATCCGGCGGGTTCGCCGACCCAGCCGCCGCGCTCGATGTCGAGCGACCGCGCGATGGACCGCAGCAGCGGCGGCCGGTCGCAGCAGTACGGCGCGAGCACCGTCCGCGACGTGCAGCAGGCGCTGCAGAGCAAGGGGTTCGACGTCGGCACGATCGATGGCGTCATGGGCCCGCGCACGCAAGTCGCGCTGCGTCAGTTCCAGCAGCAACAAGGAATGACGAGCTCGGGCCGTCTGGACCAGCAGACGCTGTCGGCGCTCAACGTCAGCGCGGCGGGCGACCGCTCCGGCACGATGGGCGGGACCACGCCGCCTTCGAGCAGCAGCGGCGCCGACCCGGCGGCACGATGGGCGGCACGACGCCCCCGCCTTCGAGCAGCAGCGGTTCGACCGGCTCGAGAGGCCCGATGGGCGGAACGCCCAGCACGGCGGGTGGTAGCGCCGCGGGTCGTAGCGGCGGCTAAGCCGGTTCAGCGAAAGGACGGCGGAGAGCTTCTCCGCCGTTTTTCTTTGGACGCCGCGGGACCGCGACTTGCTGGCGCCCAGGCGCACCTCCTCGCAGGGGAACACGCCATGACCAAGGCCAAGACCCGCGCCGCGCGCGAGGCCAGCGCGACCTCCGCGAAGCAACGCGCCATCCAGCGCGAGCAGGACGAGCGCAGCCGCGCAAGCGCGCGCAAGGGCGGCAAGTCCGGCGATCGCGCGGCGCAGGCCGGGGCGCGTGCGCAACCCGTCCGTCTGCCCGCGCAGCACCTCGAGAAACCCGGCCGGGAAGCCGACCTGGCGCTCGCGCCGCGCTTTCTCGCGCCCCACTACAAGGGCAGCGGCAAGCTCGAGGGGATGGCGGCGATCGTGACCGGCGGCGACTCGGGCATCGGGCGCGCGGTGGCGGTCCTCTTCGCCCGCGAAGGCGCCGACGTCGGCATTGTCTATCTCGACGAGCATGACGACGCCAGGGACACCAAGAAGCACATCGAAGCCGAAGGTCGACGCTGCGTGATCATTCCCGGCGACGTGAAGGACAGCGAGTTCTGCGAGCGGGCGGTCGAGGAGGTGGTGCGTAAGCTTGGACGGCTCGACGTTCTCGTCAACAACGCCGCGTTCCAGGAGCACGCCGAGTCGCTCTCGGACATCACCGACGAACGGCTCGACGAGACGCTGCGCACCAACGTCTGCGGCTATTTCTTCATGGCGCGCGCCGCGATCCCGCACCTCAAGCGCGGCGCATCGATCATCAACACCGGCTCGGTGGTCGGGCTCGAGGGCAGCGCGGAGCTGCTCGACTACGCGGCGACGAAGGGCGCGATCCACGCCTTCACCAAGTCGCTCGCGCAGAACCTGCTCGAGCAGGGCATACGCGTGAACGCGGTCGCGCCCGGGCCGGTATGGACGCCGCTCAACCCGACCGACCGCCCCGCCGAGGACGTCGCGGAGTTCGGTCGCAACAGCGACATGAAGCGCGCCGCCCAGCCGGAGGAGATCTCCCCTGCCTTTGTCTATCTCGCGGCGCCGGTGTGCTCTGGCTACGTCACCGGCATCGTGCTGCCCGTCACCGGAAGCGTCGGGGCGATCTGAGCCGCGTGCAGGCGAGCTCGCCGCGAGCGCGAAGCGGCGCGCACGACGCGCTGTGCGGTCCGGCAGACGTTCTGGCGCGCGCTGGCCCTGGGGCCGCCGGGCTCTTCCTCTTCTACGCCACAGCGACTGGGTGAGGGGAACCCGCTCGCGCCGCCGGAGCCGAGCGGAGCGATCGGGTCGAGCAGGGGCCCCAGGCATGCCGGTTGCCTCGCCCGCGCCGATGAACCCTTTGGTACGCCGCTACGCAGCTCCCGTGGCCTGCGTCGTCGCGCTCGCCGTCGCGGCGTGCGGCGGCGTCACGCGCGTCGTCTACGACAACGCCGACGCCGCGGTGCTGCTGACCGCCCACCGCCATCTATCGTTCGAGGGCGAGCAGTGGAAGCTCGCGCGCGCCGCCGTCGCCCGCTTCCACGCCTGGCATCGCCGCAACGAGCTGCCGCGGTACGCCGTGCTGCTCGCCGACGCGGCCGGCCGCATGCAGCGCGGGCTCGGCCGCGTCGACGTCGAGTGGGCGATGCAGTCGGTCCGGACCCGCTACGCCGCGCTCGTCGAGGCCGCAGTGCGCGAGAGCATGCCGCTCCTCGAAACGCTCGACGCGGAAAATGTCGCGACCCTCGAGCGGCGGTTCGCCCACGACGACACCAAGCGCGTCCGCGAGCGCCTGTCGGGAGCGCCGGCGAAGCGCGAACGCGAGCGCGTGACGGCGATCGTGAAGCGGTTCGAGGAATGGACCGGGCCGTTCAGCGAGAGACAAGTGGGCCTGGTGCGGCAGTTCGTCGCGGCGACCGCCGACTACCCCCGGCACGCCCGCGACCTGCGGCTGCGCCGCGAGCGCGAGCTGGTGACCCTCCTCGACCGCAGCGTTCAGGACGACGCCGCGTCGCCGACGGAAGGGCTGCGCTCGCTCTTCCTCGCCTGGGGACTCGAGCGAACGCCGGAGCAGCGGCTGCGCGACGAGCAGTTCGTCCAGCTCGTCCTCGGCCTTGACCGGTCGCTCGATGCGAACCAGCGCGCGCGAGTGGTCCAACGACTCGCGGGCTACGCCGAGGATGCGCGCGTGCTCGCCCGCGGCAATCCGGTGCGTTAGGAAGTTCCGCCGCTACTGTGGCGTGACGCGCCAGACGACGTTGCCGACGTCGTCGGCGACGAGCAGCGCGCCCGCCCGGTCGATCGCGACGCCGACCGGCCGGCCGAGCGCGTTGCCCTCGGCATCGACGAAACCGGTCAGCACGTTCTCCGGCCGGCCGACCGGCCGCCCATCCTCGAACCTGACGAACACTACCTTGTAGCCGCTCAGCGGGCGCCGGTTCCAGGAGCCGTGCTGGCCGACGAACGCGCCGCCGGCGTAGCGCCGCGGCAGGAGGGTGCCCTCGTAGAACGCGAGGCCCAGCGGCGCCACGTGGGCGCCGAGCGCGTAATCCGGCACGATCGCCTTGTCGACGAGATCCGGGCGCGGCGGCTCAACGCGCGTGTCGACGTGCCGGCCGAAGTAGCTGTAGGGCCAGCCGTAGAAGCCGCCCTCCTTCACCGACGTCAGGTAGTCGGGCACGAGGTCGCTGCCGAGCTCGTCGCGCTCATTGACCACCGTCCACAGGACGCCGGTCTTCGGTTCCCAGCCCAGCCCGTTAGGGTTGCGCAGGCCGGACGCGTAGACACGCCACGTCCGCTTAGCCGGATCCACCTCGAGGATCGCGGCGCGGTCCGTTTCCTTGTCGATCCCGTTCTCGGCGACGTTGCTGTTCGAGCCGACGGTGACGTACAGGCGCGATCCGTCGCGACTGGCGATGACGTTCTTGGTCCAGTGATGGTTGAGCGGGCCGCCGGGAAGGTCGACGACCTTCGTGCCGGGCTCCGCGATCCGCGTAGCGTCCGCCCCATACGGGAAGCGCACGAGCGCATCGGTGTTCGCGACGTAGAGATCCGTCCCCACGAGCGCCATCCCGAACGGCGAGTTCAGGTGCTCGAGATACACGGTACGGACGTCCGCGACGCCGTCGCCGTCCGTATCGCGCAGCAGCATGATGCGGTTGGCGCTGGGGGTGCCGGCGCCGGCGCGCTTCATCACCCGCCCCATCACCCAGCCTTTGATCCCTTTCGCGTTCTCGGGGCGCGGCGGGGCGTTCGTCTCCGCCACCAGGACATCGCCATTCGGCAGCACATAGAGCCAGCGCGGATGGTCGAGGCCGGTCGCGAACGCCTTGACGGCGAGACCCTCGGCTGGCATCGGCGCAGCGCCGTCGGACCAGCCCCTCGCCGGGGCGATCTTCACCGTCGGCACGAGCGACCGATTCGGCTCGGGGAGGGTCGGCTGCGGACCGGTATCGGCCTGCGGCGGAAGGCGCGACGCCTCCATGCAACCGGCGAGAGCGGCGAGCGCCAGGCCCAGCGCGGCGAGACGTGCGGTGCGCATGGCTTGCCGACCGCAAGGTGCGTGCCCAGTCCGGTGCTCCCGTGGCTTGGCGCCGGGCGCGGCGCTTGCAACCGGGCCGGCATTCTTTCGAGCGAGGGGTCGCCATGCGCCGTCCGATCGAGTTGCTGTTCGTCGTCTGCGCGTTTGCCGCCGCCGTCCCGGCAAGCGCGCAGGTCTACCGGTGGGTCGATGACCGCGGCGTCGTCAACTACGCCGCCAAGCCGCCCGGCGATGGCCGCACGGCCGTCCGGATCGATATGCAGGACTCGCGCGTCAGCATCATCCCCGCCGCGTCGCGCGCTCCGCTGCCGCCGACCGCGCAGCTCCCGCCCGCGTCGCCGAACTTCCCCGGCCCCGTCGATCAGACGACCGTCGGCGGGCTGGTGCTCAACCCCGACGCGCGCGCGCGGTGCATCGCGGAGCGCCGCGTCGACTGCGACAACCCGAGCGCGGCCACCTTCGACATCGTGCCGTCGCTCGCGCAGAGCGCGCCGCAACCCTACGGTTCGAGGGTCGGGCGGTAGCCGGCGACCGGGCGCACGCGGCGCAACCTTTACGCTCCCGGGTAACTCTTACTGCCCGTCCGTGCTCTAGCCGTAAGCGTCCGCATCGAGTTCCGTCCCGCGATGACGACACCGGCCGCGGCACGCGCCGCGAGGCATCGCCGCGACTCGTCGATCCGCGCCGAAATGCTGGACGAGATCGCCCACGCTCCCTGGCTCGATCTCGGCGGCATTTCGGTGGCGGTCCACCGGGGCGAGGTGCTGTTCGAAGGCGAGATCCCGGAGCGGCGGCTGCGGGTCGCGCTGCGCGAAATCGCGGGGCACTGCCGCGGCGTGCGCGCGCTGCACGACCGGGTGCGCGTCGTGCGCGGTTCCGGCCCGCTCTGACCGCAGCGCGGCTCCGCGCCCGCCGATACCCGCGATCACTTGTCTCGCAGCGTTCGCCGTTGCGGCGGGCGGCCGCGGTTCGACGAACGTCAGAACACGAGCACGCCGAGGAACACGCCGAAGATCAGGATGACGAGGAAGATCGCGACGGCGATGAAGAACAGCACCTTCGCGATGCCGCGGGCGCCCGCGGCGACGTTCGAGAAGCCGAGGAAGCCCGCGATCAGCGAGATCACGAAGAAGATGGCTGCCCACTTGAGCATCTGCGACTCCCATTGAAGGACGTGCCCCGCCTTGCAATCGGCGCGCCTGGCCGCGGGCTCCCTCGCGACGGTTCCGGGCGCGTCGCTTGCGACCTCGCATCGATCGTCCGTGCGCCGTTTCCGTGTCGCGATCTCCCTCGCCCGAGCTGACCCTGACCCATCGCATGCGTGATGGCGAGCGCGCACGGCCGCTCGAGCCCCGCGACGCCCTTCCCGCCCCCTTCGCGCGCCGCCTGCGCATCGCCGTGGTGCACGACTGGCTCGTCGTGTATTCCGGCGCCGAACGGGTCCTGGAGCAGCTGCTGCGGATCTTTCCGCACGCCGACCTGTTCGCCGTGGTTGACTTCCTGCCGCCGGCGCTCCGGGGGTTCCTCGGCGATCGCGCCGTGCATACGACCTTCATCCAGAACCTGCCCGGCGCGCGCGCATTACCGCAGCTACCTGCCGCTGATGCCGCTGGCCGTCGAGCAGCTCGACCTCTCGTCCTACGACATCGTGCTCTCGAGCTCGCACGCGGTGGCTAGAGGGGTGCTCACCGGCCCGGAGCAGCTCCACGTCAGCTACGTCCATTCGCCGATGCGCTACGCCTGGGATCTGCAGCACCAGTACCTCCGCGAGAGCGGGCTCGACCACGGCCCGCGCGGCTGGGCGGCGAAGTGGCTGCTGCACCGGCTGCGGCTGTGGGACCAGCACACGGCGAACGGCGTCGACCACTTCGTCGCCAATTCGCGCTTCATCCGCAGTCGCATCCGGCACATCTACCGTCGCGAGGCGCAGGTGATCCATCCGCCGGTCGACGTCGAGGCCTTCGTTCCCGGCGGCGAGCGGGAGGATTTCTACCTGACCGCCTCGCGGCTGGTGCCGTACAAGCGGGTCGGCCTGATCGTCGAGGCGTTCGCGCGCATGCCGGGACGACGTCTCGTCGTGGCACCTCGAGCGCCTCCAACGGTCGACGCCGCGTTCCCGCGTGATCGCGATTCGCGCCGTTGGCGGTAGCGCCCTGATACCGGGTGAGGGCGGACCACGCCGGCAGCGCGCCCTCCGCGCCCGGCAGTCGGCAAGAATTCGCCGCCGCGCCTAACGGGGTCCGTCTCGGTTGCGCGTCGCGGGGCTGCGCGAGCTCGCGCGCGATCTCCAGCTGGTTCTCGATGTGACCGGCAGCGTTTGCTGCCAGGGCCTTCACGTTCGGGTCGCTCGCCTCGGAACTCGCCCGTCTTGCGGCCGCGAGCGCGTGGCCTTGCACCTCGAGGACCCAAGCCAAGTAGGCGCGATCGAACCGATCGTCCGGGGTAGCCTGCAGAGGCTGCAGCACAGCGGCATTTGCGCGATCGTCCTCCGGGGGAACTTGGGACAGCTCGAACTTCGCAACCTTCTTTCCGTCCTCGAGCAGCTTGCTGTGCGTATCGACCACCAGCTGGGCGTACTTCTTCACCGCCTCGCCGCGGGCCCTGCCGAGAGCCAGCTTGCCGGCCGCGATCGCCGTCCTGTCGGTGCGCTGCATTTCCTGGAGGAGCGTCGCATCTTGCGGTGAAAGACTGTGCAGGTGGACGTCCCGATCGGTCGCCCTCTGAGCAAGCGCGACGGTGCACGCGACCAGAAATCCGGCCTGTGCAAGAAGCGCAAGAACCACACCCTTCCCGAGGCTAACCAAGGCGACACCGCCTTCTCGACGTTGCTTTGTCGAGAAGCTGCGGAGCAGGCTTCGGGCCCGGCCTGCCGACCACCGCGGTCCGGAGGTTCTAGCGCGTTGACTAGCCTGCTGCCTGACGAGCCAGTCGGACGCTAGAGGAAGTCGAGGAACCCGATGAGCTGCGCTCGCTGGTTCGGTCCGGAAGCAGCCGCCTTGTAGCGGCTCGTCCCGGCGGCCGCCTGACCGCCATGCCGCTCGATCACTGGGAGTCGGGGACCGCGCTGCGCGCACCGCCGGCGGCCGGGGCGGGCATGCAGCGTGCAGAGCCCTCGCGGGACCCGCGACGATGAGCGACGACCCGAAGTGTCTGCGGGAACCAGCGGATACAGTGTCATGACCATCCTGGCCACCCTGCTGTGGGGCGCGGCCGGCTTAGTGGCCGCGGTGTACGCGCAACAGCGAATCCGTCGCTTCACTGCCGTCGAGTGGCACGCAAGCCTCGCGCGCGCGATCCTGTCCGGCGTCGGTCTCCTGGTCGGATACCTTTGCGCCGGATACGCCGAAACGCCGGCAACCTCTCTCGCTTCGTTCCTCGGCGGATTCGGGACGGTGCATTTCCCGGCGGCGATGATCGTCTTCATCAAAGAGCGACGCCGGTCGCCGAAGTCCTGAGCCGAGCTGGGCGCAGGGCCGCTGACCATGTCGCTCGCGGATTTCGAGGCGATGATCCGGCAGGAACTCCGCGAGAACGAGCAGCTCATCAAGCCGCGGGGATCAAGGCCAACTGAGAGGCCAGTGCACTTCCGGCAGGAACCGCGGAGCCACTCGAAGCGGAACGGGGCGGTCGTGCGTCCTCCGAGTAGGCCCCCGGATTGCTAGTTTCTATCCTCGGCGCCTACCGACCGGAAACACGCGCCATGCGGCCAAGGAGGCTGCGCCTACGGTCCCTTGATCACAGGCGGCGCGTCCTAAGGCCGACGTGCGCTCGTTTCTGCGGGCACGCAGGAACGCAAGATGGGCTGACGCTGCAGTGCATGACACGGCTCCGCTGCCTTGTTGATACCCGACGGCGTTGCGTCGATAGGTGGCGGGACACGGTTCGTACGAGCGACAGGAAAATGGATTCGGAGCTGTACCGGATCGCGGCAGAGCAGACGAGCGACTACGCCGTCTTCCTGCTCGACGCCACCGGGCGCATCCTGACGTGGAATCTCGGCGCACAGCGTATCAAGGGCTACGCGCCTGACGAATCATCGGCCGGCACTTCTCGATTTTCTATCCGCGGGACGTGATCGACAGAGGCTGGCCGAGCACGAATTGAGCGTCGCTGCCGTCGAAGGCCGGTTCGAGGACGAGGGCTGGCGGATGAAGAAAGGTGGCGCGCGCCTTTGGGCGAGCGTCACCATCAGCGCCCTGCGCGGCGAGAACGGCAAGCTATTGGGCTTCTCAAAGATCACCCGCGACCTCACGAGCCGCAAGCTCCACGAAGAGGCGTTGCGCCAGAGCGAGGAGCGGTTCAGGCTGCTCGTCGACGGCATGACGGACTACGCCATCTACATGCTTGACGAGCAGGGACTGGTCACGAGCTGGAATGCGGGTGCACAGCGCATCAAGGGCTACAGCCAGACGAGATCATCGGACGACATTTCTCGCGCTTCTACGTTCCCGAGGACGTGCGCGTGGGGACGCCCTGGGAGGATCTTGCCGCAGGCGCGGCGCACGGCCGGCTCCGAGCACAGGGCTGGCGGGTCCAGAAGAGCGGCGAACGCTTCTGGGCGAAAGCGACCCTGACTGCGCTGCACGACCCGGAAGGTCGCTTGCGCGGTTTTGCCAAGGTCACCCAGGACCTCACCGGTCAGCGGCACATTCTCGACCTGCAGAGGGCAGCGAAAAACCTGAACGAGTTCATCGCTGTCCTCGCGCACGAGCTCAGAAATCCGCTAGCACCCATTCGCAGTGCAGTGAAGGTCATGGCGAAAGCCGCCGAGAACGACCCGGTGCAACGGATCATGCGCGACACGATCGATCGGCAGAGCGCGCAGCTCGTCCATATCGTCGACGAACTCCTGGACATTGCTCACATCACCCGGGGCGTCCTCAATCTCGAACACAACGCCGTAGATCTGGTTGAAGTCGCGAGTGGCGCTGTCGAGACATCGATTCCGGCGATAGACGCTGCTGGACACCGCCTTGAAGTGGACATCCCCACCATCCCGTTGCGCGTTTATGGTGACGCTGGCCGGTTGACGCAGGTAGTGACGAACCTTCTCAGCAATGCGGCCCGCTACACGCCCGCGGGGGGACGCATCACGGTCAGGGCGTGGCGCGACGAGGGCTGCGCGCACATAGCAGTGCGGGATACTGGCCGTGGGATTGAGCCCCAAGGCATTGACCGGATCTTCGACATGTTCGTACGCGGGCGTGCCACGCGAAGTGGCGAAGGGCTGGGCATCGGGCTTGCGCTCGCCCGTCGGGTCGCGGAGCTGCACGGCGGATCCCTCACGGCGACAAGTGAGGGAGAAAACAAGGGCAGCGAGTTCACTCTCGGACTTCCGTTGGCGGACGCAGCCGAGACCTGGGAAGCCGCGCGCGAGGCTCCTCAACCGGATGCAGCCGCGCAAGCGGTCGTGCCGCGACGAGTCCTGGTGGTGGATGACAACGTCGATGCGGCGAGGACGCTCGATGCCCTGCTCAGGTCGCTTGGACACGAAACCGCCGTGGCTTATGGCGGTGCGCAGGCGCTCAGCATGGCCGTCGAGTTCAAGCCCGATATCGTGCTGCTCGACATCGGCATGCCCGACATTGACGGGTACGAGGTGGCGAGACGGTTGCGGAACCTCGAGAACCAGCCCCCATTCAGGATTGTCGCGGTGACCGGCTGGGGGCAAGAACCGGATAGGCGGAAGTCGCAGGAGGCCGGCTTCGACGTCCACCTGGTGAAGCCGGTGGATGCGGACGAGCTCGTGGGAATCCTCAGCGGCAGAAACGGCGCGACCCTCCACTAGGTCGGGGAATCCGACGGTCTGAGCTGTATGACATGCCACAGAGCCCGTTGAGACCGGCTCCGGACTCGCCGTTGGGAATCACTCGAGCTGCCGGCAGAGTAGGTACATGCCGGCGTCCTCGACGTAGGCCGGCGCTGCAATCCCGAGATTTTCATTGGGAGCGGTTTGACGCTGGGCTCTCACCGCGCCCGCGGCCGATGCGCCGTCGTCGACACGGATATCCACTGCGCTCGCAATCTTGCCGGGCAGGTTGGCCGTGCACACGATCAGGCCGCTGAGCCCGACGGTGACAGTGCCAGCGCCGGTCGTGACGCCCATCATGCCGCCGAGGGCGTTCGCCGGCTGCTGTGCGGCCTGAGCGGCATTTGCGGGGTCGGTGGGACCCGAGAGGAAGCCGGCCTGGCGGAGATGCCACCAGAAGAGCCGAGACTCAGGCTCCGGGACCGCGGTGGACTGGTTATACGCGCCGTCGATGATCCCGTTCCCGGGCGACGAGGGTACCGCTGCAGGAACCGCTGTCCAGCCCCAGCGGACCTGCGCCCCTGCGTCGTCGCCCGGAATCGCGCGGTAGCGATCACGGTAAGACCTGACCGCGGCCGAGAGCTCGTTCAGCTGAATGATCACCGCCTTGGTCCGGCCGCTTAGCACCAGTTCCTGACCCCAGAGAATCGTGCCCAGGAGCAGCCCTACGACCACGACCACGATCGTGAGCTCGACGAGCGTAAAACCGGCTGAGGTAAGGCTTGACCGCTTCATCCACGCGTGCGCTGGCGACGCAGCTGTGCCCGCCTGTGCGATGGATCACGGTCCGCTCGTGCGGAATAAGAGCGACACGGTTCCCCGCCTCAGGGTCGAACTGTATTTTAAGCAATGGGCGGTCCCGGGCGTTGCTGTCGACGTCGCGTCCTCCAGCCCTATGGCGAGCCACGGGTGGGGCGGCGGGCACGATCAACCTCGGGGCGGGTCCGCTGCAACCGGATGGACGGGTTTACGTCCGGGGACGTAAACACAGTGCACCAAATATATCTGCTTGAGCGTGCCGAAGTGCGCTAGTGGAGCGGTAGCAATCAAGTGGATCATCGCCTCGCGCACATCAGCCGCGGGCCGGTGTTTCTTCAGCGCCTTCACGGTCTGCTCAAGCCGATCGAGCGGCGTGCGTTGCAGCAGTTCGCGCGCGGTGAGGTCCGCGTCCGAATCGCGCTCCGTGCGGAGCAGTCTGCTAATGCCGAACATGTTCTTATCCCCTTACGTCAACGCCGTGCGCAATCTACGTTAGGCCCGCTAGCGGACTCGTTCCCGAGTTTCACCTTGGTTGAGAACAAACTCTCGGACGCGCCGATAGTTCAGTTCCTTGTCCTTCCAGTACTTCGTCCCGCGCCGCGATACCGGCCTGGAGCCCGTTCTTCGTGAGCATGGTTTAACCGGTGAATTGCGCGGACCCTTTATCCGTTCCGATTCCCTAGTAGTGTTGAGGGAAAATTGTTTGCGGTCTGGGCGGTACCGCACATACCGAATCTAGGAATTCGTCCAGCGCCGCGTTCAACTTCTCCGCATGCGGCGCGTGATGCCTGAAGGAGAATCTAGTGACCAACATCGACTAGATCGTCATCATCGTCGCTCTCTTGTCGTTTTTCGGGTTGCCCTAGAGCGTCAAAGAGCACCACCACCAACCGACGAGGTCGGTCGTGTTCATGGATCGCGGAGTGATTGCGGAGAAAGGTCCGCCTTCCGACATCCTGCGGTCGCCGCGCAACGAGCGCACGAGGGAATCCCTCAGGCGGGTCCTGTGAGGACGCCAGCCCGGCCTCCTAGAACGCGGTCTCCGGCGCGCTGACCTATCGCGATGCGTCCTCGGCGGGGCGCTCACTAGGCCGCGCTGCGGATCGGCTTCAGCTCCGTGACAAGCTCGGCGATCGCCCCGGCAGTTCGCCGTCCGCGTCTCTTTCGATCCTCATCAGTCATGGGGCGCCAGCCGAAGCGGCGCCACGTGTCGGAAACCGATGTGGCCACTGCTGAGACATAGGGAAAGGATTCGTCGAGGATCGACCTAGAGGGCTTCGTCGTCATGTGTGCTTAGGACACCTGGAATCGCAACGGCAATCAGTATATTCGCGGGAATGATGCAATGCAATATTAAGCGTCGGACCATAGTTGATATAGTTTCATAACTATATGTTTTATAGATATCTTGCAATGAAGATAATTTACCGCCGCGACGCAGCATTTCGAGTCCAAAAAGACCCCCCAACTGCAGCCCCCTCGTTCCGCAACGAGTTGCGCCAGGCGGGAGCACCTCGCGCCGCATTCCCCCAGTCCGGTCACTCCGGGTAGACGGACCCGAGATCACCACCGAGGCGAAGACGAGCGAACGTTGGATGTCGCGCCTTACTCCGATCGAACTTCCGTCTCTGCGCAAGCCCGCAAAACCGCGTCGCACAACAAGACAGGAGATAACGATGGATCAGGCGCCATACGCTCGATCGTCGTTGGCCCTCGTGCACTCTTCCTGTCCGGACACACGCACGCCGCGTACCCCGCCGGCCCGCTACCGGGGAACGTGGAGGAGATCTACCAAGGCGCGCTGGGGCCACCCCAGCTCCAGCTCGTGGGCGGGCCCCTCATGCTCAACCGCAGCGCAAAAGCGGTTCAGGGTGCCGGGCAGCCGAGAGGCCTTGTGGACCGCACGAAGTCCCGCTACGTTCCCGGGACACTCGACCCCGGCAACTGCCAGGCACAGATCCTTAGATTCTTTGCGGATTCCGAGCGACCGGGAGAGCTGACCATGATCCGCATCCCGGTAGGTTCAGTCGATGGCAGCGTGTACGTTGCTGGAGATCCAGTGGCCGTTTCGATGGCATACGACGCCCGCCGAGCCGCGCCAGGCCGGCCCTAGAGGTCGTCGGATTCGAAGCGCATGTCGAACGCGAATCGCTTCACCTGCTCGGCGATGCCCTTGGCCTGCGGCATCGCGAGCGCCTCCTTGGTCGCTTGCACCGCCAGATCGACGACGACCTTGGCCTCCGGATGCGCGCCGAAGAACCCTTCCATGTCGTCCGAGTCGACCGTGAGGTCCTCGCTTCCCTGCTCGAGACCCACGAAGGCGCTCGCGGTCGCCTGTGCCGAGACACGGTACGCGCAGTCGAGCACTTCGAAGCTGACGAGGTTTTCCGCCTCCTCCGCCAGCCGCTTTTCCACGCCGTGCTGCTCCCACCTCGATACGAACTCCAGAGTACTGAACGCTTGCCGGTAATCAAGCAGCAGATAGTTCGCGAGATCGATCGTAATTCTGCGCTGCGGCTCATCCAGCAGCGCCTTCAACGGCGGACGCTTCCCGAGCAACGCCCCGCTGCCGACAGACTCGTTGGGATCTCGCAAGGCCTCCAGCACACCCGAATCTCCCAGGGCTCGCAACACGGCCGCCGTCGCGTACTTCTCGATATCCTCGTATGCGTGGGTCGCGGCAAGCTGCCGGCTTGGGGCTGCGCGAGAGGATGCCAGGTAAGGTGTTGAGATACGGGTCCAGCCGGTTCAGGACAAGCCGGAGCGGACTCATCTGCGGCGCCCCGCGCAAGGTGAGTAGAGGCTTCCGCTTCTCCGGGGCTTTCCTGGGTTCCTGCGCAACGAGCTGGCGTGCAGCTTCCTCCGAATCCACGAGGTACGCGTCGCCGCTCTTCTGGGCGACGTAGAGCGAGGGTGCGAGTTCGACGATCGGCCCCGATTGCTTGAGCGCATCCCGGTAAGCATTGAACGCCAGAGCAACTGTCTTTACCGGTACTACGAAGTCCTCGACACCCTCCAGGACGGCCGTGTGGTCCACGCCTCGGGGAAGGCCGTTCGCACTCAACGACAATGCCTTTCCGGGATTGTCCTGCTTGGCGTGCTCGAGGCTGGAGAGCCAGTTCGCGAGGACACACTGGGCAAGTTCGCGGGCGTGTCCATGGATCTCGTCGTCGGTGGGCCGGATAACGTCGCGAAGCACCTGCCCGCTCAGCTCCGACTGCACGCGGGCCAGAGCGTCCCTGAACTCCTGCCGCTGCTCCAGTTCGCGTAGCTCTGGAGCGATCGCATTCAGCGCGTGCGTCGCCTCGTCGACCCACTCTTTAGCGAGCTCGGGGCTCGCTTCGCGCTCAAGCCAGACCTTCACGTCCGGCTCGAGCCGACCGGCGAGCTGGGACACCTGTCCCTCGAAGAGCTCCGCCTTGCGGGCAAGGTAGTCGCGCGCGGGCGCGCCCGCCCGCAGTCGCTCCATCTCTTCTTCGATGGTCGTAGGCGTTCGAGTCACTTCAGGCTCCTTGCGGATGGATGCTCGCGCGCAGGGCCCAGCGAGCGACGTACACGAGCTTTCACGTTCATGCAGCCATCATCGTGGAAGGCGGACAAATGTGACAGAGAGATTGACCCCGGGCGCGTCAAGTACCTGTAAATAATCGGGGTTTTTACCAGCCCGTTACTCCGCCCGGCGAAGAGGAGGTTCGCCTCGGGTCCTTAAGGAGCTCGAGCGCCTCGGGGAAGAACGCGACTATCCGCTGTTCCCCGAGCTCGTTTCTATTCGGGCAAGCCGGCCGCCCGAAGACCTCCGATGTAGCGCGCCAGATCCCCGGTGCGCCGGAGGGGATAGCGATGCGAGAACGTCGAGATCCGGAACGCAGGGTCGAGCTTCAGCAGATCCCGCGCGGCCGCCCTCGCGTCCGCCTCGCGGCCCGCGTGCCATAAGCACGTGGTCAACGTCCGGTGGCTCGGCCCGAATCCCGAGTTCCGGTGCAGGGCTTTCTCGAGCCAGACGAGGGCGCGGTCGTAGTGGCCGTCCAGAAATTCCGCCAGTCCCGCCGCGCTCCACAGAAGGAAATTCAGGGGATCGAGGGGGCTCAGTTGCCACGCATGATTCAACCGCCCCAGCGCTTCAGCGGGGGCGCCGAGGTAACAATGCGTCACGGCGCTCAAGCCCCACGCGAACGCGGCGCTGTCGTTGAGGCGGAGCGAGAGGTCGAAGAGCGACGCGCCCCGGTCGGGCCTTCCGAGTAGCAATGCCTGCACGTGTCCGGCCACCGCGAGCACGAACCAGTCCATGGAGTCGAGCGCCATCGCCCGCCGCACGGCGTCCTCCGCGCGCGCCGTGTCGCGCGACGGGTCCGCTGACCGCCCCTCGAAGATGGAGAGCACGTACCACCAGGCCTTGTACGCATACGCTCGCGCGGAATTGGGATCGAGCTGGGTCGCGCGATCAAGGAAACTTCCTGCGCGGGCGAGATCTCTTTCGTCGAAGGTGTAGAGGAGCGACGACGCCTGGAGTAGGCAGTCGTACGCGTTCGGGCGTCGGGAGGGGGTCTTTCGCACCCGTGCGACCTCGGCCTCGAGGACGCGGGGCTCGATCGATGCGACGATGCGCGAGGCGATGGACTCAGGGGACTCCGAGAGCTCGCGTCGGTCGCCCAGCTTTTCCGCCCAGAGCGTACGATTACGCGCGGTATCTATAAGGTTGATGGAGATCGACAGGGTTTCGTCGCGCCGCCAGATCGTGCCATCGACGACGTAAGCCGCTGCAATTTCTTGGTCGTCGCGCCGCGCGTTGCCCTGCCGGTCCCGGTAGGCGAGTGCAGATTGCTGGGGCACGACGACGAGCGTGCGGCTTCGCGTGAAACCGTCGCTCACTTCCTGCGCAAGGCCCTCGGCGAGTCGCTCGTCCCGGGGATCTGAGCCGACGCTCCGGAACGGCAGCACTGCGATCGAAGGCGGGTGTGAGAGCGCGTCGAGCGCAGGCCGTTGTTGTCTCTCCCGGACCTCCGGCCACGCACCATTCGCCGGGCGGGTCGGGCCGGAGACTTCCGGTGCGTTCGACGGGCCGCGAAGGACGGGCCGGGAAGCCTGGGGAGTCAGGCTCAACTCAGGGGCTCTCAACTCGATCTCGCCGATCCAGCGGTAGCCCCGGCCCCGGATGGTCTGGATGAACCGCGGCGCTATGGGGTCGTCGTGCAGGAGCCGCCGCAACTCGCCGATGAATTGCTTGACCTGGCCCTCCTCGACGTAGCTATCGGGCCAGACCGCTTCGAGAAGCGACTGCTTCTTGACCAGTCGATCCCGGTGCTCGACCAGGTAGCGCAGGATTTGGAAGGCCTTCGGGGTCAGCCCGACTTGCTGGTCGCCCCACCAGAGACACTCGTTCCCGAGGTCGAGGCGCAATGACGAGATGCTCGCGGTGACGTTTGAGCCCCGCGCCTCCGTACCCCGATCCCCCGGAATCGACCTGCCCACGCACGTCAAAATTACCACAGAAAGACCACCGTAGGACCACCATTCCTCCACATGGGCCGTGCTCGAATTTCGACGCGGTCTTTTTCGCGGAGTCGCCAAAAAGCACCCGCACCGAGCGCTCAAACGAACCTTACAGAGGAGACGAAAACCATGCGCCGCAACGACCCTTCCCGCTCCCCCGACAACGCCCGTGGCGCGAAACCCGCCGTCGTGCGGACACCCGACCGTCAGACCCGCGACCCTCGGAAAGTAAGCTTGGGCGGCATCATCAAAGCGCAGCCCGCGCGCCTGCCTCCGCCAGCCGTTCGCGACAGCGGCAAGGTCGTAGTCGGCGGAATCATCAAGAAGATGCCTGTGTCGCTGCCCGGCACGGCAACCCGCGACCCGGGGAAAGTGAGGGTGGGCGGGATCATCCAGCGTCGGCCGATCCCGGCGCAACCGAGTCTGCCGGGCGCACCAGCGCGCCGCAGGTCGACCCAAGGTTGACGTTGGGCACCGCGATGGGGCAGGCGAGCACGCCCGCCCCACCGCCATGTGACCGTACGGCACCTCCACCGAACGTTCAAGCGATCCCCATGACACCGAACCTCACCGTTCGCCCCGCTCCAGATCGCGACGAGCACAAGGGCGTCGTTACCTTCCACCGGGTCATTCCTGAAGTCCGCGAGCCGGTGCGCGCGGACCGGTCGGCAATGGGCACCTTGCCTACACGGGCGTTCCGGTACTGCGAGGCGGTCGCCACGGCGTCCGCGTTCGGGTGGTACCTGTTTCCGCCTCTCGACTTCACCGTTCAATGGGACGGCACGGATGTCGTTTGGACCTACGAAGGGGCGGACGCCTGGTTTCCGCTCAGCTCGGCCCAGTTTCCCGGATTCGCCGACTACTTCGACGAGGTCGCCCCCGCCGAGCTGCGAGGTTTCTCGCCGCCGTTCCTCAGCGCGCTACCGGAGCCGGGAGTCGTGCAGATCTGGACCGGATACGTCGCCACGACCCAGGACGGGTGGAGCCTGCTCGTTCGGCCGCCCGCCAATCTGCCGCGCAGCCAGTCGTTCGAGCTCTTCGAGGGGATCGTCGAGAGCGACCGCTGGTTCGGCCCGCTCTTCACGAACGTCCGGCTGACGCGGACCGAGTACCCGATCACCTTCCGCCGGGAGCTGCCTCTCCTGCAGGTGCAACCGATTCACCGCAGCATGTACTCCGAGGACGTTCTCGGGAACAGCGCGTTCGTCGAGGCCCTCACCGACTTCAGTCCATCGGACTGGGAGCGCTATCGGACGACCGTCGTCACTCCCAACCTTGACCGGAACCGCAGACCGGGCGCATACGCCGTTTCCGCGAGAAAACGGGAACGGGAACTTCCCCGCGGCAGGGCGACCAGTACGCGAAGCTCGTGATCCAAACCCGCTGACGCAATGACAAGCGCAGTCCCTGCCCGACCCGATGCGCACGTATGGCAGGGGGTCCTGTGTGCGCTCCTGGTCGTGTTCATCTGGGCGGTGTATCCGGTGGTGACCCGCCTGAGCGTCACCCAGACGCTTTCCCCGGCGGATCTCTTCGCGCTGAGGTTCGGAGTCAGCGCGGCGATTCTCGCGCCGTATCTCGTGTGGCGGGTCAGCGTGGCCTCTGGCGACGCGTGGTTGAAGGGGATCGGCCCCGCACTCTGCCAGGGCATGCTCGCGGCGCTTGTGATGATCGGCCTCCAGCTAGCGCCGGCGCGGCACGCGTCAGCGCTCGTCCAGGGGATGATCCCCGCGGCGGTCGTCATTCTCGGCGCCGTACTCCTTGGTCATCGAGTACAGGGCGCCTCGGCCCGCGGGTTCGCCCTTGCCGCTGGCGGTGCGGCCATTCTCGTAGCGGGCAGCGCTGGCGCCCTCGACCCGAGGCAGCTGCAGGGAGATGCATTGTTCCTGGTGGCGTCGTTGCTGGGTGCGGGATATCTCTTGCAGATGCGCCGCTACGGCCTTAGTCCGACTACCGCCGCCGCCTTTGTAGCGCTCTATTGCGCCGTGGGTTTCCTGCCCTGGTATTTGGTCGCTGGCGAGACGGCATTCGCCCGAGCAACCTCTTCCGAGCTGATCGCCCAGGGGGTCTACCAGGGCGTCCTCGTCGGCGTCGTATCGTTCATCGCGTTGAACCGCGCGGTCGAGGTCTTGGGCGCCCTCAGGATGGGTGCGTTCCTCGCGACCGTCCCAGCGCTGACCGCGATCATCGCCATGCCCGTCCTGGGCGAATGGCCGCCGCTCGCGGACTGGGCTGCACTTGCCCTCCTCGCGGTAGGTGCATGGTCGCTTGGTCGGCAGCCGACGGTGAACCCGCACCGGCCCGTCGGGCGCCTGGACCGTGGCCCTGGCTCGTGTCCCAGCCGAAGCCAACAGTGACCGCGCCGTGCTTCCGCGTGGACTCCGCCTTCCCCTTCGTCTCCTGGTAGCGATGAACCGGGGGCGACGCGTCGATCGGCCCCCGACGCCCTACCCGCGCCATCCCCTTGGAAACGGCTGATACCGATAGCAACGCCTCACCGATCGGGGCTGCAGCGGGGTTGGAGCTCGAAACCCCGTTGCGGCTCGCGCTCGCGAGGACCGAGCTCGAGATTCACTTCCAGCCGCAAGTCGCGCTTGCTACGCGGCGCATCGTCGGGGTGGAAGCTTTCGCACGCTGGCAGCACAAGGACCATGGCTGGATCCCGGCCACGTCCTTCATCCCCGTCGCGGAGGAGACTAATCTCATACACCCGCTCGGCGAGTTCGCGCTTGCCCGGGCCTGCCGTCAGGTGAGGGAATGGGACCGCGCCGGCCTGCCCTCGCTCCGGGCTGCGGTCAAGGTATCCGCCCAGCAGTTTCGCGGGAACGCGCTGGTCCGGACGGTCGCGACGACGCTTCGCACCACCGCCCTCGCGCCGGAGCGTCTGGAGCTCGAGATCCGCGAATCGGTGCTTGCGGCAGACGAGGATCGAGCGATCCGCGTACTCAGCGACCTGAAGGCCATCGGTGTCACGATCGCCGTGGACGATTTCGGCGTCAATTACCCCGACTTGAGCTACCTGTGGCGGCTCCCTGTCGACTGCCTCAAGCTTGACCGTTCCCTCGTTCACCGCGCGGCAACGGAGAGAGTCGACTCGGTGATGGCACAGGCGATCATCGCGCTTGCCCACTCCCTGGAGATACGCGTCGTCGCGGAAGGCGTCGAGCTGCCTGCGGAGCTGGATTTCCTGCTTGCCCGGCGGTGCGACGAGGCGCAGGGCCTGCTCTTCTGTGCGCCGCTCGCCGGCGATGCGATGGCTCCGGTCATGGCGTCATGGCAGGAGTCGATCGCGGCGAAGGTTCCGCAGTGGGATGAGCGGCTCACAGAAAACCCCTGAAGGCTGGAACGTTCGTCCGCGCTGCGCAGCCCGTTACCCGCGCCCTCATGTCAGTCTGAGGAACTGATCGGCCCGACGCTCTTCCTCGTCTCGGACCTCGCCAGCTATGTCACCGGGGTCGTGCTCCCGCTCGATGGCGGATAGCTGACGCAGTAGTCAGACCGTCGAGAAGAAGAGGCAACGCTTCCACTCGTTGCGCGCGTCGGCCGGTGCATCCAGCGACAAGTGCGACTCACGCAACGCAGCCGACGGGCGCAGCCGACGCCTGTGCTTCCGCTGCAAGGGGCGGCGCACCTGCTAGGGGCGCCAAGCCGACCGAAATATTCCCCGGGGCGCGGTGGCGCGGCGCTATATTCCGCTTTCATTTCCCTGACTGGAGCCGACCCATGCGTCTTGTCCACCTTGCGGCCGTCGCGCTCGGCGCGCTTGCCGCATCGCTCGCCTTCGCGCAGGCCTATCCCTCCAAGCCCGTCGTGCTGGTGGTGCCTTTCCCACCGGGCGGCGGCACCGACATCGTGGCGCGCTTTGTCGCCGAGAAGCTGCGCGAGCCGCTGAAGCAAAACGTGGTGGTGGAAAACAAGCCCGGGGCCTCGGCGCAGATCGGCAACAAGTACGTGGTCGACGCCGCGCCCGACGGCCATACCCTCCTGGTGGGCACCACCTCGCTCATCAACGGCCCCGCGCTCTTCGGCAGCAAGCTGCCCTACGACGCCGCGAAGCAGCTGCGTCCGGTGGTGAGCCTGGCCGACCTGCCGATCTTCCTCTCGGTCAGCACGCAAAAGCACACCGCAAAGACGCTGCAGGAATTCGTCGAGGTGGCGAAGAGGACCCCCAACCTCAACTTCGGCTCGGCCGGCCCCGGCACCACGCTGCACATGAGCGCCGAATGGTTCATGGCCAATACCGGCGTGCAGGCCGTGCACATCCCCTTCAAGGGCTCGGGCCCGGAGGTGGTGGCGCTGGCCGGGGGCCAGGTGGACTTCGCCATGGAGAACCTGGGCGCGGTGCAGCCGATGGTGCAGCAAGGCCGGGTGCGCCTGCTGGGCGTCGCCTCGCATTCGCGCCACCCGCACGCGCCCGACGTACCGACCTTCAAGGAAGCCGGTCTGCCCGACGTGAACCTCGCCACCTGGATCTTCCTCATGGCGCCCGCGGCCACGCCCGACGCGGTGGTCGCGCAGCTCAACCGCAGCATCAACGACATCCTCAACACCACGGAAATGCGCGACAAGCTGCTGGGGCAGGGCTTCGTGCCGACCGGCGGCACGGTGGAGACGATGGCCGCGCGCATGAAGGCCGAGGCCGAGCTCTGGGGCACCGTGATCCGCAACGCCAACATCAAGCTGGATTGAAGGAACGCCCGTGTCCGAGCTCGTCAAGTACGAGAAGAACGGCCAGATTGTCACCATCACGCTGAACAATCCGCCGGTCAACGCGGTGTCCACCAAGGTGCTCAAGGCGCTGAACGCCGCCTTCGACCGCGCTGAGAAGGAAGACGACGCGCGCGCGGTCATTCTCGCAGGCGAAGGCCCCAAGGCCTTCTGCGCCGGCGGCGACATGCGCGAGGAGAAGGACTTCGGCGACCCGGAAACGGCGCGCGCCTTCCGCACCTTGGGCCGCGAGACCCTCAACCGCGTCGAGAACGGCAAGCTGCCGGTGATCGCCGCGATCCACGGCTATTGCATCGGCGGCGGCACCGCGCTGGGCTGGGTCTGCGATATCCGCGTCGCCGCCGAGAACTCGGTGTTCCGCGCGGGCGACGCCTACCTCGGCATCCTGCCCTCCTGGGGCATGGGCCTCACGCGCCTGCCGCGCTACGTCGGGCGCAACAAGGCGCTCGACATCCTGCTCATCGGTGAGAACTTCGGCGTCAAGGACGCCTACGAGATGGGCCTCATCACCAGGATCGTGCCGCGCGACAAGCTGATGGACGAGTGCATCGCGATCGCCAGGCGCATCTGCAAGGCCTCGCCCACCGCCATCCGCGCCACCCGCCAGGCCGTCGCCGGCAACCTGCGCCGCAGCTGGGACGACATGGTGAAGCTCGAAGTCGAACTGTGCGAAATGATGTTCGCCCATCCGGATGCGCACGAGGGGCCGGCGGCCTTCGCGGAGAAGCGCGAGCCGAAGTTCGCGAGCAAGTAACAACAGCCGTCGCCCCCGTGAAAGCGGGGCCCGGGTTGTTCTTGGTTTTGCCGATCAAAAACACAAAACCCGGGTCCCCGATAGGACCCTCGGGGACGACGTATTGAAGATGTCCATCGAAAAGCTCCTCAACCCCCGCTCCATCGCCATCGTCGGCGCCTCCGACAAGATCGGCCCGGGCTTCAACGCCTGGAGGGCGCTGGAGCACGTGGGCTTCGCGGGCGAGGTCCACCTCGTCAACCCGTCCAAGCCCGAGCTCCTCGGGCAGAAGTGCCATCCGAGCCTCGCCGCGATCGACGGCGAGGTCGACGCGGTGTTCGTCGCGGTGAAGGCGGAGAGCGTGCTGGAGGTGGCGAAGCAGGCGGCGGCGAAGCGCGCCGGCGGCATGGCGATCCTCTCCTCGGGCTTCGGCGACGCGGGCGAGGCGGGCCTCGAGCTGCAGAACGAACTGGCCGCCTTCGCTCAAGGTGCCGGCATCGCCGTATGCGGGCCGAACTGCCTGGGCCTGCTCAATTTCGCGGGGAAAACAGCGCTCTTCGGCACCTCGCTGCCCGACGCGGTAAAGCGGGGCGGCATCGCGGCGGTGGTGCAAAGCGGCTCCATCGGCATTGCGCTACTCAACTCCGCGCGCGGCCTGGGCCTGTCGCACATGATCACCTCCGGCAATGAGGCGGTCACCGCGACCGCCGACTACCTGGAGGCGCTGATCGACGACCCGGCGGTGAAGACGGTCATCGTGTTCGCCGAGCAGATCAGGAAGCCGCAGAAGTTCATGGCCATGGCGAAGAAGGCCGCCGAGGCGGGAAAGCCGGTCATCGTCCTCAAGAGCGGCCGCTCCGAGCGCGGGCGCCTCGCCGTGATGGCGCATACCGGCGCGGTGGCGGGCAGCGTCGAGGCCTGCGACGCCGCGCTCGCCGCGAGCGGCGCCATCCAGGTGTTCACGCTGGATGAGCTGTTGGAGACCGCGGTGCTGGTGACCCAGATCCGGACGCGGCCCACCGCGCGCAAGATCGGCGCGCTCTCCCTCTCCGGCGGTGAGATCGCGCTCGCGCTGGACGCCGCCGAGGAGAACGGCATCGCCTTCGCGCCGCTGGCCGAAGCCGAGGCCAAGATCAAGCCGCTGATGCCCGAGTTCTCGCACCTCAACAATCCGCTCGACCTCACCTGGGCGGGCCTGTACGACGCCAAGGTGGCCGAGGGCTGCGCCAAGGCCATGGGCGAGCTGGCCGAAGTCGGCGCGCTGGTGCTGGTGCAGGACGCGCCCACCGGCCTGGGCGCGCAGCAGGCCGGGCGCTACGCCACGCTGCTCGCCGCCGTGGCGCGCGGCGCCGAGGCCGCCGGCAAGCCTCTGGTAGCCGTCACCAACCTCTCCGACGAGCCGCATCCCGAGCTCGCGCGCGTGGCGCGCGACACCGGCACGCCCTACCTGCGCGGCACCCGCGAGGGCCTGGCCGCCATCGGCCGCTATGCGCAGTGGTCGACGCGTGCCAAGGCTTCGCCCATCACCACGAACAAGAAGGAAAAGGAAGCCGCGGAAAAGAAACTCCGGCCCTTCCTGACGGTGGGCCGGATGCCGGCGGAGCACGAGGCGCGGCAGATCCTCGAGAGCTACGGCATCGCCGGGCCGAAGGAGCAGTACGTTGCCACGGCCGACGAGGCCGCCAAGGCCGCGGAGGCGATCGGCCTTCCCGTGGTGCTGAAGGGCATGGTCCCCGGCATGATCCACAAGTCGGACGCGGGGATGGTCAAGCTCCGGCTCGGCTCGGCCGACGCAGTGCGCCAGGCCGCGCAGCAGATGTCCGCGCCGGGCTACCTTGTCATGAAAATGATGTCCCCGGTCGCCGAGATCCTCGTCGGCGCGCGCGTCGATCCCGACTTCGGCCCGCTGATCGTGGTCGGCGCGGGCGGCATCAACGTCGAGCTCTACAAGGACGTCGCCGTGCGAATCGCGCCGATCGGCGAGGACGAAGCCCTCGCCGCGCTCGCGTCCACCCGCATCAGCCGCGTGCTGGACGGCTGGCGCGGCGGCCCGCCCGCCGACCGCAAGGCCGCGGCCAAAGGCATAGCCGCCCTGTCGCGATTCATCGCCGACTTCGCTGGCGAGCTCCAGGAAGTCGAGATCAATCCCTTCGCCGTGTTCGAAGAGTGCAAGGGCTGCCTCGCCCTCGACTGCGTCATCGTGGCCAAGGAGAAATCCAAATGAAGATGAAGGTCAAGTTAGTCGCCTGTTTCGGTCTGTTCGGGACGTACAACTCACCGTCAGGAACCCTTTTCGGTAGCTGAAGGCGCGGGCCACACGCCTCCGCCGTCCGTATCCACTCGAGGAAACGAGAAGAGCCAGTGAGAGAATCGGCCGAGCTCGGAATCCCGATCATCGACATCGCGGAGCTTCAACCCGATCCCAGTGAGCAGGCGACCCAGCGAATCGCCACCCAGATCGGGAACGCGTGCCGTGGGATAGGGTTCTTCTACATCATCAACCACGCCATCCCGGATGATCTGCTGGCGGAAGCGTTCGAGGCGAACCGGCGCGTCCATCGGTTGCCAATGGATGAGAAGGAAAGGATCAAGCTGAACAGATGGCACCGAGGCTATGAGACGTTCGCATCGTCGCAGCTGACCTCGTCCGCCCGGTTCGCGCCGGCGCGGCATCCGAACCAGCTCGAGTCGTTCTTCCTCCGGCATGAAGTCCCCGCGAGCGATCCGCGCTTCGAGCGAGACCCCCTGCATGGACCCAATCAGTGGCCGCCGGACCCATGGTTCCGGGACGTGGTCACTCGCTATGACACGGCTGTCCGGGAGTTGGCTTTGCGGCTGCTGGCGCCCTTCTCGGTTGCCGTCGGTGAAGAGCCGGGCTTCTTCGCCGCGTTTCTTCGCCCCTCCTTCGACAGCCTTGAAGCTGATCCACTACCCGCCGGCGCCGGAAGCTCGCGCGGAGGATCTGTTCGGCATCCACCCGCACACCGACTACGGGTTCCTTACCATCCTCGCGCAGGATCATGTCGGCGGTCTGCAACTGCAGCGCATCGACGGCTCCTGGATTCCGGCGCCGTATGTGCCCGGAAGCTTCATCCTCAACATCGGGGACATCCTTGCGCGATGGACGAACGATGAATTCAGCTCGACGCGGCACAGAGTGATCAATCGGTCGGCGTCCGTGGATCGCTACTCGATCGCGCTGTTCTTCGACCCGAACCTCGATGCGACGATCGAGTGCCTCGCGCGCTTCTCGAGCGCTACCCGACCCGTGCGCTACGAACCGATTCGATACGGGGATTACTACACGATGCGGCTCGACACGAACTTCCCGGATCGCACCGGGGCTCCTCCAGCCGCGCGGGGATGATGCAGGACGTGGTCACCGAGCACCTGCACACTTTGCAGGTGCGCTACTGGAAAGAATCAGGATTCATCGGGAGCGCTCTTTCGTCGTTCGCCGCGTCAAGAATTTCCGCCCGCGCGCAAGTGATTGATTTTGGTCGGGGCGAAGAGACTTAG
>CAWBNB010000002.1:0-11873 GCA_963789885.1 uncultured beta proteobacterium | reverse complement strand
CGCGGTGTCGGCGGCGATGATCGCTGCCAGCTCGTCGGGCGTGGTGCCGGTGGGCTCGACGCCGAGTCGGATCAGTTTGTCCCGCAGCTCGGGGGTCCGTAGCGCGGCCGTGATCAGGCGCGACCAGCGATCGATCACCGTCTGCGTGGTCCCGGCGTGCGCCACGAGCGCTGGACGGCCGTGGCGGAGCAGCGGCACAGTTCGATCCCGCGACAACCGAATGCCGCTTTGGCATTATGGCCTCGGATGGGATCGGTGACGACCTTCGACTACGTGATCGTGGGTGCGGGCTCGGCCGGCTGCGTGCTGGCGAACCGGCTCACTGCCGACGGGCGCAGCACCGTGTTGCTGCTCGAGGCCGGGCCGCGCGACAAGCACTTCTGGATTCACGTGCCGCTCGGCTACGGCAAGCTCTTCGCGCGCACCGACGTCAACTGGGCGTATCAGTCGGAACCGGAGCCGGCGCTCGGCGGCCGGCGCGTCTTCACGCCGCGCGGCAAGGTGCTCGGCGGCTCCTCTTCGATCAACGGCCTAGTCCACATCCGCGGCCAGCGCGAGGACTACGATGGCTGGGGCGTTCCCGGCTGGGCGTTCGCCGATCTGCTGCCCTACTTCAAGAAGTGCGAGGACAACGACCGCGGCGCGAGCGAGTGGCACGGCGCTGGGGGGCCGCTCGCGGTGTCCGATCTGCCGGACTCGCACGAGCTGTGCGACGCCTTCATCGCCTCGGCGATGGTGCTCGGCGTCCCGCGCAACCACGATTTTAGCGGCGCGAGCCAGGAGGGTACCGGTTACTACCAGGCCACGGCGCGCAACGGCAGGCGTTGCAGCACTGCGGTCGGGTACCTCCGCCCGGCGGAGAAGCGTCCGAACCTGCGCGTCGAGGTCGAGGCGCTCGCCACTCGCGTGCTGTTCGAGGGCAAGCGCGCGACCGGCGTGGCCTACGAGGCGCGCGGGGCCCGCCACGAGGTGCGCGCCGCGCGCGAGGTGATCCTGTCGGGCGGGAGCTTCAACTCGCCGCAATTGCTGCAGCTCTCCGGGGTCGGCCCCCGCGCGCTGCTCGAGCGTCACGGCATCGCCGTCGTCCACGATGCGCCCCGCGTGGGCGAGGATCTGCAGGACCATTTCTATTGCCGCACTTTCTGGCGCTGCACCCGGCCGATCACGCTGAACGACGACATGCGTACGCTGTGGGGCCAGGCGAGGATCGGATTGCAGTACCTGCTGTTTCGTCGCGGGCCGCTTACGGTCAGCGCGGGCTACGCCGCGGCGTTCGTGCGCACGCGGCCGGAAGTGCCTCGCCCCGACGCCCAGATCTACTTCATCAACTTCTCCACCGCCAGGCGCGGTGGCGTCCTGCATCCGTTCTCTGGCTTTACGCTCTCGGTATCGCAGACACAGGTCGAGTCGCGCGGTTCGGTCCGAATTGCGGCGGCCGATCCGCATGCGGCGCCGGCGATCCGTTACAACTATCTCGCCACCGAGCGCGACCGCCGGGTGATGGTCGATGGCCTCAAGTTCGTCCGGCGGATCGCCGGCACGGCGCCGCTGCGCGACTACATCGCTGCCGAGGAGTTTCCTGGCCCGCACGTGCAAGCGACGAGGACTGGCTCGCGCTTTTGCCGCGAGGCCGGCGACACCGTGTTCCATCCCACGTCGACGTGCCGCATGGGAACGGACGCGCGTGCCGTCGTCGACCCGCGGTTGCGGGTAAACGGCGTCGAGCGGCTGCGCGTGGTGGACGCCTCCGTCATGCCGGCGGTGCCCTCGGGAAATATCAACGCGACGGTGATTGCAGTCGCGGAGAAGGCGGCCGATCTCGTCATCGCGGACGCGGGGCAAGGCTGAGGGCTAAGCCCGTTGTCTTGGTGACCCGTCTGCACGCGAGTCCGTACCCTATTAGAGTCCGGCCGAGAGGAGGAGCGATGCGGACTCTGGCGCGCAAGCTGTCAACCCCCGGGGTGGTCCTGCCGCGCTTCGACTTCGTCGACCTGCGGCTCTTTATCAACGTCGCCACGGCGAAGAGCTTCACTCTCGGCGCCGAGGCCTCCGCGCTGTCGCTGGCGGCGGCGAGCATGCGGGTCAAGCATCTGGAAAACGCAATCGGGACCCCGCTCCTCTACCGCAGCAAGCGCGGCGTATCGCTGACGCCGGCGGGCGATGCGTTCCTGCGTCACGCGCAGCAGGTCTTCCAGCAACTCGACCAGATGACCGCCGACCTGCGCCAGTACGCGAAGGGCGTGAAGGGGCATGTCCGCCTCTTCGCTAACACCACGGCGACGACCGATTTCCTGCCGCGCGTGCTGGCGAAATTCCTCGCCGGGCATCCCCACGTCGACATCGACCTGCGGGAGATGCGGTCGAGCGAGATCGTCCGGGCGGTCCAGGAAGCCCGCGCCGACGTCGGCATCGTATCGGGCCACGTCGGCACCGAAGGACTCGAGACGCTGCCGTACTACGTCGACCGGATGGTGCTCGTCGTTCCGCGCGGCCATCCGCTCAGCGGGCGGGACACGGTCTCGTTCGTCGACGCCATCGACCATGATTTCGTGGGCCGGAACCCCGAGAGCGCGCTGCACTCGTTCATCGCCGACATCGTGACAAGCTACGGCCGCAAGCTGAAGAGCCGCATCCAGGTCGGCAGCTTCGAGGAGATGTGCCACCTCATCGGCAAGGGCATCGGCGTCGGCGTCGTCCCGCTTTCCGCCGTGCAGCGGCTGGGCGGCACCGAAGGCGTCGAGGTGGTGCGGATCGAGGACGAGTGGTCGGTGCAGAACCTGAAGATCTGCGTGCGCGATTCCGATGCGCTGCCGGACTTCCTCCGCGAGCTCATCGATTTTCTGGTGGCCGACGCCGCGTCCGCGCGGTGAAGGCGGACGTGATCATCGCCTGACAGGAAGGGATTGACCGATGCGCAAGACGGCCAAACTCAAGCAGCTCATGGCGGCTCGCATCGCCGTGACCGCCCCGGGCGCGGCGAACGCGCTTTTCGCGCGGGTGATCGAGGACCTCGGTTTCGACGTGGTCTACGTGACCGGCGCCGGCGTCGCCAACATGCACCTCGGCGCGCCCGACATCGGCCTCACGACGCTGACCGAGCTGGCGCAGGTCACCGCCGCGATCGCCGAGGCGGTCGCGCTGCCCATCATCGTCGACGCCGATACCGGCTTCGGCAGCCCGATCAACATGGTCCGCACGATCAAGGTGCTCGAGCGTGCCGGCGCCGCGGGCGTCCAGATCGAGGACCAGGTTTTCCCGAAGAAGTGCGGCCACTTCGAGGGCAAGGACGTGATCCCGACGGCGGAGATGGTCCAGAAGATCCGGGCCGCGGTGGATTCGCGGGCCGATGCGGACTTCCAGATCATCGCACGCACCGACGCCCGCGCGATCGAAGGGCTGGACCGGGCGATCGAGCGCGCCCGCGCCTTCATCGAAGCCGGCGCCGACGCGACGTTCGTCGAAGCGCCGCTGACGGTCGACGAGCTGAAGCGGATCGCGCGCGAGCTGCCGGTGCCGCAGGTCGCGAACATCGTCTTCGGCGGCAAGACCCCGGACCCGGGGCGCGCTGCCTTCGCCGACATGGGCTTTTCCCTGGTCTTGTACGCGAACGCCGCTCTACAGGCCGCGCTCCGGGCGACCTACGAGGTGCTCGGAGCCCTGAAGGCGACCGGAAGCCTCGCCTCGGTCGCCGAGCGCCTGGCGTCCTTCGAGGAGCGGCAGCGCTCCGTGGCGAAGCACCGCTGGGACGCGCTCGAGGCGCGCTACAAGACCTGAGGGCTTCAGCGTCGCTGAAGGCCGTCTTCGCGCATCGTGAATCACTCCGGCCGGCGGGCCGTCATACTTGTCGCATCGAGGAGGGTGAAGATGAGAGTAATAGCGTCCGCGATTCGTCTGGTCTCGGCACTCGGCTTGGTCTGGGGCGCGCTCGCGTGCGGCCCGGCCGCCGCCCAGTATCCGGAGAAGCCCGTGCGGCTGGTGGTGCCGTGGCCGGCCGGCGGCGGCAGCGACGTGGTCGCGCGCATCGTCGCCCTGCCGATGGGCGAGCGGCTGAAGCAGAACGTGATCATCGACAACCGGCCGGGCGCCAACGGCGCGATCGGCAGCGAGGCGGTCGCGCGCGCACCGAAGGACGGCTACACGCTGGTCTGGGTGACCGCCGACACCCATGCGATCAACCCGCACGTGTACCCGAAGCTCGCCTACGATCCGCGCCGCGACTTTGCGGCGGTAGGCATCGCCGGGTACTTTCCCTATGCGCTCGTGGTGAACCCGGGCTTTCCGGCGGGGAGCGTGGCCGAATTCGTCGCGCAGGCGAAGCAGCAGCCGGGCAAGATCACCTTCGCATCCTGGGGCATCGGCGGCTCGGCCCACGTCGCGATGGAGATGTTCAAGCAGCAGGGCGCGTTCGACGTCCTGCACGTCCCGTTCCAGGGGGCGGCCCCGGCGATCCAGGCGGTGGTCGCGGGACAGGTGGACTGCATGATCGTGCCGATCTCGGTCGCCGATCCTTACAGCAAGGGCGGCAAGATCAAGATGCTCGGCCTCGCGGCGCCGCAGCGATTCGTCGGCGCACCCGATCTGAAGACCTTCGCCGAGCAGGGCGTCCCGGTCAACGCCGGAACGTGGGTGGGAATCATGGCGCCGGCGGGTACGCCGCCCGAGATCCTCGTCCGCCTGAACCGCGCGCTCAACAGCGCGGTTGACGCGCCCGAGACGCGCGCGGCGCTCCTCAAGCTGAACACCGAACCCGCGACCATGACGGTCGAGCAGTTCAAGGCCTTCGTCGACTCCGAGTATGAGCGCTGGGGCAAGACGGTGCGCGACGCGAAGATCAAGAGCGACTCCTGAGGCGCGCGTCATGGACGAAACACGGTTCGATGTCGTCGTCGTAGGCTGCGGCGTCGCCGGCCTCTCGGCGGCGGTGTCCGCGGCGGAGAACGGCGCGCGGGTGGCGATCCTCGAGCGCGCGACGTTCGAGGAGCGCGGCGGGCAGACGCGGTACACGGAAGCCTACTTCCGGATGAAGAGCGAGCACGAAGTCTCCGACGACTTCGAGTTGCATCTCGCCGAGAACTCCGGTGGGCACCAGGATCCGAGCCTGATCGACGCGATGTCCGGCGACCGGACGCACTGGCCGGCCTACCTCAAGTCGCTCAGCACCAACGATCCCAACCTGCTCGCGGCGTTTGCCGATGGCGCCGGACCGACGGTGCAGTGGCTGAAGGGCCACGGCGTGCGGTTCGACTTCCTGCCCACGCAGTTCCTGACCAAGACCCAGCCGCGCCTGCTGCCGGTGGGCGGAGGCCAGGCGCTCGTCGACGCGCTCGCCGCGGCGGCAGAAAGGGCTGGGGTGAAGTTCTTCTACGAGACCACGGCGCGCCGGCTCGTGCTCGATGCGCGCGGCGGGATTGCCGGCATCGAGGTGAGCGGCGGAGGTCAGCGCCGCGTCCTGCATGCACCGTCGGTGGTGCTCGGCTGCGGCGGCTTCGAAGGCAGCGCGGAGATGCAGACCCGCTACCTCGGGCCGCGCTCGGTCTACCTGCGGCCGATCTGCCGCGGCGCCTACTACAACAAGGGCGAGGGCATCCAGATGGCGCTCGAGATCGGCGCGGCGCCGTGCGGCGACTTCGGGAGCTACCACGCCGAGCCGATCGATCCGCGCTCCGGCGTGGCGGAGGCGTCGCTGATGATCTTTCCGTACGGGATCCTGGTGAACAAGGAGGGCCGGCGCTTCACCGACGAGGCGCCGGGCGCAGTCGACGCCAACTACGAGCGGGTGACGCGCCGGATCTACGAGCAGACCGAAGGCATTGCGTACATCATCCTCGACGCCGGGGTCGAGGACGTGCCGAACTACCGCCTCGCGATCCGCACCGACCAGCCGGCGATCACTGCGCCGGGCATCGCGGCGCTTGCGGAGAAGCTCGGTCTGCCGGTCGCGGCGGTGGAGGAGACCGTCAAGAGCTACAACGCGGCCTGTCGCGGCGGAGCCTTCAAGCCGCTCGAAGTGGACGGCCTCGCGACCACCGGCCTCGCGCCGCCGAAGTCCAACTGGGCTCGGCCGATCGGCCGCGCGCCGTTCACCGCGTATCCGGTCATCTCGGCCAACGTGTTTACCTTCGGCGGGCTGAAGATCGACGAGCACGGCCGCGTGCTGGACGTCGACGGCGCGCCGATCCCCGGCCTCTACGCCGCGGGCGAGACGGTGGGCATGTACTGGCGAACCTATACCGGTGCGACGTCGGTGATGAAAGGCGCCGTGTTCGGCCGCCTCGGTGGCGCGCACGCGGCGAAGCTACGACGATAGGCGGACGCGGATGGCCCAGGTTAACCGCGTTGCGCTGATCACCGGCGCCGCGGGCGCGATCGGAAGCGCGACCGCCATGCACCTCGCGCGGGCGAAGGTGACCGTCGCGCTCGCCGACGCCATTTCCACGCAAGCAGTAGCCGGGCGCGTGGAAGCGGCCGGGGGGCGGTGCAAGCAGTTCGCCTTGAACGTCACGCGCCGGGACGAAATCGACGCGATCGTCGCGCAGACGCTCGCCGCCTACGGACGCATCGACATCCTGGTCAACGTGGCGGGGATCGTCTCCTTCGGTTCGGCCGCGGAGCTGGCCCCCGCAGAGTGGGACCGGGTCCTCGACATCAACCTGAAGGGCACGTTCCAGTGCTGCCAGGCGGTGATGCCGGCGATGAAGGCACAGCGCTTCGGCCGCATCATCAACCTCGGCTCGGTGCTCGGGAAGAACGGCGGCAATGCTCGCCCCTGGCTCGATGCCGGCGAGCAGTGCGCCTCGGGCAACGTCGCGTACGGCGCGTCCAAGGCTGGCGTCCACGCGATCACCGCCTATCTCGCGCGCGAGCTCGCGCCTTTCGGCACGACCGTGAACGCCGTCGCGCCGGGGCCGGTGGCTTCGGCGATGACCACGAACCTCAGCCCTTCGCTCACCGCACTTATTCCACTCGGACGGATGGGTACCCCCGAAGACGTCGCAGCGGTGATCGGGTTTCTCGCCTCGGACGAGGCTGCGTTCGTCACCGGCGAGATCCTCGACGTGAACGGCGGCATGTGGTGCGACTGAAGAGGCTGACGTGCTGACGCGCCCGGGCTATGCGCAGACGCCGCGCGGTTTCATGCACTACGTGGAAGCCGGGACCGGCGAGCCGCTCCTGCTCCTCCACGCCAACCCTCGCTCGCTTCGCTACTTTCGCTACGCGCTGCCGTCCTTCGCGCAGCGCGCGCGCGCCATCGCGGTCGACATTCCGGGGTTCGGCAGCTCACACCCGGTGCCCGACCCGCCGAGCATCCGGTCGATCGCCGAGTGCTTCGTGTACTTCCTGGACGCGCTCGGCGTCGAGCGCGCGAACTTCTTCGGCCTCCACACCGGCAACAAGATCGTCGCCGCCCTGGCCGCGGAGTGGCCGTCGCGCGTCGCCTCGGCGGTGCTCGCCGGCCAGACACACAGCCTGATCCTCGACAAGGCGGGCCGCGACGCGGCGATCCGCGAGATCGTCGACCACTACTTCCCGCAGTACCCCGACAGCGCCGACGGCGCGCACCTCGTCCGGCGCTGGGCAGCGGTGCATGCGGAGGTGCAGGCGCTGTGGTGGCCGCAGCGGCTGCGGACGGCCGCCGCGATCCGGGCCGTGGACGCCGACAACGCCGAGGCGCACGTGCTCGACTACCTGCAGGGCTGGCGGAGCATCGTGCCGGTGTACGAGGCGATCTTCGCCTTCGACATGGAAGAGTGCCTGCGACGAATAGAGGCGCGTACGCTGGTGCTCGAGCTGGTGACACCGCACGAAGAACGGCTCGGACGGCAGGCCGAGCGGCTCTGCGCCGTGATGAAGAACGCCCAGCCCGCGGCGGTGCACGCCGACGGGGAAGTGCTCGAAACGAACCCCGACGAGGTCGTGCAGACGGTGCTGCGCTTCCTCGGGGCGACGCCCAGGCGCTGATCGGAACCGGGAGACTTCGCCGTGCGCGCGTGCTTTGTCGTCGGCTTGGTCGCGGCGGGGATCCTCTGTTCCGTCGTTGCGCCAGCGCAGACCTATCCATCGAGACCCGTCAGGATCGTGGTGGGTTTTCCGCCCGGCGGGGCGAGCGACGTCGCCGCGCGCGCGGTCGGCGGCAAGCTCGCCGAGCGGCTCGGGCAGCCGGTCGTCATCGACAACCGGGCCGGCGCCGCGAGCAACATCGGCTCGGAGATCGTGGCGCGATCCCCGGCCGACGGCTACACGGTGCTACTCGGGACGATCTCACTCTCGATCAACCCCAGCCTGTATCCGAAGCTCGCCTACGACCCGCTCAAGGATTTCGCGCCGGTCACGCAGATTTCGTCCTCGCCGTTCCTGCTCGTGGTCAACCCGGACACGCCGTACAAGAGCGTCGCCGACCTGATCGCCGCGGCGCAGGCCGCGCCGAAGCCGCTCCTCTATGCGACCGCCGGCAACGGCTCCGGCTCGCACCTGTTCATGGAGTATTTCGCCGCGAGCGCAGGGATCAGGCTCGCGGCCGTGCCGTACAAGGGCGCGGCGCCCGCGATGAACGATGTGCTGGCGGGGGCGGTCCCGATCACGTTCGACAACATCATTACGACGCTGCCGCTGCACAAGGCCGGCCGCCTGCGCGCGCTGGCCGTGAGCACCTCGACTCGCGCGGCCGCCGCGCCGGACATTCCCACGCTCCGGGAGCTCGGCGTGGCCGGCTACGATGCCAATGCCTGGTTCGGGTTCTTCGTACCAGCAGGCACGCCGGCAGACATCGTCGAGAAGCTCTACGGCGAGACCGCCGAGTCGCTCAAAGATCCGCAAGTCCGCGAGCGGCTGCTGTCGCTCGGGTCGGAGCCGGTGGGCTCGACGCCGGCGGCGTTCGGCCGGTTCTATCGTGCCGAGGTCGAGAAATGGGGCAAGGTCGTCCGCGCCGCGAACGTACGGATCGAATGAGCGGCTCCACCGGCGCGGAGCGACTGTCGCGAAACACGCCAACGGGAGAGGGTTGAATCATGAAATCGGTTTACCTCGTGCTCGACATGCAGAACGACCTGGTGAGCGAAGACGGGCCCAACGGCAAATCGCCGCTCGGCGCGCAGGTGAAGGAGCGTCAGGTCGTGGACCGGACTGCCGTGGCGATCGCCAGGGCGCGCGCCGCCGGGGTCGCCATCGGCTTTGTGCGGGTCGCGTTCTCGCCTGACTACACCGAATGTCCGGCGAGCTCGCCGGTTTTCGGTCCGGCGAAGGCGAACGGTCTCTTCCGTCTCGGCACGCCCGGGGTCGAGATCCATCCGCGCCTCGGACGCAAGGACGGCGACTGGCTGATCACCAAGCACCGGGTCAGTCCCTTCTATTCGACCGATCTCGATGCCTATCTTCGCGCCAACCGGATCGAGCGGATCTTCTGCTCGGGCGTATCGACCCAGGCAGTGGTGCAGGCAACCGTCCGCGACGGCCACGACCGCGACTACGCCGTGGTCTTGCTCGAAGACTGCTGCGCGGCCCACTCGGCCGAAGAGCACCGCAATTCGATCGGCAGCCTCGGGCGGTTCTGCCGGATAACGACGTCCGACGAGGTCAAGTTCTCCGAATGAGGATCTGGCACCAGAGCTTCACCGTCCTGCAGCACCTGGGGGCGTACGAGGACGCCCTGCGGTCGCACTTCGCGCGCGTTACGCGGCCGGGAACCGAGATCGTCATGCACGGCATGGACCCCGGCACCTACCGCAGCAACTACCCGGGAGAAGACATCCGCCATGCGGCGCTGCAGTACCTGCACGGCATGCAGTTCCTCGCAGCTGGCTTGCGGGCGCAGGAGCAGGGCTACGACGCCTACGCGATCAGCTCGCTCCCCGATCCCGCCCTGCGCGAGATCCGCTCGATGCTCGAGATCCCGGTCGTCGGCTACGGCGAGTCGGCGATGCTCGCCGCCTGCCTGCTCGGCCGGAAGTTCGGCGTCCTGGCGTTCATCTCGGAGCTCGTCCCGCTGATCGAAGAGAATGTGCGCAGGTACGGTCTCGAGGCGCGCTTCGCCGGCGCGCGCGACGTTGGCTTCCGGTTCACGGATGTGCTGGCCGCCTATGCCGAGCCTGCCGGGCTGATCGAGCGGTTCCGCGCGGCGGCGCGTGCGCTCCTCGCCGCAGGCGCAGACGTGATCATTCCGGGCGAGGCTCCGCTCTGCGTGCTCCTCGCTTCGCAGGGGGTGAGCGAGGTCGACGGCGCGCCGGTGCTCGACGCGCTATCCGCCTGGGTGAAGACCGCAGAGATGCTCGTGGATCTCCGCAGCCAGAGCGGGATCCGGGGCGCGCGCCGCGGCTACTTCCACGAGCCGCCGAACAGCGAGCGTCTCCGCGAGCTCGCGAGGTTCTACGGGCTCGACCGGTTCGCGAAGTGACATGAGCTGCAGCCGCGACCGAGGATCACTTGTTCGGACCGAGCTCCGATATCAGCTGCGGATCGTCGCGCCGGTAGTCGCCGCCGCGGCTGACGGACAACCCGGTCTTCGCGCGCAGGTTGACCATCATCGCCGCATAGGCCCACGCCACACCGAACGAGTCCATGACAGGGACCGAGTCGATCATCGCGACCTTGTTGTTGTAGAGAAGCTCGGACAGCACCCCCTCGGCAGGGACGATCACGTCGGCGCCATCGCCGATCGCTTCGCGCGCGGTGGCGGTGAACGATTGAATCAGGTGCGACGAGTTGGAGAAAGCCTCGGCGAGCTGGAATTCGTTCAGCGGTGGTGTGACCGAGCGGGGCGACTGGATGCGCCGGTCGAGCCCGTGCGTGTCGATGGACTGCCTCACCAGCCTCGCGATCGCGGGATCGTTCGATACCGGTGCGGCCAGGCGCCCGATGGAACAGGCCACGAGGAGCGTCGCCTCCGTGACCGATACCACGGGTATGTCGATCGCCGATCGCAGTTCGCGCAGGAACGGCTCGCTGTACGACCCCAGGAGGAACGCGTCGAAGCCCTGCCGCTCGGCCTGCGTCGCGTTGTCGAGCACCGGATCCAGGATGCGGTGGTGCGCGAATGCATTCGACAGCGCGGCGGTCGGCGACCTGCCCCGATAGGCGCCCTTCGGCAGTCCGTGAACCTCGACCGTCTGTCCGGCCTCGAGAATCCTCGATGCATGGCTCTCGAGGGACGCCTTGTAGACACCCAGCCCGTGGAGCTCCGTCATTGACTGATGCCAGATTCGCACGGCGATGCTCCTGTCGAGTCGGTCGGCGGATGTCCTTATTGTAGTGTTCGGCATAGAGGTGACCAACATGCGAAGAATGCTGTGGGCGGTAGTGATCGTGCTGGGCATGCTGCTGACGCCTGCCCACGCACAGTGGAACCCGACGCGCCCGGTACGGATAATCGTGCCCTATCCGCCCGGCGGCGGATCGGATGTGGCGGCACGCATGATCAGCGATGGCGTCAGCAAGAAGCTCGGCCAGCCGGTCTTGGTCGAAAATCGCCCGGGCGCGGGCGGCATCGTGGGGACGGAGGCCGTCTATCGTGCCGAGCCGGACGGTTACACGTTGCTGCTGCGGTGCCTCAGACGCCATCTCGATTGCCCCGCACCTGCAGCCCGAACTGACGCGGTACAAGTCCGAAGAGTTCGTTGCGATCGCGCCCGTCAATCAGCTCACCACGATACTGGTCGCGCGGCCGGGGCTTGAGGTCAAGAACGTCGCCGAACTGATTGCCCTGGCGAAGAAGTCCAAGCTTTCCTATTCCTCCTGGGGCAACGGCAGCCTGGGGCACGTAAGTGGCGAGGTTTTCAAGTCGGCCGCCAAGGTCGACTTGCTGAACGTGCCCTATCAGGGTGCCGCGCCGGCCGCTCAGGCCGTGCTCGGTGGCCAGGTCGACCTGATGTTCATGCCCGGAC
>CAWBNB010000001.1:0-5884 GCA_963789885.1 uncultured beta proteobacterium | reverse complement strand
CGGACACTGCGGTCGGCTTGCCCGGCGCCGGCTTGGCTGGCCCCTGCGCGAGGCCCGCCTGGGGCAGGGCGATCAGCGCGGCAAGCGTGAGAGCGCGCAGGCGTCTTGCGCAAAGCGGGGATCGGTTCATGACGGAGCCTCCGGTTGGATGGATCGAGCTGACCGCGCGCCGATCGAGGCTGCGCCGCCACGTACACCAGTTTGTCTCGGGATTTTGACAGACGGGAATGCTCCCCGGCCTCCCACGGCCGGGGATACGACCCCGGTGTCACATGCAGCCACCGCGAGAATGGAGTTCATGGTCCGCAGATTCATCTCAGTCACCCTCCGAGAGTTGCGCGCAACGATCGCGCTGCCACCCCGAGCGCCTCGGCACGCGGTGCGGTATGCGACTAGTCGCGCTTCGCCTTCTCCTGTCATCGCCGCGCGCAGCTTCTTGATGTCCGCCTCCGACAGCTGCGGGCGGTCCACCTTGATGGTCAGCTTGTTGAACTTGGCGGTGAGCGGGAACGGCGGCTCGGTAGTCGGCGTCGTTCACGCCGGTCAGCGTGTCGGAGCCGATGTCGAAGCTCTCGTCCCACTGCAGGATCATCGGCAGCGTCTTCGCCATCCGCTTCGAGTCGACCACCTTGCCGTCCACCTTGAGCGTGCCGGTGCCGGGCTGGGCGAGGCCGCTGAAGTTGTTGAACGCGAGCGTGCCGACGCCGATCCCCTCGTACTTGAAGTCGAACTCGACCGTGTGCCGGCCCGGCGTCAGCGCCTCCGCTCCCTCCCACTTGACGCGCTCGAGGTCGACCAGGTTCCACAGGAACACCGGCCTGCCCTTCAGCAGGTAGAAGCCGTAACCCGCGAAGCGCCCGCCCGAGGTCAGGATCATGCCCTCGGCGCCGCCCTGCGGCACTTCGATGTCGGCGGTGATCGTGTAGGAGGTGTTCAGCAGCAGCGGCGAGTCGCCCTGCGGCAGGCCGACCATCGGCCGCGTGTAGACGAACTCCGTGCGCCCGGCGGTGATGTTCGGTCGCGGTGCGATGATGCGCGCCGCCACCGACGCATCCAGCGGGAAGACCTGGTACTTCTTCGCCTCGGCGATGAATTTCTCCCTGAGCTCCTTGACCTTCTGCGGGTACTTCGCCGCGACGTCCTCGCGTCTGGCTGAAGTCCTTGTTCAGGTTGTAGAGCTCGAGCACCTGGTTGTTCAGCGGATCCGGGTTGGCCGCGCCGAAGGCATCCCAGGGCGCACGATCGACCTTCGTGCTCAGGAACCAGCCGTCGTCGTACAGCGCCCACTGGCCCATCATCTCGAAGTACTGGGTCTTGTGCCGCGACGGCGCCTTGGCATTCTTCGCGTCGAAGGTGTAGGCGAAGCTCGTGCCTTCGATCGGCGCCTGCTTGATGCCGTCGACGGTCTGCGGCGCGCGGATGCCGGCCGCCTCCAGGATCGTCGGCACGACGTCGATCACGTGGATGAACTGCTCGCGCAGTCCGCCCTTGTCCTTGATGCGCGCCGGCCACGACACGACCATGTTCTGGTTGGTTCCGCCGAGCTTCGAGGCGTTCTGCTTGAACCAGTCGAACGGCGTGTCGAAGGCCCACGACCAGCCGGCCGACATGTGATTGTAGGTCTGCTCGGTGCCCCAGACGTCGTAGAACTTCATCTGCACGTCGACGGGCACGCTGACGCCGTTGAAGAACGCGACTTCGTTCGGGGTCCCGATAGGCCCGCCCTCGGCGCTGGTGCCGTTGTCGCCGTTGATGTAGATGATCAACGTGTTGTCGAGCTTGCCGAGGTCCTCGAAATGCTGGATCACGCGACCGATCTCGTGGTCGCTGTAGGCGGCATAGGCGGCGAAGACCTCCACCTGGCGGATGAAGAGCTTCTTCTCCTCTGCGCTGAGCTTTTCCCACGGCTTCAGGACGTCATTGGGCCAGGGCGTCAGCTTCGCATCCTTGGGGATCACGCCGAGCCGCTTCTGGTTCTCGAAGATGCGCTCGCGCAGCTTCTCGTAGCCGTCGTCGAAGAGGTGCATCGCGCTGATCTTGTCCACCCACTCCTTCGTCGGGTGGTGCGGCGCGTGCGTGGCGCCGGGCGCGTACTTGATGAAGATCGGCTTGGAGGGGTCGGTCTGGTTAATCCGCGACATGTAGTCGATGGCGTCGTCGGCCATGCCTGTGACGAGGTTCCAGCCCGGCTTGCCCTGGAACGGATAGATCTGGGTCGTGTTGCGGAAGAGGTTCGGCTCCCACTGGTTCGCGTCGCCACCGACGAAACCGTAGAAGTACTCGAAGCCCATGCCGGTCGGCCACTGGTCGAACGGGCCGACCTGGCTGGCGGCGAACGCGGGCGTGTTGTGGTCCTTGCCGAACCAAGACGTGGAATAGCCGTTGTCGAGCAGGATGCGCCCGATGGTGACCTTGTCCTTGCCGATGATGCTGTTGTAGCCGGGGAAGCCCGTGGACTGCTCGGAGATCACGCCGAAGCCGGCCGAGTGGTGGTTGCGGCCGGTGATCAGCGCGGCGCGCGTGGGCGAGCACAGCGCGGTGGAGAACATGCGGTTATAGCGCAGGCCCTCCTTGGCGATACGGTCCATCGACGGCGTCGGAATCACGCCGCCGAAAGTGCTGGGCACGCCGAAGCCGGCGTCGTCGGTGATGATCAGCAGGACGTTGGGCGCGCCCTTCGGTGGCACGACGCGCGGCGGCCACCACGGTTTCGACTGCAGGGCGCCATCCTTGATCACGCCGCCGAATTTCGGGTCGGGCGGCGGGAGTTGCTTGCCGCTGAGGGTCGTGGTGGCGCTCGGCGAACCGGGCACGCCGGTGACCTGCTGCGCTGCCGCCGGCAGCACCGCCAGGAAAAGGGCGGCAATCGAGCCGAGAAGCAGTGCGAGGGGTTTGTTCGTCGTCATGGCTTTGCTCCAATCACGCATGTTGCGGTTCCACGTCAGTTGCAGGCCCGCCCGATCGCCTCGAGCAGGTCCTTCTTGTCGAACGGCTTGTAGAGCACCGCCACCGGTGCGAACGCGGCGAGCGACCCGTCCACCTCGGCGGGTTCGAGCGCGGTGATGAAGATGGTTGGGAGATCGCGACCCGCCTCGACCAGCGTCTGCTTGAATTCGCGCCCGCCGATGCCGGGGAGATCCACGTCGAGCACCAGGCAGGCATCGCGCTCCGGAACGCCGTGGGCGAGCAGCGCTTCCACCGACTGGAACGCCGCGACTTCGAACCCCGCCAGCCGGATCGTCCGCGCGAGTGCGCGCCGCAGCGACGCGTCGTTGTCCACGAGCAGCACGTGGAGTCCTCGGGGTCTGGGTGCCAGCACCGCGCGAGTATTCGCCGCGCGCCTGACTTGCGGAAATAGGACCTTGGTCCTACGGACAGCGCTCGCGACGGTTTACTTGCGCCCCGCTTCGCTCTCCGCCTGCGGCAAGAGCCGCTCGGCCATCCGCACGAGGTCGGCGACCGTCGCCGCGCCCATCTTCTCCATCACGCGGCCGCGATGGATCTTGACCGTCTTCTCGGCGATGCCCAACCGGTCGGCGACGAGCTTGTTGAGCAGGCCCGCCGCCACGAGGGAGAACACTTCGCGTTCGCGCGGCGTCATGGAGCCGTAGCGGGTCCGCAACTCGGCCTTCTCCTTCCGCGTGCTCTCCTGCTGGCGGCAGCGCGCGAGTGCCTCCGCGACCGCCGCGAGGACGTCGCTCTTCGTGAACGGCTTCGCCAGGAAGCTGACCGCGCCGGCCTTCATCGCGTGCACGCTGGTGGGGATGTCGCCGTGACCGCTGACGAACACCATCGGCAGGTCCCGGCCCGCCCGGGCGAGCGAGTCCTGCAGATCGAGCCCGCTCAGCCCCGGCATCCGGACGTCGCTCACGATGCAGGCGGCACCCGCGTGCGGCGGGCGCTCGAGAAAATCCTGCGCCGAGCCGAACGTCTCGACCTGATAGCCCGCCCCGTGGAGCTGACGCTCGAGCGCGCGCCGCATCGACGGATCGTCGTCGATGACGAAGACCGTGCCGATGCCCTTTGCCGGGGGTGCGGGGAGCGCCGCGCGCGGCGCCGGCGCGGACGGGGACCCGCCCGGCGGGCGCAAAGGCAGCTCCACCCGGAACGTTGTGCCCTCGCGCGGCGCAGACCGCACCGAGAGGGTGCCCCCGTGTGCCGCGACGATGCTCCGGCTGATCGACAGGCCGAGCCCCATGCCGTTCGGCTTCGTCGTGAAGAACGGCTGGAAGATGCGGGCAAGCGTGGCTTCGTCCATCCCGCGCCCGGAGTCGGCCACCTCGACGCTCATGCCCTTCGCGGACGCTCGGGCGAGCACGCTCACGCGGCGCGAACCGGGCTCGCAGCTCCCGACCGCGTCGATCGCGTTCAGCAGCAGGTTCAGCAGGACCTGCTGGATCTGCACGCGATCGCCGACGAATTCCGACCGCGCTTCCGGGAGATCGAGCGCAAGCGCGATCCCCTTCTCGGCCACGGGGTTCCCGGCGAGGCGCAGGACCTCGTCCACCACTTCGCGGAGATCGAGCCTCGCCCGCTCCGCCTCGCCGCGGCGGAGGAACCGGCGTAGCTGCTGGATCAGCTCGCCGACGCGCCGGTCGTCGGCGACGATGTCCGACACCGTCGCCCGCAACTCGTCGAGATCGAGCTCCGGGGCGGCGAGGAGCTCGGCCGCGGTCTCCGCGTTGGCGAGGCTCGCGGCGAGCGGCTGGGTGAGCTCGTGCACGAGCGAGGCGGCGAACACGCCCATCGTCCCGATCCGGGCGGCGTGAGCGGCCTGGGCCTGCGCTTCCTCCTCGCGGCGCACCGCCGCCTGGCGCGCGAGCACGGCGGCGAGCACGTCGCCGACGAGCTGCACCCGCGGGACGAGCGCGTCCGGCCACTCGCGGTCTTTCCATGCGGTGGCGAACGAGAGCGCGCCGACGACGGCGCCGGACACCGTGAGCGGCACGACCACCGCAGCGCGTATGCTGAGCGCCTGGAGCGCGGGCAGATCCGCCGCCGCCGCGGGCGGAAGGTCCGCGTGGCGCGCGAAGCGTACGACGAGGCCCGAGACGAGCCGGGCGCTGATCCACGGCAGCGGCACGGCGCCCATCGAATCCGGCGGGGCCGGGACGCCATCGGCGAGCCACCGGTGGGTTTTGGTGAACTCGCTCCCGCCCTCGAGACGCTGCCAAAGGGTGGCACGGTCCGCGCCGAACGCCTGCGCCATGTCGCGCAAGCCGGCCTCGATCACGCGGGCCTGTCCGGCACGGCCGGCGGTAAGCAGCGCGGCCAGGATCTCCGAGACCAGCTGCTCGAAGCCGATCGCGGCATCGAGCCCTTCCTGCGCGCGCTTGTGCGCGAGCGCGTTGGCGAACACGTCCGCCAGCACCCGGACCCGTTCGACGAGCTCCTTCGGCCAGTCGCGCGTGCCCCGGAGGGAGCCGATGGCGATCGCGCCTTCGACGCGCCCCGCCACCGGCATGGGCATCGAGAGATTGGACTGAACGCCGGCACGCCGAAACGACGCCTTGTCGATCGCCGCTCCCGGGGGCAGATCGTCCAGGCGACGCACCACGACAGCGTGGCCCGCACGGAGGCGTCCGGCCACCCACGGATACGCGGCGGCAACGGCCTTGGGCGGCACCGACGGCACGCCGTCGACCGCCCAGGAATGAGTGATGTAGGCCTCGCCGGTCGGGTACTCGAAGCGGATCAGCTGGCTCCGATCGGCGCCGAGTATCCCCACGATCTGCCGCAGCGCGTCGGCGATCGCGCCGTCGACTTCGGCTGCGGGCAGATTGATGAACCGCGCCGACAGCTCGGCGAGCAGCCGCTCGAACTGCGAAAGCTCCCGGTCGGAGGCGGGTCCGGAAGCGGAGCTGGCGCGGACCTTCGGGGCGGG